>DKAT01000030.1 GCA_002450905.1 Spirochaetia bacterium UBA6919
TTTATAAAAAGCAACTTGGGTTAAATATTAAAAACTTCTCTTGAAAATTATACATAATTAATTATCTTAAATAATATAAAGAGCAAAAAATAATTTTGAGATCAACTACTGATATTTTATCAAAAGGTGTATGAAATGTATAAAAAAATTATTTTACTTATTTTATTATCATTTGTAATCAATAATTATGCTTCAGAAGAAGAAATTTCTTTTAAAATACAGAAAATAATTATTCATAATAAAAAATTAATTGTTGAAATAGCAGATACGCCAAAGGCACATCAACGCGGACTTATGTTCAGGAAATCCCTGGCTGATAACCATGGAATGCTGTTTATCTTTGAGTATAGAGAAATATTGTCATTTTGGATGAAGAATACCTATATTCCGCTTGATATCGGCTTCTTTGACGAAAATAAAAAATTAATTGAATATCACACAATGAAACCAAGATCTCTGGATAGTACTACAAGCTCTAAGGAAGCTAAATATGCTCTAGAAGTCAATAAAAATTGGTTTAAAAAAAATAAAATAAAAAAGGGTATGAAATTTTCTTTTGTTGATTAATTTTAATAGATCAAGTGTTTAATATCTGGGGGGCGAACGGCTTCGACTGGAATGGAAGAGGCTTAAGTTGCATGTCGGGCTGGAATATCCCGTAAAACTGTTTCAAGAATTTAGTTGACAACGAACAACTAGCTTTAGCTGCTTAATTAAAGCAGCCATCTTACATAAAATAGTGCCTCAAGTATTTTTTGTAAGGTGTAAATGATCTTGAGGATAGCTGTAAAGCAGTCTGGACTTTCAGTGAAACTAAACAGACTAGAGATATAATAAGGTCCGTAGGTGAACCCCTTTATTTCTTGAATTTTAAATCACATACTAAGCATGTAGATACTTAAGTTGGCTTGTTCTAGGACGCGGGTTCGATTCCCGCCGCCTCCAAAAACAAATCATTAAATGAATTATAACTTTGACAAATTATCCTTATATTATATCATTTCAACAAATATAATATACATAAATCTTTCCCATAATATAGGATGTAAATATGACTCCAAATGATCAATTGAATCAAGTTATCCAGGAAAATAAATTAGATCATTTGAAAGATCATATCTCTAAAACAATTAATTTTCTTGATCCTCAAAAAACACCAAATGGACTCGAGTTAGGTGAAAAAGCCCCTCTATTCTGCCTAAAAGATCAATACAATAATTCAATCTGTCTGTCAGATTATCTCAATAAAGGACCTGTAATTCTATCATTTATCAGAGGGAGTTGGTGTCATTTTTGTACAGAAGAATTAAAATCTCTAAAATCTAAGCATATGAAAATGCAGGAAATAAATGCTACACTACTCGTGATTACACCTCAGCCCATAGAAGATAATTATAATACTGCTTTGCAATTCAATGTGGATTATCCTATTCTCAGTGATCCAGACCAGAATATTATAAAAAACTATAATATACAATATTATTTACCTTCTGATATTCAAAATGTTTATAAGAATTATCTAGGTGTAGATGTATCTCAAAGAAATTCAGATCATAGCACAAATCTTCCTATACCTGCTACATATATCCTGGATCAAAAGGGCATTATTCGTTCCAAATACGTTTCCATGAATTATACCATACGCATGGATAAGGATAAAATTCTTGATGAACTCCAGTCCATGGCATATTTCGAAGCTATATTCAGGAATGCCCCCATGGCAATGATGATTGTGGATCAGGATGGAGTCGTCATTGATCATAATCAGGCAATGAATCGTATTTTTAATGACCCGGAAGACCGATCTAACATTGGATTAAACATATTGTCTGATCCTTATTTAAAAACCACAAAGGCTTATGATGTAATTAAAGATGTATTTATTGATGGCAAGCAGAAATCAAAAATTGAGAATGTAACAATCCGTTCAGATAAATCAGATGAATATCGTATAGTAAATATCACCGCATCCCAATTGATTATTGCTGGTAAAACACGGGGATTTATAGTTCTGATGGATGATGTCACAGAAAAAGTCCTCCAGGCAAGAGAACTAGAACAAGCGAAAGCATATTTTGAGGCCATATTCCAAAATGCACCCCTGGCAACTTATATTTTAGATAAAGATGGATATGTAAAGGATTATAATCCTGCTGCAAAACGTTTATTTCCAAAACCACGTGAATGCGAGGAAGAGGATGTTGATATAACTAGAATCAATCCTCTCAATGATCCAATTTTTATTGAATCAGGACTCAGTGAATTAGCTAAACAAGCTCTTACAAATAAAGAAACCTTTGGGGAATTACGTCATATCAAAGTGGATTCACGTTATTTAAATTTTATAGGTGCCTCCTTAACAATTCAGGACGAAATTATCGGTGCTATCGGTGTATTTGATGATGTCACAGAAAAAGTTTTACAGTCAAAACAATTAGAAAACGCTCTGGAAGAATTAAAAATAGCAAATCAGCAATTAATCCAGTCTGAAAATAAATATAAAAAACTCATTGAAACTGCAGGGGATGCTATATTCCTCATAGATGGAAATAATCAGCAAATCACGGATGCAAATAAAAAAGCAGAAGAACTACTTGGAAGATCTCATCAGGAAATGATCGGATTTGATTATTTTGATTTCTTTCGTAAAGAAACTGATAAAACTTATTTAGAAAAATTTAAGTGCCAGGAAATGAGAAAAAAAATCGATACCATCCAGAGAACTTGTCGTATAATTCATAAAAATGGTCTGGAAATACCAGTAGATGTTACTGTAAGTGCAATTGAAATTGATGGGAAATTACTCCTTCAGGCTATTTTAAGAGATATAAGCCAGCAAAAGGAATATGAACAGAAACTGAAAGAAAGTGAAGAGTTTTTTCGCCTGATTGCTGAGCATTCCAGCGATCTTATCTCAAAACATACATCGGATATGGATGCGACTTTCCTCTATGTCTCGCCAAGTTCCCGTTCTGTATTGGGATATAACACAAGTGAATTGCTCGGAAAGTCACCTTATGAATTTCTACATCCAGATGATATTTCTGACTATAAAGAAAATCATTCAATTGTCCTAAGAGGTTCTGGAATCATTCGTTTCTCATATCGTTGGAGTAAAAAAAATGGTGAATATATCTGGTGTGAATCAAGTGCACAGGTGATGAGACACCCCATTACTGCTCAGATCGAAGGTATTATCACTGTTACTAGAAATATCACCGAGAGAAAGGAGTCTGAGGATAAAATTCGCCAGGTAGCAAGTTTTGCTGAATATAATCCTGCGCCAATCATTCGTTTCAGTAATTCAGGAAAGGTTATAATGGCAAATCCTGCTTGTGTCCAGGTGTTGGGGATAAATCCCAAACAGGAGTATCAAATTGATGATATTTTACCAGGAATTAAAGACTTAAATATAAATATTAAGGATTTTATAAATAAAAATAATACAACAGAATTTACTTCAATAATCGAAAATCAATATTATCAATTTACCATCAAAGGCTTAAATGATTTAAATGTTGTCCATGTTTACGGAAGTAATATCACAGCCCTCAAACAAGCTGAAACACAGGTTATTAAGCAGGAGCAAGTATACCGACAACTCATTGAGACCATGAATGAAGGGCTTATAAAACAGGATGAAAATGGATTTATCACTTTTGCTAATCGTAAGTTATATGAAATGACAGGGTATTCAAAAGAAGAAATTATAGGGAAAATCCCCTCTGATTCAGAATGGCATGTTAGAGATAACCCTTCTTTCAGTAAATTTTTATCCCAAGCAAAGTTCGGAAATATTTATTTTAATTATTCGTTGGAAAGAGAAATTAAATCCCCTGAAGGGCTTACCAGAACAGTATATGAATTTCCTGTTTTCACTACAGACCTCTCCATGACACAAATTATAGAAAAAGATATTAAACGCAAAGATGGCTCAATACTTCATGTCTATGTCTCACCCAATTTTATCATGGATGAAAAGGGGCAATTTAAAGGTGTTACAAGTGTAGTAACAGATATTACAGACCGTAAAAAGGCAGAAATAAGTCTCAGACAAAAAAATGAAGAGCTTGAACATGCTTTAAATCAACTCAAAAAAGCCCAGGTCCAGCTGGTACAATCTGAAAAGCTGGCTTCTCTAGGGCAATTGTTAGCTGGAATAGCCCATGAGATGAATAATCCAGTAAATTTTATCTCATCGGGTGTAAATACCCTTAGTGAAAGATGGAATGAAATTAATCAATTATTAAATAAGTATGATGAATTAGATAATATAGAAAATATGGAACTGAGAACGTATATAGAA
Source organism: Spirochaetia bacterium UBA6919 (assembly GCA_002450905.1). Lineage (GTDB taxonomy): Bacteria > Spirochaetota > UBA6919 > UBA6919 > UBA6919 > UBA6919. The sequence goes on from DKAT01000030.1 coordinate 4,307, forward strand.
CAGGTAAAATTATTAAAAAAACATATTTACTATGACGAAACGGTTCAGGATATCAATGTTTTGTTAAAAGGAATTTTAGAAGGTTCTCAAAGAACTGTTAAAATTATCAACGATTTAAAACAATTTTCCAGAACCCAACAAAAAGAAATTCATAATATAAATATGAATGAATATATTGATTCTAACCTGAATTTGTTGTCTAACCAATTTAAAAACCGTATAGAGATTATTAAGGAGTATACTGATGATGCTGAAATCGATTGTCATCCAGATAAAATAAATCAAGTATTAATGAATATACTTTCAAATGCAATACAAGCAATTCCTGAGAAAGGTAAAATTACCATCAAAACAGAAAAATTATCTCAATATTTAAAAATTACCATTTCTGATACAGGAATTGGTATCCCCAAAAAAAATTTATCTAAAGTATTCGATCCATTTTTCACGACAAAAGAAGTTGGCAAAGGTACTGGACTTGGTCTATCTATAAGTTATGAAATTATTAAAAATCATAATGGTAAAATCATAGTTGAAAGTGAAGAAAAAAAAGGTACCCAATTTATCATTAAATTACCAATTATTCATAAAGAGGGAATATAATTAATTTATGAATTTCTCAAAAGACGATTTTAAAATCCTTTATATAGATGATGAACCTCGCAATCTAGAGATGTTTGAAATTGCATTTAAAAGAGAATATCATATCATTACATGCTCCTCTGCAAAAGATGCTCTGGAAATACTAAAAAATGAAGGGGAAATACCTATTATCATTACAGATCAGCGTATGCCAGAAATGACTGGTATCGAATTTCTTGGAGAAATAATAACAGACTTTCCAGATACTATCCGAATGATACTTACTGGATTTACCGATATTGAAGCTCTAATTGATGCTATTAATACGGGAAGAGTCTTTCGGTATATTGTAAAACCCTGGAATAAAGAAGAACTTCGACAGGTATTGAAGGGTGCGTTTGAAAATTATTTTTTAACAAAAGAAAATAAAAGACTTATAACTGAATTGCAAGATAAAAATAAAACCCTTACTGATACATTAAATGAGTTAAAAATAACTCAGGATGTTCTTGTTGAAAAAGAAAAAAAAGCTATTATCGGGGATCTTACCGCTGGATTAATCCATGAAATCAAGAATCAATTAAACACCATTTCATTTCTAGACTTCATTCTGAACAAGATTCCACCAGGTAATAACAAACAGGAAAAGATATATGCAAAATATATTTATGATAGCAGAGACAGGATGCTCAGTCTAATGGATGAATTGAGAAGTCTTGCAAAAAATCAAGACATAAGATACCAATTTATAAGTTACAATCTTAATAATATACTCGACGAAGCAATCACAATTGGTAAAATCGATCCTGATGTCAAAAATAAAAATATATCTCTCCAGTCAAATTATGACGGAAATGTGATGATAAACAAAAATAAAATTCTTCAAGTCCTTTTAAATCTTATCAGAAATGCTGCCCATGCAGTCGATAACGATGGCGAAATTCTTATAAAAACTGAAAAAAATCATCAACACGTTATAGTCCATGTAATTGATAATGGTGTAGGTATGCCAAAAGAAACTCTGAATAACATTTGGTCACCATTTTTTACCACAAAAGGGGAGAAAGGAACGGGTCTCGGTCTTATTATTTGCAAAAGAATCATCGAAGGACACAAAGGAGAAATAACTTGTTCAAGTGAACCTCAAGTCGGTACACAATTTTCATTTACCATCCCATTAAGTTATTAAAATAATAAAATAAATTTTACCCCACCTAAACTTATCAATGTAAAAACTCGATATTAGATTATGGACTAATAACTTTATGGAACGCTAACGTGGTAAAATATTTCTGGATGGTCATATTTGTCATTATTACTGTATTAAATTCCAAATCATACAGTAAATCTATCATCAATCACAAAGTAAAATATGGTGAAACTTTATATTCATTATCAAGAAAATATCATACCTCAGTTCAATCTATCAAAAGTTTAAATAATATAGCCAATAATAAATTAAAAAAAGGAATGATCCTCAAAATACAATATAATCGAAATAATTCCAGTAATAATTATAAAACTAATTATAATAATAGATTACATTATTCTTCAAAAAAACTTTACTGGCCTATAAATGGGAGTATCATAAAATCATTTGGGAATAAACATCAATTATTTTCAAGTGGAATACAAATTCAGGGAAAAAGTCGTTTTATAAGATCTTCTTCCGCTGGAAAAGTCATATTTGTTGGTTATTTAAGAGGAAATGGTCTAACAGTTATCATTAAGCACAATAGCAATTTACATACTGTTTATTCTGTAAAAAATGCAAGCTCACTTGTTAAGGAAGGAATTATAGTAAAATCGCAAGAAAAAATTATATCGAGTTATCATTCTCAAAAAGTTTTGCTATATTTCAAGGTATGGTATAATAATCAGTTTGTGAATCCCATAAATTATTTAAAAAATTAGGAGTTATAAATGGATTTATCATCACTTATCAGAGATGTTCCAGATTTCCCTAAACAGGGTATTTTATTTAAAGATATAACAACTCTTTGGAAAGATCCTCAGGGTTTAAAACAATCCACAGATGAACTGGCAAAGCGTTATATGAACAAAGGAATTACGAAAATAGTTGCTGCTGAATCAAGAGGATTTATAGTTGGTAGCCCATTGGCATATCTTATTGGGGCAGGATTTGTTCCCGTAAGAAAACCAGGAAAACTCCCATCCAAAGTCATTAGTGAAAGTTATGAACTTGAATATGGAACTGACACATTGACAATCCATGAAGATGCTATCACAAAAGGGGATAAGATTTTAATAGTTGATGATTTAATTGCAACTGGCGGAACACTCCACGCTATTATAAAACTAGTTGAAACGCTAGGAGGATCAATAGAAGAGATTTGTGTCCTTGTTGAGTTATTTTTTTTAAATGCTCGGGAAAAATTGAATAAACCTATTTTCAGTTTGATCGAATTCTAATATATATGAATAAAATTTAAATCGATCAAAAAAACTAATGCTTATTTAAGAATAACCGAAATTCTACAAAAGACTTTACTCGATTTTGGAGGGGAAATGACTCAAAACGCTTTGTTAAACGATACCACGAGAGTTAAGAGTTTTATCAATCAATTGGTCAAGGATAACTATCGTCTTAACGATAAAAGTACATTCCAGCTTATCTTTGATTCTGACTTAAAAATACCCTATCTAAAAAACATTCGTAACCAGGCTTACAAAGTAAATTGTATGATTAATATCCTTGTCAGTGAACTGAATAAACTTGGCCGAAATATTAACTACACCAAAATAAAAGATGATTTCGTTAATAGGGATAGTAAGAAAAAAGCTCTGGTATATCAAGTTTTGGCATATGAGGAAGATACGCGAAAACTTGTTGATTATTATTTTATTTTTGATACTCAACTGATAAAACTATTTTGCTTTAAAAGAGATACTGATTTTTCAAAAGAAAATAAACGTCTAATTAAAGTAATATCTTATTTATATAATCAACTTTATAAAGATCATGAGGAAGTTTATAAGATACTTAAAGAAAATGGATTTTCAGTAACTGTTGAAGAAGTTTATCATCTGATTAAAGAGTTTTTATAATCCAAAGTTTAAAAAGTTATTTAATGGTAAAGTTGTTGTGGGAATTAGAGAAGAAAATTCTCAAAAAATGATATTATTTGTATAAGTGTTTTTCCCATGATTTTCCCATCTTTCTCCCATGAGTTGAGTATTTGAATTGAAGTTATTATATACTTATTTTATGAAAATTTCGTATTAATCATTATTAATATTCAATGATGGCATTATCAATTAAACGGACTTTATCGATATAAATGGCTAAACCTATAAATAGTGAATTATTGATATAATTTAAAGGTTCAAGATTTTGTGGATCACAGATTTCAATATAATCAATTATTATATGGGTCGATTTTAAAAGAAAGTTACTTATCCTAATCTTTAATTCAGCCGGATCTAATACCCCCTCTTTTACCCATTCTTTTGATAATTTTAATGCCTGATTTAATTTCAGAGCTTCGTTAATCATATCCTCTGATAGATACTGGTTTCTTGAACTGAGTGCCAATCCCTGGTGATCCCGTACTATTGGCATTATTTTAACTTTCATTGGAATATTTAAATCTTCCACTAGTCGTTTTATTATAAGTGCTTGTTGATAATCCTTTTGTCCAAAATAAGATATTGTTGGTATCATGATGTTAAATAATTTCGTACAAATCGTTGTTACCCCTTTAAAATGATCTGGACGAGACAGTCCACATAATTTATTGGTTAAACCCTGGACTTCCACTGTAGTTAAGAAGGAATTGGGATACATATCTTCGACTTCTGGTTTAAAAAGGATATCGACCTGGAGTTCTTTTAATTTGTTAATATCTTGTTCTATAGGGCGGGGGTATTTGTTGAGGTCTTCGTGAGGGGCAAATTGTTTTGGGTTGACAAAAATGCTTACTATAGTGATGTCATTATTCTTGTTGGATTCGCGAATAAGAGATTGATGACCTTCGTGGAGGGCTCCCATTGTAGGGACGAAACCTATGGATTTGTTTTGCCGGATCAATGATAGAGATTTTGATTGCATTTCTTTGGGATGGGTTAAGATTTCCATAGGATTGGCTCGAAATTAATTGGGCATATTGTTGTAGAGGGTGTTGCGTTTGAAGGGTTTGTATCCTGCTTCCTCAATGAGTTTGCGGATTTTATTTTCTGTCATTTCAAAAGATGTTCCTGCTGAACTGACCACATTTTCTTCGATCATGATTGAACCCAGATCATTGGCACCGAAACTTAAGGATAGTTGACCGATTTGTTCTCCCTGAGTGACCCAGGAACCCTGTATGTTGGTGAAATTATCTAAATAGATACGGGATAGGGCGAGGGTTTTTAAATATTCGTGGCTGTATATAGATTTAGCATCTAAGGGGGTATCGCCTTTTTGAAATGTCCAGGGGATGAAGGCTGTAAAACCTCCTGTTTTATCCTGTAGATGACGGATTTTATCAAGGTGCTCTATTCTTTCTTCAATGGTTTCGATGTGTCCGAACATCATGGTGGCGGTTGTCTTTAACCCAAGTGAATGGGCAGTTTCCATAACTGATAACCATTCTTCAGAAGAACATTTTTTTGGGCTAATTTCATTTCTTACTCTATCAGCAAGGATTTCTGCACCACCTCCGGGAATAGAATCCAGGCCTGAATCTATAAGACTTTTGATTATATCTTTTAGGGATTTTTTTTCTAATTGGCTTAGGTAAACAATTTCTGGGGGAGAGAAGCCGTGGATGTGGATTTCGCTGGTGTTTTTGATGAGTTCTAAGAGATGTTTATAGTAATCCAGTTTTAAGTAGGGGTTTAATCCTCCCTGCATTAATATACCTGTTCCACCCAGAGATTTTGTTTCAAGTACTTTTTGTTGGATAATTTCATCAGGTAGAACATACCCCTCATTATCTCCTGGTTTCCTGTAGAAGGCACAGAAATGACAGTGAGTTATACAAACATTTGTATAGTTAATATTCCGATCGACGATGTAGCTTGCAATATCAGGTTGGGTCTTGTGTATGCGGATGTGATTTGCCAGTTTGCCCAGTGTGATGAGGTCTGTATTGTGGTAGAGGTCAAGAGCTTCTTCCGATGTGATTCGCTTTAAATCAAGGATTTTATGAATGATAGGATGTGTTTTTGTTGTATTCATTTCAAATAAAATAATATGGGAGTCAAGGTTTGTCAATAGATCCTTCGCTTAATCCTGTGTATATTTGATATTGTATAAATTATACTGTAGACCTCTACAAAATTGACTTGTTTATATTTAAATAAAAATCATTGGGAATAATTTAGGTGAGTACTAATGAAAGTAAGATATTTATTTATAACTATATAAAAATATAATGTTTATGAATTCATGTTAAAAAAATATATAGGTAAGAAATCATAATTTTTCTAATTATGAATTTACTTTTAATCAATTTTTAATTATACTGATATTTATGTATGTTTAAATATTGTTGATGCCGGACAAAATATTATTAAAATAGCTTCTCAAATCTTTGAAAGAAAACGTTTTATAGTTGGCTGTAGAAATATTTTTCTTTTTTATTTTATAATAATTTATCACTAAATAAATAAGAAGCTAAGATTCATGTAAGGTATTAATTGGTAATTAAAATATAAAATCGTAGTCTGATCTTTTAAGTATGATAAGTATAATAGAATCTGATGTATTAATTATTGGTAGCGGAATTGCTGGAGCATGTTGTGCTCTGGAACTTGCTAATAAAAACATTAAGGTATCCTTAATAAATAAAATGCCTTCCATAGAAGAATCTAATACTAAATATGCCCAGGGAGGTATTGTAGGTGAAGGTATTGATGACAATCCAGAATTGCTTATTCAGGATATATTAGCTGCTGGAGATGGACTTGGATATCACAAAGCAGTTAAAATGTTGGCTACACAAGGACCAAAGCTCGTTAATGACTTTCTAATTTCACAAATCGGTGTGGATTTTAATAAAGATCAAAATGGGAATCTTCTTCGCACTTATGAAGCAGCACATTCAACTCGTCGCGTCCTATTTGTTAAGGATCACACAGGAAGTGAAATCATACATAAATTATTTTCTAAGATTGAAAATAATCCCCTTATAAATGTATACACGAATCATGTTGCTATTGATATTATTACAACAAATCACCACTCAAATGATCCGCTGGATATATACGAAGACAATAAGTGTCTTGGTGCTTATGTTTATGATAGCAAGGAAGAGAAGGTAAAAATCTTTTTCGCAAAGAAAACTGTCCTTGCTACAGGAGGAGTTGGGAATATATTCCTGTACACATCTAATCCTGGGTGTGCTACAGGGGATGGACTAGCGATGGCATATCGGGCTGGAGCAAAGATTATCAATGCTGAATATGTCCAATTTCATCCTACAACATTGTTTCATAGAGATGCAAACAGATTTCTTATTTCTGAATCTTTACGAGGAGAAGGAGCAAGATTAAAAGATCATACTGGCAAATATTTTATGGAATCTTATGAACCCAGTATGAGGGATTTAGCTCCAAGAGACGTGATTTCACGTGCTATTTATGAGGAATTACATAAAACGGATAAGGGATATGTCCTTCTAGATACTTCTCCAATCTCAGAAAAGGGGATTGATCTGTCTAAACGATATCCAACCATTTATAATCATTGTCTTAGCCTGGGTATAGATATAATAAAATCTCCAATACCCGTTGTACCAGCAGCCCATTATTTTTGTGGTGGTATTAAAGTCGATTTGGATGGGAATACAGATATAAATAATTTGTATGCCATAGGTGAGGTCTCTTGTACAGGGGTGCATGGTGCTAATCGCCTTGCCAGTATTTCACTTCTTGAAGGTTTGGTATGGGGTATTCGTTCTGGAAAAGATATAATTAATACAATCACCAATATAGATACTTCTCTATTTAATAAAATTTCCCCCTGGAAAGATGTTAAAACAACTCGTAAGATGGATCCTATATTATTATTCCAGGATTGGCTGACAATTCGTACAACCATGTGGAATTACGCAGGTATAATTCGTACAAAACGCAGATTAACAAGGGCTTTAGCAGACCTCGGATATCTATCCCATCGTATCGAACAGTTTTATAAAGAATCATTACTTACTAAAGACTTAATTGAACTGAGAAATGGTATGATCACTTCTTTCGTTGTTGTAAGATCAGCACTGAGTAATAAAAATAGCATGGGATGTCATTATAGAATTGACTAAATCAACTATTTTATCGATCTTTTCAGCTCTGATTTTTAAAATTATCTTCTACTTTTAATTATAATTGTAAATAAGGAATCGAAAGAGAGTAGTTTTATGAAATTTCTTATGAAAAAAGAATAATTTGTATTATATTTGATTTATTATACTGAAATTCAATTTGGAAAATATCATGAAAAAATATATTAAAAATGAAAGATACATCTGGATATCCATAATTTTATTTGTTATCATTCTTCAATTCAGCCCATTTTGTTCTTCAATTGGAAATTCATCCAATGAAGACAATGAAAGAAAATATTTTGAGCTTGTCAAGGAAGCCATTACATACATCCGAACATGGTATGTTGACGATTCTAAAATTAATTATAAAAATCTGATGCACGGTGCAATCAAAGGTATGCTTGAGTCGCTGAAAGATGATCACACCAGCTTTCTTAATGAAAAGGAGTTTAAAGAAATAAAAGAAAGTACTACAGGTGCTTTTGGAGGTCTTGGAATTGTTATTACTATAAAAGATGAATATCCCACAGTTATAGCCCCAATAGAAGACAGTCCAGCTTATAAACTAGGCATTGAACCAGGGGATAAAATTGTCGAAATCGAAGGAAAAACATCACGGGGTATGAAAATCGAAGAAGTAGTTAAAAAATTGAAAGGGGATCCGGGTACTCGTGTTTCCATAAAAATTGCAAGAGAAGGAGCTTTAGACCTTATCCCATTTGTAATCACAAGAGCCATCATAAATGTACCGAGTGTAAAATCAGGTTTTATTAATAAAAATAAAGGTTTGGCATATCTTAAAATCACCACATTTTCTATGAAAACCCCCGATGAACTTCAGGTGGAACTTGAAAAACTAAACCGGGGTGGAATGAAAAAACTTATTATAGATTTAAGAAACAACCCAGGAGGGCTCTTAAGTTCAGTTGTTAAAGTGGTCAATATGTTTTTAAATAGTGGAAAAATTGTTTATACCAAAGGAAGATATGAAAAAGAAAATCAGGTGTTTTATGCTTCCAAAGATAATACGATAGTATCTTATGATATTCCTATTGTTATTTTAATCAATGAAGGCAGTGCATCCGCTTCAGAAATATTTGCTGGAGCTTTGCAGGACACAAAAAGAGCTATTTTAATCGGTACAAAAAGTTTTGGAAAAGGATCTGTGCAAACCATTATAAAACTTGAGCGTAGTCATGAAGAAATTGCCATGCGATTGACTATTCAAAAGTATTATACACCAGCTGGCCGAAGTATCCATGGAAAGGGAATTAAACCGGATATTGAAGTAAAACTTCCAAAACTAGATTTTGAACAAATTTATATGGAAAAAAAATTATTTGATGGGAAATATATTAAAGAATTCATAAAAAAATACCCTCGTTATACAAAAAATCAAGTAGACGAATTTTATAAATTATTGACAAGCAAAGGAATTACTTTAAAGCTAACAGACATTCAAAGAAAATTAAAAGATCAGTCCAAACGTAAAGGTCTGCAACTGTTTGATATTGATTATGATATTCAATTAAAAAAATCGGTTGAAATTATCTCAAATAAAAAACATTTTGGCAAGACTGTTACAGTATTCAGGTAAATATATAAAATAGTATGTCATAAGTAAGTTTGTTGCATTAGAATCCTGATCTTAACAAATTTTAAATTGAGTTCTATCGGATTGACATTTCAGTGAACGATAAATAGATTAATTAAATGAATCAGATTAATAAAATTATTAAACTCATCTTATTTCTTGTTATTATTCTATTAATTCCATCAATAACTAAAGGTAGTGATCCCAAAATCTTATTTACCCTCGAAGACAAAGTGGGAGATACAATACTTTTTCAAACCCTTTCTAAACAAGATATATTCTTTAATAATGTAAAATACACAAGGTTAAATCGAAAGATGCTAGGAAAATTTAAAATCATATCTGAAAACCAGATGGGTGAAAAGTTATTTAAAGGCCAATTTCGCTTTTATGTTAATTCGATTAAATCAGAAAATGACAAATCTCCAAATAATAATCAATA
>DKAT01000118.1 GCA_002450905.1 Spirochaetia bacterium UBA6919
GATATTAAAGGATTTCCTAAAATCAGTGAAGCTCAAATCACCAATGAACCATCAAATGAGAAGATATATGATCGTGATGTCATTAAGACAACAGTCGTTTATGGCGGCAAACCTAGTGTTTATTACTTTGACAAGAACTTCCCACATTCACTTGTTAAATTAGAATCTCCAGTCAAAAAAGATTTGTACTTCTCTAAATTATTTGACTATTGGAATCCTAAAAAAAGAGGTAAGGAAGCTGGATATCTCTTAAAAGATGATGGAGCTGACACAAAAAAAGATCAGCCTAAAAAAGATGAACATCCCAAAAAAGCGGATCAAAATAAAAAAGCTAATAATAAAAATAAAAGATAATTAAATATATAATACGGGGGTCTTGATGCGGTATATCATAATTCTTATATCTCTATTTATCTTCTGGACATGTACTAAAAAGGCTCCCGAAAAAACACCTCTTGAAAAGCGATTTAATATTAAAACCCAAAGCTATGCCTTTGTAGTACCAAATCTCAATCCTGTCAATGGTGTTGGGGGTATTAGTGCACAAAACTGCAGGGCATGCCACACTCAGATTTACGACGAATGGAAGCAGAGTACTCATTCAAAAGCCCTGGCTGACATTCAATTCCAAGCTGAACTCTCAAAACACGATTCCCCAAAATGGATCTGTCTCAATTGCCACATCCCCATCCAGAACCAGCGGGAAGAAATTATCACTCACCTCAAAAATAATGATATCTTTAAACCCATATCCAAAAAAAATCCCTCTTTCAATAAGGAACTCCAAAAGGAAGCCATCACCTGTGCTGCATGCCACATTCGACAGGATTCTATTGGTAATAGTTATATCATCGGCTCGTTTGGTACAAAAAGTGCACCACACCCTGTAAAAAAAGACCCTGAATTCCTTCAAAATATATGTAATCGATGTCATGATCCCAAAGGGGAAGGACTTACTAAAAATCTTATCTGTTGGTTTGATTCATTCAAAGAGCTTTCTAACAGCCAGAAAGATGTGAAAAAAGAATTTAAAAAGAATATGACTTGTATAAATTGCCACATGCCCTCTGAAAAAAGGAGAGCAGTCCCTCATATGACAAATCTCCCAATAAGGGAAGGTCATCAGCATCACTGGGTAGGGAGTGGTCTTCCCAAATGGTTTAAGGACTATGACCACCTCATTAAAAGGGGCTATCATTCAGCTCTTCAGGTGAAACTAGATCCGTTAAAAAATATTATCCCCGGTAAAAATCTTAATATATCACTCCATCTCACAAACAAGAATGCAGGCCATTGGCTTCCCACTGCAGATCCTGAGCGATTTATTCTTGTTATCGCTGAACTTAAAGACGCATCAGGCCAATCTCTCGTAAAAACAAAGTATAGAATAGGACAGACATGGAAATGGGATCCAGCAAAAAAAATAGCTGACAACCGATTGAAACAGGGTGAAACAAGAAAGTGGAGTCCTCAAATTCTGATCCCAGCAAGCATAGACAATCATATTTTGTCCATCACCGCTCTCCATGTTAGAGTAACGTCTGAAAATGCGAAACACATGTCCCAAGCCAAGGGAGTCAATGAAAACTACTTAGAAAATGGTCAGAAAATAGTTCTGGAGGCAATTCATCATTACCCTCTCGCTAATTTCATCTACAAACAAGAAATAAATCTTAGTACCAGAACCAGGAAAATATATAATGATAAGGAACTCATTGAATTATCCAAACAGGAAAAGGGCAAACCACTCTCACAAAGGGAATACTAATTTCTTGTTCCTCTAATTACAAAACGATGATCCTGGGACATACTAATTTGAAGCCTCTGACTTATTTTTAACTTATTTTGATTATCAGAGTCCACAAGAACACAATAAACTGAAACATTACTCACAACGATATCCTTCGTCGAACTGGGAATTGTGATCTTACCTATTGTAAAAGTATCGTCCTCTTGCTTATTTACCAGGATATTCTTAAAAAAATGCTTCTCTCCATCAATCATCATATAGGAATCCCTGGACACAACATAGCGTCCCACACCTGATAGAAGAATGGAGTAAGTATATTCCATTGTATACCAAAATTTTCCCTGATCATTATAATAGAAAACTTTTTTAGCCCTGGAATGTAAATCAAGTCGGATATAATTGTTGACATATCGTCCCTTGGAATCTACGTGCGGGGGGCTGTATGAAAACCCGTTATGAAAGAGTGATCCAGCAAAAATTATCATCAAAACTATTTTTTTCATATCTTCTTATCGATCATTTCTTTAAAAAGGATAATACCCTATTCTATATTTTTATATCTTATTAAAATATCAATAAATTATACCAAAGAATCGTAAACAGGAATATCTAATATCAAGATGAATCAGTTGTAATCAGCAATATAATACATACTATGGGTCAATCTTATACAAATAGGAATAATAATTCACATACCATAGATGTTCACAGATGAATATAAATAAAATAATGTTAATATTATAAAATATATATCGAGCATCATCAATAAATACTTTGTGTCAGAATGACCACCTATTTTAATAATAATATGAGCAAGATGATTCATTTCTTTCACAATCTTCGTAGAACAATAAAAAATATAAATCTTATAATTAATAAAATATAGATAAGATAAAAAATATTTATCATTATTTTACAAACATGGCACACTTCTTCCTATATATATTCACGTAACAATTTGAAAGGAGCAACAAAATGAAAACAATAAATAAAACAACTTTAGGACTTATCCTTCTTGCAACCCTTGGACTATTCGTAGCATGTGGTCAAAATGGCGGGGTAGGCAGTATACCAGAATCTTTCGCAGGAGTAAACACAAATCAAACTGCAAACAACAAGCCCGCAACTCAAACAGCATCTGCTAACAAACAGACAGCTAGTACTTCAGCACCTGTAACCAGTACATCTAATAATGTATCTCAAACAAGTGCACCAGTAGTTGTAGCATCAAATAACTCTCAGCCAGTTAATGTTTCAGCACCTGTAAACAGCACATCTAACAATATAGTACAAACAAGTGCTCCAGTTGTAGCATCTAACAACTCTCAACCAGTTAATGTTTCAGCACCTGTAACCAGCACATCTAACAACACAGTACAAACAAGTACTTCAGTCAATGAATCTAACAATACATCTTCTTCTAACAGCAATAGCGGAAACAAAGGTCTTGAAAAGGCTCTTGAGAACGTTAGTGACAATAAAAACGGTAATGCTCAGGAAAAAATCGAAGCAAACATTGAGAAAATGAATAATAAAAGATAATTGTAAATACATAACTTCCCAGGGTGAGGTGTCACAAAGGCATCTCACCTTTTTTTATTCCCAAATAAATCCATTCCAAATTATAGCACTTTTAAAAAACAACCTGACTATATGATAAGTTTAATAACAACTGAAGAGTGATCAATTATCTATCCCCACATGGGAAAAACTCTTGACCCCCAAAACCAAAATTATCTCATAAATCACAACTCCATCCTCATAGCCACAAAAATCAAAAAAATATTGTACTTCAAATTCAAATAAGTTATATTTATATATATATAATGTAATAGTCATTAGGACTATTTTATATAATATTATAACTCACTACAATTAAAAAATTTATAATATATACTGAAAGTTCTTTATAACAAAAAAGATCACATAACATTATTATTATGGCGAGACTCTGAAACCTTTTTCAATGAATATCAATTTAAAATGATTGGTAGTGCAATTTAATGAACTGATATTGTCACCCTGAGCCTGTCGAAGGGTCTTTATGCAGAATTATTACATCAGTTTGAAAATTATCGCTACCAAATGATTTTCAATATAATAAACAGTATATAACCTGTACTTCGGTTTTTTATAGTGGGGAATTTATATGAAAAAACTTCTTAGTGTCCTATATAACAGAAAATTATTATATCCAATTCCCCTCATTATCATCATACTATCCTCCGGTTATACTTCTTTAAAAATAATTAGTCACAAACAAGATATGATGGAAAGCAAACTCCTTAACCATCAAAAAATCCTCATCCACAAATATACTCATGAAATTTTATCAACCAGATCTGGACTTCACACAAACCATCTTGAAACAGAAAAATTATTACTCGCTTCCATTAATGATCTTCTAGCTAAACATAACATCGATCCCCATTCAAACACTTCATCAAATAGATCAACGTCCATAGACCCCAAAATAAACAGGCTAATAGAACATAAAAATCTTTTTACAAAACTCGTCTCCAACGCCAACATACTTTTAAATTCTTCAAACACTGTAAATCAGACAAAATTATTCACTGATACCGCATATCAGTTTATCCAATCTGTTGATCAGATAATCCACCACCACACAACCCATAGCGACATCGATAACATCCTATATATAAATATCGTTATCTCTCTTGGCATTATTTTCTTGGGAATCCTCATATCTGTCAGGGATCATCGTTCAAATATCCATCTGTCAAAAGAAATCTCTTCAAGAATAGAAATTGAGAATACATTAAAACAAAATCATGAATATCTCAATAATATTTTAAATGATAAAACGGTCGAACTTAATAATACTATGGATCAGCTACAGTATGAATATAATCTTCGTAAATACGCTATAGAGCAGTCATCCGAAGCTATTATTATAGCCGATAAACAGGGAATTATCCAATATGTCAATCCCGCATTAGAGTCTCTTACAGGTTATTCTAAGCAAGAACTTCTTGGAAGTAAACCTGGTATCCTCAAAAGTGGCTTACACAACAAACAATTCTACGAAAATCTATGGTGCCAACTTGAGGTGGACTAGAATTTCAGAC
>DKAT01000072.1 GCA_002450905.1 Spirochaetia bacterium UBA6919
GTTAATGGTCCTACCTCACTGACCTCTATATGATTAAATAGATGGTTTACATCTGATGAGGCGCCCCGGCGCCCTATTCAGTTATATCTTTTGATGATTCCAACAACGAAAAACCAAAAAGGTGGGAAATCAGCTAAAATAGCAATTTACTATATAGACTTTTGCTGGAATATCCATTTTTCCCACTTTTTACTGGTTCCAAGAAACAACAATCAGAATGAATAGGTCGATAGGGCATATTCACTGGCTTTCCATCACTCACATCAGAATTTTAAAGGGTTTCTTCTTGCTCGGCATTATACTTAGATATTTTAAAGAGGGAACTTAATGTGGGTTTTTTATCCTCATCACTATTACAGGAATTATTGGACGAACTCGCCGGCGTTGTGTTTGGCTTCATTTCAAGCGCTTTAAAATATTTATCTTCCATCTTTATGATGCTTAATAAATTCTTATGGGCTAGATATAAATATTTTCTTCTAATATCAGGGTAAATAGATGTTTCTAACTTTTCTAAGGCATTATTATATTCTCTAATTAGGTCATCATCAATCTCTGTGTGGTTTCTATATTTGCTTAAAGTATCGGTTAGCATTGCTACGCTTTGAATTAACACCTCCATCCTTCTGGGGTAGTCTCTAAATTTAATAAGAGAACTTATTATAGCTATTAGTGATGAAATAAAAATGGGGAGTAGTTTATAACCTGAGCTATTTAGTTGTAATTGAATTTTAACTGTTTCAATCATTCCATTTAATAGACTCAATATGATAATACATTTATTCCAATCATCTGAGTCTTTTTTTAATTCTTCATGACATAACGAGAGAGCGTCGCGTTTTGCTTTGAGGTCTGCTCTTATTGTAAAAATAGTTTGTTGTTCCATATATTATATCCTATATATTTATATACTATATAATAAAGTTCTAGAGTTAAGTTAAAAGGGGATTTGGGCTCTATATTCAATTGCCGGACTTCTTGGGTTAAAATAAGATAGTTTGAAGATAATACTAAAATGCAAAACTTCAGGCTCAGTAAGTTGAACACCTGACTCATCCATTATGCGAATTCTAAAATTAGTTAGGCTGTTTGAAACTTCATATTTTGGTTGCTCATATCCTGCTAAGGAATAACAAAAATGCCCCGCGGTCAACTGGGTATTATAGTCAAAGACACATAAAGCCGTTGAGTATCCATCAACGGAATAGGCATTTAAAGGTTGTAAATTTGACCTGATGGCAAGCATTCCATATTGGTCGTCTGCTTCAATGACCGCACTAATTACCTGAATGCTGTTAAATGGGCGGTCGTTATTGGGTATCAAGTTAATTTGGAAATCATTTCCGATAATTTGAGAAGAGGTCTTTTTAACATAAATAAATGTGTCAATATTCATATACTATTATCTAGATATTATTTTTTTTATTCCCTCCGAAATAACTTTCATTCCCTTCGAAATGACTTTAGGTTTTAAATTTCGCGGATTATTTCTGGTTTAGCGTTTATGTTATAGAAATTTTTAATAGTGTCAATACTAGTCCCCCTGGTTTTTGATAATTCATTAATTTTAGCTGTGTCTTTTAATTCATAATAGTGGTCAATAATCATTTTAAAAGCTTGGGCTTCTTTTAATATCAGACGCTTCTTTAATTCATTACCTGGGGTAGTTGTTTGATTAAGAATAAAACCCGGTTGAATGTTTTTAAGTGAGTTTATCAATCTTTCGTCTTTAATAATATGTTCCTGGGGTCCATAGGTCTTGGCGGTTTTGTAAACGTTTCTAATATAACGAACTTTAGAACCATTCAAAATTAAATAGTTAGTTTTTGGGTCAATCTCTTTGCATTTCTTATGGCACACGAATAAATTTAAATCAAGGTTTCTAAGTCCATATATAATCATTAAGTAGTTTAAAATGAAGTCTTTATAATTTTTATCTTCGTATAACTTATTTAAGATTGTTAAAAATGCATCATAGCTCATTAATTTTTCACCTAGTTTGTTCATTGTATCTATGTTTTTGACCAACCTTAATTTATTCAATTCTGTTCTTAGTTCTTTTAAGTTTGTTAAAATTTTTTCATCTGGATTACCCAAGACAATAATTAAATTAATAAATTCTAGTTTGCTGCTTGGTTTTTCAACGTTTGATAATAGTTTGTTAATGTTTTTCATTGTTAATTTTTTATTGATGTCAAAACCATATTTTAACATTCTTTTAAACACTGATAAGTAAATTTTCTTAGAGGCGTCAGACACGGATAATTCATTTATTTTAGATTCCATTATATATATAATTTAGGTTAGAAAATAAAATAAAAAAAACTAGATTATTTTATTTTATTTTTAATTAACTAATTTTAGTAATTGATATATATGTGCCAGTTAATAAAGTTATGCCAGTTAAAGTTCCATTAAATGTCGTTGACGTTCCCAAAGCCACTGTAAAAAAGAAGCGGATATTATTACCCGCCGTTAATTCAATAAGCCAATCCTGGAAACCACTTGAGGCAAAACGTCCTTCATTAGCTCCCCGTGCGTAGCTATACCCCTTGGGGTAGGCTTGCAACTCAGTCCCGTTTATTAATCCAGCCAACTCCCCACACATTCTGAGGGTTGTATTATTCTGATAGTTGATTTGAGCGGAAATTCTATAAAATCCCGAATCAGGAACCGTTATAACTCCATTTGTATAACCGTAACTATTATTTATTGATATTGTCCCGGGGTTTAATACTAAAATGGTATTTGCTAGAGCCGACGTAGCTGAGTAAGTAGCGTAAAACATTTTTGGGGTGTAATTTAGTGTGGAACATGTTAAATTTGTAATATTTGCGGTGGAGCATGTTAAATCTGAAATATTTGCGGCGCTGCATGTTAAATCAGATATATTGGCGTCTTCTGTAATAATATTTGTAGTATTAGTTGTATTAGATAAGACATTATTTGCGTTAAGATTTGTAATATCTCCATCAGTTATATTAGCTGTCGATATATAAGCGGTAACCGTGCTGATTGAGGTTGTTGAGGTGATAACATCAGATGAAATTAGTGGAGATGTAATTGCTAAAATGTTGGCATCATCTGCGGTTATACTTCCTGCTGCTGTCAAATTATTTATAGTCAAATTAGTTGTAGTGTCAATTGTATTATTTTTTGGTTGTAATAAATAACCATAAAACCAAGAATGGAGTGGTGCCATATAAACTGATATATTCGTTCCTACTTCACATTTAACATTAATTAAGTCTCCTACATTACATAAAGCAACTACTGTAATTGTTTCGGCGTTAGCAAGATAAGCGCCACCCATTCCAAGCAGAGAACCATTTTTATATATTCCAAAACGAGCTACAGTTGTGGTTGAACTATTTAAATACAATTTAAAACCAAACTGATAATAGCCTTGGACTTGAACCACATAATTTTTATTTGTTGTATTGTAATCGGCTATTGAAGGGGTGCAGAATACAATTTGATTAAAGTTTAGAACACCCCCGGCACTATAAGAAACATTGTTAAACGAATTACTTGTTATTTGAAACGCGTATTGTGTTGATGTTGATAAACCGCCAGTGTTAGTAATCGTCGTAAGGCCTGACAATGTTGATATATCAATACCTTCACCCGCTATTAGGTTTCCTCCAATATTACCAGTGATGGTGCCTCCAGTAATTGTTGACGAACTTAAATTATTAGTCGTTATAGTTCCGCTATTATTAATAGTCGTCGAGTTTAGTGTGTTAATCGTTAAAGGGTCTTCAACTTGAGCTGAGTTGGTTATTGTTGTTAAGCCACCTGAAGTATTAAGGGTAA
>DKAT01000051.1 GCA_002450905.1 Spirochaetia bacterium UBA6919
AATTACTCCCCACTACTCAAATGGGTAAATAACTTAAAGATGAGGACCCAAATCTATGACATGGATGGCGTAAAAAAATCCCTCAACGACTTCCAATCACTAATATACTACATAATGTCACTCACTATGACCAAATGATCACCAATACATATACAAAACAACCTCCTCATGGGAAAATTGTCAGACATTTTAATGTATTTTTCCGTGAACTAGTTATTACAGAGACTAGAGCAACGAAACAATCTCATTCCGAACTCTCCAATTCAAATCATCTATCCTCTGGCTGGATATGGCTGCAGTCTTGCATTACATAGATTTTATATTGTAACTGAATATGAATTAAAAAATACTATTTTACTGAATCATCTGTAGGATCACATCTCCGCGATTACTTGTAGAAAATAGTATTTTTCCATCAGGAGAGAAGGCAATATTTTTAACTGCACCATTATGGTAAGCAAACTCGGATGATTTTTTTAATCCCTTCCATAGTACAATCCGACCATCAGTTCCAGAAGTGGCAATAGTTCCGGCAGGATTAATAGAGATACTCAAGACCTCTGTTCTCTGTTTACCTAAGTATTTATACGTCGGACTCTTGATATTACTCACATCCCACCAGAATACTTTTCGCTGATAATCAGTACTCAGCAATCCCTTCCCATCCTTTGAAAAAATGATATTACTGATCCAATGATCGTGTCCAAAGGGATTCTTATGCTTGTTATCCTGTAAAATTGTCTTTTTCTTGGTAATAAAGTCATATAAAATAATTCTTTCATCAAAACTACTACTGGCAAGATATTTCCCATCAGGGCTCACTATGACTTTTGACACGTAATTATCATGAGTATAATAGGTACCAGTTTGATAAATATTAATTTGCCAGTAATTCACTTTTTTATCAATTCCACCGGAAATAAGAAATCGTCCATCCAGAGAGAATACCAGGGATGTCACAGACCCTTTATGAGTTCTCTTAGTCTGGATATGGCTACCCAGTTTAAATGTGGTCTTATACCCCTTGATTTCCCTCAATATGATATTTCCTTCACTGTCTCCACTGGCTATATACTTACCATTGGGATGAAACGCCAGTGCAGTAATTGGATAGGGACTATTGAATTGTTCAATGAGTTCCAGTGAATCCTTTGAATCTTCTTTCCCAAAATAGACACGAAAATAACTATATCCCCCAATCCCCACATAATATATTTTCTTATTTTTATTGGATTTTAAGGACGTACTGGTATATAATCTCTCAGGAAACTTACTGATCCAATTTGAAACAGCCAGAGCAGAGACCGTCTGAGGAAAGGTGCCTTTCCAACCCTTGTATTTATCGAGTTTTTCTAACACCAGATCATCTTTATAAATCGGTATATCTTGCTCTCTGTTATTTTTAGAATAAGAAGACATATCCCCAATCCCGGTAATTACTAACAACAGGGAAATGAACAGAATAAATAGTGTGATATTTGGAGTATATATATTATTGGAGTTCTTTAAAAATATCAAGGGCTTTCTCACTGGTTATTTTATAAAATACTATTTAAATCAATATTTGTATACCAATAATCTTTAAATTCTTCAACAACGGTTGGTGAGCGAAGTCGAACCATCCGTTAATCATTTCAAATTCAGAAGATTATCAGCATATATCCTTATCGGCTTCTACAATAATATATATCAACATCAATATTTTTTTCTTGACAAAAATGTATAATTTTACGTTATTATCTCAATAATAAAAGATATTGAGGTCTCTGCATGAAAAGAATATTTTATTCTGTGATTATTATTCTAATAGTTTTTATTTATAATTCTGGTTATAGTTTATCACAATTTATACCTAAAAATAATGCCCTTTATATGGATTTGGATATATCTGATTTGGGTACAAAAATACAGAGTATCGGAAATAAACTTGTTGGAGAATCATTTGGATTTTTATTTGGATCATTTAAAGATAATATAAAAAGAGATTTAGGTTTTGATATAACGAACCCATCCGATCTTAAAGAAATGGGAGTTGATATAGATAAGCGACTGGGACTTGCAATACAATCCTTTGGCAATCAACCTGATTTTCTAATCGGTATCCCAGTAACAAATCCAAAAATCCTACGGAGTAAAATCATTGGACTATACAAAACAAAATATACTGAAAATAAAGAAAGAATCACTTACCACCAAAATTACGCTATCAATATTATTCAAAAAAAGAATTTTAATGGTAAATATATCGATGATCTGATAATCACTGCTGCTGGTGGATATATACTGATTAGCAATAAATTTAAATCCGTTAAGTCTGCAATAAATCATTATCATTCTGGAAATAATTTAGCAAAGGATAGTAATTTTATCAAAGTTTCCAGGGCATTAAATCACAAAGATCAATTTCTTTTCATCACAGCATCCGAGGATCTATTTGTCTTTATCAATAAGTTATCATCAATCTTTATGGGTTTTGGAAGAAATAAAAATAATAAACAAATAGATGCTATAAAAGGATTTTATAAAATAATCTCAGCAGGAATATCAGCAAGTGAAAATGGAATTTCAATAAAAGGATGTACTGTAGTAAATAAAAATCATAAATTATATCACCTCACAAAAAAAACTTTTAATCCTAAATCAAATAATATCGATCTATTTCATTATCTCCCAGGCAAAACACCATATCTCTTATTGAAAGCCAATATTGATATCCAATCCTATATCAAATTATTTGATAAAATGCTTTCTAAAGTGATGAAACAGAATATAAAAAAAGAATTAAACCGTGAATTAGAAAAATCAAAGGATATTAGCAAAGAGGATCTGAAGAAGATATTAAGTAATCTTGGATATCGTTATAATTTAATTGTTTATGATATTGATGAGATTAATGATAATTCAAATCCTGATAAATTCCTTAGCAAAAGTGACATCATTGCTTATGCTGAATTTAAAAATAACTATATTTTAGAAAACAATATCCAAACTATAATCAACACACTTAAAAATAAAACTGCTTCAGAAGATGTTCACGTTAAAACTGTTTATATCTCCAATAATAAATTTTATCAATTCTACAATTCCAAAACAAACAACTCATTAATCTATTTAGGTGCCTATAAAAAATATTTAATTATAGCTACAAATAAAGATACACTCACCACTCTTTTAGATAACGTCGCGAATAACAGGAAAAGTTTTTCAGATTATTTAAGTCAAATCAATTTGGATAAATATATTAATAATAAATATCCCTATAACTTTTATTTGAATGTAGAGAATTTTATTTCTAATAATAAGTTAAAATTGGATCAGGAAATAATTATGTTTGTCCGTAATTTTAAAGATGTATTTTTATTTGGTTATAACGAAGAAAATACATATTATTCTACATTTGAAATTCGTTTTAAATAATTAGTGATAAACCATGTGGACTTGGATTGGTATTGGTAGCGTAGTTATTGTATTGATATTAATAATTATATATCGATGGAGGATGAAATTAGTTTTTGAGAGAGAGTTTAATCAAACCGCCTTTCAATTCCTTACCTTGGGACAGCAAATGAATGACAATCCCGATCTACAACCACGGTATATACAACTCCATAACCAGTTGGATGTAATTTATAGCCAGAAACCTGCCAAGGGATTAGCCCTATTAAATAATATTACACAGGAACTTAATCAACTGAAGAAGGATATAAAAAAATCTTCTAATTAATTAACTCAGTCTGGATGAACTTCTCAAGATAAGTAATTGAATTTATTTTTGATAGCTTTCTACAAGAACTTCCCGCGGCTTACTCCCATTGGCTGGGCTGACGATTCCTTCCTGCTCAAGAAGTTCAATAATCCGTGCCGCCCGATTATATCCTATACGCATTTTTCTTTGTAAATAAGATGCAGAAGCCTTTCTATCAGATAAAATTATCTCAACAGCTTCCCTGAACAATGGCTCGTCCTCTGATGACAAATCAGTATTTTCTGAATCACCTTCTAAAATGACTTGTAATTCCTCAATATATTCAGGAGGTGCAAGACTCTTTAAATAGGACGTGATATCATGCACTTCGTCCTCACTCAAATAAGCTCCCTGGATTCGTATCATATTTCCTACACCAGGAGCAGAAAAAAGAAAATCTCCTTTCCCTAAAAGCTTTTCAGCACCATTATGATCAAGAATAATCCTCGATTCAGTCTTACTGGATACTTGAAATGCAATACGAGCTGGAAAATTTGCCTTGATAAGTCCAGTAATAACATCCACTGAAGGTCGCTGGGTTGCTACTACAAGATGTATTCCCACTGCACGCGACATAGCAGCTAATCTGGAGACGAATGCTTCAGCTTCTTTTCCGCAAACCATCATTAAATCAGCAAATTCATCGATTATAATCACGATATATTCAAGGGGAGGATCGGTGACGTAATCCTTTTGCCTCATTTTCTCTATCTTATTGTTAAAACTACGGATATCACGACAACTATATTTTTCGAGTAATTTATATCTTTCCTCCATCATATTGACAGCCCATTTGAGTGCATAGACAGCTTGTTTAGGTTCTGTAATAACAGGACAGAGGAGATAAGGTATCTCATCATACATTTTGAGTTCAACTCTCTTGGGATCGATCATAATGAATCGTGTATTTGAAGGGGTTGTTGAGGAAATCAGGCTACAAATTAGCGTATTGACAAAGACACTTTTACCAGCTCCAGTTGCTCCAGCTATTAGTAGATGGGGTAATGTCATAAGATCCACGATATGAGTTATCCCTGAAATCCCTTGTCCTAAAGCTATAGGTAATATACAATGATGATTCTTATAATCCAGACTAGTAAAAAGATCACCCAGTGTAACTTTAGCTCTGATCCTATTGGGAATTTCTATCCCTACAGCTGCTTTTCCAGGTATAGGAGCAACAATACGGATTTTAGATGCCTCCAATGATAGAGCTAAATTATCCTGAAGGCCTACTATGCGACTGAGTTTAATCCCAGGGGAAGGCTGAACCTCATAACAGGTAATCACAGGACCCTTTGCGATGTTTATAACACGAGCTTCAATACCAAACTCCGCAAGAGTCTTTTCTAGTTTATGAATAATATCTTTCTCATCATTAATTTCTTCTTCAAACTGTTGATTCGAGGTATGTAAAACAGAAAATCCTTTTGTAATATCTGAATTATTGAGATGTGGTTGGCTTATTCTTTGCGGATTGACTGGCTGGATCAATTCTTCCTTGATATTAATAATAGTTATTTCTTCAATTTCTTTTTGTGGAATGGGATTAGAGATTTCATTCGGGATGGAATCCTTTTCAGGGATAATATATTCTTCTATATCTTCTGTTGATTCAAAATTACCAAGAATAGATTCATGAGGTAGTGTGTCTTTCAACTCATTTGATATGATATTAATTTTAATTTCTTTGTCAGCCAAAGTTTCAGGATTCGATACATCCATTGATATCATCTTAAAAGTCTTTTCAATAACTTTCTCTTCAGGAGCTTCATGGGTGATAAGATCAAATTGTTGGATGATTATAATTTCTTCTTCAGAAGTGTCTTTACTTATATGATTGTCGCTACTGTTTGTATCAGAATTATGATTACTATTTTTTGTATCATTATTATGCTTTACTGATTGTTCTTTATTAATTTTCTGAAATAGCGGAGGTTTTACTGGAGAGTCATCCACAGGTTGTTTTAATGTTTTACCAACATCAGTCAAGCGATTTATATTATGTTTAAACCAGTCAGTAAAATGTTTTTGATGAAAATTGATAATAAAATAAAAGGATAAATATGTTATCAGTAATAAAAAAAATATTTGTCCAAAAAGTCCAAAACCCTTTTTTAATATACTGAGAGTAATTCCAGCAATTAAACCACCACCGGAAAAGCTTTGATCAGAACTTACAAAGGATATGAGATACGAAACAGTGAATGTTACAAATAAAGCACCTATTATCAGTTTATTTCTTCTTTGTGATAAATAGGATGAAAATAATGAAACAATGAAAAGTACAAGTAGCAGTATTAAACAATATGCCCCTTTTCCAAATAATAAGAATAACTTAGATGCTATAAAGTTTCCAGGAACGCCAAACCAGTTCCTTACACCATCCACATTTTGTGAGGATACATTCAGGTAATCTGACGGATGAAATGAAGCTATACTAATAGCTATAAAAATCATTAGAAAACTGAATAAGAAGAAAATCCCTTTTCTATACAAACAGAAATCCTTTTCCATAAACATGTTTATTTAGTTTAACATTGTCATCGGCATTTTGGTCAAAAAATTATAACATGAAATGTATAAGAAAATTCAAGTTTGATAAAACTTTTTAGACATTCAATCGGTGTAATATTCTGAATAAAAAACATTTATACATTAGCAAAAAATACATCATATCCGTGAAGTATCGGAACTAAATTTTTTGATTCCGATATTGATTCAATTCGTACCAAGTCAGGAAATCTCTATATAATATTGATTATTCAATAATTATTTTAATAAATTACTGATCAGTTTTTAATAATTATTTAAAATATCCCTCAGTGTAATTTGACAAAAAATAGATTTTAAATTAAATTCAATAGGAAAATTATTATAAAATTAAACTATTATATTGATTTAAAAGGTTTCCTATGGCTGAAAAGAAGGAATTATTATACGAAGGGAAGGCTAAACAAGTTTATGCCACAACAAATCCCAATGAGGTTATTGTCCATTTCAAGGATACAGCAACCGCTTTTGATGGTAAGAAACGTGAAGAAATTACAGATAAAGGCTTGTTAAATAACGCCATCTCGAATATTTTATTTAAACAGCTATCAAAGAATAGCGTTCCTAACCATCTTGTTTCTGTTCTAAATGACAGAGAGATATTAGCAAAAAAAGTCCAGATTATCCAGCTTGAGGTAGTTGTTCGTAACGTAGTTGCTGGTAGTTTAGCTAAGAGAACAGGTCTTACAGAGGGAACAGATGTTGAAGGTGGGATTTTGGAATTTTACTATAAGAATGATGCTCTTGGAGACCCTCTTCTCAATAGAGATCATATTAGATTACTTAGTCTGGCTACAGAAAGTGAATTAAAGAAACTTGAAAGCATGGCTCATCAAATTAATCAATTTTTAATAAATATATTTGATTCTATAGGACTTATTTTAGTTGATTTTAAACTTGAATTTGGACGTTTAGACAAGGAAATTATTTTAGCTGATGAAATATCTCCTGATACATGCAGGCTGTGGGACTCACAAACCAAAAAAATTATGGATAAAGATAGATTTAGAAAAGATATGGGTGATGTAACAGCAGTATATCGAGAAGTCCTTGAACGATTACAGAAATTAAAGGGATAAGCATGTTTCACGCAAAAGTATTTATCAATCTGAAAGAAAGTATTTTAGATCCTCAGGGTGTTAGTGTAAAAAAAGGATTAGCTAACATGAATTACAGTAACGTTGATGATGTTAGAGTTGGCAAGATGATTACCCTGAATATGAACAGTCCAGACAGAAATTCAGCAGAGATACAACTCAAAGAGATGTGTGATAAATTATTGAGCAACCCTGTTATCGAAAATTATACGTATGAGATTATGGATATTAAGTAAATGAAATATGGTATCGTTTTATTTCCAGGTTCTAATTGCGATCGGGATAGTTATCATGCCGTGAAAAATGTGATGGGAGAAGATGCTCACATGATCTGGTATGAAGAAACTCATATTGACTCCTATGATTGTATTATATTACCCGGTGGATTCTCTTATGGAGACTATCTGAGAGCTGGTGCTATTGCAAAATTCTCCCCTGTAATGAAGCAAATCATTGATTTTGCTAAAGATGGTGGTCTTCTTATCGGTATCTGTAATGGCTTTCAAATATTACTTGAAACAGGTTTACTTCCTGGAGCTATGTTACAGAATAGGAGCGTCCATTTCATTTGCAAGCAAGTATATATCAAGTGTGAGAATAACAATACCCCATTTACCAATCAGATCAAAAAAAATGAGATCCTCCAGATTCCTATCGCTCATATGGAAGGGAATTATTATTGTGATGATTCAAGCTATCGAGCTTTAGAAGAGAAGAATCAGGTCATATTCCGATATTGTGATCAACAAGGAAATGTATCCGACGATTCTAATCCTAATGGAGCACGGGGAAATATTGCTGGTATATGCAATGAACAGAAAAATATCTTTGGAATGATGCCTCACCCTGAAAGAGCTATGGAAAAAATACTGGGATCAATGGATGGAAAAAAGATTTTTCAGTCTATTCAAAGTGCAGTGAAGTAATCACCTTTACAAAATTAGTTTTCTTATTAAAATATACCCCTAACACTCAATTGTTTAGCTATTGCGTTTAAATGACTTCCATTGTAATCGCCTTTTCAGGACATACATGAACACATAAACCACATCCCACACAGGCTTCCACATCTACTTCAGGACGTAACTTATCATAAAATAATATGGCTGTGGGTTCGCAGGGCTTAGAACACTCATTACAACGGTTATTTTGCCAGGCAACACAACTCTCCATACTAAGCTTAGCAATGGCATTGAGCTTTTTAGGACCCTCAAGAAAGAGTACACCACTATCACAGACCTCAGCACACTTATCACACAGGATACACCCTTTATTTGTGAAATCAATATACGGGGTTTCGTCTTTAGCAATCATGATAATATCTTGCTCACAAGCTAAACTACAATAGGCTGGACATTGCGGACATCGTTCACTATATAATGCCTCATTGAAATTATAAGGTGGTCGAACATATCGCTCATTAATAATCTGGTTAACGAATCCCATACGAAAGGACTTAAAAAAATCTCTTCTGTTCATGAACTAATTTTCCTCAGGATAATAATGCCCTAAATATAATAACTTTATTTCTTAAAGTAAATATATTCTGAACCGTAAATTGCTTATATTGTAATTACATTTGTTTCTCAAAATAAATTATTCATCATCATGATTGAATCATCTGCTGAAGGTGTTTATTATCCTATGAAGATATTTATCACTGGTGCAACTGGTTATGTAGGACAGCAAATGACAAAATCTTTCCTTGACAAAGGGCATGAAATATTCTGTCTTGTTAGGAAAGGATCGGAGTATAAGTTAGGGGACTATCTTAAAAGGGTTCACATCATTTACGGCGATGTCCTTAATATATCAGATTTGGTTTTAGAAAATATTGATGCCGTAATCCATCTTGTAGCAATTCTCATAGAAGATAATAAAAATAATATAACCTATGAGAAATTGAATTATCAATCCGTTGTAAATATAATCTCCCTTGCAAAGGAATACAACATCAATCGGTTTCTATATATGAGTTCAGCAGGAGCCCCTCCGTTCATATCGGGTTATATTAAAAATAAGTTAAAAGCAGAAAATGACTTAAAATCCTCCAATCTGATATGGACAATCTTCAAACCCTCATTAATTTATGGAGAGCGTTGGTTAGGAAAATCAATGGGATGGATAGCTTTATTTAAATGGTTTTTTAAAGTCATGGGTTACATTCCACTTATCGGAACATGGTTTCAAAGATGGACTCCCATATCCAGAACACAAATCTCCAAAGCCTTTTTGAGAGCACTTGAGGATAAATCTTATCATAATAAGATATTAATGGGAAAAGACTTATTCGAAATGATCGGGGACTAACTATGATTAAAACTATTACGAAATACTTTTCTAATTGATTCAAAACACTTATATTTAATACAAAGGGGGTGTTATGCTAGCATTAAAAAACTCATCCTTAAAAGAAGCTGTCTATTATGAGCAAATAGCTGATCACAAGATCAAATGTTACCTCTGCCCCTTTGAGTGTCGTGTACAGGAAGGAAAAGTAGCAAAATGTATGGGACGACAGAATATTGGAGGAAAATTCTACGCTATTAATTACGGTCAAACAACGTCTCTTGCTATGGATCCCATTGAAAAAAAACCTCTATTCCATTTCTACCCTAAATCAAAAATATTATCTATTGCTGCAAATAGCTGTAACCTTGGGTGTACATTTTGTCAAAACTGGGCAATATCTCAGGTTAAAACAGATACCCACTGCATCACCCCAGAAAGAATTGTCGAACAGGCTATTCAATACCATTCCATCGGATTAGCCTATACCTACAGTGAACCTTTAATGTGGTATGAATTTGTCCTTGATACAGCAAAGCTTATGAAGCAGGCTGGGCTTAAAAATGTTCTTGTCACTAATGGTACTCTCAATGAGAAACCCATGAGGGAGATCCTACCTTATATTGATGCTCTCAATATTGATCTTAAGGGGATGAATGAACGATTCTATAAGAAGGTGTGTAAGAGTTTACTGAAACCAGTATTAAATACTATCAATCTTGTGAAAGAGTTTCAAAAACCTTTGCTGGAAATCACAAATCTGATTATCCCTACCCTTAATGATTCAGAAGAAGACCTCGATAATCTAATCAATTG
The DNA here is from genome assembly GCA_002450905.1 of Spirochaetia bacterium UBA6919. Taxonomy (GTDB): domain Bacteria; phylum Spirochaetota; class UBA6919; order UBA6919; family UBA6919; genus UBA6919. The sequence goes on from DKAT01000051.1 coordinate 10,501, forward strand.
GATAGCGGATTTAGACCCCTCGATTCCCTTACACTTCTCTGCCTATCACCCTGATTATAAATTAGATGTTCCTGCTACCCCACTTTCGACTTTGAGAAGGGCTTATGATAAGGCAATTAAGAGGCTCCATTACGTCTATGTTGGGAATGCCATGATTCCTGGTACCTCGGACACCTACTGCCCAAATTGTCACAGTACTTTGATTCGCAGAAACTTCTATCAAACGGAGATTGTAGGACTTTCAGGTGAGAATTGTAATCATTGCGACACTCCTATCAATATTCGGGTCTGATAATTATTCAAAAAAATAACTATTCACCACCATTATTTCAGCTTCCTTCCATTATAAGTACCAATCTAATATCTTATTGTGAATAGTAAACTGTGTTAGGATAAGTTGTGGCATCAAAGTTTGGATAAATTGTTGGGTTTGATAAGTTATCTGGAAATATTATTGTAAAATCAGTTGCCGGGTTTGGAGTATCACCTCCATATATATATATTCCGCAATAATATGTCACTCCCTGGGTAATATTTATAGTATTCGGACCTGTACATGCAATAGGAGATCTTTGAAATTGATATGCTGATAAGGAAAATGAACTTTGAGCACTAATTTTTACCTGGTTGAAATAAGTCCCCGAGGCATTTTTCACAGATCTAACAACTTCTATTGTAAACGCTGATCCATCTGTACCAGTCCAATTCTTCCCACTAATTGTTATTGTTCCAGTACCGTATTGAGCTGGGTTCTGGCAGGCACCCCCAGTAGTTAATTTATATGTTCTCCCTATATCACGATCTACATTATTACTATCTATTACAATTAGATTTGTCGTTGAATTTTGATCAAAACTGCAAAACTGGTTCATCATAACAACTAATACAAGGTATATTATCTTTATTAAAAGAGATTTAGAATAAAATATCTTTTTATACATAGTAACCTCATGATTTTTTTTAACAGTCATAATTATAATCTTAATTTAGATAATTAACAACATATTTTATCTTATCATTGATAGTATGCGCTCTTCATAATAAAATAATTTTGTGGGATTAATATCTATTATGTAATCTTTAAAACAGGAAGTAATTTTGTACAACTATTCATAATGATTCTGAGTTGTTAATTTCAAAAAGGATAATCAGAAAATCAACCTGTTAATTTACGATAAAATAATAGTTAAAATAAAAGTGCTCCAATACAAAGAAACGAATGAGTATCGGAATCAAAAATTTTAGTTCCGATTGTTCTCCATCGTGATGGCTTGCTATTCAAATTTTAACAGTTCATATTTCAAATAGATATTGGGATTTTTCAGAATATTCCATATAAATATGCTTTGCTGAACTATAATTGAGTTTATTTTGTTTTGCGTTCTGTAATCTAAACAATAATTTTTGGGTCTTGATAGGTGATTTACTATATCTTAACAGTAAGAATTTCGGTCCATCGGGTAGTATATCTTTGTGATACATTATTTTGATTCATTTTCCACTTGTGTTTAAAACCAGATGAGAGACATCGTATGGTATCACTTCCAAATTGCTCATTGATACAATCGACCGCCTTCATCAGGGCGTTTTTTCTAGGGTTGTGTTCTATAAAAAAGTCCAGCTGGATATCTTTATTGGGTATAATCCCAAGAAATAAGACTCCAGCCTTCTTATACCGATAACCCGATTTGTATATCCTATCCAGTCCTTTCAGGGTGTGGGATATAATCTCTGGCGTATAGGATGTGGGTTTAGGCAGGGGGGTAGTAATAGAATTATTGTACTGAGGCTCATTCACTTTAAAGGAATTGGTTTCAAGGAATACAGAAACAGATGATACAAGGGAATCCTGACTACGGAGCTTTTCTGAGGCACGAGTGACGAAATTAGAAACGGCTTCTCTTAAATCACGAAGGCTTTCAATTGACTTCCCAAAGCTCCTTGAGCACACAATACTCTTTCTGGGACTGGGGGCGTGTTCCAGATCGATACAGGACAGACCTCTCAATTCGTAAGCTGTTCTAAGACCCATTACTGTCATTTTTTTTCTTATCCATTGATCATCTACTGATTTCAAATCATAGGCTGTATAAATTCCTTCTCTATTAAGCATTTTACTATACCGTGAGCCCACGCCCCATAGATTCCTCACCTCTACATGGGATAGAACTGTATCAATATTTCTTTCTTCCAGCAAATTGTATACCCCACTGTTATCAGGATCTTTTTTAGCAAGGTGATTGGCAAGCTTAGCAAGGGTTTTTGTCGGTGCTATTCCAATAGAAACCGGTATCCCTGTCCATTGAAATACTGTATCACGAATAGTTTTTGCGTAATCTGTAAGATTTACTTTGAATCCATGAAAGGATAAGAATGCTTCATCGATGGAGTATATTTCTATATTGGGGGAAAACTGTTTTAGTGTCATCATTACTCTATGGGACATATCTCCATATAAAGTGTAGTTGGAAGAGAGGGTCTGCACATTGTATTTTTTGACAAGATCTTTGTGTTCAAATATAGGAACTGCTCTCGTTAATCCAATATTTTTTGCCTCTGTAGATAAGGAAACAGTACATCCATCATTATTAGAGAGTACTACCACAGGCTTATTTAGTAATTTTGGATTGAATACTCGCTCACAGGATACGTAAAAATGATTACAATCCACTAGGGCAAACACCTTATTATACTGGGTGGATAACATAAGTAACAACTCCCCATATTATAAATTCATTTTCACAGGTTATTTTAATCGTTTTGTATTCATTATTCTCAGGTAGAAGAAGGATTTGATCATTATTTTTTATTAAACGCTTTACAAGAAACTCCCCATCCAGAGATGCAACGATAATCTTTCCACTTATAGCTTCTATAGATCGATCAACAATTAGAATATCGCCGGAATGAATGCCAGCACCAATCATAGAATCACCCTGTACTCTAATAAAGAATGTGGCAGAGGGATGAGAAATAAGATATTCATTTAAATCCAGGGTCTGGTCAATATAGTCATCAGCAGGAGACGGGAATCCTGCAGGAATCTTTGATATATAAAGTGGTATGTTTAAATCCTTTTTAAATTGAGGTAGATAGAAATTACCTGGATTGAATGATTGATCGGATTTCATTTTTTCTCCTGAAAATACACTTCTCCCTCATCCTATACAAGGGTAATTTAATTTTCGTACAATTTTTTTTAGGGAATAGAAATTTATTATTGTCATGAAGTGTTAATAAATGAGTATACTTATAAGTATTTTTTATTATAATATACTAGATACGATATGGGATAACAGAGGATAGAACATGAAAGTATTGGTTGCAGATGATTCAAAATTTACACGACATCTTGTTGCAAAGGTCTTGAAGGGGCACGGAATTCAAGGTGAATCAAT
>DKAT01000097.1 GCA_002450905.1 Spirochaetia bacterium UBA6919
CCATTGAAAGGGTGTATGAGGCTTAGGTACAAAAGTTCCCAGGGTTATATTTAATTGTAATTTCTTATTGATACTAAGAATCTTAAGTATGAATTGAATAATATCATCTTCCTCAGTACTTTGATAACTTTTATCAACTGGAAATCCTATCATGAAATATAATTTAATTTTCTTCCACCCAAAATCAGTTACCTGACGGACTATTTCAAATAATTTTTCCTCTGTAACCCTCTTGTTTATTGAATTACGAAGATACTCACTACCAGCTTCCACAGCAAATGTCAATCCACTCTTACGCACTTCACTAACTTGTTGAGCTACATTAAGAGTAAATCCATCGATTCTCAGAGAGGGCAACATGAATGATATGCCACGGCTACTATAAATGTTATTCAACTGACTGATTAATTGATCAAGAAAATTGTAATCTGCAATACTAAGTGATAAAAGAGATATTTCACGATATCCGGTATTTTCTATTAATTGATCACATAATTCAACAATATTATCAATAGTTCTTTCTCTCACAGGACGATAAATCATGCCAGCCTGGCAAAAACGGCATCCCACAGTACAGCCTCGGGATACTTCAATAACCCCTTGATCTTGTGTTACCTGCAGATAAGGAACTGGAGGTTTTATTGGAATCTTTAATTGATTTAAATCAGGATAAGCCTGCCTTACAACCTTCTTAACCGGTATATAGTATGCTGGATTGGAACTATTATCAGCTTGATAACCTAATTGATTTTGTATCCTCGTCTTTTCATTCTCTATGGGATAATTCCTTGGATTATAAATACCATTCAAGAGGGATAACTCCTGAATGATTTTTTCTCTGGTATAATTCCTTGATTTTAGTTCAATTAGTGTTGTCCCAAAACGGATAATTGCATCCTCAGATTCTCCTATAATGAACAGATCAACAAAATCAGCCATAGGTTCAGGATTAAATACACAAGGTCCTCCGGCAATAATGATGGGATCAGCTTCAGTTCTATCCTTGCTAAATGCTGGTATCCTGGCAAGTTCTAGTATCCATAAAACATTCGTATAAGTCAATTCATATTGGAGAGAGAACCCCAGTACATCAAATTCCTTCAAAGGCTTTTTGGATTCAAGAGAAAATAATTCAATATCGAATTCTTTTAATTTCTCGATCATATCCAACCAGGGTAGAAATACTCTCTCACAAAGCATATTCTGCTGATTATTGATGATTTCATAAAGTATTTTAATCCCCAGATTCGACATCCCAATATCATAAACATCTGGATAACTAAGTGCAATTTTTAAAGATATATTATTAAAATCCTTCTTTACCTGATTAACCTCCTCACCAATATATCGGGCTGGCTTGGAAACATCAATGAGATTCTCTTCTAAAAACTTTTCTATATTCAAAATTATTTCCTTGATTTTTAAGATAATTGTGTTATAAATATAGTAATACTTATAAAATTACGTACAGATCAAACAATCAGTGCCGATAAAAGTAATTTTAATAAAATAAATTATTACCTGATTATCACAATTTATAATAATAACGAAAGATTACAGATTATCCTATGAAAATTTATCTATTTTTAAACCAGATAAAAAATCTTTACAAAACTATTATCCTCTATAATTCATTGTTGATAATTGTTAGTTTATTATATATATGTAGCTTACTATCATGTACCCCATCTCGATCCCTGGTGAATATTGAAGACATAAAAAAGATTCCACCAGAAAATAAAAAAAATAATTCTAAACAAAATAAAAAGACTTATTCTAAGAAAAAAAATAAAAAAAAATCATATCATAAAAGAAAAAAATCATCCAAAAAAGATTTTCATATTAGTAAGAAAGAAACGAGTGAAGTTGATGATAATGAGGATCAGGATGACAGCGATATTGAAGACATAGAGGACGAGAATAAAGAAGATGACGAGGACGATGAAGTAGATAGTGAGGATGCTAAGGATGATGATAGCGAAGAGGATGACGAGGAAGAGAACAAATCAGTGAATTATCCAACTCTTGGATATCGTGAAAATAAACAGGACACAATAGATATCCAGTTAAAAAAATTGCGTAAAAAAATATTTAATTCTTCTGTAAAAAACACCTCTAAAAATTTATATAATCCTCTGGGTTATTCAATAAAAGTACCTTTAGAATTTCAAATAAATAACCAGGATCCTGTTCTCTGGAAATTGAGATCCCAAAGTCCCAAAAAATATGACCAACAGATAATTATAGGTTTTGTAAAAAATCCAAAACAAAATATCTATGAAATTATCAGGATAATCACTGATAAATATAATATAAATGAAGATATCTTTTGGATCAAGATATCACCACTACCCAAAAAGAAGTTAGAGTCTTCAAATGCACGCAAGGGAGTATTCACAACAAAAAAATACAACACAGAAAAATATTATAATTATATATATATCCAGGTATGCCAGAGTAATAATAACAATGTAGTTTTCATTATAGCTACTCTTTCTGCTAATAAAAGTTTCTGGAATTCAGAGTCGATATATGCAAAAAAATACAAAATCTTACAGAAAATTGTCAACTCATTTACCTTTTTATAAAAGAAATATCAAACAATTAAATATTATTTAACAAGAATTAATACCCAATGGAACAAATATAAAAAGAAAATATTTTTACAAAAAATAAAAAAAATATTATTTTAAAGTGTTACAATATGTCAAATATTTTTTATGGAGGAAGATATGTTTGCTAAACATACATCAATGACAAAACATTTTAATTTGCTCTATACTATTCTCCCAACTTTAATTATTATATTGTTGGTAGCTAGTTGCAAACCAAAACCAAAAATAGATGAAACTCCAAAAGTTGATTCTACAGAAAAAAAATCCACTGAAGAAAAAAAGCCAGCCAAAGCAGAGCCAATAACAACAAGTGATCTTTCTGAAGCTATTAAATCTTTTGTAGAAAAAGAATATAAAAAATCAAATGGCTTTTTCAGCTTGTTGGATGAACCAACAAAAAATGCTCTAAAGCTCAAACTAGCCAAGATTCATAATGACAAATTACAGGTAACTATTGAAAAAGATACTCATTTTGTATGTGCAGATTTTAAAGATGACAAAACAAAAACGACATATGATATTGATTTCTTCATGAAAGGAAACGACAAAAAAAATCTTCATGTATCACAAATTTCTATCCACAAATTAAATGGAAAAGAAAGATATAAATGGGAAAAAAAAGGTGACTCTTGGGTAAGAGTCGGTGATGCAAAACTTATTAATGTCAGTGAACATCCACATGGAAATGAACACCCCAAAGGTGGCCAACCAAATGAACACCCAAAGGGAAAAGAGCATCCCAAGGGTAATGAACACCCAAAGGGCAACAAAGAGAAACCAAAGGATAAGGATCCTAAGGAAAAAGAAGATAGCTCAAAAAAATCATAATTATAAAATTTAATAATTTCAGATCCGGGGATAATTTCTCCGGACTGATCCATTTAATAATAATTAAATCAATAGTATATTAATTTTTTAAATCATTCGTTTTCTATTTTTTTTCAATTCATTTTAATAAAAACACAAATTTACACCACCCTAACCCGACATGGGAGAATTATGGGAAAAGTATGGGAAAAACATACTGAGATCTCACATAAAATCGACGGCCAATTAAAATAAATAAAAACAAAATCCTATTTCATTAAATTCTTTTTTAGAAAGACAATTCTGAAAAACAAAGATTTAAGATATCACTGACATACAAGAAATTTATCAATGATCCACTGGATAAGTGAACAGGGAGTATTATGATGTTCCTTGCTTTATGAAAGTTGCCAGATGATTTCTTTTTTAAATGTGTTCGTATTCTAAAAGGACTGTCCTTTTGAAGGAATACTAGAAGGAGTAAGGAATTTAATTTCGTAAAAATTATAATACTACCAAATACTCACTGATTTTGCTCTTCTATTTTTTCTTGGAAGGCTGGTTTAACTGATTTTACCAGAACTAAAAGCTTTGTAATATCATTGTAACTACTGATAGTGTATTTTATTATTTCACGATTTTCGCCACCACCTATCAGTCTTGCATTTTGTATATTTCTTTGGCGATTATCTTTATAATCTTCATATAACATTTTTAAAACATCAGCTATAATTTGGGAATGCACCAATGTTTTATTAATAATTTCATATGCTTCATGATTTATAATGTCAATATACTCATTCAAAACTTTTTTACTGGATTGTTCATGGGCTGCTTTTCTGATAAGAGTTTTGACTTTTGCACCCCTTTGAGTGGAATCTGCAATAGATTCATTGAATGTCATTATATCTTTCATCAGTTCATTGATTATATGATAACTATCAGAAAATGATTTTTTCAGATCCTTGTTTGTCATTTCTATGTCAATAATTATTTTATTTAGTAAATCCCTTATATATCTATTGTATCTCTCCATGATGAAATACTTAATAAAACTCATCGCTTGACTAAATAAATATCTTTCGCATTGGATCTCTCTAAATGTGTCATTCATGGTGTAGGAATAATTTTCAATTGGAGGAATCTCTTCGATACCAAAGAGTTCCAAAATCATTTTCTTAACTTTAGTTTCTCTTATATCTTTAACAACTTGTTCACGACGAGTTTTAATTTTCACGGAAAGATTTTTTAAATAATTTTGAACTAGATTGATCGTTCTTATATTTTGAATTGGTCTAAAAAAAGCATCTTTTGTGATTATTTCAATGAGTAACTGAAATATATTTTGTTGAATAAAATCTTTTATAATTTGAATGAAATTCTTGATTTCTTTTTCAGGCAAAAGTTGTATACCTTTAAATTTTCCGAATAATAAGATAGCTTTAACAAAATCACCTTTAAGATTCATAGAGTATATTAGTTCAGAAATATCTTTTAGTTCTTCTAAGACGTGTCGTCCGTCAACATCCCTGAATTTTGGAGGATTTGATATTACATTTTCTTGGAGGGCAGGACCAAATTTTTTCAAAATGGGATAATAATCATATTCAACAAGATTGCTTAACTCAAATAAACTCGTGTAAACATTATTAATTTGGGAAGTTTGATCTTTTTGAAGCGTTTTTTGGAATTTTTGAAACATTTCATTGATATAAAAATCTAATTCTTTTACACCACTCTTATTTAATACTTCTACAAAATTATCCGTTTCAAATAATTGCAATATCTCTTTCTGTTCTTTCGAAAGTTGTATTTCAACAAAATAATCCTCCACTTTTGATTTTAACAATTTATCATTTTCAAGATTAAGAACAAGTTTTAGTGGATGACAATATCGATATAACTCAAATAATTTTTCAGCAAACTCAGGTGTGACAAGATCTTTGTTAATTTTATATATAGATGGATTAATTGACTTCAAATCCTTTTTTATTTCGCGTAATTTTTTTATTCTTTCGTATTTAGAATCTCCTTTTCCCATAAAAATATTTTGAAAAAGGAATTTTATTTTATCAATAAATGTCTCATCTTCCATTATTTCAATTTTATGAGTAGTTTGGGAAGAAGTTTCATTCATATTTTCAGGCAAGGGAATATACCTCGTAAATTACAATTACAGTAAAATAATATCATTAATCGGTATTTAAATGGGGATTATCAACCTTAATTTAAAAAATATGTATTATAAATAAAGTTTAAATGACTTGATATAATTTTATTAATATTTGATTTATATATAAATTATTTAGATTGCTTGATAATAAAATATTTTTTCCCATATATAATATAGCGGATTATCTTGTAAAGTAAGAATGATTTAGTCACAAGAACTCTTTAAAACTATGTTATTCATTCTGAAAATTAGTAACCTTCTTTTTAGAATAGTTTGGATTTAGCTTAATTGATTTATTTGTATCCCTGATTGCTTTGTTATCTTGACCAAGTTCGCTATATGCTCTGGCACGATGTTTATAGGCAGGTCCAAAATTTGGTTTTAATTTTATGACGGAGGAAAAATCTTTAACAGCTTTTTTATATTTTTTCAATATATAGAGATATACAATACCTCTTCTGAAATAAGCCATGTAGTAATTTTTATTAATTTTAATCGCTTTTGTAAAATCACGGATTGCATGTTTGTATTTTTTCATATACAGATAGACCAATCCCCTTTCAGAATACGTTTGATAGGATTTGGGTACCAATTTTAATACAAGTGAAAATACCTTGATGCTGTTTTCGTATTTTCCCATAAGTGAGAAAGTAATAGCAATAAAGAAATAAGCATCTGGAAGTTTTGGATCTATAGACAATGCTTTTTTAAAATAATATAAGGCTGGAGTTAATTGATCCAGGAATAGAAAAATTCGTCCCTTCTCCACGTAAGCTTGGGCAAAGGTGGGATTAATTTTTAAGGTAGAGTCCAAATCGTTGATAGCTTCCTTAAATTTGCCTAAAGACATATAAGTTAATGCTCTTAAATAATATGCTGCAACAAATTTTGGATTCTGATTAATTGCATGGTTAAAATCTTCTAAAGCAGTAGTAAAATTTCGTAATCTTAAATTGGTCAATCCTCTGAAATAACGTGCCTCAAGAGATTTGGGGTATAATTTTAAAGCTTTGTTAAAATTATCCAGCGCCTCATTTAATTTACCTTTACGATAATATTTTTTTCCATTTTTTAAATAGGGATGTACATAATTAGGATCTAGAGTTTCTTCATGTACATTATTATTTGAACAATTAATTATTTGTATACTAAGTATTACTAATAACAATATTTTGGTGAATTGCATTTTTGGAACCCCCAGATATGAGCAATTTAATATTATATTTTAAATTTCTAGTATATATTGAACACCCATCAGACCTGTATCTTTGTAATAAATTATTCACAATTATTCTGGTACATGAGTAATTAAAAAATATTTGTTTTTGATTTGACTGAACAAAGTATCTGAGAAGATGATGATTTTCAGTATAAATAAAATTATTATATATTTTTAAAAAGTCAAATATTCTTTAAAACCCATCTTAAATGATTATCGAACCTTTAAAGCATTTCTATATAGAAAAGGATTGTCTTTTTATAAAATCTTACTATCTTTAATGATCTATAAATATAAATATTAAACCCTTGTGAGGAAGCGAATATGGGTATGACTATTACCGAAAAAATATTAGCTAAGAAGTCCCATCGTCAGAAGGTATCACCAGGTGACAATGTATGGGTGGATGTAGATGTCTTGATGACTCATGATGTCTGTGGACCAGGGACTATTGGAGTTTTTAAACAGCATTTTGGAAATAATGCGAGGATTTGGAATAATGAGAAAGTGGTTATCATTCCTGATCACTATATATTTACTCAAGATGATAAGTGTCATAGAAATATAGATATTTTACGAGATTTTGCCAAAGAACAGAACTTAAAGTATTATTACGATGTTGGTACTGCAAATTATAAGGGTGTTTGTCACATTGCTTTAGCTCAGGAAGGGCACACTCGGCCAGGAGAAGTGATGTTTGGTACGGATTCTCATACCTGTACAGCAGGAGCTTTTGGTGAGTTTGCTACTGGAATTGGTAATACAGAAGCTGGTTTTGTTATGGGTACAGGTAAATTATGGGTAAAAGTCCCTGAAACCATGCAGTTTACATTTGAAGGAAAACTCCCACCCTATCTTATGGCGAAGGATTTAATACTCCAAATTATTGGAGATATTGGCGTAGACGGTGCTACTTATAGAGCTATGGAATTTGCAGGGGATGGAGTCTATTCTCTGGATATTGAAGAGCGTATGACCCTTTGTAATATGGTAATTGAAGCTGGTGGTAAAAATGGAGTTATCGCCCCGGATGAAGTAACTTTAAATTATGTGAAAAAAAGGACTGATAAACCATTTGAAGTAGTTTTAAACGATAGCGATGCCCAATTCTTTTTTGAAAAAGTATATAAGTCAAAGGACATTGAACCAGTTGTTGCTAAGCCACACTCTCCAGATAATAAAGATCTAGCTCACCGTTTGAAAGATATAAAAATAAATCAAGCCTATATTGGTTCTTGTACAGGTGGTAAATTAGCTGATTATAAGGCAGCGGCATCTATTTTGAAAGGGAAGAAGGTATCTACAAAGACTTATATTATCCCAGCTACACAGGAAGTATATGATGGACTTAAAACAGAAACCATAGATGGAACATCCTTGTGGGATATTTTCCGTGATGCAGGTACAGAGGAGATTGGAAAACCAGGTTGTTCCGCTTGTCTTGGTGGTCCAATTGATACTTATGGGCGTTTAAGTCAATCAGAAGTATGTATTTCTACAACGAATCGTAATTTTATTGGTCGAATGGGCTCAAAGCAATCTCAGGTATACCTAGCTTCTCCGCTGACTGTAGCAGCATCTGCTTTAAGTGGCAGAATTACTGATCCAAGAGAATTTATGGAGTAATTTTATGAGTAAAATAGTTTCAGGTAAGGTATTTGTGGTTGGTGATGATATAGATACTGATCAAATAATACCAGCACAATATCTAAATTTATTACCCAATGTTCCAGAGGAAAGAAGAAAGTTAGGTAGTTACGCACTCACTGGTTTACCTGATGATTATCCTTCATTTATTGAAGAAGGTCAATATGAGAGTAAATTTAATATAATTATTGCTGGAAAAAACTTTGGATGTGGTTCATCTCGTGAGCACGCCCCTATTTCTCTTAATGCAGCAGGGGTTCAGGTAATCATAGCTCAATCCTATTCCAGAATTTTCTTTAGGAACTCTGTTAATGCTGGACTTCTTTATCCATTTGAAGTTTCAAGTAAAATAAATAATCAATTCAAGACTGGAGATACTGTAGATATCAATATTGATTTGAAAACACTTTATCACTTTGAAACAAGTAGGGAATATGCTTTAAATTCCCTGGGTGATGCAGAAGATATTGTAAACTGTGGTGGGATATTTGAATACGCTAAGAAACAGGGGATAAGTTAATCTATGAGTGACAAAGATTTTAAAAGTAAATATTTTCATGCTAATATCGGAGATTTCCAAAACTCTTTTCAGTTCATGGGATTTGATTACGAAAAAATTGAAGACCTTCGCTATGGGACAAATCCTCACCAGAAGGGAGCAATATATAGACCTAAACAAGGTATATTATCTTTAGGTGCATATGAAACCATCAAATCAGGAAAGGGTGGTCTATCTCAAACCAATGTAGAAGATATAAATTATGCAGTTAAGATATTGAAATATTATATTAGTAAAGCTTGTGTGATTATGAAGCACCTGAATCCATGCGGAGCAAGTGTTTCGTTAAAAAATGACTCCTTGAAAGACGTGTATATTAATGCACGAGATGCTGATCCCCAGGCTGCTTTCGGCGGCGTAGTGGGATTTAATCATGAAGTGGATGAACAAACAGCGGATGAGATTATGCAATCAGTAATAGAAGTAGTTATAGCCCCAAGTTACACAGCTAAAGCTATAAGTATTTTTAATGACTCTTCACGCTACAAAAGAAATAAGCATATTAGAATCTTAAAAATTCCTGATATGAATAAAATACCAAAATTTATTGGTGACGAAACACCTGTAAAAGAGGTCAAAGTATTGATGGACGGCACTATAATCCTTGCTGATCCCTACTTAACCCGAATTAAATCTCCGTCTGATCTCATAATGGCGACAAGCGCTCACCCTGATAAGGGTGAAATAAAATGTATAAAGATGCCATCAGAAAGAGAATTGGATGATCTAGTCTTCTCATGGTATGTAAATCTTAGTGTCAGGTCAAATGGTGTAGTAATTGCCAAGAATGGTACTACATTAGCAGTCGGAACAGGTCAGCAGGATCGTGTAGGAGCGGTAGTACAAGCAATTGATAAGGTAAAGTCAAAATACAAGGGAAATGAATCTCTTGAAGGGGCTGTATTATCTTCTGATGGTTTCTTTCCATTCCGTGACTCAATAGATTTTATAGCTAAAGAAGGAATTAAAGCCATTGTGCAACCAGGCGGTTCTGTAAGTGATTATGAGGTAATTCAAGCATGTAATGAACACAGTATAGCAATGGTTTTTACAGATGAACGATGTTTCTCACATCACTAGAAAATCAAAATTGACACAGTTTTTATGGATTACTATTTTAAGGTAGATTATGTTTCTATTTAATATTTCATTCATTATATTCTTTTTTCTGTCAGGGTTTACGGCTTTTTGGGTTTTTCATATTATGAATGACACGAGGAAAAGAAATTATTCTATAATCTTGATGGTAATAACTCTGCTTGGAGGCCTAATTTATACTTATTTTGAATTATATTACAAATAATTTTTCCGCAAATCTACACCACATAATTATATTACATAGTATAATCATATAGAATTTTTTATATTCCATAATACCCTCAAGGAGGACAAAATGTCAATTATTAAAGATGTTATAGCCCGTGAAATCCTAGACTCAAGAGGTAATCCTACTGTAGAGGTAGATGTTATCCTTGATAGCGAAATAATCGGAAGAGCTTGTGTTCCAAGTGGGGCATCTACTGGAGAACACGAAGCTGTTGAGCTCAGGGATGGTGATCCAAATAGATATTCTGGAAAAGGTGTATTAAAAGCTGTTACAAATGTTATCGATGTCATTTCAGAAGAAATTATAGGTATGGACTGTAGAGAACAGGCTGAGATTGATAAAATCCTCATTGATCTTGATGGAACTGAGAATAAAAGCCATCTTGGAGCCAACGCGATGCTGGGTGTTTCATTAGCTGTAAGTAAAGCGGCAACACAATATTGTGAATTACCTCTCTATAGATATATTGGAGGATCTAATGCCAAAATACTCCCAGTACCAATGGCAAATATATTGAATGGTGGTGCTCATGCCGATAATAACGTAGATCTGCAGGAGTTTATGGTTATGCCACTAGGTGCATCTACTTTCAGAGAAGGGTTGCGAATGATCGCTGAAGTATTTCATTCTCTCAAAAAGATCTTAAAGGACAAGGGATATAATACAAGTGTTGGGGACGAGGGAGGATTTGCTCCAAGTCTGAAATCAAATGATGAAGCCATAGAAGTTATTTTGAACGCAATTGAATCCTGTAAATTGAAACCGGGTGATGATATTTATATAGCTCTGGATCCAGCTTCCAGCGAGTTTTACGATAAAAATAAAAAAAGATATATCTTTAAAAAATCAGACAATAGAGAGTTAACATCAGAGGAGATGGCAGAATTCTATGTCAATTGGGTAAACAAATATCCTATTATTTCTATCGAAGATGGAATGGCAGAAGACGACTGGGATGGCTGGAAAATCCTTACTGATAAACTATCGAATAAAGTACAACTTGTTGGAGATGATCTTTTTGTTACAAATACAAAACGACTTCAAATGGGTATTGACAAAGGAATATGTAATTCTATTTTAATAAAAGTAAATCAGATAGGGACTCTTACTGAAACAATTGATGCGATAGAACTAGCAAAGACTGCTGGATATACCTCGGTTATGTCCCATAGATCAGGTGAAACAGAAGATAATACCATTGCAGATCTTTCTGTAGCATTAAATACAGGGCAAATTAAAACAGGATCAACTTCTAGAAGTGATAGAACTGCAAAATATAATCAATTGTTACGCATTGAAGAGGAACTTGGTGATGTCGCTATTTACAAAGGGATTAAATCTTTTTATAACTTAAAAAAATAATATATCATGGATAAAAAGTTTTTTCCGATCAAATCTTCTCTGGAATAAATATAATTTGAAAAAAAAGATTGACTAAATCATAAGAATGTAATATTTTTCCTCCATAACATCACGAAAATTGATAATTATGATAATTATTGGATGCGGCTTAATTATTAAAAATGAAATTAGTTACAAGCAAAGAAGATTACGAGGATCAACTCGAAAATCATCTTACACAAAAAAAATATCAGTTAATTGATTATAAACTAATAAAACATAAAAAAAATACGAGGATTAAAGTTACTATCAACAAACTAGGAGGAGTATCCCACAGGGATTGCCAAAACGTCACTAATATTATCCAGCAGATCTTTGATAATATATTTATTCAAGGTGAATATAGTATTGAGGTCTCTTCTCCTGGTATAAACAGAGAATTAAGAACACTAAGAGAACTAATTGCTTTTCAAGGAAGAAATATTCATATAAGTTATCTGGAAAATGAAAAACTCCTTCAATTTGTTGGTCAACTGATAGAGGCTAACCCTCAAAAAATCCTTTTAAAAAATGATTTGAATCAAGAAATTATTTTAGAATATGATAATATTAAAAAAATTCGTCTATATGAATAATATTTGGAGGTCTCAATGTCTGCATCTATTGCAGAAGCTGTAAGGCAACTCGTCCATAATAAAGGTATTTCTGAAGAACTTATCCTTCAAACTGTTGAGGATATTCTTCTCGCAGCCTATAAAAGAAAATTTGGTACCTCCGAAAATGCTGTAACAAACATTAATGAAGAAACAGGCGAAGTCCATCTTTATTCAAAAAAAGAAGTTGTGGAAGAGGTAGGGGATGATCTCTTTGAAATTAGCCTTGAAGAAGCTCGTGAAAGAAATAGTGAATGTGACCTCAAAGATGAAGTCCTTATCGAAATTAAACCATCCGAACTGGGAAGGATTGCAGCTCAGGCAGCAAAGCAAATTGTCTTCCAGAGATTAAAAGATATTGAAAAAAATCTTATTTACAGTGAATACCAGCAAAAAATTGGGCAACTCATTACAGGTCATTTCCAGAGAGAGAAAAATGGACACATCTTTGTTGAACTAGGGCGCACTGAGGCGATTTTGCCCAAAAGTGAACAGTCTCCAAAAGAGTTTTTTTCTATAGGAGAACGAATTAAAGCTGTTATTATAGATGTCCAAAATAGTCGTAAAGGTACTCAGGTTGTGCTATCCCGTGCAACCCCCTTATTTGTACAACGATTATTTGAAATTGATGTGCCCGAAATCAATGAGGGAGTCATACAGGTAAAATCTATTGTAAGAGATCCTGGTTATAGAACAAAAATGTCTGTATATGCAAGAGAAATTGATCCTGTGGGAGCATGTGTTGGTATGAAGGGTATGAGGATTCAAACGATCGTAAAAGAATTAGAAGGTGAGAAAATCGATATCATCCGATACAATGATAATATCAGAGAATACATTGCGAACGCCCTCTCTCCAGCAGAGATCGAACAGGTTATTATTATTAATGAAGAAAATAAAGAAGTTCTAGCCGTTGTAAATGAAAATCAATTGTCTCTATCTATAGGTAAACAGGGGCAGAATGTTAAACTAGCTTCTAAACTTACTGGATGGCACATAGATATCAAAACCATGTCTGAATTCGAAAAACTCGATTATGAGGATGAAACAAGGAAAGCTGCTGAAGACTTATTTGTCACCCAAGAAGAAGACACTCATTCCATAACTCAATTGACGGATCTTAGCCCTGAAATAATTTCTATCCTCCAGGTATCTGGGATTTCTACTTTGGAAGAACTTGTCGAAAAATCAAAAGATGATCTTCTTAAAATAGTAAATCTGGATGAGGACATGGTCAACAAAATTATAGCTTCCATTAATGAAAATATCGTCGTAGTAGGTGAAGAACAAGAAGAAGAGATTAGTGAACTTCCTGATGGCGATGAAGAAGAAGTTGAATTAGAAGAATATACATATTTCTGTCCAGAATGCAATACTGAGCTTAAAGAAGGTATGAAAGTTTGTCCTGGATGCCATGTAGAACTAGAATTTGAATAATTAGATAGTTAATGAATAGTATTGAAAATTAAACTATTTATACAAGGTTAACAATGAAGGTATACGAATTATCAAAAAAATATAATGTCTCTGATAAAGCTATGATTAAAGTCTTGAGATCTCTTAAAGTTCAAGAAGAAAAAGAATTAAACTCGTTTACATCTCTTTCGCTCAAAGACATTAAAATCGTTGAAATGCATTTTCTAAAGCAAGATGGAAAAGAAAATATAGATAAAAAAAATAATCTAAATCAAAATTCAGGCTTGGTCATTGTTAAAAAAGGAAAAGATGAAATTATCAAAGAAAATATTCCCGAGTTACCTGAATTCTCTAAACCTATCAAGAAAAATATTGAAGAAAAATCTGACAATAACAATCAAATTCAAAATAAAAAACCTGTTAGAGTTTCAAAAAAAGTTCTAGTAAAAAAAATTAAAAAAGATTTTCCCCAAAAAGAAACTCCAGCTAAAATTAACGAAGTTAGTAAAGATGTTAAAACTACATCCGATGCACCGAAAAGAGATAAATCTCCTGATAATAAAAAATTCACTCAAAAATTTAAAGACGATAAATCGATTCAAAAAAAATACGATAAAAAACCAGGGGCTAATAAAGATAAAAATTTCATTCAAATAAACAAATTTCAAAAACCCCAAACCCCTACTACAGATATTTCGGCAAAAGAATCTCGACTAAAAGATGATCATCACTGGAAAAAGAAAGTTAATAAGTGGGATAAAGACTCTTACAAAGATCAGAAACAAGAAAAGGAAATTTTCTTTCAGAAAAAAAAGCAAAAAGAGCCAATAAAAATCTCCCCTGTTCCAAAATCCATTGAAATTATGGAGACCATCACTGTATCTGAATTGGCTAAAAAATTAAATATAAAAGCAGGTGAAATCATTACTAAATTAATAAGTATGGGCGTCATGGCTACAATCAATCAGGTAATTGACTCTGAAACTGCTACAATTGTGGCAAATGAATATCATTCTGAAACTAAAATTGTTTCTTTATATGATGAAACCGTCATCGAAGATATCAAAGATAACAAAGAAGATTTAGTTCCAAGACCTCCAATTGTCACTGTAATGGGACATGTTGATCACGGTAAAACTAAACTCCTTGATGCAATAAGGGAGTCAGATGTAGCTGGGCAAGAAATGGGTGGAATCACCCAGCATATTGGTGCTTATCA
>DKAT01000001.1 GCA_002450905.1 Spirochaetia bacterium UBA6919
GGGTTCGAATCCCTCTCTCTCCGGATGCTGCTATTTATGATCGTCTCACAGGTTGTTTTAAGATGTCACCCCGCCAGGCCTTGATCGGAGCAACGGAATGTCTTAAAAGGCGTTGTGAATAGCGGTTGTAGATAGTAGCTTAATCATTTGGGAATATCAACAGCAATTTCTTGAATAAGGGATTACCCATGACCTACCAGGTGACCGCTAGAAAATGGCGTCCTCAAAATCTTGATGAACTCATAGGACAAAAGCATTTATCCAATGCCCTTATCAACGCTATAGAAAATAAACGTATTGCTCATGCCTATCTATTCTCAGGACCCAGAGGGGTAGGAAAGACATCCAGTGCACGAATCTTTGCAAAATCTTTAAATTGCGAAACTGGGATTACCACGAAACCTTGTCAGACTTGCAGTAACTGTATTGAAATTACTAATGGTTCTTCTTATGATGTATTAGAAATTGATGGAGCTTCTAATCGCGGTATTGATCAAATTAGAGAGCTTCGGGACAATGTTAAATACCTCCCCAACAAGAGTCATTATAAGATTATTATAATTGATGAAGTCCACATGCTCACCGATCAGGCATTCAACGCTCTTTTAAAGACTCTTGAAGAACCTCCAAGTCATGTTATTTTTATTTTCGCAACCACAGAAGCGCATAAGGTTAAGATTACTATAAGATCACGCTGCCAGCATTATCACTTCCGACAAATCCCCACATCTCTCATTCAGGAACATCTTCAAAAGATCATACAATCAGAAGGTATTACAATTGAAGATAAGGCACTTTATCAAATTGCCAAGGCTGGAGACGGTTCTATGAGAGATAGTCAAAGCTTATTAGATCAAGTTATTGCCTATTCTGATAAGAATATCACCGTCGAGAAGGTCGAAGAGATCCTTGGGGTATTCTCAGAAGAGCGGTACTATCTATTCATTGATTCACTAACAAATAATAATATTTTAAACCTTCTAAAGTTCTCTCAACAATTGGCTACGGAAGGAGTAGATTTAATCCAGTTTACTACTGGTCTTATAGGGTACTTCAGAAATCTACTTATAATACTGACAACAGGTGAAGAAAATAGTCTTTTATTAGATATCCCATCAGAGGTAGTATCTGAATTAAATAAATATATCGATTCATTTACAGAACAGCAATTATTAGATGTTATTAATCTCTTGACCCAATTAATACAAGATCTAAAAAAAGCATCAAATCAGCAATTTTACTTTGAGTCGAGTTTGTATCGTCTGGTGGATTATCAAAACTTTATCCATCCAGCTGAAATTATAGAACGATTTGAAGTTTTAGAACAAGAGATATTAAAACAATTTCCATCCGTTGCTATACAGAAAAAACCATTATTAAAATCTACTGATTTACCTCTAGAAAAGAAACAAGATAGAATAATTAATGATAATTCTTTTTCTACAAATGAAAATGTTAATCAAAATAACACATATCAACAATGGAAGCAATTTAAAACAGAATTACACAATAAGAAACCAATGCTGGAAGGATTTTTATCCCATGCCATGGATATTAAAATTGATGAAACAGAGATTCACATAACATTTAATGATACTTATTCCCATGAAGAATTCTCTAAAAAAGATAATCAAAAGATTTTAGAAGAAATATACTATGATCTCCTCAAGAAGAAAATGAAATTTGTAAGCCATTTTCAAGAGGGGAAACCAATGTCAGAAGAGGATAAATCCAAACAGCAGTCAAATATTTCCTCACTAATAAATACATTCAACGGTAAAGTAATTTCCGGTGATTTATAACAAATACTTTATAAGGAGTAACAACAATGAAAGGCAAGATGAATCAAATGATGAAACAGGTCCAACAAATGCAAAGTAAGATGAAACAAATACAGGACGAACTGGGTAATAAAATTGTCGAGGCCAGTGCTGGCGGAGATATGATTACGGTTAAGGTTACTGGGCATCAGGAGATAAAAGAAATTAAAATAAATCCTGAAGTCGTAAATAAAGATGAAATCGATATGCTCGAAGATCTCATTATAGCTGCGGTCAATGAGGGTATCAGAAAATCAACAGAGATGGCGAATAACGAAATGGGTAAGGTGACAGGTGGAATCAATCTTCCTGGAATGGGTGGCCTATTTTAATCCATGGACGGATATACCCCCTCTCTTGAAAAAGTCATTCAGGCCTTCTCCCGATTCCCTGGTATTGGTGCAAAGAGTGCTGAGAAGCTGGCATTTTATATCTTGAAATCAGATAGTACTTATGTAGAAAACCTTTGTGATGCTTTATTATCGCTTAAAAATAATACGAAGTTTTGTGAGACTTGTTTTAATATTACTGAAACATCAAAATGTCAGATCTGTCTTGATCCTCAGAGAAATCAAAGGATTATCTGTGTAGTGGAACATTTTAAAGATGCCATAAGTATTGAGAAAACCCATGAATTCAAAGGATTATATCATATCCTTATGGGGCACCTTTCTCCAATTGATGGAGTAGGACCTGATGACATTAAAATCCCTGAACTAATTAAACGTATCAAGTCCAGTGATATAGAAGAAGTCATTCTGGCAACAAATCCCAACATCGAGGGGGACGCAACAGCTCTCTACATTGCTAATCTATTAAAACCGTTTTCAATCAAAGTTACCCGTATTGCACGAGGTCTGCCTATTGGCGGAGACCTGGAATACGCCGACCCTGTAACGCTCTCAAGCTCCCTTGCCAAACGGGAATTGTTGTAATCACCAATCAATTCTATAAATTATCATAAGAATCTCAAAAAAAAATGATTTTTCTAAAATCTGATCTATAATTATTAATAATGAATTATACCGAAAGAGGTCATTATGAAATTAAAATTATTATTACTTAATATCCTGATCCTAATATCCACAACAGGAATCTGGGCTAATCCCAACGACAAGGCTTTTAAATCTGCCCTTAAAAAAAATGATATCCATACCTTAAAATCCTTAATCAATCAAGGGTACAACGTTAATAAATCCTATCATTACAGCATCACTCCATTAATGATCGCTGCCCAATCCAGTCAGGAACCTGTAATAAAACTCCTCCTTGAGAAGGGCGCCAATGTCAACACTGTAACATCCCATCAATACACAGCCCTTACTTTCGCACTGACACACCGACGAAGTGATTCGATAATCCGCCTCCTCATCCGGAAAGGAGCCAATATCCACCAAGTCGATCTTAACAAATGGACATACCTCCACTACGCAGCCAACTACGGACGATATAACCTCGTGAAGTTCTTTATAGATAAAGGGCTAAGTGTCAAAGCCAGAGCCTTATATTGGGCAATCCCTCTCCATCAGAGTGCCTACGGTGGATATATCAAAGTCTCACAACTCCTTATAGAAAAGGGATCTCCACTCGAAACCAAGGAATATCGCGGAATGACACCCCTTATGATGGCAGTTATGGGAAAGAAACTCCCTATGGTAAAATATCTTATCTCAAAAGGTGCAAACATCCATCAATACGACAAAAATAAATATTCCGTACTCCATTATGCCATTCAACACGGAAATCTGGATATGGTACAATACCTTGTTGAGAGAGGATCAAACGTCAATAATACTTCTTTTTGGGGAGTGACACCTCTCATGACATCTTGTCAGTATAGAAAACCTCGGATAGCACAATATCTCGTTAGTAAAGGGGCTAATATCAATATGACAGATAAACACAAAACCACTGCTCTCCAGTACGCCGTATCCTATAATCAGTTGGATATT
Source organism: Spirochaetia bacterium UBA6919 (assembly GCA_002450905.1). Classification (GTDB taxonomy): domain Bacteria; phylum Spirochaetota; class UBA6919; order UBA6919; family UBA6919; genus UBA6919. The sequence goes on from DKAT01000001.1 coordinate 3,773, forward strand.
GTAAAACTCCTTGTCGAGAAGGGTGCCGATATCAATACCCGTTCCAAATACGGCTACACACCCCTTATTATGGCTTCAGCTTACAATCGTCCTGATATCGTGAAATTTCTTGTTTCAAAGGGGGCCGATGTCAATCAATCCCAGGGCATTGCTACAGCTCTTAATTATTCTGTATCATATAAGAATATTCCTCTCACAAAATATCTCGTATCCAAAGGAGCCAAAATAATCCCATCAGATAAGAAATATGCTATGTTAATCCACTACGCCACCCGAACAGGAGATCTTAATTTCGTTAAATACATCTACAATTTCGGATACAACGCCAATACCCGGGATCAATACGGAAACACTCCTCTATTTTATTTAATTATGATCCCAAATAAATCTTCAGAAAAAAGAAATCAGATCATAAACTTCTTCATCCAGCAGGGAGCCGACCTCACAGTAAAGAACAACCAGGGACAAACCCTTCTGCACAATATATCATGGACGGGTCCTTTAAGTTTTATTAAACAAATAGTCAACAAAGGCGTATCCGTCAATGTCAAAGGTCGTCATGATATAACTCCTCTTCATATGGCGGTCGGAGGCAATCAAACAGACATCGTCGAATATTTTTTAAAGAAAGGTGCCAATCCCAATATCAGAACCAAAGATTGGACACACGTTTCCCCCTTCCAGATGTCATTCCCAATAAACAATCCCAAAATGACAAGACTCCTCATTCAATACGGTGCCGACCCCAAAACAAAAGATCGTTTAGGACGTCAAATCATCCACTGGACAGCCTTCCACGGACAACTCGATAACTTCAACTTATTATTATCCAAAGGTTTTAAAATCAACACGAAAACAAGCCTCCACGAAACCCCTCTCCACTCCTCAGCCATAGGGGGGAAACTCAAAATGTTTAAATACCTATTAACCAAAAGAGCCAATACACAGATCGTCATACGACATAATCAGAATCTCATCCACAGTGCCGTCATCGGGGGTAATCTCGAAATACTTAAAATCGCTCTGACAAAGGGTCTTGATATCAATCTCAGAGACAACAACGGAAGAAACCCTCTTCACTACGCTGTAATACATCACAGAGATCAAATTATCCCCTATCTCCTCAAACTTGGAGCCCAGGTGAACATCAAGGATAAGTGGAACAGAACCCCTCTGGATGTAGCATATTACCATAGTGTTAAACAAATCTTACAGAAAGCCGGTGGAAAATCAGGTCTTCATCACTAAATAATATTACCCAACACCCGTCCCAGCCTCCAATTTTCATGGGACGGGTTTTATAAAATATTTTAATATCAACAATACATCATTTAGAATAATTTCAATTGTTTATCATAACCATTACCTTATTTTATAATTAAAACGGCAAACAAAAATATTTTATCCTAAGAATTTTTCTTTTTAAGTGACAAATCTAATTTATATGGTTATTATTAAAGGCAATTTATATGAATATTAGGCATTCTCAACCAAGTCTTCTTCCGCACAGGATTATCAATTTACTTCCCTTCGGGTATTTTGGATTTGTAAGGAGTATAAAATGCATTCAAATGAATTATCCTTGTAAAATCATTGCTTTTCATAAGTTATCAATGCTTATCTTTATATATAACACTAAATAATAGAAAATAAAACTGGATGGTATAAATATATGCTAAGAGATCAATTTTTAAAATGGTGTGCTAAAATTAGCTATAACCACCCATGGAAAGTCATATCCGTATTCACTTTAATTACTGTATTATCTATAATTCTGTCCATCAAGTATCTTGGATTCAAAACAGATCAAGACGATCTTATGTCCGATGAATTATCCTATGTCAAGAATTATAATAAATTTAAAGAAAACTTTGGAGATCTTGAGCATATTATCGCTGTTGTTCAGGTAAATGATCATCCAAAGGAAGCTAAGGAGTTGATTGACAGACTAGCAAAGAAAATCAGAACTATTAAAGATATTAAGAAAGTTATTTCCCGAATTAAACTCGATTTTATTAAGTCAAATCTCTTACTATTCCCACCCATAAAGGATCTCGAACAGATAACCAAAACTATTTCTTTGATGAAAGACCAAATCAAACTGATTAACAATTTTCAAAACCTCAATCAATTCCTCGAGTTCTATAATCAGAGGCTCAAAGACAAGTCTAAAATGACTACTTATGATTACTATATATTATATTTTTTCTTAAAACAATTACAATCTTCTCTGGAGGGTGAAAAATATCCACTCCTATTGAAAAAAGCCTTTCTACAAAAAACATCTCAGCTACAGGATAATGGATATATCTTTTCAGATAATAAAAAACTCTTGTTCCTGTTAATTCTACCTAAAAAAAATTATAAAACCCTTAATGTTATCCAGGAGCCCTTAAATCAAATTAGATCATACATCAAAGAAATAAAAAAAGATTACCCCATGTTAAAAGTAGGTCTCACTGGACAACCTGTACTCCAAGCGGATGAAATGTCAAGTGTAGGCGCTGATATGATAATCGGAAGTATCTTATCACTAATTGGTGTAGGACTTATATTCATGTTAGTATTAAGAAATATTGTAAGACCCTTCCTTTCAGTAATCGTTCTGACCGTATCTATATTAATTACCTTTGGAGTAACAACTTTCTACCCGGGACATCTGACAATATTATCGATCGTATTTACAACAATGATAATAGGTCTTGGTATAGAATATAGTATCCACCTGATTGCCCGCTATCACGAAGAACTTTCATTAAAAAAATCCGTAGAAGAAGCTCTTACAAATACTCTTCAATATACAGGGCGTGGAAATATAACAGGTACAATCACAACTTCAGTATCATTTTATATGACTATGTTCATTGATTTTAAAGGATTAAGCGAATTAGGATTCATTGCTGGAACAGGATTAATCATAACACTATTAGCAGTTTTACTCTTATTACCGGCAATTTTAACTCTGCATGATAGAAAAAGATCCTGGGAACAACTCAACGCAACAACAATCATTCAATTTCATATGATGGAAAATCTTTTAAAGTATTCTCGGACTATTATTGCCGTCACCCTGATTGTAATTATTGGTCTGGTATCAATTATTGGTATTAAAGGATTATCCTTCAATGATAATTTCCTTGACTTACAGGCAGATGGTGTAGAATCTGTGGAATATGAAAAAATCATTATGAAAAATACAAAGGAATCATCGTGGTTTTCAACTCATATAATAGCTAATGATTTAAATGATAGCGATAAAATATCCAATAAAACCAAATCAAAGGCGAATATCGGGAAAATCGAGACCCTGCGAAGATTTATACCCAGGATGCAGGATGAAAAACTCTTATTGGTTAATCAAATAAGGGATCACTTTAAAAATATTTCCATACCAGACAAAGGAAAAGAGATTTCTCTACAGAACATGACTGCAATATTAAATCAGATGAACAAAAATATCCAAACACACAATGACGTCACTCTGTCTGAGAAATTAATTCCCTTATTGGATCCAATCAAAGATTCGCAGGAAATTATCACCAATTTGAAAACTTCAATTCAAACCCAGCCTGAAACTGCTCATACAAGATTACTTGATTTCCAAAATCGATTATTAGAAGATCTTTCATTTAGCATGAAATTGTTCAAGGAACTGTTAAACCCCTATAAAATTGATATCCAAAGCTTACCAGAAGGTCTAAGAGATCGGCATGTTGGCAAGGATAATAAACTCCTTGTCTATGTTTACCCCAATAAAAATATTTGGAATCCAAAATACTTAGAAGATTTCGTCAAGGATGTCAGAAGTATAGATAAAGATGCAGTCGGAGCCACCATCAATATCTATGAAAGTTCAATCGTTATGAAGAAAGGATTTATACTTACGGCAATATATGCCCTAATTGCAGTATTTATATTACTATTAGTCGATTATCGTTCATTAAAATTTACCTCCCTTGCATTTATGCCATTAATTCTTGGATTGATCATCTTATTTGGTATCATGGCATTGCTGAATATCCAGTTTAATATGGCTAATTTCTTTTCTATTCCTATATTAATTGGATCTGGTATTGATTATGGAGTTCAAATTGTCCATCGATTCAGGGAAACCAAATCAGCAAATATAATCACACGAAGTACAGGGAGTGCTATTATTTTACACGCACTCACAACGATTATGGGTTTCGGTACATTGATGATTACTGATCACAGAGGTATTTTTAGCCTTGGATTAATCATGACAATTGGGACAGCAACAGTATTTTTCACATCGATTATGGTACTGCCCTCGGTGTTAAAATATCTTGAGAAAAAAAACTCAATCATATAAAAATAAGTTATATTTATATATTACAACAGGCAGGAAATATGTATTATAGTATATATTCTATCCCACAAAGCGAAAGATCAGGCTGTGAATATGAGATAGGTGCATTTAATTGTATTGCCAATGCCCTTTATGATTTCAAAACAGATACCCTCACAAAACGTCTTTGTAAACAACACATGGAAGAATACAGACAGATTTTAGAGAATAATGGATTTGTATGCCTTGATGAATCAGTTATCAATCCGTCAAGTGACGAGGAATGGGTTATCTGATAGCAATTTTTATAATTCTGATAGCTGACAAGATGTTTGGAGACTTATTTGGGGAATAATATAGTATACTCCTGGAAGTGGAACTTTGATCTGGAGTTTTCTATAAGAAAAATAGCTAATTTAAATGAAGTTAAGAAGGATCAGGATTATTACAAAGCTATCTATAATCACCAGCAATTAATTAAACTGGAACACAGATCAAAAAATCGAATATTTCACCCCCTCATCGAATATTATGATTATCACTACACTAATCATCTCCTTGTTAAGAAAGAATATAAGAATCGATGGGGACTCATTCGCTGGTATTGCACCTATCATTATAATGATCGAAATCAGATTGAAAAATGCGTGAATCACAGCCTGACTCCAGATGAGAAGGATTATTATCTCGAGAACTATTCATTATTCTATTATAATAATCAAGGGAATCGCAACCTGAGAAAGATACTTGACCCCAAAGGAAATCTCCAGTCCTACGAAGTCTACCACTATGATGAGAATAATCTGTTATATAAGAAAGAGATGTTTAACAGAAATAACGATAAAATCTTTTCTGAGCAATTTCAATATAACTTAGATCAACAATTGGAATATATTAATTATTTTGACAGTGAAGGCAATTTTGACCGTGCTGTTCAGGTGTTTTCTAAATGATACTCAACATAGGTCATAGAGGATTTGGTGTTCACGCCATTGAAAATACCTTATCAGCTGTTCAGAAGGCAATAGATTTCAAGTTAGACATGATTGAGTTTGATGTACGTCTCACAAGGGATCACGAAGTGGTGGTTTTCCATGATAGATCCTTAAAACGACTTGCATCAGTAAATCTAAATATTGACGAAACTGAATATAAAACACTTAAAAACATTAATATCTTTTCCAAAAAGAAAAGTGGGGATACTGATTATGAAAAAATCCCATCTCTAAAAGAAATTATAGAACTATCTGGTGGAAAAATCCAACTCAACATAGAAATCAAGAAAAATAATCATCTGGATAAAGTTCTGGTTGACAAAGTAGTTTCCATCATCCGGGATTACAATATCTATTCTCAAGTGGTCATATCGTCCTTTTCGAAGGAGATTCTTAAATGGGTTTGTCATATAGATGATAATATTCGATGTGGATACGTCTATCACAAGAAAGCCAATATGAAAAATATCTTTATACCCGATTGTAAATTATATTCAATTCATCCTTATAAATATCTTATCGGAAAGAAACTTATTCAAACAGCTCATGACAAATCAATTAAAGTATTCCCTTGGACAGCAAATTCCTATAAATTAATGAATAAACTTATACAAATGGGTGTAGATGGAATTATTACAAACCACCCTCTTTTATTAAGGAATCTATTAATTGTTAAAGATCTTAATAGCAAGAAATAATCCAGTTAATAATATATTCAATTCTGTATATCTCTTTTCCAGAAAAAGTATTATAATTCGGATTAATAAATGTATAAAAATATTAATTTCTTTGAATAAATCATTGACTATTTCCCGATATAAACCTATTTTTATTAATCTACTGTCAATTTTATTTTGAATATGTTTCAAATGACAATAATCTTCTAAAATACAAAATTATTACAGGTGAATATGAAAATATTATTAATCAATCCAAAGTTTCCTCCAACATATTGGGGACAAGAATATAGTACTTCCATTACTGGATACAGATATATTTTCCCCCCCCTTGGATTAGCTACTATAGCAGGTCTCAGCGGTGATCATGAAGTTGAAATCATTGATGAGAACGTAGAAAAATTAAAATTAAGTTATGCAAAGAAGTTTGACATTGTTGGATTAACTGGTTATATGATTCAAGCTGAACGAGAGTTT
>DKAT01000088.1 GCA_002450905.1 Spirochaetia bacterium UBA6919
AGATATTTAGTTTAGCAAAACTTACAAAAATATATGATGATGGAATTACTTTAAAATCTCATCTCGATGGTTCAAAACATGATTTCACCCCACAAAAAGTTCTTGATATACAATCCATCATTGGTTCAGAAATCATGATGCCCTTAGACGTCTGTACTCCTCCTAATGTCACATGGGATGAAGCTAAACTAGCTCATGAAAGAACAATTCAATGGGCATTAAAATCCAAATCATATATAGAAAATAATAAAGATACAATAAACGGAACACTCTTTGCTATCACTCAAGGTAATTTCTTTTTTGATATCCGAAAACAAAGTATAGAACAATTAATTGATCTTGATTTCAAAGGATATGCTATAGGTGGAGTGAGTGTAGGAGAGGACAGAAATGTTACCCAGGATATTATAGATTTTTCAACTGATTACCTTCCACATAATAAACCACGATACTTAATGGGCGTAGGTAAACCATCAGATCTTATTGCGGGAGTAGAAGCAGGAGTTGATATGTTTGATTCAGTCTATCCTACAAGAGTAGCACGCAATGCAACAGTTTTTACAAAAGATGGGGCACTCTTGTTAAGAAATCAATCAAACCGTACCGATCACAGACCTATTGAAGAGGATTGCAAGTGCTATACCTGTAAAAATTATTCAAGAGGATATCTACGTCACCTGTTTAAATCAGGCGAAATACTTGGACTACGCCTTGCCAGTTATCATAACTTGTATTTCCTGAAGAAACTAATGAATGAAATGCGACAAGCTATTTTAGAGGATAGATTTGATATTTACAAAAAAGACATTACATCTCGTCTCTCAAAATATCCTGTATAAGGTCTATATTTTTCTACATAATCTTAATATAAGAATATTACTTGATCTTAATCCTATTTATGCCTATATTAAAATAAAAACGGTTTTTTATGGAAAAAAAGATAACACCTTATCAATTCACTAAAATCTCTCGTGAAGAGTTAGAGAAGAAAAATGAGCAATTTCCTCAAAATAATCCCTCTCAAAATATATTAACAGACCAAAAATCTCTAAAACCTCGAACAGCAAAAGATCTTATATACAAAATGGGGGATAAAGAAGTATTAGAAACCCTAGAAGAGAAGTTTGAAGTGATAGATTATGTCTTTCAAAAAAGTGATAACCCTATTATTATCTGTCATAGTTGTGGTGGTGATATTAAAACTAATTTTTTTACATCTCACACAAAATCGAAGGATATTATATTCTGTCCGGGTTGTTATCTGAACCTCCCAAAATGTGATAATTGTGGTACTCCTACTAAGCAATCAGGTATCAAACTCCCCACGACGTATTGTTCAGAATGCAGATCAAAGAAAACTTGTGATTGCTGTAATAAAAGTATTTCCCCAAGAGAAAATAATCGTATCACAAATATAAAAGGTGTCTACTGCACAGAATGTTATAATTTTGCAAATCGTTGTATCATTTGCTCCACTCCCACTCATCCAACAAATGATGTTATTCATATAGCCGGAAAACCCGTATGTAAGACCTGTTACATGAGAAAAATCACACTTGATGAAGCTAGAAAACTTAATCTGGAGGTTACCCAGTTTCTCAACAAGCATTTTAATATAAAAAAATCATATCAATGCAGCATCCAATTTGCTAGTTTCTCTGCACTCAATCCATCGGAATATGATATTCGCCTGGGTCGTTTTCTTAAAATGTCAGACAAGCATTTTTTAGCCCTCTATGAGGGAATAACAAGAGAAAGAGCTATTGGGATATTAGCTATGGAATATTCAAAGCAAATTCTTCACCTTCTAAACCCTAAAATTACGGATCAAAATATAATTGAATCATTTAGTATCTGGGGAAAATCTTTTGTCCTGAAAGAATTTGGAGAAATTGATGAATTACTTGAACTACAAACTAAAGTTTCCAGGTACCCCCTGTTAAAAGTCTTATGGAACATTGAAAGATTAGGTGGTATAACTCGAATCGCTGAAAAGATCATTAAAGGAGACTTAACAAATAAGTGACAGTACATGATATTGCTGTTTTAATCGATGGAGAGATTATTGGCGATTCAAATATACCTGTCTTTTCGATCTGTCCTTTAAATGAACCTTCTGAAGGAGCTATAGTTTATATTGAGAAAGAAAAAAATATTCACAAAATAATCAATTCACCTGTCTCAGCTATACTCCTTCCTCATAATATTCCAACCCCTCATACAACAAAACCAATTATAAAAGTTAATGACCACAAACTTGCATTCATAAAGTTACTTAACTATTTTGATAATATATTTAACTTTTCTAAAACAATTCATACCTCATGTTCCATAAATGATTCCTCTTCTATTGGTCAAGATGTTTGTATAATGGAAAATACTATCATCCAAGATCACGTAATCATTGACGATAATGTTACAATCTATCCAAATTGTTTTATCGGATCTTACGTTCAGATCAAACAAGGTACAATCATTTATCCCAATTCTACAATCTACAAAGGCACAATTATCGGTGAAAACAATATCATCCATAGTGGAGCTGTTATCGGTTCAGATGGATTTGGTTATCATGATTCTGAAGGAATACGGTATAAAATCCCACATATTGGTATAGTTGAAACAGAAGAAGATGTTGAAATTGGAGCTAACACAGCTATAGATCGCGCAACGATTGGTAAAACCTTTATTGGAAAAGGGACTAAAATAGATAATCTCGTCCAAATAGCACATAATTGTAAAATTGGAGAGTATTGTTATATCGCTGGTCAAGTTGGAATCGCAGGAAGCGTTACTCTAGGGAACCGGGTACAAATTGCAGGGCAGGTTGGAATATCTGATCATGTTCACATTGGTGACGATGTCAGTATTTATGCTAATACAACCGTTACACAGAACATACCACAAGGACAAACCGTCATGGGATTCCCTGCAAAACCTATTTCACAAGCAAGAAGAATCTATGTATCCCTATCTAAACTCCCTGATATCCTTAAAAAAATAACTAAATCTTCAATAATTACTTGAAATCATCATTACTTGTGATGACCCTGTCTATGAGCTTCTTAGGACCATATTCCAATGCCTGTTGAGCAGTCATCCAATAATCTCTGTCAATATCCTTCTTAATCTCATCATATGACTTACCTGTCGCCTCTACATAGAGATTAATAATCTTATTCTTGGTATTTATCATTTCTTTAGCCTGTATTTCAATGTCAGCAGCACTTCCACGATATACACCACTGATTAATGGCTGGTGAATTAGAAACATAGAATTTTGTAAGGCATAACGATGACCAGGTTCAGCTCCCAGAGATAATATAGAACCCATACTTGCAGCAAATCCTATAACAACAGTACGAACCAACGGCTTAACAAACTTCATCATATCAAAAATCGCAAATCCGGAAAATATCTCTCCCCCCGGCGAATTAATATAAATCGTAATTGGCTCACTAGGATTATCATCCTCCAGAAGCAACAATTGATTTACCACTCTATTAGCTAATTTTGAATCTACTTCGCTGGAAATAATAATTTTCCTTGATTTTAAAAGCTTATCAGTTAAAGATCCGTCCTTTTTTTCTTTCTCATCCTCTTTTTCAGGTTTCTCTTCTTGTAAATAAAAACTCATTGAATACTCCAAGTTAAAACTGTTAATAAAATAGTAATTTCTACATATCCCGTCAACAAGGGATTATAAATACCTTCTATACTAATTATGAATACTTAGTTTATCGACAATCCCTGATAAAATAGTTTAAATTATATAATAAGTTTTTTAAATCTTTTCAGTATCTACGAATATTGACAAATGATTAAAAAGTGTTATATTATTGAAATAATTTAAAAGAGAATCATTAAACCATGAAAAAATATTTAGCATATTCAATAACAATAATTATTTTCTGCCTACTGGCTACAGTTACACCATTACAATCAAACCATAATAAAAATCTTATTGGAGTATTTTATGAATGGGAAGCAAAATCAAACAATTCAAGACCTGATCAGATCCGAATCGATCCATTTAATGATGATATTGTGTGGTTTACTCAACCAAAGATCCATGGAATAGCTAAATTTAATTCTATAACAAAATCAATGACTGAATTCAATACTAAGGGTTCTTTTCGTCCTGATGGTCTTATCATCGACTCAAATGGTATTTTATGGTTTGGTGAGCAAGGCACTGGATCAATAGGAAAATTTGATCCAATTACAGAGGAATTTGAGCACTTCTTCGTACCCTATGAAAATGCCAATCCTGCTATACCAACAATTGATAACGAGGGATTAGTTTGGGTATCAGATCATTTAAATAATAGAATAATCCGATTTAATCCAAAAACAAAAAAATATCTTATAATCCATACCCCTACCCCCAATAGCTGGGTTGTTGATCTGAAGGCTGATAATAAAAACAGGATATGGTACACATGTTATCAAAGTAATCGCATTGGAGTTATTTCAAGAGATAGAAAAACCATTACTGAATATGTTTTACCAAGCCCAAATTCTGGTCCGGCATTCCTTGTTATTGATACAGAGCAAAATATCTGGTTTACCTGTTGGAAAACAAACAAAATTGGCAAATTCAATACTCAATCAGAAATATTTACAGAATATACTTTCAGAGATGAATCAAGACCTGGTCCTTCTGCTATTGCTATTGATTCTGATGATATAATCTATTTTTCTACAAAATATCTAAATTCAATCGTAAAGTTCAATCCCAACGAGGATAACTATTTTTATTCATTTACTATACCAACACCCAATTCAGGACAAAAAGATGGTATAACAGTAGATAAGAATTATAATATTTGGTTCACAGAATTTGATGAAAATAAAATAGCCAGAATGAAAATTTATGATAAATCAAATTACATTATGCCTGGTAACACTCCTCGGAACATGACCATACAATCTGTTAAGATGTACAAAGTCGTAAAAAATACTGCCAGACGTACTCGAAAATCAATACAGAGAATTCGTTTTATCAAACCAGACAATAATTAAGACTTTTTCTTCAATGTACAAGTATTGATACCAAATATTGAATAAAGAGGACAATTTCCGATAAGTCCTGTAGCAACAGGTAATAGCCCAACAAACGCCCACCATTTACTAATTTGCCAACCGGGTCCCATAAACCATATCACAAGAAAAATCGTAATTCCAATTACAACGCGAATTATTCTATCTACTATATGTTCATTGATAGCCAAAATAAGCCTCCATAATCAATTTAATATTATTATATGATAAATATAATATTTCATAATTTATATGTAAAATAAAACCTTTTCTTAATTCGAAATAAAAAAATATGGAAATCATAGTAAATTAGGTAATTATTGACATTATCATAATAAAGTTTATAATAATTGAGGGTAGCTTTATAAGAAATGAAAACAATTATTTTTCCCATACTTCTCCCATCATTTTCCCATGAAAAGGATGTTTGATAAAATGTTATTTGAAACTTTCATGAAATCAATCTGTTTATGAATAGCAAGATTTTAAAACCTAAATGTTCTTGAGTAAATTAGTCATTTATATGTATTCTATATGATTTCTAATTTATAGTTTTAATCAACATTAATTCAAGAAATAATTCAATTCATATATTTCAAAAATTAATCTCAATTATTCCACATCGATAAAATCATCTGTGGATATATCCCGAATAAAACAGTGAGGATCATTAGCACGACTCCCAAGACTTGGTAGTGAATCGGTGAAAACATTTGTTGTTCTGAATTAGGTGTATTAAAAAACATGGCTTTTAAAATCCTTGCATAGTAGTATAAAGAAATAACAGTATTGATAATTCCCACTATAACAAGCCAGTACAGATTCTTATCAATCAATGCTGAGAAGATATAGAACTTACCAAAAAATCCTGCAAGAGGTGGAAGTCCTATGAGAGAAAACAAATAGATGGTCATGATACTTGCCCAAAACGCCCCTTTCGAACTTTTATACGCAAGGCCATCAAATGCGTTTAAATCTTCATCCCCACCCACAACCATAGCAACTAAAAATGCTCCGACATTCATAATCAGATAGACCATCAGATAATAGAGTATGGCATGGTTTCCAATCTGTGAATAGGCTGGGATTCCCGCTAAAATATATCCCGCATGAGCTATAGAAGAGTACGCCAATAATCGTTTGATATTATTCTGCCACAGTGCTGCGAGATTGCCTATACTCATGGTTATTGCACTCACAATAGCTATGATAAAAAATATGTTACTTAATTGTGGTTGAGAGATGTTCACTGGGAATATTTCGTTGAAAAATCGGATAAGAAGAGCAAATCCAGCTATCTTTGGTCCAACAGAAAAAAATGTCGTTATAGGAGTAGCAGCCCCTTCGTATACATCAGGACACCAACTATGAAAGGGAATTACTGCTAATTTATAACTTATACCACCAAACACCAGGACTAACATCAAAATAAAAAATATCTTACCCTCTAACTGAGCTTGCTGAAAGTAGACTCCTAATTTACTTAGTTCCAAACTCCCTGATAAGCCGTACAAATAGGAGAGTCCGAATAACATTATCCCTGAAGATACAGCACCAAATAACACATATTTGATAGCTCCCTCACTAGCTTTGGCATTCCGCACTCTGATCCCTGTCATAATATAGGACAAAATGGAAACGAACTCAAGTGCGAGATAGATCATCACCATATTACTGGAAATCCCCATCCAAATCCCACCTAATATTGTTCCCATCAAAAGAACCTGGAATTCCCCTGCCATAATTTCCTTCATTTCAGGATTATTATAGCTGTATATAATTGTAATCAGCCCTGTGAGAATAAGAATACATCGAAAGAAATTCCCCATCCCATCGATATGAATCTGATTTGAGAAAAGATACGTATTACCAGTCATTGTACTATTGATTAAAACAATTAGTGCCCCTGCATAAAACAGGAAAGCGATAATACTTAAAATATATTTTTTCTTATTTGAGATTAGAAAATCTGCAAACAATAATACTACAATCCCTGCTGTGAGTACCATTTCTGGAGCTATTGCATAGACTTGTTCCAAAAGACCCATAGATAATTTCCTTAAAATGACTTAAATACTTTCAGAATGGTGTATAATTTATCTAGAGATTTGCCCATAAGATCAAGCATTGGTACAGGATAAACCCCTAAAACTACTACAAAAAACCCCACTGGTATAAGAGAAAATACCTCTCGAAGATTAATTTCCTTAAGATCCTTGTACTTCTCATTAAGAGGACCAAGGAAAATCCTTTGCATAGCCCAAAGAAGATAAGCCGCTGATAGTATAACCCCTGTAGTAGCAAGGGCTGTTAATATTTTATATTCCTGAAAACCGCCTAGTAAGCACAATGCCTCGGATATAAATCCCGATAATCCTGGCAGACCCAGTGCAGCAAAGAACGCAAAGGCTGTATATGCTGTATATTTAGGAGTAACCGATGCAATACCCCCAAAACCATTGATATCCCTGTGATGTGCCCGATCATATACAACCCCTACAAGGAGGAACAGCATTGATGTGATTGTACCGTGGTTAAACATCTGTAATAACGCCCCATTGAAACCTGCATTATTAAAAGCTCCCATCCCCAACATAACAAATCCCATGTGACTCACCGAACTGTATGCGATGAGTTTCTTCAAATCAGTTTGAGCCATTGCTGTCAGGGCTCCATAGATGATATTCACTACTCCAAGACCAGCTAATAAGTATGGTCCCATTAAAACAGTCTCCTGAGGAAGGATTGGATAATTTATCCTGAAAAGACCATAGGTACCCATTTTTAACAACACACCCGCTAAAATTACTGATATAGCCGTGGGAGCTTCAACGTGTGCATCAGGTAGCCATGTATGGAATGGAAATGCAGGTATTTTAATTGCAAATCCAAGGAATAGAGCTATCCACGCAATCAAACGGATATTCTCACCAGATATCCCCATCAACCCATTAGCAAATGGACCTCCCAAAACCCCTTTCTGGCCCAGTTCAATCAAATTAAAGGTGTGTTTCACAACATTAGGATCCGTGCTGACATTACTATAAAAATAAAATGCGATCATAACCAACAGCATAAATACAGATCCAAATAGAGTATACAGGAAAAATTTAATCGCCGCATATTCTTTCCTTGGTCCACCCCATATTCCAATTAAAAAATACATCGGTAACAACATAATTTCCCAGAACACGAAGAATAAGAAAAAATCTAACGCTACAAAAACCCCCATCATCCCGATATATAGGAATAGGTACAATACAAAATACCCTTTCACAGACTTCTTAATACCCCAGGATGCTATAACCCCAACAAAGGACACTACTGTAGTCAATATAACCATTGGCATTGAAATACCATCCACACCAATCAGGTAATTAATATTAAAGGAGGGTATCCAGGAAAATCTCTCAACAAACATGATATCTTTATGATCCCCTGAATAGACATTTCTTGGGTGATTCATAAACTCGTAATACAGGTAGAAGCTCAACACCAGTGGGACAGCGATCATAATGAGACTAATCCACTTGATAATATTATCCTTCTCCTTGGGTACCATTAAAATAAAGATCACCCCGATCAATGGAAAAAATGTTATGATAGATAAGATGTTATCTAATAGCATGTTTTAATCCTTTCTTATTTTATAAATATTGTAATAGTATAATCAATATCGCAACCCCACCCACAGCGTAGTAGAGGTAATTATGTAAATATCCAGTTTGAATCCGTCGAACCCTTGATCCTATCGCCAAAATAATTGAACTAATCCCATTCACAAGACCATCTACGATATATTTATCAATCCAGCCACTTATATTCGACATCACAGTTGTTAAAGTCCCCACACCATTGACTATCCCGTCCACAATATATTTATCAAACAGTGACACCCCTTTACTCAGAAGTATCGTCGCCTTAACAAACAAGACTTGATACAATTCATCAACAAAATATTTATTATAGGATAGTTTATGTAAAAATGGGAATATTTTAATGAATCGATCAGCAAATCCATCACTCTTCTTAAAAATTAGGTAAGCCATACCAATGCCTGACACAGCAATCCCAAGACTTAATAATGCCAATAAGATTTCTAAACTATGACTCCCAGTAAACTCCTTACCATGCTTCCAAATTGGAGCTAACCAGTGATGAAACCATTCTCCACCACCCATTCCATGAGGTAAATTAATAAATCCACTCACTGCAGTTAACAAAGCCAATATTACAAGGGGTATAACCACAACATTAGGTGACTCCTTAACATCATTAAGGCTCGAAACACCGTGGTGGCTATGGGAATCGTCATGGCTATGATCATTGTGATGTGCAGCAGTACCCTTAAATTTACCTGTAAATGTCATAAAATATTGTCTGAACATATAAATCACAGTCAACATAGCTGTGAGTAAGCCCAGTCCATACACGATATAATAGAGTCCACTACCAATTTGCCCATAACTAGCTAAAAATGTTTTATATAAAATTTCATCCTTACTAAAAAATCCCGCCAGAGGAGCAATCCCTGATATCGCCAATACCCCTATCAGAAACGTATAACCGGTATATTTCATTCTTGGAAGTAGTCCCCCCATAAGCCTCATATCCTGTTCATGGTGCATTCCCATAATAACAGAGCCAGATCCCAGAAATAACAATGCCTTAAAAAATGCGTGAGTCATCAAATGGAATATCCCAGCACTGTAAGCCCCAACCCCCATCGCTAAAAACATATAACCCAACTGCGATACAGTAGAATACGCAAGGACTTTTTTAATATCATTCTGAGAAATAGCTATAGTGGCTGCAAAAAAGGACGTTACTACACCAATTATAGCAATCACACTCAACGTCCACGGAGCAAGTGCAAATATATCCCCCAGTCGTCCAATCATAAACACCCCTGCAGTAACCATAGTCGCTGCATGGATCAGAGCAGAAACAGGGGTAGGACCCGCCATCGCATCGGGTAGCCATACATGTAGGGGGATCTGAGCGGATTTACCCGTAGCCCCAATAAATAATAATATAGCAACAACCTCAACTGCCTTAAAACCAAATATAGTTTGCTGTGAAAGTGCCTGAGCCATGGAATTAATATTTTTAAAATCAAAGGAATAGTTATTTGTAGCACTTCCCAATATCCAGAACATGAGAAACATCCCGCAAATAAAGGCAAAATCCCCAACCCGGTTTACAATAAATGCTTTCATCCCAGCTTCTGCATTCGTAATCTCTTTATACCAATATCCAATAAGGAGAAATGAACACAAACCAACCCCTTCCCATCCAACAAACATGAGAAGCAGATTATCCCCTATCACCAAAATAAGCATCATAGCAGTAAACAGATTTAAATATGAGAAAAATCGGCTGAAACTCCCATCTTCCCACATATATCCTATCGAATATACATGGATCAAGAACGAAACGAATGTCACAATCAATATCATGACAATGGATAGCTGGTCAATCTGAAATCCTATGTTCACTAAAAAAGGTTTGACTCTAATCCAGGGGATAATTACTTCATGGATGGATCTTCCTGCCTCTGGTAAACCTAATAACTGAATAAAATAATATAATCCAATAAGGAATGAAAGAAACACAACCCCTGGAGCACCGTAACTAACAATAGTTCTAACATTCTTATTCTTGGAAAATGTGAGCAATCCCCAAATCAAAGCACCGAACATAGGAAATAAGGGGATCAGTAAAGACAAATTCATAATTTCTCCAGTTTATATACTAGTTTCATCAATCTTTAAGAGAGGTCGCTCTATCAATTGAAACTGTCTTAAAATACCTAAATATGGAAAGAATAATTGCAAATGCTACAACAGCTTCCAATGCCGCTAATACAATTATAAATAATACCATCACCTGCCCATCAATATGATTTTTATTAAAAAATGCAAATGCCGCAAAATTAAGAGCACACCCGTTAAGTATCAATTCAATACCCATTAAGATAGCAATCATATTTTTCCTTACCATGACAATATAGAGTCCAAGTATAAATAAAACCGCCCCAATCGTTAAAAATGTCGGTAACGAAAAAATCATATTTCATCATCCTTAGTTAATTTATTTTTATTTCCCAAACTAACACGAGCAATCGTCAAAGCTCCAATCAATCCGACTAACAATAATATCGATATCACTTCAAACGGCAGTAAATATTCCTTTAATAGAGCATTACCTAAATCCGTTGTAATCGGTTTGAAACTAAAATACCCATTATTCCAGGGAAATCTCCAGATAAAATAACCCATCCCCCCTAAAAACACGATCCCAATTACAAGAGAAACCAACGGGAAACGCGATGGATTACTCTTCTTGCCTTCCGAAATATTTTGAGTTAACATAACCGCAAATACAATAAGGATCAATATCCCGCCAACGTAAATTAATATTTGAATCCCAGCAAGAAAATCCGCTGATAATAATCCATATAATCCAGCAACTCCACATAATGTTACAAGTAACATGAAAGCACTATAAATGAGATTCCTTGAAAAAGATATATAAACCGCTGATAAAATGGTGATTACCCCTAAGGACAGTACCAAAATCTCTTTTATATCCATAATTATTCCCCATCCTCCGATTCCTTATCATCAGCCTTGCCATTCGCCGCCTTAGCCTGTTTCTCTTTCAACTTCTCCTTAGCCAGTTCCTTAGCAATCATAATATATTCCTTTGCAACTTCCTTAGGGACATAACTAAATACCATCCCTTCCTGCTTAACTGTAGAACCCTCAAATTCTTTTGTAAAATAGATAGAAGGTGGATCTGTAGGACAAGGGGGAAGACATAACCCACAAAACATGCATTTGGAAAGGTCAATAAAAAAATAATACGGAGCTTTACCCTTTCGATCGCCCGTTTTCACCCCATCCATAACAATACAATCAATAGGACAGGCTTTCGCACAAGCTTCACACGTCGTGCACGTACTATGATTCACCTGTAAAAATCCCCGGTAGTTAGGGGGAAGCATATCCTGTACCGATTGTTTCAGTCGGTTGGGATATTCAATGGTAATCGGTTTCTGGAATAAATAAGAAAACGTGATACTCATCCCATCAAAAATAGTATAGATAGCTTCATATATATTGTGAAAATAACTTCTTATTGCTGTCATTTTTATAACCCAATTTCTGCTTTCATCCTGATTAAGTTTACATAAATCACTTTATAGAGGAAATATACAAAAACCATAGCCAATAATAGACTGATCACCAGAGAAACAGTCATCGATCCCTTGGGGAAAACAACCATCCAAACCAGAATCCCTAATAAATTAAACAGGGAAATGGGGATGAAATACTTCCAGCAAGCGATCATCAGTTGATCCACCCGAAGTCGTGGAAGAGTCCATCGAACCCAGATGATCACAAAGGTGATGACTAATGATTTTGCAAAAAACAATATAACTCCTGTGATTTCTATAGAATGCTCAAATAAAATTATAGACATATTCCATGGAGACTGCCAGCCCCCAAGAAATAACGTAGTGATTATCGCACTCATAACATAAATATTTGCCCACTCAGCAAAGAAAAATAATAAAAATCGCAAGCCACTATACTCAGTATTATATCCACTCACAAGCTCAGATTCCGCTTCAGGGATATCAAAGGGCACACGATTTCCTTCTGCCAAAAGTGTTATGAAAAGGATAAAAAACGCCACACACGTGAAAGGATTATTGGTTAAGTTCCACTGCCATGGCATAGCCCCCTGACTTTGTATAATCGATTGCATGGATAATGATCCCACAAGTAATATCACGCTTAATGCCGCAAGACTTGTAGGAATCTCATAGCTGACGATTTGAGCCACAGCCCTGATTCCCCCAATGAGAGACCATTTATTATTAGAGGCCCATCCCGCCATTAATATCCCTATGACATTAAACGATGCAATTGCAAATAAATATACTATGCCAATATTCAAATCCGCTGAAATCAGAGTACTTCCAAAGGGTAATACAACGAGTGTCCCAAACATCCCAGCAAAGACTATATACGGTGCTATTAAAAACAATGGCTTGTCTGCTAAATCAGGAACGATATCTTCTTTCTCAAAAGACTTAACTCCATCTGCTAAAAACTGAAAGAAACCTCTGAACCATACTTTATTAGGTCCAATACGACTTTGCATCCGTCCGGCTATCTTTCTTTCAACTATAGAAGTCACTCCAGCGAAGAGCGATATAAATCCCAAGAGTATCGCAGCTATTACAAATATAAACAGGATGGATAACAGATCAGAACTCATCCCTTCTAGGAGACCCCCTTTTTGAGCAAGAGAATCAATAATATTTTTCATAACAATTCCTAATCATTTTATCAAAACTATAATATTTTAAAATTATTTCAAATTAAAGTCTAATCAATTCTTTTATAACTAATCAGTATCGGAATCAAAAAATCCAGTTCCGATTGTGTTTCTTTTCACAGTATTCTGAACGAATCCCTTTAAGCTTTGCTATTTATATATTAAAATCCATATAGAAATGAATTTCGGATAATTTTACAATCAATTAGAAGTCGAGGTTATTCTAATATAACAAAAAATTGTTTGTAGGATGTTATTTAAGAGTATAATAAGTACATATTAGTTATCAAGTCAAAAAATATTTATTGATTATATCTCAAATTCATCTATAACAGACGATACTCATCGATCCGTTTCTGGTGCAACTACATCCAGACTTGCAAAGAACGAAACCAAATCGGCTATAAACAGTCCTGGACCTACATCTTCTAAAATCGTCATCGCATTAAATGATCCTGTCCGTGCTCTGACTCGATAGGGTTTATCAGTACCATCGGACATAATATAATACATCATATCACCTCTTGATGATTCCACATGAGAAGTCATTTCCCCAACAGGAGGTCTGAGTTTTTTAGGCATCTTCGATCGAATTTCGCCGTCAGGTATCTGTTTTAACGCCTGACGAAGGATCTTACTCGATTCTTTCATTTCCAACACTCTACAGTAATAACGATCATAACAATCCCCAACTGTTCCTTTCCATCCCTGCCCTACTGGAACATCAAAATCAAAATTAGGATACACAGAATAGGGTCTATTCTTACGGATATCCCAGTTTACTCCACTTCCACGCAGGTTGGGTCCAACCAATCCAAAATTTAATGCTTTCTCTTTATTCACTACAGCAACGTTTGCAAGTCTTTTTACAAATATTTTATTAAAACTATTGAGCCGATCAAACTCGTCGACAACTTTATCAAAATGATCTAAATAGGATAGGGATTTTTCAATAAATCCTGGCGGAAGATCTTGACTCACCCCACCTATCCAAATATAGTTATAGGTTAGACGTGCTCCACATACCGATTCTAGGAGATCATTCATTCTCTCCCGTTCTCTTAATAGATATACAAAGGGAGTAAATCCCCCCATATCCAAAGCATAAGTGCCCGCCGCAATAATATGACTTATAATCCGATTAAACTCCTGCACAATCACCCTTATATATTCAGCTCTTGGGGGAACTTCAATACCAGCCAGCTTCTCAACAGCCATAGCATATCCACAATTAGCGTGCATAGCGGATACATAATCTATGCGATCTGTATAGGGCATAAAATCTATATAATTCCCCATTTCACCAATTTTCTCTATAGATCTATGGAGATATCCAATGTCTGGTATAACCCGGGTTACAATCTCACCATCGGTTTTCAACACTAATCTAATGATACCATGAGTAGAAGGGTGCTGAGGACCCATATTTAATTCCATCTCATCGGTAATAGGGTTATGGAAGAGATATTGATCTAATTCATTTTGTGATAACTTTAAACCACGATGTTCTTGATTCTGATTTATCATTATTAACCTTCATTCTCAAATTAAATAGTTTTCTATAGAGAGATAACTATATTAAAATACTCTGATACTCTTACCACATCAAGATTGGATCATTCATCTTCTTTTTGAAGCTCATCATAAAGGTCTTTTGATAACTGGATAAAATTAGACATTACGTCAGACCTCGTTGTCGGAACTCCATCATAGAAATCCTTTTCTACAAAATCTTTTCTCATGGGATGACCCTCCCAATCCTCTGGGAGAAGTATTCTTCTGAGATCATGAGAATTTTCAAAGATAATCCCATAAAGATCATAAGCTTCTCTTTCAAGCCAGTTGGCATTTCCGTACAAAGTATCAATCGATTTAACCTTTAAATTACCTTCTGGTATAACCACTTTCAGCACAAGATCCCAATCAATCTCAGTAGAAGCGAAATGATACACAACCATGAATAGCCTTGTCTCATTAGCATAGAAATCTTTCCATGGCACTTCTTCCCGATTAGCCTCTGGGCCTTTGTAAGTTTGCAAATCCAAACCACTGATTGAGTCCAAATAAGACAATTTTAATAAGTTCTTTACCCGAGAAACTGCCTCATAAATGTATTCTGGATGAATTTCAATCGAGGGCATAATCTGAGACAAATGACTAAACACCTTTTGATCACCCAAGACCTGTATAAGATTGGAAAGTATAAAATTATTTTTCTCTTCTACTATATTATCAACAGCTTGCATCTATCAATCCATGTATTAAATTATCGATTACTTCACTGGAACATTATTAACACTATAATCTCTTGTTCCTATAATAAGATTATTTCCTGTATCACTTTGCTTTCTCAAGTACCCTTCTCTCTGAACCTTCTCCTTAAGTTGATAGATTCCATCTAACAACGCCTCAGGCCTTGGAGGACAACCAGGGACATACAAATCCACAGGTATAATCTGATCCACACCCTTAACAACCGAATACCCCTTTGAAAAGAGCCCACCACAATTAGCACAACTCCCCATAGAGATCACATACCTCGGTTCAGCCATCTGCTCATATAACAGTTTAATTCTTTTCGCCATCTTGTAAGTCAAAGTACCAGCCACAAACATTAAATCAGACTGCCTGGGTGTAGCACGAGGAGCAATACCAAATCTTTCAAGATCAGATCTGGGACCAGCCGCCTGCATCATCTCAATCGAGCAACAGGCCAGCCCAAACAAATAGAACCATAAAGAATTTTCTCTTGCCCAATTGAGCATACCATCTATAGTTGTAAAAAAAATATTTTGATCTAATTTTTGATGTATATTAATCATATACCCCACCTAATGGATATTATTTACTTAATTTACCATGAGAGAAGGTTTTTAAGACCCTTAATGATTTGAATTATCGCGAGAATACAATGACTTCCCAAGGATACCCAACAATCTTCACATACAACCGCATATCCTCAAATCATTTACACAGACATCAAGACAACATTATATCCTGTTCAAATTCTCAAGATAAATATTATCATTTTGGAAGGATGAAAACAATTTCTCCCTATCAAATCACCCTTTACTATAAATTATATATATAGTATCAAACATCACGCCCTTTGGGAGGAAGTTTCTTCGCAAAGGACATAATGGCTTCTTTACCTTCTCTTTGAAAATCTTTTGCCCATTCAAGATCTTTTTTGATCCAAACATAAATTAAGCCGATCAGAAGAATACCAATAAAAAATAATATTTCAAAAAGAGCTACTGCACCAAGATTCTGAGAAATCCATGTTTTAAAAACTATTGCTACAGGATATATAAAAGCGATTTCAATATCAAATATAACGAATATAAGGGCGATCAGGGTAAACCTCATATTATAATTAAGCCATCCAGAACCTATCGGAGGCTCACCACACTCATAAACACTATTTTTTAATTGATTTGGCTTATGGGGACGAATAATTCCGCTGACAAACAAGGATCCAAATACAAATGCAAGGGAGAGAAATATAAAAATAATAACTGTTAATATATCTATAATCACAATTTAATAACTCCAAATAACAAATTATTCCAATAAATGATTATTCAATTTCAAAAATATTATATCATCAGAATACTTTATACATATTATATGCTTTAATTTAATAAAGAATTGCTAATTAGTCAATATATATTTTCCTATTTCTAATTTTTTTTTATAAAGACCTAAGTTTCATTTCCTTAATATATATTTATCTTCCCATAAACACTATTTTTATATTTTATACTATACATATTAAATATTTTATGCTATATTGATTAGGTTATAAAAGAATATAAAAATAAATTATATTACCAATATTTAAACAGAATAGACTATAAATAAAGTATTGATAAATGAATAATATTATGTAACAAATAATTAATAATTTTGTAATATATTTTTAATATCCCATCAGTAAATTATTCCCAAATTAATATTAAAAAAGGAGACATACATGAAAAAAATATCTCATCTACCAAAATTATGGGATAATATGCTAAAAATTACTCTCTTAACATTCCTATTCACATTCCCATTGACTTATTGTGTTAGAATGCCTAGTGATCAAAAATCTTCGGCACAAGAAAATAAGTCTGAAAATAAAGAAGCCAAACAAAAAAATACCTCTTCATCTGGCTCTATTACTGTTAAAGGCTCAGATACAATGGTTATTTTGGGCCAAAAATGGGCTGAAAACTATATGAAAGATAATAAAGATGTAACTATTCAGGTAACAGGTGGTGGAAGTGGCATAGGGATTGCCGCTCTCATCAATGGTCAAACCGAACTTGCAAATGCCAGTCGCCCTATGAAAAAGAAAGAAATAAAAAAAATTGAATCCAAAGGTTGGAAATTAAAAGAAATCAAGTCTGCAATTGATGGATTATCTGTCTATGTCAATAAAAATAATCTGGTAAAAGAACTCTCCTTCAACCAGCTCAGCCAAATCTTCCGTGGTAAAATTACAAACTGGAAGCAAGTTGGTGGAAAAGATGCAAAAATCATTGTATACAGCCGTGATAACAGTTCTGGAACTTATGAGTTCTTTAAAGAACATGTTCTAAAGAAAAAAGATTTTTCTCAATCAGTCCAAACCCTCCCTGGTACTTCTGCTATTGTAAATGCCATCGCTAAAGATCCAAATGGTATTGGATATGGTGGAAAAGCATATGCTGAAGGTGTTTTTCCTCTTAAAATTAAAGAAAAAGATACTGACAAGGCAGTTGCTCCAACAGATGAGAATATTAAATCAAGAACTTATCCTCTAACAAGATATCTTTATATTTATACAACAGAAGAAAAACTTAATAATTCTCAGATAAAAAAATATATAGATTGGATTTTAAATAATGAAGGACAAAAAATTGTCACAAATGTTGGGTATTACCCTCTAGTCAAATAAAATTAAGCTTCTTCTCTGTTATAATTATAATTGTTATAAATATAATGGAGATGAAGTAATTTTTAAAGGATATTAAATGAAATTAACTAGTCCTGAAGCAGATAATAAAACCATTAGTAAATCTTCCAGAAATATAAAATACCAGGGTTACATTGATAAAATATTCCATTTTGTTGTAACTGCAATAGCTCTTACTGCTGTAGTGACTATTTTCTTAATATTTATATTTATAGCTAAAGAAGCCCTTCCTATTTTCACAGATAATAAAGTCCAGGAAAGTGCAAGTATTGAAAAACTCTTTCTACCACAAGTTTTCCCAGATAGAGAAGATCCAATTCCCGTTTTCATTTGGCAACCCGTTTCAGATACCCCGAAATTCAGTGTTCTACCCTTAATAGTAGGAAGTATTAAAGCCACTATTGTAGGAATTCTATTTGCGGCACCCCTGGCTATTCTCGCTGCTATCTATACTTCTCAGTTTGCAAGCCCGTGGTTTCGTGAAACAGTAAAACCAATGATTGAATTATTAGCAGGAATCCCTTCTGTAGTCCTTGGATTTTTTGCTCTCATGGTTATGGCAACATGGTTTCAAAACGCTTTTGGATTTCAGTATCGTCTCAATGGTTTTACAGCAGGCATTGCACTTGGCATAGCAGTTATTCCAATTATTTATACTATCGCTGAGGATGCATTTAATACTGTTCCCAAATCATATAAAGAAGCTTCCCTTGCTCTTGGAGCAAATCCTATGCAGACTACGTGGAGAGTTGTTTTTCCATCGGTATTACCAGGTATTTTTGCTGCTATAGTTCTTGGGTTTGGCCGGGCTGTAGGTGAAACAATGATTGTTTTAATGGCCAGTGGAAACGCATCAATTCTTTCAGCTAATTTTGCTGATTCTCTAAGAACCATTTCAGCTACTATTGCTGCAGAATTAGGAGAAGTTATTCATCCCTCAATTGATAAATTTGGTAATAAAGTTCCCGGAGATACCCACTATACAGTATTATTTTTCCTTGGATCAATGCTCTTTATATTTACATTTGCACTTAATTATCTGGGTGATATAGTAGTACATCGATTGAAAAAACAATTGTCTGGTACGAAATAGGGAGAATTTCAGTATGAACTATACCAAGGATGATTTTAGAAAATATTTAAATCTGACGTCTGCAGGAAGTTTTTTAGCTACTTTATCAATACTTGTTATTTTATGGGTGATATTAGGTGATATAGTCTATAATGGAACTCAAATCTTCTTTGGAATTGTGCCAAAAGAAATTAAAATTCATGATTATAATCGAGACCTTCTTCCTAAATTAACTTCAAAAACTGAAGATAAAAAAATATTTTTATCTGCTTATCAATTCGATGAAAAACAATCGATATACTTGTTAAAAGAAAATATATCCTCGAAGGAATATGACGAAATTAAAGCCCTTTTTAAGTCTATAGATTATAAATATGTGTCTATATTTCACTTTCTTTCAAATGCTCCATCCGGTGGAATGAAAGAGGGTGGGATTTTCCCAGCTATCTTTGGGACTGTCTTTCTTGTATTCATTATGATAATTGCAGTAGTTCCAATTGGTGTAATAACAGCCATTTATCTTCATGAGTACGCGAATAATAACTGGTTAACAAGAATAATACGGCTTGCAGTTAATAATTTAGCAGGGGTGCCTTCCATTATATTTGGATTATTTGGACTTGGATTTTTTATTCAATTTATTGGGAAGGGTATAGATGGTTATTTTTTTGACAACCAATTGATATTTGGAAAACCGGCAATTGTTTGGGCAGCATTGACTCTGGCACTTCTTACTCTTCCTGTAGTTATTGTCTCAACTGAAGAAGCATTAAGCAGTATACCAAAAGATATTCGAGAGGCTAGCTATGCTTTGGGAGCAACAAAATTTCAAACTATATTCAAATTAGTTTTACCAAACTCAATTTCAGGTATTCTTACTGGTAGTATTCTTGCTGTCAGTCGGGGAGCTGGGGAGGTGGCACCTATTTTATATACGGGTGTGTCTTATTTCCTGCCCTATCGTCCCAGTGCTTTAAATGATCAATTTATGGAACTAGGGTATCATATTTATGTGTTATCGACCCAGTCTCCGGATGTGTCTGCTACTCTACCGATTCTTTATGCTACTGTATTAGTATTACTGGTATTAACCTTTCTACTCAATATTACAGCTATTGTTGTACGATATAAATTACGTAAAAAATTTAAGCGATTTAATTAGATTTATATAGCAAGTAATCAATTGATTATGTCATGTTTTAATCAGGAATCATTGTGATTTGGAATGATGCAAGGCTAAAGGCTTGCCCTACGATAGATTTTTAGATGGAAAATAATTGACTAATCATTTTTGTTAGCTCAATAGATTTTCCCATACTTTTCCCATATTTTTCCCTTGAGTGATATTTTTTGGTTGAGTATAAAAAGGATTTTCTTGTTTATTATGTTGAAATATGAAATCATTGTTAAATACAGTTTAGTATTTGATGTTTTGTGATTAATTTATGGATTTAACAAAATTACTGAATCTTAAGAGTCTTTATCCATTTGTTGAGTAGTTTATTATATGAATGATGATCCACCTCATAGACGTGTCTGGGAGATTTGATATATCGAAGTCCTTTTCCAAGATCGTATTGGGTATTCTTCTTAGCATTGATAAACTTATTATATTTTTCAGGTGACAATTCTTTTGTTTTGATAACCTGCAATATAAGTTGTGCCTGGGTATCCAGCATCCACCATACCCCACTATCCGGTTGAACAAGTCCCATCGCAAATAAATTCTCCTCGTTTGGATGAAAGATATGTAAAAAGAATTCAGGATAACCATCTTTTAATTGTATGACAGATGGATCCAAATATGGAAAAGAAACTTTATAGCCTGTGGAATAGATTATGATATCGATTTCTACCTCGGAATTATCACTGAAAAGAACTTTCTTTCCCCGAAGTTCTCTGATATCTGGTTTAGGAATGATGTCTCCGTGTCCCAGATGATAAAATATTTTAGAATTAATAATTGGATGGGTTTCAAAGATATTGTGATCCGGTTTGGGTAAGCCATATTGCTGGGGGTCTCCCTGGTACAGCTTTAAAATCAATTTGGATATCAATTGTCTGATAAATAGTGGTGCACCCAGTTTTACTGTGGTCTCTCCAAAGACATCTGCTGGTTGTCCGAAAATATATTTTGGGATATAGTGATATGCCCTTCTCATACTATGATATGTTTTGTCAGCTGTTAAACAGGCTTCCACAGCGATATCACACCCTGAATTCCCTGCTCCTACTATAAGTACCCGTTTGTTTTTAAATATCTGCGGCTCGTTATAGTAAAATGAGTGAATGATTTCTCCATCAAAGTCACCCTTATAATCAGGGTATCGAGGATCCCAGTTATATCCACTGGCAAGAATAACTCCTTGATATTTTTTTTCTATTTCTTTATCCGTAATAACAATCCACAAATCATCACTTTTAATAACCTTCTCTACTTTAGTATTCAATTTAATATGACTGTATAATTGATAGTGCTGTGCGTATGATTTTAAATATTCATAGGCTAAGATATGAGATGGATAATCAGGATAGCTATCAGGCATTGGGAAATTCTTATACTCAGTCATTTTTTTTGAGGAGATTAGGTGTGTTGATTTATATAAGGCACTCAGGGGATTATTATAGTTCCATAAACCTCCTATATCCGAAGATGATTCATATACATCGAAGGGAATCCCTGCTATTTTGAGATTTTTAGCCATTGCTAATCCCGATGGACCACTTCCAATAATACAATACGTTTTGTTAATCCTGTTTCCCATAAAATCTCTTAAATTATTTTCGCAATGATGTAAAATATAATGAGTTATTTTCTATTTTAAATGGAATCAATAAAGTTTTTAAATAATTCGTCGATGTCCATTGAGAGAAATCATATGAGAAAAAAAACATTTATACGACATTTTATATTATTATCTATTAGCTTATTAGCATTTTCATATATCGGTGCGATGATTATAGAACACAAAGAACAGAATAACATAAATCAGATGATACTCAGCCAGTCTGATCAATTAAGTGAAAGGGCCATTGATATTCTCTCCAACAACCAACTGGATGATAAGAATCTTGCTCTCAAGTTCATATTTCAAAGTCAATTTACAAAAGAACCTTCCCTGGCGATTTATCAAATAAGTACTATGAAAAATAATGTCTTTTATCCTATTCTCATGGGGAAACGAGAGGATGCTCCTGGATTACTTATTAGTGTCAATGATCTCATTACGACCGTGGGACAAATGAAATCTAAACTCATAAAGAAAGGATCATATATTATATATCATAAAGACATGATTGATGGGCGAAAATATTATGGCAAACTATTTATTGCCTACCTTAAAAATACTTATAATATTAGAAAATCACAAATTTATTTATACAGTATATCATTTTCAATTTTTATGATCTTGTCAGGCTTGATTTTATTTTATTTTTTCAGCAGGAGACAAAATATTTCGGATGAATCAACTGATGTTCCTTTAATGGATCAATCCCAGGTATAGATTATGATGTATAGTTATTTTAAATATCTATTAAAAGATAAATTTCTATCCATTCGATTACTTATCATTTTAATCTTGGTAGTCACTATGTCTAGCAGGGGTTCCACAAGGCTTGGCACTGGCTATTACTTTAAAGATAAGAAAGTTATGAAGAAGTTTTATGCAAACCCTAAAACCCATTTTATTGATCCAGTCACTAGTCGGGTATATAAGGCTCAAATATTGAGGTTTTCTACAGATGATTTTATTCAAACAACATCAAAATACACAGGAATGAAGAAAAGTATATATTTTGAAACAGAAGAAAGAGTTATTAATAGTATCTATGCCCCTCTTGTTCGAAAACCTGTTTATTTAATATCTGCCCGATTTAAAAATCCTTATTTCATGTTTGTCGACTTTCGTCCCAAGAAAAAAATGCTCTTGCCACTTTGGGCTAAATCTATGGATTTTTGGCTATTTGGAAGCGATCACCATATAACTATTTCTCTATATTTTAGATATCCTAATGGATTGCTGGTAAGATATCCTATTCTTATAAAAAAAGCATATAAATGGGAGAAAGTCTCTATCAATCTTATAAAAGGTAGTCATTTGAAATTATATGGTAAGTATCCTCTTGAACTTACAAAAATACGTATTCATAAAAAAAATGAGACCTCTCCACCATCTTTCACTCTCTTCACAGCGGAATATACTGTATATAATTATCAGAAGAACTTTACCAATCGATATATAAATCCCTATGAAACCCACGCAGATATGGAAAATGGGTATCCACGTCATTGGCATTTCACATTTAATAATAACAGGGTTAATCCTAAATCCATATCTCAAATTAAAGAACATGACAAAGGATATCTAGTCTGGAAAAATAATAAGAATTATTTATTGTTAAATATTCCTTATAATATTCATAAAAATAGACATCTACTAATATATTTTCCTGTTGGGTATTATAAACATAAAAAAGGATATTATATAACTCTATGGATTAAGGGGAATTCTGGTGGAGAGCAGGTATCATTTGTTTTTCAGGAAGGGAAATGGAGATATTTTGAACTGGTGTTAGGGGAAATATATTTTACAGGTTGGAGGAAATTAACTGCCCAGATCCCAGAAAATCAGATCACATTTTTTAGAGATCCCCATTCCGGTCAGTTATACATAGTACCTATCGGGATGAAAATCTCTCCTGGAAGCAATCCAAAAAATCCTATTATATTGGGAACAGATCAACTGGAAAGTGAAATTAAAGGAACCAAACTAAACTTAGACCATACCCCCAGTT
This sequence comes from Spirochaetia bacterium UBA6919, assembly GCA_002450905.1. Taxonomy (GTDB): domain Bacteria; phylum Spirochaetota; class UBA6919; order UBA6919; family UBA6919; genus UBA6919. The sequence continues at coordinate 24,207 of DKAT01000088.1, forward strand.
TTTCAAAATCAAAGAGTAATTAGCAGAACAAATTAAATTGCCTCCACACCCCGTTCACCCGTACGAATACGAATACAATCATCAACCGGTAATACAAATATTTTTCCATCACCGATTTTTCCACCACCCTCCGATCTTGCACCTTTTATAATTGCTTCTACAGCAGGTTCAACATATTCGTCATTAACAATTATTTCCAGTTTAACCTTTCTAAGAAAAGTAATTTCGTATTCCTGACCACGAAATATTTCAGTATGCCCTTTTTGACGACCAAACCCCTGAACATCACTTACCGTCATGCGGGTAACATCGACTTCTGAAAGAGCTTCTTTGACAGATTCTAATTTTACTGGCTGAATGATTGCTTCAATTTTTTTCATAGTATCCCCAAAATGATAATTTCAATTACACATAACCCCAAAAATATAAGAAATTATAGAAAAAAAAGAATTATAATTAATCAATCTTCATAAAAAAATAGTTTATATAAGCTATTTTACCATTTATTTATCTATCATATTAATATTTATATTATACTCATGTATTTTTCTATATAAAGTATTTCTTGAAATCTGAAGTAGCTGAGCAGTATGATTTCGATTGCCATTAAAATATTTGAGGGTAGTGATTATGGCGTTTCTTTCAATTTCCCAAAGGGGTTTTAATTTAATATTTTGATATTCTATTGAATTATTTGAATTTTGTGTATTTTGAATCAAATTCTCATTTTCTTTTGGAGGAAGTAAATCATTTGGGATATTGTGAATTTCTAGTTGATTTTCGGGAAGATAGGATATTTCTCTGAGGAGATAATTTTTTAATTCTCTGATATTTCCTGTCCATGTGTATTGAGTCATGATTTTCATCACTTTTGAATTTATCTGATATTCTGTGACATTATCTCGTTGTGAGAGTTTATTTAACAGATATAGTGCTATGGGAATGATATCATTTTTTCTTTTTTGAAGGGATAAGATATTCAAGTTATAAACATCAGACGATAGTACAAATCCTCTCTGAATCTTTTTTCTCTGATCATTCGTGAGAGATCTTTATTTGTAGCAGCAATAATACGAACATTTAGCTTTTTTTCTTTAGTACTGCCAAGACGATATAATTTTTTTTCTTCAATTGCACGGAGTTGTGCTACCTGCATATCCATTGATATATCGCCTATTTCATCCAGAAAGAGAGTCCCACCCTGAGCTGCTTCAAAAAGACCAATTTTTCCCTGAAGTAAAGCTCCTGTAAACGCGCCCTTTTCATGTCCAAAAAGTTCATTTATTAGCATGGAGCTTTCTAATCCAGCACAATTTTTAGCGACGAAGGGGGCATTTTTTCTTTTACAGCATTCACTGAAATGGAGGGCATTTGCAAATAATTCTTTACCTGTTCCAGATTCTCCAGTTATTAGGACTGAGCCGTCTTCATTTAAGATTCGGGCAACATTACGAATATTAGAAAATATTTCTTCACTGATACCAGCAATTTTATTGAGAGTACAAGATTTACATTCTGGATATATAAATGGAAAACAGTGTTTTCTCATATTTTGTGACTGATGAGATCCTGAAATTTTTTTATTAGGACTGATAAACAAATCAATACAGATATATTTATTATTTGAATGAAATAATTTTTGTTACTCCCCAATGGATTTGAAAATAGTTTTTATTTTTTCTGAAGGTATTGACAAATTAAATAAAATATTTTTAGGGATAGTATTATTTTCTATTGACTGTATTTCTTTTTGCTCTACTTGTTTAATACGGCTCATGAGTCTTGAATTGGATTTAGCCTGCTCTTCCAAATAGGAGGTTTTTTGTGATTTTTCTGTTATTTCTTCATTTATTTCACCAATACTAACAAGTAGGAGGGATAAACTTTTTTGAGAAATATTTATATTGAACTTAATATTTTGAGGGATAGTATTATTTTCAACTTGTTCAATTTCTTTTTCGACAGGTTGTCTCACGCGACTCATTAAACGGGAATTGGATTTTTTTTCTCCATCAAGATAAGAGTATTCTTCATAATCATCATTTTCCGGATCGTCTCCAAAGGATAAGAAGATTTCATTGATTCTGTCTTTGCTGATTGTTTGATTGAAAGTTATATTTTTGGTAATTGTATTATTTTCGACTGGAATTATTATGTCTGCCGACTGTTCTTGTTGTTTGGAAGCATATCTTGATTTTATGGTAGATTTATTAACAGGTGCATCGAGAAATCCAAATTCCTCTTCTTCGTCATCCAATTGGGATACATCTTCATCTTGTTGTGGTGTATCTACTGTTTCAGGTTTTAAATCCAAGAGAGCCTGGATATCATCGTCTAGCTCAAGTTGTTGGTCTTGATTATCATTCTCTATAGTTTCATGATGCGAATCAAGGAGAGAAGTATTTTTTTCACTGTCTGGTAAACCTTCAAATCCTACTGGTTCGAATAATAGATCCAGATTTCTTATCATCTCTTCAGTTAGAGGCATTATTATATCCTAAAATATTTATTCCAAGGATTTTCCTAGTTGTGATTCAATGTCAGTCACTTTTACACGGATTTCATCGTATATATCTTTAGCATTGTTTAAGATAATAGTGGGTTTGTCTTTACTTGCCCTTCCACCTCCGTATAATTTTCCCATGATTCTACGAACTTTAATAAGGGTATTTCCTTTTCTTTCAAGATTTTGATCCTGATCAGATAATTTATAGTTTAAATATCCTGCGAGATAGAGGAAACCATCATACCCCCAGTTTCTATCTGTGTCTGGCCCTATAGATCGGGTACCATCAACAGGTTCAGTCCCGTTTTGTGCCAGTCCCAAAGCAATACCATAATATTTTGCAGCTTTTCGAAAGAAGATCTCGCTAATTGTTTTGAATATGGGGTTGTTATAATATTTAACCATATCGTCAGCCAGCCATGATGCTCTCAGAGAACAAATACCTTTTTTAATAGTTGGTATATATCGAGGTTCTATGAGTTTATAACAATCCACAGCCAGGATATAACTTAATAGACCGTGTTCAATATTTCTTTCTTCTCTAAAATTAATCCCTCGGAACAGTTCGTTAATCAAAGCAATTCGCTTTGTAGTTGCTTCTTCTAATTTATCTTTGGATTTAAATGAATTGGTGAAATCCTCTGACAGGACAGAAAAATAACATTCAGGACATACGGTAACAGCATAGATCAAGGGTATTATTGTGCCATATTTTTTATTATCTTCGTATAATCTTCGGAGATCCATAGTCAACTGACCAGCAATGAGACGCCCACCGCCACTAAATAAGTCTTCTCTGAAGAATTCTGTATCACAAATGGGACAGTTTAAAGGTTTTTTTGAGAAGTAGGTGAATTTCGTACTGGATTTTATATCATCGTTTTCCATATGGCACCTCACTGGAATATTGTTCTGGACATTATCCAAAAATTATTTATTAAAATCTATTATATTGGAAATCCTTTAAGAACATTGCTGAGCAATTTCCCATGACACTAGATAACCACTATACAATTTTAAAAGAGTATTGGAATATTAATTGATTTATAAAAAAATTATTATCGATTAAAAATAACTAAAAAAAATATAGGATGTAAAATTTATTTGAAAGAATTTATAATTGTTTGAATATTATTCATAATCTATAATAACAAGCGAATTTATATTATGACAGACGATTTGATCTATAAATAATTATTATAACTAAAAAATATTTAATAATTTTGAGCCTGGCATAATGTATCGTGTGGATTTAATTGCTCTTCCAAATTCATTATAGGAAATATCATCGTACGCGATTTGATTTTTTTTGTCATCGTAATATAATATTTTAATTAACTTTCCTACTAATCTTGATTTAGCCATGCCATACTCATAAACTGCGTATGAGAGAAGATATCCATTTTTATAATATTCGTAACGAATGATTTTATCATGGGTTAAATAAAAGACTTTATAGAAACTGCCATGCACTTTTTCGATGGATTGCAGAGATTGCGGGATATCGTCATGGAGACCGAAGATTTCTTTCCTGAAAATCATTTGAATGTGTTTGAATTTATTATTTGGCTGAATATGTTTTTCTTTAAAATACCGGACAAAATAGTTCTGTACTTTTCTGGGAGAGGTTTTATTAGTTTTCTCTGATGAACAAGAGATCATAAATAATATTATAATTAGAAATAATAATGCAAAAATAGATTTCATTTTGGATATAATCCTCTCGCTATGAGTGTTTTTATTATGTCGGAAAAATTGTGGGTGATATTAAATATTTTATATGTGATCTTGATTTAATCAATTATTTTTAGAATCATTTTTATTTAATTATTCTGTATCTAATGAATTTCATCTGAATAAATTATTATGACAGTTTATTATTAAATGAAGTGATATTGCTATAATTATAGATATTAATAGAAATAAAAGTTTTAATTGACTTTTTGGATTTAGATAATATATTAATATAAATATTCTACGCCCGGGTGGTGGAATTGGTAGACACGCTAGCTTGAGGGGCTAGTGGGAGAAATCTTGTGCCGGTTCAAATCCGGCTCCGGGCACATCTGATGATTATATACTGATAATTCTCTAAAATTGAAATCCTTTGAAACATGGTTCGAGAGCCCACCATGACAATATTAATTTTATGACTTCATTTTTAAATGAGTATTAGTATATATTGATTGGTTTGTATTCTTAAAATGATATTGAACACGCATCTAATATAGAAGAATGGTTTTTAATTTCATTTAATGTTTTGTCAGAGATCTTTTCGTCGATGTGAATGAATATAAGTGCTTCTTTGCCCCGTTCTTTGCGACCCAGTTGCATCGTAGCGATGTTGACTTGATGATTTCCAAGAATAGTACCAATTATTCCTACAACACCAGGTGTATCCTTATTTTTCACGAGCAGATATTCACCAACTGGCTCCAATTCAAACTCGTAGCCATTCACCGAAATGATCCGAAGATCCTTGTCATGATAAATTGTTCCTGATACTTCATTTAGTCCCTTATCTGTTTTTACCGAGAGGGTAATCATTTCAGGAAAATTAGATTCTGTTGATGTAATGGACTCTTTGATAGGGATACCCCGTTCTTTTGCGACGTTTAGAGCATTGATGAAATTAACTCTTTCGGAGAGGATAGGTTCTAAAAATCCTTTGATAGCGGATAGTTTCATAATGTGAATTGGTTTTTCTTGCATTTCAGATGTAAATGTTATTGTCAATTCCTCCATATGTCCTTCCCGAAGTGTCCCCAGAAGGTATCCCATCTTTTCACAGAGAGTCAAAAAGGGTTTGCTGGATTCATATATTTCAGGGGTTATGGAAGGGAAATTAATGGAGTTTCTTGTTATTCCCTTTGTAAAGAAGTCAACTACAGCTTCAGAAGTTTCAATTGCTACACTGATCTGTGCTTCAGTTGTAGCTGCACCAAGATGTGGTGTTGACAATACCTTTGGATGATTTATAAGGGGATTATTTATGGGTGGTTCTACTTCAAAAGTATCGAAAGCTGCTCCAGCTATCTTTCCATTATTGAGACTATCAAGGATATCCTCCTCAACATAGATTCCACCTCTAGCACAATTAATTAGATAGACTCCATCCTTCATCATTGCAATTTCTTTGGATGTGACCATGCCCTTTGTCTTGGGTGTTAAAGGAGTATGAACGGTTATAATATCAGATTCCCTGTATATTTCTTCTAAAGATGCGAGTCGGATTCCCATTTGTGATACCTGATCTTGAGATAGGTATGGATCAAAGGCTAAAATATTCATCCCAAAGGCCTTAGCCCTGCTACTGACTTCTCTGCCAATTCTACCAAGACCAATTACCCCAAGTACTTTTCCGTAAAGCTGAATCCCTTTGAATAACTTTCTATCCCATTTCCCATCAAGGATTGAATGATGTGCCCAAGATGTCTTCCTTATCAGTCCAAGGAGAAGAGTCATAGTCTGTTCAGCTGTTGATATAGTATTACCTTCAGGAGCATTTACAACTAGAATCCCTTTTTCAGTAGAGGATTCCACATCAACATTATCTATCCCTACACCTGCTCTTGCAATGATTTTAAGATTTTTTCCTGCATCAATAACGGATTTTGTTACTCGAGTTTCGCTTCTTATGATGATTGCATCATATTTGGGTATTATTTTAATCAGTTCATCTTCTGATACAGATTTTCTAAGGTCAGTGACTTTAAATTGACTTTGCCTATAGAGAATTTGCATACCCTCCTCAGACAAAGGATCTGTCACTAAGATATGAATCGTGTTTTTCATATTTATATCCTTATCTAATATAGTAATCAATTATTATGAATCGTATTATAAAATACCCTTACTTAATGTTTTTTACTATTATTCATATAAATAGTATATTTTACCGTGTTGGATAATTCTTATATTCCATATACAACTTTTCCTGAACAGCTTTATAGGAACTACCCCATTCAAATGAGTAGCCCAGATCACGCATAGTAAATTCAAGTGCTTGAAAAACAACTGCCAGATCTGATTTATCAATATATCCAAGATGACCAATACGAAATATCTTACCCTTAACATGCCCCTGACCACCAGCAATAGCTACACCATATTTATCACGCATGATTTTAGGGATCTTACCCCCCTCAACACCTTCTGGAACCTTAATGGATGTTACAGAGTTTGCTGGATTCTTAGCATAGAGTTCCAAATTAAGAGACTTTACTCCTGCTCTCACTGCTTCAGCAATATAGGTATGGCGACTAATTACATTCTCCAATCCCTCATCCTTAATCATTTTCAAAGCAGTATTCAATCCAATAATTAAGCTCACCGCAGGAGTCCAGGATGTTGTCTTATCTCCCTGAGCCTTCTTCTCCTTCTTCAAATCAAAGTAAAATTTTGGTAGATTGGAACTATGATACATCTTCCATGCCTTCTCTGAGAACGACAGGAAACCAAGCCCAGGAGGTAACATCAATGATTTCTGTGATCCACAAACTAAAATATCTATACCCCATTTATCAGTTAAGCACTCAGAAACCCCAAGACCTGTAATACCATCCACAACCATTAGAGCACTTGTCTTTCCCACAACTTCTGCAATTCCTTTAATATCATACATCGCTCCAGTAGAGGTCTCAGAATGCTGTGTGAATACTGCTTTAACATCTTTATTTTCTTTTAACAATTCTTCAACTTGCGAAGGAGATGCGGAATGACCCCATTCAATATCCAAATATATTGGTGAGACTCCATATGCCTCGGCAATTTCTCCCCATCTCTCTCCAAACTTACCACCTCGAATAACAATGACCTTATCTCCAGGGCTTAAAGTATTAGTGATCGATGCCTCCATTGCTCCTGTCCCACTGGATGCGAGAATAAAAACATCATGGCTTGTTTGATACAAATATTTCAATAATTGGATGGTCTCATAAAATAATTCACTAAACTTTGGAGTTCTGTGGTGATAAATTGGTTTCGCCATTTCCAATAAAACTTCGTTTGGCACAGGGGTTGGACCTGGTGCTATTAAAAAATCTTTCAACATCCTGTCATCTCCTGATAATTTTTTTTACAAATTTAATAAAAAAAACCAGACTATTTGCCTATAATTTCCTTGATAATTAGAATATTTTTCTATACATTATTAATAGATTAATTTTATATTTGGTGATATAAAAATGACGTACCGTATATTTTTCTTTATTGTTTGTATAATATTAACAAATAATTATGTCTATCCTATTTCCCCTGACTATGAGAAGGGATATCAAGCCTATGTCAAAGAAGATTATCAAACAGCTATAGCTCATTTAAAAATAGCAGTTAATACCACAGATAAGAAAAATGCTGATGCCTGGTTTCATTTAGGGATAAGTTATTTCAAGATTCAGCAGTTTTCAAAAGCTCGTTCAGCCTTAGAAAAGGCATATGAATATACAAATGATCCCAAGTTGAAGGACAAATATCGAAAAGCCTTAACCGAAGTTGACGATGGAAATTCCATTCAAAATAAAATAGGTGATACTAGTATTAATAGCTTTCCAGTATATATTTATTATATTTTATCTGCTATAGGAATAATACTCCTAATAGTTCTTATAATTTTCTTAAGTAAAAGAAATAATACCAAAGGAAAACGGGAATATAAGGAACACACTATAAATCAAGATCTTCTGGATAATTTAAATAATTTAAATAGTGAGTTTCTAACAGGCAAAACACTTATTCTTGAACACGGATCGAACGACGAACAGGATGAAATCAGTGAAATAGAAGACAGGTGTATCGCTCTCAATGATAAATTAGAGGAATTACGCTACGGACTTCGTAAAGTGGATGTGGAAATATTTAAAGATGAAATTGAAATTACCCGGGAAATGCTCAAAGAATGTATTAATCGGGCAAAGCAAACCCAGAGTGTATAAAGATTTTAAGAAAATAATACTAGGAATCATTATTGGAGTAATAAAATGAAGTTCACAAAAATGCATGGTATAGGAAATGACTATGTATATATTAATTGTTTTGAAGAAACTGTTGATAATCCTAATGATCTGGCTATTAAAATAAGCGATAGACATTTCGGTGTTGGATCTGATGGACTGATTCTTATCAAACCAAGTGAGAAAGCACCTTTTAAAATGGATATGTATAACGCTGATGGATCACAGTCAGAAATGTGTGGAAATGGATTACGATGTGTTGCAAAATATCTTTATGACAAAGGAATGATAAAACAAGATCAATTTGATATTGAAACTGGAGCAGGTGTTCTTAAAATTAATATTACCCCAAATAATGGCAAAGCTGATTTAATTGAAATCAATATGGGGAAACCTATCTTAGAAGCAAGTAAAATCCCTATGAATCAATATTCTGGAAATGTCATCAATGAGAAATTGACTATCCATGACAGAACTTTCAGTTTCACTGCAGTATCTATGGGAAATCCGCATTGTGTAATTTTTCTGGATGAAGATATCAATCAATTTCCTGTTGAAAAATATGGCCCAACCATAGAAAATCACCCACTCTTCCCAAAACGTGTGAATGTAGAATTTGTACAGATAAAATCCCCCACAGAAGTCTTCCAGAGAACATGGGAGAGAGGTTCAGGGGAAACATTAGCCTGTGGAACTGGTGCATCAGCAGTCCTTGTCGCTGGTGTCCTGAATAATAAATCAGAAAGACAAATCCTAAACCATCTCAAAGGAGGAGATCTCTATCTCAAATGGGATGAAGACAATTATGTATACTTAAAAGGCTCAGCTACATTTGTTTTCGAAGGAGAGTGGAAATAACAAATAATTAATTTTCCATTAATAACCTCAAACTATCGTCAGAATCTAAATATTCAATATTAAAAATACGATAATTATACAAAACGATTTTAAGTTTGAAATCAATTTCCGTTATACAAATATATTTGGATTACTTATTATAAATTACACCGAATACTACATTTCTAATTATTAATATATGAGCAAAGATAAAAAACTTCTAGCCTACCAAACAGATGAAATTGCCCAGGGAAAGCTCCGTGCATCTCAAAAAGCAGTTTTAAAAGCCGCTGAAAAGTCCGTAGAGAAAGGGGATTATGATGATGGTGTCAATCTCTACTCAAAGCTATTAAGCCAATCAAGCATTCAACAAGTCGTAAAAGTCAAAATAGAAAAGAATATCAACAACGTCATGGGGAAAATTAAAAAAACCGTCCAGGTCGCAAAGCAATTCATACCCCAACAAACAGACATAGATCAGGTTCAAACCCCTCAAGAAACAAGCTCTGAAGGATCTTTTAACTTTCCTCCTGTATCATATCCTCAACAGGAAATTGAAATAGAATACGAACCCGTGGAATACAAGCCTCCTTCTCAAAATATTCCTCAGGTCTCCCCAGATGTAAATATTAATGATGCAAATATTGAAGGTGTTTCACTAAAAAATGTCAATCTGGAAAATATTTCTGCTATAGGCCAAAAAGAAGCTGTCACTGAAGAACTGCTATCCGATGCCATCGACTACACCATTGATAAAGTGACAGATAATATCAGTAAAATGCTATTTGCTGAAGGTGTCTCAGTAGGTCGAGCAAACTTTAGAAATGAAAAATTGTTCCAGACAAAGGACGAGAGAGACTTCGTAAACTCTGTAAATGACAGTGATATTAACCTCAATGATCATTTCTTTGACATGATGCACCAGCTCACGGAAGAAATTGAATCCCTAAATGATAATATAGAAGATCTAAAACCCGCATTTATAAGTAAAATTAGCGATTCTATCTTCCCACAAACACCTCCTGTAAAACCAAAATCAAAATCAAGAGCACAAAAATCATCATCAGAACTATCTAACGATGAAATAGACAGAACTCTCTTCCAACAAGAAAATGGTAACTCAGACTTACCTCAGGGAGCAGGTGATTATAATCCATCCGTAGAAGATCATGAAGTACAAATAGATGATAATTTCTTTCACTCTGTCGATAAGTTAAAAGATGATATGGAACATATCAAAGACGATGTCGAAAATCTCAAATCAGCAGCTATTACAGATATCAGTGATCGAATGTTTCCTAAATACCCCATTGACCCATCAATCCTAGATGCAAAACCTGATGAAACAACTCAGGACAATATTCCTATGGGTAATGACTTCTTCGATAAGATAAACTCCCTTGCTGATAAATTGAAAGAAACGAATTTTGATAGAATAGATGACGCTCTCGCTCAATTCGAAGGAACTCCTTCTGGTGCCGATAAGGATTTTACTGAACTCTTTGAATCAATTGGAAGCAAATTAGACACCCTCGGGGATCTTAATCAACGCAGTAATTCTCTGGAAAAAGAAATGGAGAGCTTTTCAAAACTCGTTGACCTTCTAAATGACGAAAAGGAAAAGAGAAAGGAGTCTGAAAAGTCCTTAGAAGACTTCGAAAAATCTCTAAAAGATATCAAAGACCAGCTTTCAAAAAATGTTGAAGAAGAAAAGCCTGAAGATTTTTTCACTGTCGGTGAAGAAGTTGTAAAAAAGAAAGTAAAAAAATCAGTTCCTAAAGAAGATTTAGACAAAAGACAATATTATCCGGATAGTGAGGTATTGGAAGCTCCCCAGGAAGAAGACAAATTTCATAGCCTGGAAGAAGTCCTGGATGAAGATTTAAGCCATGCCCAATCGTACACAAAAGAAGATGCAATGCGTGATGAAGCAAAATCTCAGTATCACAAAGATGTTGACCCCGCATTTATTCCAGAACCCTATAGCACAGATTTTGATTACAAACAATCCGATGGATTTTTTCAGGATATCACAGGGAAACCAATCCTCGTTAAAGCTCCCCAAACTCCTGACAATATAATGACTAAGCCCCAGGAAGACCTAAATAATAAATTACCACAAACACAACCTGAAACACAAGCTCCTCCCCCTATTACTATACAGCTCCAGGAGCCACCCCCTCCCCCACCTAAACCAAGACGCACATTGAGACAACCTATTCGCTTAACCTATGATTTTCGAAATATCTTTAATAATAAATATTATAGAAAATATAGAGATATGCTCAACGAGGCCGCCACCCTTGTTGCTGAAAAAAAATTAGATGAAGCATTGGAATATTACCACGTCATTTCGGATCAAAATATCCCCCAATCATTCAAGCTAATGATACAACAAAATATTAAGGATATTGAAGAAACGATTTCTGATACCTTCCGATATTCTGATACCATTGTAAAAGTTGATGACGCAGGAGAGATATCTCGTGTCCGAATTGTAGAAGAAGAAGAATTAGAAGGAGAGAATTTTGAATATGATGAAGACAGTGGTAAAGCTATAATTAGCCAAGAAGTAGCCTTCCGTGACGAATAATTCTTGATAGTAATAAAAAAATAAACTGATTCAATACTAAAGTGTTTACCCTTATTTAGAGGGGAATGACATGATAAAAATAACTTGTAAAAAATGCAATAGTCCAAACATCAGAAAAAATGGACGCACAAAGTCAGGACGACAAAAATATCATTGTAAGGATTGTAATTTTTATAGTACTTTAGATCTAAAGAAAATGAATATCCTTTCGGGATAACCCAACAATATCGGAATCAAAAATTTTAGTTCCGATTGTTTTTAGTACTACCTCCTTAGTTATACAACTAATACACTAATAATATTATCTAATAAATTAAAGGGTGATTTGGCAATATAACATAAATTTGTAATAAATTATTTTCTTAAACAATTCAATATAATTTTAATAAATACTTCTTGGGAATATTAATAATCTACAATTACGATAATTATGCTTATTCAATACCTTCGTGAGCTAACCAACGCTCGGCATCCAAAGCTGACATACAGCCCGTACCAGCTGAAGTAATTGCCTGTTTATAATAGGGATCCATTACATCTCCTGCAGTAAAAACTCCTTCTACACTTGTATTTGTTCTGAATTGATGAACCATCTTAATGTATCCGGAGTCATCCATATCAAGATGACCTTTCAAGAAATCAGTATTTGGGGTGTGACCAATGGCTATAAACAGTCCTCCAAGATCTATTTGACTTTCAGAATTATCCTTTGTATCCCGTAATTTAATCCCTGTGATTACCTGCTCACCAAGGACATCTGTGAGAACTTTGTTCCAATGAATTGTTGCTTTAGGATGATTTAAAATTTTGTTTTGCATTGCTTTGCTGGCACGAAATTCATCTCGTCGATGAATGATATGAACACGACTTGCAAACTTAGTTAGATAAAGTGCCTCTTCTATAGCAGTATCTCCACCACCTACTACAGCTAATTCTTTATTTCTAAAGGCTGGTAAAGCTCCATCACAAACAGCACAGGCTGACACACCTCCACCAGATTTTGCCAGACGTTGTTCGTTCTCCAAACCAAGCCAATTTGCCCGGGCGCCCGTTGCGATGATAACAGTATGGGTTTCAATTTGGTTTCCTGATGAATCTTTTAATACGAATGGGCGTTTTTTAAAATTAACCTCAGTGATATCAGCAGATACAACACGGACATCAAAACGAATAGCCTGAGCCCGCATTTTATCCATAAGATCAGGGCCAATTATTCCTTCTGGGAAGCCGGGAAAGTTTTCTACCTCAGTTGTAAACATTAACTGTCCACCAGGTAAGAGATATTGAGTGGGCTGACCTTCGTATAATACAGGATTTAAACTTGCTCTCGCTGCATATATAGCTGCTGTCCAACCTGCTGGACCTGATCCTATGATTACAACTTTCTCTGGCATAGTTGACTCCTTAAATTAATTTATATAATCTATATTCCTATGTTTAATTAGCATAACAAGTAGAAGTATTTTTTAAAAAATATGTAGTCCTTTTGGAAAGAATATATTTAATCCGTTTAATTAGAATATATCACTTTTTTTCTGAGTTGGCTATCCATTGATATATTTATTAGGCTTATTTAATTATTTTATAACTATAAAAATAATGATTCGGGTTAATAAAATTATTCATTTTTTTGCAAAAACGCTTGCCCTGTACTTAACTCAAGACTTTATTTTTTATAGAAATACTTGACAAGGTAATTATGACCATAGGACAGTTGGCACAACAGCTTAGTATTAACATCGAAACCATCAGGTACTATGAAAGACAGGGGCTCATCACCTCTCCTCCCCGTAATCCATCTGGTTACCGGGAATATTCTGATCAAGATATGAAGCGTATCCAGTTTATTTTAAGGGCAAAGGATCTTGGATTCTCACTGAAAGAGATTTTAGACTTATTAAGCCTGAAAGTAGATAATAATTCAACCTGTAGAGATGTAAAACGTCGGGCTGAAGAGAAATTAGTAGGTGTGGAAGAGAAAATTCATCATCTCCAGTCTATGAAATCGGCTTTGAATCAACTTATAGATTCTTGTAGTGGTACAGGCCCTGGTTCAGATTGCCCAATATTATCCGCATTAGACGGAAAGGAGTTTAATAAGTTATGACCGTTGAATTAGTTTATGACAAGGATTGCCCCAATGTTAAGTCTACAAGAATGCAAATTATTCATGCATTTAATCAATTAAACTTAACCCCAAAGTGGAGTGAATGGGATCATGAAGATCCAGAATGTCCGAAACACCTGAAAGGATATGGTTCTCCAACAATACTTGTAGATAGAAAAGATGTTTCAGAAATGAAGAGTAATGGCAATGAAAACTGCTGTCGTCTCTACACAGATCAAGATGGACGCATAAAAGGCGTACCGTCTGTTGAGGAGATACAATCTTCTTTAATCAAAGCAATGAATACACCTAAGCAAGGGATAATATCCACAGGAAAAAATATATTCTCAGTTCTACCCAGTATTGGATTGGCTTTACTCCCAAAATTAACTTGTCCTGCTTGTTGGCCTGCATATGCTGGGATATTGAGTTCCTTTGGAATTACATTTGTCAACTATACCCCCTATTTATTTCCGTTGACAGCGGTATTTCTAATTTTTGCCCTGTTTACATTATTTTACAAAGCATCATCCAGAAGGGGTTACAAACCTTTCTTACTAGGAATAGTATCAACTATTCTTGTTCTGATGGGCAAATTTCTCTTTTCATCGGATGAAATAATGTATTCTGGACTCGTATTACTTTCAATCTCGACGATATGGAACTCGATCCCAATACGAAAATCAGATTCATCTACCTGTCCAGCCTGCGTATCAACTGGAAACCCGATACCATTGAGTCATGAAAGATAGATCCAATTGGCTATTATATTAATAATATTACATTATAAGGAGTATCATTATGTCAAACAAAAGAAAAATTGAAGTTTATAGTGCAGGATGTTCTGTCTGTGAAGAAACCATCGAAATGGTACACAGTGTAGCCTGCTCATCTTGTGAGGTAAGTATTTTAGATATGAAAAAACCAGATGTAGCCAAGAAAGCGAAATCTCTTGGTATAAAATCAGTACCTGCAGTTATTATAAATGACAAATTAGCTGATTGCTGTAGTGGGAGAGGAGTTGATGAGATGACTCTCCGTAATGCTGGTCTGGGTAAACCTATTCCCTTGAGTTAATATCAGAAGGGGCAATTAATCCTGTTGCCCCACAATCTGTCACAAATTCTTATTTTCTTTCCTAACTCCAGTGTTCATATATCAGGATTGTTACGATGAATCAGTGTGTCTTAACTATATTTATATTGCTTATATCTACCCAATGTTCTTTTGTCAAAGTAATTTATAAGGATAATACCTTCGATTACACAGACTTGAAAAATAGTAAAATACTTTTGATAGGCGTAACTTCATTACATAATAAAAATTATAAAGATATTAGTCAACAAAACAGAGTTATGGAAAATATATTTACAACACATCGTAGAGATTTATTTTTTATTCCTCACCAGCAATTTATAATCAATAATAATTTAAATAAATACCTCAAGATTCTAAAAAATATTAAAACTCATCAGAAATCTATAGCCAGATTGCAAAAAATATATCCTAACTTAAAATATTTAATAATAGCAGAAATCTCATCGGACTATATCCATCGTTATCACTTCCCTGATGATCCAATAGGAGTTATAAATCCTGAAAGAAGAGATTTGGACATGATTACAGCCATAGTCTATCGTAAAATGGAAGTATTACTGAGTATCTATAGAATCAATAATATGAAACTAGTTTGGCTGGCAAAGGGAAATCACGAAATGGATAGCTATATCGAATATACACCCACTGGAGATTGGGATGGGGGTGTTTTTATTTATAAATCGCTGGATGAATATCCATTTCCCCCGGCTCCAGATGAAAATACCATGCTCAAAACAATATTCTTAAGACTTTCAAAAGCAATTCCCCATAAATGAAGCATTACTTTTTATTTAAATTCTATCAAAACAAGATCTTATTGTTCTCTCATCATAGTTATCCTTTACTGGAAGAAGAAATATTCTTATTCTTCACCACATCCTGGCATAATGCCGTAACTTCCCGAAAATTAATCTTACCACTTCCCATACAGGGCAGGCTATCCAGATAAACAAAATGCCTGGGAATTGCTATAGAAGGAAGTTTTCTACGAAGCTCCTTTGAGATATACTGCACATCCGCTATTTCTGTTAATACAGCAACTATTTCTGATCCTTTCGTTGAATGGGGAATCTCAACAACACAACATAGATTGTTTTCAGGAAGGAGTTTCTGGAGTTCATTTTCCACCAAAGCAAGAGATACCATCTCTCCGCCAATCTTTACAAAACGTTTTAAACGTCCCTTATGCCATAGATAACCATCATCATCAAGAATTCCCATATCCCCAGTATCATACCAGTCATCATGAACACGATAGGACGTTTCTTCAATGTCTCCAAGATATCCATTCATCACATTTTCACCCTTCACGAGGATCTTGCCCTCACTATTCCGAGGAAGCTCTTTATAAGTGTGAAGATCAACGATTTTAACCTTAAGATTATTTAGAGGTTTCCCAATACTTCCTAATTTATTGTTTTGAGCAGTGTTTGTAGATATTACAGGACTGGTTTCTGTTGTCCCATAACCTTCATATAGATTAACACCGTGTCTATTCCTGTATTCATCAACTAATTTTGGATTCAATCGATCAGCTCCAGCGATAGCAACACGAAGACTCTTGAAATCACCAGGGGAAGACTTCTTCTGATAACCTTGGTAGAACGTAGGAGTAGCTGTAATGCAAGTTGCATGATATTTTTTTATATTCTCAGCTATTTGCTGATAATCCAAAGGATTAGCATGAGCAACCATGGAGCACCCCTTAGAGATGGGAATCCAGAATGATGTCGTGAATCCAAACACGTGGAAAAGGGGTAATACAGACATAAATATATCATCTTCCGTAAATTGAAAAAAATCGTTGATTCCATTAATGTTGTGTAAAATATTTCGATGGGTTAGTGGAACAGCTTTGGGTTCTTTCTCGCTTCCACTGGTGAAAAGAATAATTGCAGGATCGTGTTGTTTACTCTGATCAATGAATAGAGATGGAATAAATGATTTTATCTTTCCTGTAATCTTGTCTACTATCGATAGAGACTCCAATATATCTTCAATAAAGATCATTCCATTGATGGCCTGGATATTTAACTTATCCAATAATTTTTTTGAAGTAATAATCGTTTGAAAGGTACATCGGTTCTTAGCATATATAGAATTTTTAATAGTATCAGTCGAATAGTTAATGAGTACAGGAATTTTACCTGCCATCATGATGGATATGACTGATATCATTGAACCAGCCGAAGTGGGAATCATCATCCCAATATGCTTTTCATTGAATTTCTTAATAAAATCCTTTAATATAAGTGTACCAATAAGCATTTGTTCATAAGAGATATCACGCTTTGTTGTCTGGTCATAGATAGCCATCTTATCTTTGTATTTCTTGGCCGTTTCAATAAACATTTGGTGGAGTAACATATTAATATCCCCCAACAAGTTCTTATTATAAAAGTATTAAATAGATTTCCTTGTGTCAAGAAAATTAGTTATAATATGAATATTACTCCTGCCTCCCATATTTGATTTTATTTTAAACATGGCTTCAAAATATTTTTTAATTCTATACAAAACAATTCGATACACAATTAATTCAATAGCCAAACATCGGAACTAAAAATTTTGATTCCGATTCTTTTCAACAGCAAATCCATGACATCGCATTTGTTTTAATCTCATGAATATCCATTATAATTTTTTGTGTGGTGAAAATTACTAATCAAATTGTTAAATTTCTTTTGGAGATTCATTCATCATAGTAATGACAGACACACTAAATTCACGTGAGGATATATAATTATGATTGAAAATAAGAAAATATCTTTTCCTACCAAAGGACGGATCGATGTTGTTAATTTAAGTTCTTATATTGATAAAATATTAAGTGACTCAGCTATAAATAACGGGCAGATGCATTTATTTGTTATAGGATCCACAGGGGCTTTAACAACAATTGAATATGAACCAGGTCTTCTGAAAGATATAAATGAGTTTTTTGAAAGGCTGATCCCCTATGGAGTAGATTATCACCACCATAACACCTGGCACGATGATAATGGAAGCTCCCATCTCCAAGCTTCATTACTGAAACCAAATATCAGTATACCTATCGAGGATAAGAAGCTGATTCTAGGAAAATGGCAACAGGTTATATTTATTGATTTTGATACAAGACCAAGACAGAGAACAATTCATTGCCAGTTGATGGGTGAATAATCTGTGGAATTACCTTATCACACCAATTTCTTTTAAATATTTTAATACACCCTTATGGATAAGCTCCTTTCGGGGAGACTCAAGGGCTGTGTTCTTTGCTGTCGTATAACTTGCTTGTAATAAACGCTTGGATAGCTCTCCCTCTCCCTTATGGATGGCTTTAGCCAAGCGGTATACAACTTCTTCTGACAAATTAGGACTAACAAGAACATAAGACCATAGACCCACAGAAGTGATAGGATCTTTTTGATGTGGATAACTATTGGGTGGAACAATCATTTTTTTAAAGTAGGGATGCTTTTTCAATATCATATCAATTTCCTGATCATTGGGAGCAATAAAACGAGATCCATTCTTACCCTTAGATACTTTTACAAATCCTGGCCAGCCGATCCCCCCTCCCCACAGAGCATCAACTTTTCCAGCAAGGACAAGTTTTGGCCCCTCAGATGCCTTTTTAAGATACACTGCTTTGAAATCCTTTTCCATATCTAATCCCATACCATTAAGAATATTTTTTGACAGAATAATTAATCCAGAGGCTCTAGTACCGAAAGCAATTTTCTTTCCCTTCAAATCCTTAATCGTGTTATAAGGACTATTTCCCTGTACAATAAACATTCCTGGATTGGGATACATTACAGTAAGTATTCTGAGCTGGGTAGATTTCTTCTCTGGATTAAAAAATACTTTTCTACCTGCATTTCCTTCAACAAGTGATATATCAACCTTACTGGATTCCACAAGACTCAGATTTTCCTTACTTCCTTTCGTAGATTGAGTAACAACTTCAAGGGATGGATCCATTTGACTAATAACTTCAGCAAGGATAATTCCATACTTTTCGAAACCACCTCCTTTTGTAGAAGTAGCAAGTATCACTTTTGTTTTATTTAAAACCTTTTTAACAGGAGTTAAGACTTTTTTATCATCTTTTTTATAATTGTTATGTTCAGACTTACAAGAAATCATTATTGATATTATCACGCCAAGAATAAGGATTTTGACCAGATGCCTTTTCATAATTTTTCCTCATAATATTAAATTATAATAGAATAGATAAATTTCCTCAAAATATGTTTTGATGGGAGATTGATCTATTCCATGACAAATTACTATTATATGCTAACAAGGTCAAATTATTTATATTATATTCTATTGAAAAGATTTATTGTTTATTTCTTAAAATATGTTATATTGGATGGATATCATTTAAATTAGATCCGATTATGCAAAGAAAATCAAATTATCTCTATTTACTTCTCATCATTCTTATCCTAACAGGATTTGGGTATATATTATTCCGATATACTATATCCAGCCTTGCAATATCACTTATGGGTATAACTATTATATCTCTTATAGCCTGGTTACTAACTACATTCAAACAATCTATTGATTCAAAAAGAATATTATCTTTGTATAACCTGACTCTCATTGTTCTGATGATTCATCTGATTGAGGAATATTTCATGGACTTCCCTGGGAGCATTGGAATGACCTTTAAAATCAATTTCCATATGGATATATTTATAATTATAATTATCATGGCGGGGTATATTCTCTGGATCACAGGTGGGATGTTATTATATTATGGAAATCCTTTGGGGTACTACATATCCTGGTTGTTATTCCTTGGGATGATCCCTGTCCAATTAAGTCATTTTTATTATCCATTAGTTGAAGGGGGATCTTATCACTATTACCCCGGAATGTATACCGCTTTATTACCTGTTATAACATCAGGGATAGGGATTTATCGAATTATAAAGGACTACAGGAAATATTCTATATCATGAGTATCTGTATTCTTGAATTATGAATTGATTATAAAATCATGTTTCTATTTTTTATTTAAATAAAATTGATTATATTTCATTTACAAAATTGGGATAATTATATGAATATATTTAGATCTGAATTAACAAATAAACAAAAATTACTTCTTATTGAAATTACAGGACTATTCATAATAATATTTTTTAGTGTATTTATCGGTTATTTAACAGGTCTTGCAAATGCTGAACTGGAAAGGAGCGATGACATAGAGAAATTAGATGACTATGGTTCCTACGAAGTCCAGTCTACAGTATATGATATTCACAATGAGAAGATAACTGAATTCATACTTCACAAAAGAAAAATCGTATCTTTCAACCAATTTCCCGAGAACCTCATTAATGCTCTCATTGCCATGGAGGATAATCGCTTCTATGACCACAAGGGTATCGATGTTTATAGTATCATTCGCGCTATGGTTAAGAATATGATAGCTATGCATGTTGTTGAAGGTGGAAGTACAGTCACCCAGCAGTTAGCAAAGCTCACATTCACTGATAGGAAAAGGAATTTTCAAAGAAAAATTAAGGAACTCTGGCTGGCATTCCAAATTGAGAACAGATATACTAAAAATGAAATTATAGAAAAGTATTTTAATCAAATATTCTATAACCACGGCATCTACGGTGTTGAGGCCGCATCCCAATTCTATTTTGGAAAATCAGTCCATGACCTGACTGTCGCTGAAAGTGCCATGTTAGTTGCCATCCCCCCCAGACCGAATAAATATTCCCCCATTAAATACCCTGCTACTGCGAGAAAAAAACAATCAATAGTTCTTGAAAAGATGGTCACCCAAGGATATGTAACACCAAAACATGCAAAACAATCTTTAGAAGAGTTCTGGATTAATTTTAATAATCGTCTTGTCCAGAAAGATCCCCGGTCAGCCCTGGCAGATCGTTTGGATAAAGCACCCTATTTCTCAGAATATGTACGTCAATTTGTTGAAGAGTATTTCAAAAAAAATCATCGACAAACTGTTGAAAGGGAAATCAAAGAACACTATCCTAATTTGAAAGGCAATGCATTTGAGGAAATGGTGGATAAGAAGATCAGGGAACATCTATTCACAGGTGGATTTGACATCTATACAACCCTTGATCTCAAGAGACAGAGGGTTGCTCATAAAGCATTAAGTGAACAACTTGTTCAACAGGAAAAAATATTTAAAGAACAATATAAACACCTGTATAAACAGATAAGAGATCGGTACACAGACCTCTATGACTTTATAGGAGTTAATTTTGGTGATTCTAATCATCAATTTAAATATCGTCAGAAACTAAACAAACTCAAGAAGGAATTATATAAAGAAGCCAATAGTTTAAAATTAATAGCTAATGTCAACGGAATAGATAATATATCCAATCTAATCGATAAACACAAGGAGCTATTGGAGGATCAGGATACAGGATTAAGACCTGAGGGAGCTCTTGTATCAATTGACCCAAGTAATGGCCACATCGTAGCCATGGTAGGAGGACGTAAGTTTTCAAAACGTAATCAATTAAATCGAGTATTTGCTAAACGACAACCCGGTTCTGCCTTCAAAGCATTTGTGTATGGTGCAGCTATGAGTTCTGGGAAGTATAGCCCAGGTTCAATCGAAGATGACGAAAAGCTGTCTTTCTTTGATAGAAATACAAAACAGTTCTGGAATCCAGGAAATGCAGATGGAAAGTACAGAGGACCTGTCACCCTTAAAACAGCAATACAATATTCTATTAATACTGTTGCAGTCAAGGTTGTAAAAAAAATAGGACCTGAACATGTTGTACAGTTTGCTGCTCCTATGATGGAGATAGATGAATCACGTTTTCGAAGCGATATGTCTATTGCCCTTGGTACTACTGAACTGACTCCATTTGAAATGTGTACAGGTATGGCTGTTTATGCTAATGAAGGAAAAAAAGTTCACCCTATTGGTGTGATTAAAATCATTGATAGGAACGGAAATGTTGTAAAGGATTTTGAAAAAGAACGTCTGGAAAAAATTCGTGAGGAAGCAAAAAATGAAAAACTCCAGGTAATTACAAAAACAGTAGCTCTGGTGATGACAAATCTATTAGCAAATGTTATTAATGCTGGTACAGGTACTGCAGCTAATATTGGAAGGCCTGCTGCCGGAAAAACTGGTACCACTCAAGATGCAAGAGATGTATGGTTTGTCGGATTTACTCCTAATCTGGCTACTGCTGTTTGGGTTGGATTTGATAAAGGAGGTATGTCCTTAGGTCATAATCAATTTGGAGGTTCTGTAGCTGCCCCGGTTTGGGCTAAATTTATGAAGTTTGCTCACAAAAATCTCCCAGTAAGAAATTTCAATTATCCACAGGGAATCTTCTATGCACCAATATGTAAAGAAACAGGTCTTAGACCTTCACCAGAATGTTATGAAATCCATAAGGTTGTTGTAGAAATGTTTCTACCAGGATCATATCCTAAAAAAACTTGTAGAGGAGATAAAATATCCAAAAACGTTTCTAAATCTGTTGATAAAGCTTTAAAAGAAATTGATATCGATGCTAAAGATCAAACTACAAAAAAAGATAAGGGCAATGATAATCTCAAACCGCCCATTCAGAAAGATATTGTAAAACATTTTAAAAAGAATGACCCTCTTGTTGGGGATGTTATCATGCTTGATCCTACTCAACTTGATAAAAATCATAAAAATGATAAATTAGATCCAAAAAAGAAAAATGATATTGAAATAAAGAATGATCCCAATGACAAAAATTCTAAGAATCACACAAAAATAAATTCCGAAAAAAAAAATTAATACACAAATATTCTTGTTCAAAATCTCTAATATGGATGTCGATATTAAGTCAGGTTTATGATATATGCTTAAAAAAATTATTACTTTCTTTAAAAACACCTATTTCCGTATCCATCGTAAAGTTGAAGATTTCCCCCTAAGAACTATTTTTCTTATACTCGTGTCAGTGCTGATTATAGCATTCATACAAATAATTATCATAAATGATGATCTGCATATCGAAGCAAAAGATCTTAAGGATCACTCTATTCTGGATCGAATCGGATTGAGTATCTGGTGGGCTATAGTCACACTCACTACTGTTGGATATGGAGATTATTTCCCGACAAAACCCTTAGGACGTGTGTTAGGTATAATAGTTATGGGTTTTGGTATTGTATTTACATCAATATTATCAGGTACTATAGCTTCTATTTTCGTAGAACGTAAACTCAGAGAAGGACGGGGTATGAAAGAACTCGATATTACAAATCACATCATCGTTTGTGGATGGAATGACACCGCTGAAAATCTTTTGGAATCTTTCCCATACGCAAGTGGAACAAGTAATCTCACTGTCGTCCTTGTCAATGATCTGGATGGAGACACCATTGCAGATATCAAAATACGTCATAAGGGATTGGATATAAAATATGTTAAAGGGGATTTCACCAAAGAAGAAGTCCTTATGAGAGCAAATATAGTTAAAGCACGCAGTGTTATTCTACTCGCTGACTCAAATGGTAATGGAGGATCACTTAGCTCAGATCCTGACCAAAGAACAATTATTGCCGCGTTTGCAATCAATAACATTGCTCCCGACGTAAAAATTGCTGCTGAAATCCACAAAAAAGAAAATGAAGAACACTTAAAACGATCCAATGTCGACGACATCCTTATATATGGTAAATTCGGTGGTTTCCTCCTCTCTCACGCTGCCTTATCTCCTGGTGTTCCTTCTCTTATTATGGAACTCCTTTCATTCAGCTTCGGAAATACTATAATAAAGACAAAAATCCCGTCCGAATATACCGGAAAAACATTTCATGAACTTTCAGAGCATTTCAGAAAACATCACGCCATTCTCATTGGGGTTTTAAGCGAAGAAAAAGACATCACTTTGGACGATATCTTAAGTGATCAGGGCAGTGGGATTGACCAATTCATAAAAAAGAAATTCAGTGAAGCACAAAATGATTATTTCGCTGATCAAAAAACACATTTTAATGTAAGAATAAATCCAGGTGAAGATTATATTATACAAAATATAGATACAGCATTTATTATTTCAAAAGAAAATTGATATTATAAATTGACAGGAAAATTATGGATAAGGAAATTGAGTTTCTACACGCTATCAAATTATTACAAGATCTGAATAACGAAGAATTAAAAGAGTTTCTAAAAATATGTAAAAAAATGAAAGTGGCTGAAAATAGCGTTATCATGTCCGAAGGTGAACAAGGAGATACTATGTATCTCTTCCAGGAAGGTACAGTAGAAGTTACAAATGCCCTCACCATGAAAATCGGTAAAAAAGGATTTGAGGAAACTGAAAAATCAATGGCTCGTCTCAGCTCAAAATATATTAATTTCTTCGGTGATATGTCTATTCTCTCAAATCAACCCAGATCTGCTACCATCAATACCTTATCTGAATGTATCCTCTATGAAATAAAAAAAGATGATTTCGATAATTTTTGTAACAAATTCCCATCTGTGGGGTTAAAAATATTAAAACAAATTGCAAATGTATTATGCGAAAGAGTACGTAAAGGAAATCAGGATATCTTAAAACTAACAACTGTTTTATCCATAGCCTTAAGTAAATAGAAATGAGATTTATAAATTCTTTTTTATCCCTCCAAATTATTTTAATATATATTATCCTCTTAAATTCTTGTTCTAAAGAAAAACCACCAATAGCCATACAAAAAAAAACGATAATAAAACCTCTAAAAAACCCATTTCAAACAATCAATATTACCCCTTTTGATATTTCTAAAGAGGATTTGAAAAAATGGATTCAAGAAACAAAAGAACTTCTTTTAAAAAAGGGCATAAATCATAAGGATATTGAAGAATATATTTCTGAAAAAAATCTTTATATCGATCCCTATATTATAGCTGCAAATCTTGGATATATTCATGAGTTAAAAAATTCTCCACTCCCAGGAAGTTCTGGCAATAATCCATATAATCTTGACCATCAATCATTTTATAAACAATTCGGTGGTGTACTAAACATTGCCCATCAGTCTTACAGAGTTCCTCCCCAGATTGTCACATCCATTTTATGGGTTGAAACACGGTTTGGAGCAAATACAGGAACATACTCTGTTTTAAATGTCTATTTTAATCTATCACTCTTACAAAAAATGGATTTCCTTATAAAAATACTATCCTGGCTTAAAATAAAATACCCTGATAAATTTAGTTTCAAATTATTTAAAACAGCTTCTCGTCGAGGACAATGGGGATTTGGACAGCTTAAAACTCTTTTAAATCTATCTAAAACGCTATCTCTAAAATCATTAAAAGGTTCCTATGCTGGTGCATTTGGTATTCCTCAATTTATTCCAAGTAGTTATTCAGCCTATGCAAAAGATGGTAATGGCGACGGAATTATTAATTTATTTACCATGGAAGATGCTATTGTCAGTACAGCAAATTATCTTTATCAAATGGGATGGACAGATGAGCGGGAAAAGCAATATCAGGCAATCCTGGCTTATAATCAAAGTACACAATACGCAAATCAGGTCTTGGGATTAGCAGGATTTCAAGGTCAGGGGCAGAAACAAAACTTTCTTCCCGATAAAGATATATTTAAAAAATATAGAAAAATGAATATACCTATCGTGACAAAATCAGAAACCCAACAAAACATTTTAAAAAAAGACCCCTCCAAGATATTTTCCCGGATGAACAATCGTTAAATGAATATTGGCAAATACACTAAATCTTTTTAATCCTTTTCCCAGAAAAAATTATAATAACTAATTTCTACGTATCTATCTGGATGAGGTTTTCAAGGAGATATTATTCTGATAACTCTTTTAGTGATCAAATTATAACAAGAAGTGTTGTCATTCTCCTCTCTGTTAAACCCATTTTATAGCTAGTATCATAACCAATCTTTACTATATCATTAAATTGAAAGATATTCAAATTTGTACAATCAAAATCACCCATTTATTTATAGCCGCTTAATGATACTAAACACTATCGGAATTAAAATTTCTGGTTCCGATATTCTTTCGTTTTAAAGTATTATAACTCAGCATTTAAAACTTATAAGTCATTATAGCTATTTTCATATAATTTGAATGAGTTGTTTGACGTTTAGAAAAAAAATAATTATGGTATGACAAATATATACAGATAATTTTTAATACCTGAAATCCTTTGAAACATGGTTCGAGAGCCTCACCATGACAAAGTTGATATTACGACTTTAATTTTAAAAGAGTTTTAGTATAAAATAAAATAGCTTATTCTGTCAGTAATTTTTTAGATCGTACTTGTTTTGAATAGTGGCATTTTGAGGTATTGCATAACAATCTATAGTTATAATTTATTATTTAAGTCCATCACCAAATCGTTTCAATCCTCAGTATGATTTCGCCAGATTATTTGTAATCACTAGTGGATATTGATCAAAACTAATAATTTTGCATTTGTGTGAGAAAGTCTTTTGTAATGGGAAAACCAGATTCAGAACCTATAACAGAGTCTATAGTACATTCAGGACACAAGGCAGTTTGTACCATATTATTTTCATTTGGATCAATCCATCTTTCGATACTAGTAGGCCTAAAAAGCATAAGACAGTAGAAACATCCATAAAACTCACTGTTCAGAATCTCTTCTCTGTGTCGAGAAGAATGCATATGAGCCTGAATATAGTCTGGTGACATAGAAACTCTTTTAGTTTATGAGGCTGAAATCTGCTTTCACACAAAGGTTAGAGTACTAAAGATATCACAGGATCAAGATTGATCATCAATTTGTCTATCTTTTTCCTGTGATTGTCCTGTCTTGATATTGTTTATACTAATTATTTTGGTTGGTTATTAATACTGATATCAAAACTAATTGCTATATAGTTATCTTCTTTTTTTATTCTCTCGGTTATCTTTTCTTGTTTCGCGTCTGTTGGTGCGATTATCTCTTCTTGTTTCGCGTCTGTTGGTGCGATTGTTTCTTCTTGTTTCCCTGGCTCGGCGGTTTCTCTCATTGCGNNGCGGGCTCGGCGGTTTCTCTCATTACGGCGAGCTCTGTTCTCACGGGCTCGGCGGGCTCTATCTGCTCTTCTCTGTCTTCTATATCGGTTGTATCTTGCTCTATGAGCCCTGCGTGCTCCTCGATCTCTTGGATGATAATAGCCATATCTGTGACCCCAGAAATGAGCTGGATAGCGTCCACCTCTACGGTGAACATGTGCCCCACCATATCTGTGAGCATGATAATAATTTCCATGGTAGTGTCCCCATCGATCGTGAGTTCTCCATACACCTATATAGATTGTTCCAGCATGGGTGTGTGCTCCGCTGAATGCATGTTCATGGTAATAATCTCCATGATAATGACCTACAGAGCTGTAATAGACATTATCACTGCCTTCGTCTGCTGGAGGGGGAGGAGGATTATCAGCTGGTGGAGGGGGGGGAGGAGGATTATGACTGCTTGATTCTACAACACATTGTGAAAAAATGATTGTTAGAAATAATGTAATGATTAAAATTGGGTATTTTTTTTTCATTTTTTTCTCCATAAATTTTATACAATTTAAAGATAAACTAATTTTAGTAAATTACAAATTAAAAGTTGATTTTTTTATATGAACGATATTACTATAGAATTAACTGTGAGAATAATCATCTTAATAATTTTAGTTATCTTGAACGTCGATCTCTTCCTCCACCTCCTCTTGATGGTCTTCCACCGCCACTTCTCCCACGATTATCCCTTCTCATACCACGATTATTTCTGCGATTACCACGATGATCCCGTCTCATGCCCCGATTATTTCTGCGATTACCACGATGATCCCGTCTCATGCCCCGATTATTTCTGCGATTTCCACGATGATCTCGTCTCATGCCCCGATTATTTCTGCGATTACCGCGATGATCTCTTCTTGAAGATCTCCAATGCCTTCTAGCTCTATTGTGTCTAGCTCTTCTTGCTCTCCAATAACGATGAGCTCTCCGATCTCTTGGGTGATAATATCCAAATCTTCCGCTATACCTGGCATAACGTGCACCTCGATGATAATGAGACGTTCCATAGTGGTGAACATGGTAATACCCTCCATGGTAATGCCCCCATCGACTATAGACTCGCCAAGCACCGATATAAATTGTTCCGGAATGGATATGTGACCCATGATACATATGGACGTGATAATAATCTCCGTGAAAATGTCCCCAATATTCTCCTACATACCAAACACCTACATAAACTGTTCCCGCATGGGTGTGGGAGCCTGTGTAGTGGTGTTCATGATAATAATCCCCGTGATAATGCCCATCTTCATCAAAGTTGTCATTGTTTCGTTGATCATCCTGGTATACGGTTTGTTCCTCGGTATGTTGAGAGTATGAATCATCAGATGATGCTTCTATAACACATCCAGAAGATATGATAGTTAAGAACATTGCACCAATGAGGATTGGTAAAAATTTTCTCATTTATTTCTCCATAATAATACAAAATTTACAATATATAATATAACTCATCTTTTATATTGTGACAAAATTCAATTGTATTATTTTCAAGCTGTTGATCAAATTAATAATATATAATTTTGATATGATTCATTTAATTTATTAATTACTTTTATTTTGATATTTATATCGTAACGATACTGATAATATTCTTATTTTGATATTCAACGGATGGTTCGACTTCGCTCACCAGCTGCTATTTAGAGAATTTTGACTTCAATATTAAACAGATTATTGGTATAATATGTCTATACAGAGGTTTCCAAGTCGGGATATGGATTGAATATTCTCAATATACTACTAAAGAATTTTAAACAATTCCTCCGAAATTCATCTGGATATCTAAGTAATCTGTGATATAATTTAATTCAAATAACGTATCATTGAGTTCTATAGTATGAAAACAATAATTATTACGCTAATTACAATACTCACCCTGATGACTTTCAGTGATACTTCCACAAATGCCAATTCACAATCATCAGGGATTTATCAGGATGGAACATGGGTTCTTTCAACAATGAATGGCAAACGACCTATCGAGAAGACCTCCATCTCCCTGAGGATACGTAAAGATGGTATCACTAAAGCAACTCATTCTTTCCAAAGGAAATAACAACCTTATCTATCGATTTGTACCCACCCCCATAGCTCCTCCTCTATTGGGAACAAAATGGTCAGGGAATAGAATGCTATTTAAACTTACACCAAATGTCATGCCTGTTCATATTGGCGGGAAATATCAGATCAATATTCGTTTCCAAAATGGCATTGTATGGGGCACAACCACCTGCAGGTCATTTACGGGTTGATATCACAAGAATGGAAACAAAATCACAACACCTCATCTTCGTATATCTCAATTCAACAACAAGAAGGCAATCAAAGGTGTTGTCCATGACGCTAAGGTATTCCTTAGAATCCTAAAAAAAATCTGTACTTTCAGAATTACCAGTACAACCCTTATTCTCTATAGTGCAAACGGCGGTGTGATATTACAAGGAAGATAAACCCTTATACACCCTGTCATACTTATTGGCAGGGTAACATAAACTTTTATGGATATTAACCGAATGCTTTGATGTATTTTACGATCAGTCAGGTTCATATATTATTTCATATAGAGAAATTTATTTTAACGGTAGTGACGTTGTAGTTCAGAAGAATATTGTGATCCAAGGATATCTTTATTTTCTTTCAGCCACTCTACAAATCGTATTTTACCTAGGGGTTTTTCGTGTGAGATAAGTAAATTATCCATTAAACCTTGTATTTCATCTCTAGTTAAGATGACATCATGTACCATATAGCTGATTATCTTTGTGAAAAAGAACGTCATGTTTGGGTTTTGGTGGATTATCCTTGCCTTGCTGCCAATGACATCACAGATTGTTGAAACAAATTCTTCGAATGTGAATATATCTGGCCCTACGGCATCTTGTATGATATTTTCTTTCTGATGTCCTGCCTGAATTGCTAACTCAGCATATTCATTTACAAAAATTGGTTGTACCTTATAATTTCCATCCCCTGGCAGGATGAAAAAAGGGAATTTTCTGAGGCACCATGCGATATTATTTACTAAAATATCTTCTCTTCCATAAATTAGAGTGGGTCTGACAATGGCATAGGATAATTTTGATTCTTTTAAAATATTCTCCAGAATAGCTTTTCCTTTGTAGTAGGGGAGATTTGAATCTTCGGACGGATTTGCTATACTGACATGCACTATACGACGTACTCCTGCTTCTTTCGCTGATTCTATAAGCTTTCTTGTATTTTCAATTGCATTTTCAAAAGTATTTTCTTTGTATGAGAAACGGATCCAGTAGGTGTTATAGATAGTATCGACATTTTTCATTGATTCTAATAGCTTTTCCTGGTTATTAAAAGAAAGTGGATATATTTTTACTTTGTCTCCAAAAGGGTTTTTACGATCAGGGTGACCTGTTATAGTTCTGATTTGTTCTCCCATAGATAATAATTGCTCTGTGATATATTTACCGGTATAACTGAAAGCACCTGTTACGAGACTGATATTTGAATTTCTCATGCTGATATCCTTATTCAACATTTTTTTTATAGAAAGTATTATGGATGTGATTTAACAGATCGATACCTATATCATATTTTGGTTTAGAGGGGATATCGATTTGATGATTATTGCTAAATAATATTGTCACAGCATTATAATCACTATTAAATCCAATATCCTTTTTAGAAATATCATTGGCTATGATGGCATCTAATTTTTTTTGTTCCAGTTTAATTTTTGCATTTTCTATGAGATCATTGCTTTCTGCGGAGAAACCGATGAAAAATTGTCCTGGCTTTTTAAATTTTATTAGGGATTTTAAAATATCTGGATTTTCAGTGAGTTGCAGGGAGATAGGATTGTTGTTTTTTTTGATCTTTGTTGAACTTATATGATTCATACGATAATCGCTGACTGCAGCAGACATGAGGAGGATATCAACCTGATTTATTGTCTCTTTAAGAGCATTTAACATATCCTCAGCTGTTTGAATCTTTATGGAACTGATATTTTTAGGAAGATGGGTTTTTATATTTGCATGGATGAGGGTTACTTTGGCACCCATATCCCTTGCAGCTTTTGCCAGAGCAATACCCATTTTCCCGCTGGAGTGATTTCCTATGTATCTCACAGGATCGATGGGTTCCTGAGTCCCTCCTGCTGTGATCAATATATGTTTTCCTGCATAGATTTGGGGTAATTGTTTTTCAGAAGGAATATTTCCATTTGTAATTATATTAAGAATATCTTCGGTATTGCGTAAACGACCTATCCCTTCATATCCGCAGGCTAAGATACCGCTCTCTGGCTCTATGATCTGGTAATTATTTTCTTTTAACTTCTTCAAGTTATTTTGGAGAATGGGATTTTCATACATGTGAGAGTTCATCGCTGGTGCAATAAGTTTTCTACAGGTTACAACAGCAGATATCGTTGTTAATAAATCATCCGCGATACCGTGGGCAATTTTTCCAATTATATTATAGGATGCGGGCGCTATGATGAATAAATCCACCTTTTCAGCAAGGGAGATATGCGCCATGGGTTCTTCAAAAGTATCAATGAGAACAGGATTTTGAGAAATGGAAGCAAATGTGACAGGGCTAATAAACTTCGTAGCATTATTGGTCATTACCACGTGAATCTGGTAGCCCATTTTTTTAAGGGAACTTATAGCATCAAGGGATTTATAGATTGCGATTCCCCCACTGACGCCCCAGATAATGGTATTATTCCTGATCAAATATTTTTTCCCCGCGATAGTTGTATCGTTCAACCTGTTTTATTTCGCCGTTGTTCTTATAATATACTACTTTTCTGATTGAATCACCAACATAATATTCTATCTTATCGATGGGTTGTGAGGCATAGAAGTCCCTGTTGTCCCATGATTTCAATTTTTTATAGTGCCAGAATGTATTTCGCCATATTTTTTTATTTCGCATCCCAGGATTAAATGCTCCATAGGGCTTAAACAAATTCATCCATCGATTTCTTCTTTGTAGAATTGTCTTTCCTAATTTATACCATATTTGATCGATTTTTTTATGTTTTACAATAAAGGATTTTAAATAGGGTAAAGTTGTGTAATAGTCTTCCCTCAAGAGGAGTTGGTTTTTTAAATCATTATTATAATAATATAAGGAGAATTTCATTCCAGTTTTATTTAAATCGTAATAAAATACCATTTCGGGGAGCATATTGGTATTATAATAGTTTATCCACTGTTGATTATTGATAACGGATACCTCTATAGACTCATTGGGATAGTATGACCAGACCGTATATCCAAATATTCTTTGCTGATTATAGAACAATCTGATGATGAGTTTTTGTTTTGCTTTCTGATTAGGAATTTTAATGATATTAAAATATGAAACCATGTTGAGTATGTCATTTTGGTATTTTTCGATCTTTTTTTGGTATCTGATTTGAAATATTTTTTTATCGTGCATGTGGATCCGTGATGTGATAAAATTGGGGATATATTGAAAAGTCTCGAATCGATTTTTGTAATATGCCATGGAAGTCCATCCCGTATAGTATTGAGAAGTGATATATTTTGTTTCTCCTGTTTGATCAATGGTTTTTACACTTCTTTTAACGGTAATATTGTTTGGATAGGAGTAATTTTCAATCCTGATGGTATTTTTATTCTGATCAAATTGTATTACTTTGATGACATTTCCTTTTTTGATAGTTATTTCATAATATGAAAAGTCTTCAAAAGTACTTTTAGCGGCACAATTTTGGTATGGGGTTTGACGTTTTAAAATGAGTTGGGAATCAAAGTCTTTACAGTATAAAATATTATTTGAATTATTCTGGGAGTAGATGAAATGTGTTGATATAATTATAAAAATGATTGATAGAAAAGTTATTTTCATAGAAAGACTCTCGTGAATTGTTTTTAATATATTCCAGTTTATTAGGTACGTATAATTGATTTATAAATCTTTCTCTTGGGCAAAGAAATTCTATTATTCGTACTGATTAATTTAATTTAAAATTAATATAATTAACGGAAATCGATGTGTGATTATTGAGAATAATGAGATTTTTATTTTGAGAGGTAATTTAATTTGTGTGTTATTTTCTTATATCGAGCATTTTATCGGTGATTTGAGAGAGGAGATCATATAGCCAATCCATGTCGTATTTTTCGTAAAGTTTTTTCACTTCTTCTTTTAATTCCTTTAATTCCTCTTTATATTTATTTTCTTTGAGGGCATGTGGTAAGGAGCTATCTTCTAGTTTACTTGCCTCAATCATCTCTGCCAGTTCATTGACAACAGAACAATTTGCCTGAACACGTCTTGCGAGGTCAGTGGATATATTTTTCAAGAAACTTGGCTGGGATTGAGCGAATTCCTTTAAATTAGTTTTTTTAACAACCGTTAGGACAGTTTCTTCGACAGCTTCGAGAGTTGCATTTCTTGTCTCTCCAAGTAAGAGAGCCATTTCTCCTATGACGCTCCCCGGATCTTCTATACTTGCGATATTTTCTCCATTGACAATGACTTTTAACTTACCCTTCTTTAAAATATAGAGTTCATCTCCAATATCCCCTTGTTTACAGACACTCGATCCTGGTGGAAACACTTTGCTGAACTCATCTACCTGGGCACCAGAGATATCAAACTTTGATTTCTTATCAAATGAGGAGAATGCCTTTCCTTTGGTATAGGTTAAGGATTCTTTAGCTGATGAACTGAGGGTTTCCAGCCATGGAAAGCGTTTTTTTTCATAATGATCATTGAGTACATCAGTAATCCAGGCATATAATTTACAATATTCCTGGGTGAGACGTTCTTTTTCTCCTACCTGATCCTTTCGTTTGGTGAGGATTGCATTGACTTTCACAAGTATTTCAGCAATAGCTTTTGCAATGGCAAAACCAATATTATAAGTACTGACCATTTGCAGGATAGTCTTAGGGGGAATTCGAACATATTCAGATGACGGGGCTGTTTTCACACTAAATATACGGAAATGATTGTAGCCATCGGCATCTGCTAATAATATTTCAGGAGTACCAAAAATAACATTGTCACCATTGATATCGAAACTATCATAATTATTTAATTCAACGACTAGCCCGCCCTTCTTGAGCATATAGGCTGTATCTGTATCCACATTCCTTAAATAGACATAGACTTCTTGACCAGACAACACGAACCCCTTTGATTGACAATAACCTGAAATATAACGAATTTTCGAATATTTAACAAAAAGGATTTATGATTTTTTTAATATAAATCACTCTTCTTATCGATGAGTATTATATTAATCTTTAAACCATATTTCAATTAATTTACTGACATTCGCATAGCCACTAAATAGATGACTACAAGTCCACCCAGAAGAACAATCATATTCAGAATAACCGAGATTTTGTGGGTAGTAGAGAATTTTTTCTTCAGATCATTTTTAGTTTCCTCTACTGTGGTTGATTTCAATTCTAATTTAATGTTATGTGCCTTTGGGAGTATATATAATCCTGAAATCATAGTAAGAGCTAACATGGTAATCAATAATACCAATTTGATTTGTTCTATTCTGAGAGTTTTGATATCCATAAAAATACTTGTAATTATAGCTAGAGTTGCCGAAATATATCCTATCAAGTAATATGTAGGAAAAATACGGGCTACAACATTCCCTGCATCATCTTTGCTGAGAGTACTGAAAATAGCTGGTGCAGAAACAAATGAGAATGATATGATCCCACCTATCCAGATGACAACGGATAGTATATGGATGAAATATATAATAGACAAGGAGATCTCCTTTTTATTTAATTGGAAGTATATTGAGAATCCTGTGGGATTCAGGTATAAAATATAGTTTAACAGTTGGGATTAAAATTATACTATATTTAAACGATTATATATAATAATATAATAATTTTTATTATCCAAGATATTTATTATACAAAACATTTCTATGATAAATCAAAATGAATACCACAATATATCATTGAAAATGAAGTCTTATCCTTATTTGGATAGACTCTGGGAAAATAATTCATCCGAAGTAATTTCCTTTGCGTCTAGAGAAAATAAGCCGCATCAATTATGGATTAAACAACTCCTCATCCAGGGTAAGGTAGAATGGACTCTGGCATTAGAAAATGGGCTCAATGACATATCAGAAATCCCTGAGATAAGAAAATATGAGTTTTTTTCTCTGATAAAATTATGCCTGACAGGGAAAAATGAGTTATCACACTCTGTTAAGGAGCTTATCCACAATATATTTCTTCAGATCGAATTAGATCGCAAAATATATACAATCTGTATATCCCTTGAAAAAAGAATTTCTGGAGCAATATATTCCCTTTCTATAAAGGATATTCTTAATATGGATGCCTTGGATTTATTTGCAGAAGCAAGAGCAGAGCATTTAAAAGAATTACAGGACATGTTGAAATGCTTTTTTAGTAAACATCTTGAATTACCATACCTGGTGAATGGAACTGATTTTGAAAATCGTTATAATTACCACCCTATCACCTTTGCCACCTATTATAGTTTTCTATTCCTTGATCAGAGAAGATTATTTAAAGTATTCGATGAGGATCAGAGCCATTTCTGGAGGAAAAGAACTTTTCAAGTCCTCATTGGATTGAGAGGTATTCCAGTTATATCCTTCTTTCAAACACTCCTGGCTGAAAATGAATCCAATATATATCAATATAACAAGATTAAAAAGGATATTGAGGAAATTATTCATAAAATTCCTGTATCAGAGCAAAACAATTGGCAAAAGAAGTATATCCAGTTGGCTGAGAGAAAGAATAAATTGATCGATTTAAAAATCTCTCTTATTGACAAACTGGAAGAGCAATATCATCTTTCAACAGAGAGAAAATTAGACATGCAAGTCCATGAGTGTCAATCCCGATTAAATGTTCTACAAACAAAAGAAATACAGATTATAAATGAAATCCATAGTCTTGGTGGGAATTTCCAACCCCATAGGAAATCAAAAAAAAATCCACACCATGAAATAGATAATAAAAATCAGATTTCCCTGTTCTTACAAGATTATCAGCACTCAAATGAAAATAAAGATAAGATAGATCAACTCATCGGGGATTACTATTTAAACTTATCTCAAATAGAAATACTAGAGGCAGACATTTTAGAATTAAGACTCAGAAAGGAAAATGAAATTAAAAAAACCCATCAGTTAGAAGAGAAGAACTCCAGTGACATTTATGAGATGATAACATCGATTGATAAAGAAATAAATGACTTGCTAAATGATAATACCAATCTGAACACATTATCCCCCAACATTGACGAAACAATGTTTAAAAAACCCCTTTTCAACAGGAATTTAAACGCCGAAAAACAATTTATTCTCGAATGTATTAATCATTTAAAATCATCTTTCAGGGAAGAACATGAAAAAGATCTTATCCGATTCTTTCAATCCCTCAAAGAGAATTTACAAAGGGTCAACCCATTGAATATCCTTTCAGTATCAATTAACAAGCAATATATCCCAAAAATCATCTATGAGGAACACGGTGAAATCCTTTTTACAAATCTACCGGATGATCAGAAAAGAATATTCATACTTACTTTCTATATAACTATCCTTGAACACTCATTAAACCAGGGAGGACTCAATCCATCTCTTCTGCTGCTATCCATCTCAGATTCATCTATACACCTAGATCATTTGCTAAACACACTTATCAAGAGATTTCAAAAGCCATTTCAAATGATTGTATCAAATTATAAAGAAAAATAAAACTATTCTTCAAAGATATAAATAACCACTTACAATATTTTAAGTAATATCCCGTCGTTGAAAAAATAAACTGGATATTATATGAAATACTATAAAATAAACTAATATCACAACAATGGAAAATGGCATCGACATGTCTTTAGAAAATGGCACTACTTCGGCAGGAACAATATCCCCTCGGATAGATGACATAAATGTCAAATTATAATACATCGATAAATCAGTATTTGTAAATAATAGATATTTAGCCCACCATTTCTTAATCGATAAAATATTGAGCACCCATTTTACTGGAAATAATAAAAATATCGATATTCCTATGGACATCACACTGGTTTTAAATAAACTGGAGATCATAAATGCGATAGTCCCATAAATGATTGATTCTATAAATCCAAATAAAAATGCAAGATATAATTTATCCCAGACTTGCTTGGCATATCCTTCTCCCGCGATCATAAGGATTATTTTATACACAAATAGGCATA
Organism: Spirochaetia bacterium UBA6919; assembly: GCA_002450905.1. Lineage (GTDB taxonomy): Bacteria > Spirochaetota > UBA6919 > UBA6919 > UBA6919 > UBA6919. The sequence continues at coordinate 61,583 of DKAT01000088.1, forward strand.
ATAAATACATCAGAAATGTATAAATCACCATTGTTAAATATTTTGAGTAAAGTATTTTTAGTCTACCTTGAGGCCTGATCAATAATAATCGGATGGTACCCCACCCAAATTCAGATGTTACAATCACACTGCCAATAATGATAGTCCACAAAGAAATTATACTCTGAATTATCCCTATAGCAATAAGATATACCTGTATATTATTTACATCATAAGAAGACAAACCACTGATTAGACTTACTAGAAATAAAACAATCAGCAGGACTATATTCATCTTTTGATAAGCTAGTTTCATGATCTCATTTCTAATTAATAAAATAAAACTATTCAACACTTTTACCCCTTGTAACCTCAAGAAAATTATCTTCCAGGGACTTCGTCATCGGTTGCATCCGATAAACAAGAATTCCTGCATCCACAAGTTGCTTTAACAATAAAGCACTCTCATCCCTCATAACTGGTACATCGATATGAGAATTATTAATAACCATTTCACTTATAGAAAATGCTCTTTCATTCAGGTATTTTTCGATTATCGATAAGGCATCCTCTCTTCTATCCACTTCAAATCGCACGAGATTAACTGTAGAAAGTATTTCAGAAATAGTTTTCGTTTCAATAAAAATCCCTTTCTGGATAATAGCAAAACGATCGCACATCAATTCCATTTCACTCAAAAGATGGCTGGATACTAAAACCCCTACCCCTTCCTCATCCGCTAATTTTCTGAGATGATCTCTCAATTCCTTAATTCCAGCAGGATCTAATCCATTAGTAGGTTCATCAAGAACAAGGAGTCGTGGTCTATGAAGGATTGCCTGAGCTATACCCAATCTTTGTTTCATCCCAAGTGAATATTGCTTTACTTTATCATGAATTCTCTTCTCTAAGCCTACTTGTTGAATAACATCATCAATTCTTTCCCTTGTGACCCCATAATTCATATTCGCATAATGGATAAGATTCTTGTATCCAGAAAGAAATCCATACATTTCAGGATTCTCAATGATCCCTCCAACATTTGCTATAGCTTTCTCAAAATCTCTTTCTATGGAATATCCACCAATCTTGATCTCTCCTTCATCAATTTTCAAGAGACCCAGCATCATTTTAATAATTGTTGTCTTGCCAGCGCCATTTGGACCCAGTAATCCAAAGATCTCCCCAGGTGGAATATTGAATGAAACATCTTTAATCACTTTTAAACGGCTAAAAGACTTGTGTATATTTTTAATTTCAACGAGAATATCAGAATTCATCATTCAGTCCTATTTAAAAATCCCTTGTCTATATCAACAGAACAATAAGTCACTGAGATATGACCAAGAAATATATGTTATTTTGAAATTACTTTAAGTATATATCTTTTTTAATTAAAAAAAAGTTTTTTTATCGAAATGTGTAAAAATATTGGTGAATTATTGCTATAGGTCTATCTAATTAATAATAAGGGAAAATAGCTTCAATATTAAATATAACCAGAATACCAATTAAATATAAATTAGGGTTGAGTGAGACAAACAGATATAAAATAAATTCACAGACTTGTTTTGCCGATAGATTAGCATTGAAAGGTAAAATATACCAAAGAAGTGAGAACCCCCTTTCTCACTATCTCTTAATTACTCCTTGAATTAAGAGTGTCCTTGATAACAGGGAGTTTTAGCAAGCTCCCTTTTTTATTCTTTTCCATAAAATATAGTTACAAAATATATTCTTTCCACATTATCGACCCCAACCATAAAACCTTTATAAAAATCTAATTCCCCAATCTATATCAACTACCTGATAAAATATAAAAATAAATTATAATTTCAAATGAATTAGCTCAAAATGATTTATATACTAAATAGTGAATACCAAGATTATTATATTTTAGAAGAACTTTAAAGGGATACCTTACATACAAGACGAAACAATATCGGAATCAAAAATTNNAAATTTCAGTTCCGATTGTGATTCATCAAAGTATCAGGTATTTCAATATTTCACTTTTTATTATGATCTCAATGATTATGGGGGAATTTTTATGAATATTTCTTCAGATATTATAGGATAGATGTAAAATAGAATTTACACCTATCCTTTCTGTAATTATTGATTCAATACTAAAAATCTGAATGATTTAGAAGATCGGTATGCTTTTTTGAAACGAGCGGTTCGAACACGTAATGTTTGTGGAATCTTGTTATTATAGGTTGCGATTTTGCTATCCACATCATTGGCTCTGTCCTGTGGATTTCCGTGAACACCACCACCAACTTTCAGCTTTCTTAGCATGGCACTGAGTCCCCTGGGATTATATCCAGCTTTCACAAGGAGATCCACAGCATTCAGATCCGCTTCCTTCTCTTGTTCTTTTCCATAACCCTTTTCAACNNCAACTGCGGCATTTTTTCTTGCACTTTCAATGGATTTTACAGGATGTTTTAAAACGACATGACAAACTTCGTGTGCTAATACTCCTGCTAGTTCATCTTCATTTTTAGCAAGCCTTAAAAGCCCTTCCGTGATGAAAATATATCCGCTGGGAACAGCATAAGCATTCACCGATTTGGATTTGAGAATGATAAACCGATATCCCTGAAAGGTTTCTGGGCGATTGGAAGACATAGAGAGGGTATATCCGATACTTTGGATGTATTTTTCGAAGGCTGATTTCCCGAATCCATAAGGTTTTTTACCCTTCAAAATTGATGCGGCTACGGTTCGTCCGATATAATATTCTTCTTTTGGGGTGAATTCATGGTCATAGGCTTCATAAAATTTTACTGCGGCATCAAATACTCCACGGTATTCTTGTGGAACAAAGCTTCTAATAGTATCACATTGATATGTAAAATAAATCGCTGATACCATCACCAGGATTATTAATAGAGATCTTATTTTATTTCTAAATATTAATTTCATATTTTCTCCTTAATTTGATAATGATTAGAATTTGGGAGCAAATTCCCCGAGTTTTCCTTTTCTTCGAAATTTTAAATAAAATCTGACAGGACCGCCTTTTTTGTAATCAAGAGATCTGGGATTTAATAATTTAACGGTAACTTCTTTTTTATTTTTTTTTATTTTCTTTTTTCCACGGAAATCAATTTTATCGACGAGATCATAGCGTAATCCTTTATTTCTAGCTCTGTACTTCTTTTCCACATTTTTATTAAAACCCTTAGTGGCGGCAGCGACTTCGTCTTCTTCACTGAAACCCTTTGTAGCAGCGGCTATATCATCTTCCTCACTAAATCCTTTTGTGGCAGCAGCGACATCGTCATCTTCGCTAAATCCCTTTTTTCCCCCTTTCACCTTGATCACTTTAGTTTGTCTTTTGAAATTTTTAGCATCGATGAGGGCTTCTTTAAAGATATACCCCTTACCTCTTTTTAAATTAACTTCCCACCATTCACCAACGGCTCTTTCGACCCCAAGACCTGTTCCATATTCAAAAGTCCTGATCTGTTTAGAAAGGGCATTGGGCTGGGTATGGACCCTTGCTTGCATGAATGTTACAAAAAGTTTTTGTTTCTTGTTATCCGCATAGAGAGCTGATGAAACTATAAGAATAGTAAATAGAACTAAGATTTTTTTCATGATATCTCCTTACTTAGAATGAAAGTATACTTAGCAGATTTATGAAATGATAGTAGTTTATAATTATCCCATTAAAATGGATTAAAATCATCTCCCGATAAAAATCCGCAATATGTATATATTGAATATATAAGAAAAAAGTTTATTTGTCAAAAAAGATTTATTTTTTGTGGGGAGGAAATAATATTTATGGGATGTATTTATTTATTTTTATTGAGGATATAGGATTTCAACAGAGCTTTGTATTTTTCAATGGTTAGATGAGCATTCATGAGTTCCTGACGTTTAATTTCACTCACTTCTTCCTGAGCTTTAATAATTTTTTCAGCCATAGATAATTCATCTCGGCTGAGATCCTGTAGATTCTCAAGGGATTCAATTAATTTTTTTGCATCAAGGAGTTCATCTCTAGAGAGGTCAAATGCAGTTTCAAACATAGTAATAATTTTATTTTGTTCGGCAATTGTTTTATGGAGAATGTGTACTTCTTTTTTTAGATGAATATTTTCTTCCTGAATAGATTTATAATCCATAATAAGCTCAACTTAGACCTGTGTATCAGCCTCTTTTACTTTAAGGGATGATCCTTTGAGTTGTTTTCCATTAAGATTTTTAATCGCAGAATATGCTTCATCTCTTATTGGCATGGCTACGAAAGCAAATCGTCGGGCATTTCCATCTTTGATAAAATTGACTGAGGCTATTTTACCATATTGACTAAATGTCTTTAAGATATCATCTTCAGTCACACCTTCAGCAATATTTTCAATATAAATATTAATCATTGTCATTAGATAGCCCCCATTCTCTGAGCTAAATTAAATATACTCATAAAAAGAAATTAAGTAAATAAAAAATATTAATATTTTAACCTTATATTTAATATAAAAGAATTTCAAATTATAAAATCTTTTAGAGATTTAAAACTGGGGTAAAATCCATTGACTTACTCTTAAATTATTGTTAACTTCATCCCAAGGGTTAACTGATATTTAATCATTTTAAAGATATATAGAGATCTGACCCTCTTTCTTTCAATTAATTTGAATGACTACCAAATTAATTAAATATTTTTTATCACAAATATTTTATGTGTTGCTGCTTAAAAATTTATACAGGAGATTTCTGTGAAACAATTAATCATTCTTATAATCTTAATATTATTTTCCTTCCAATTATATGCTACAGAGCAGTATAATAAGCAATACAATCTTGATACTCCAGTAAGCCCCACTTTTCCAGGACAGGATAAAGACTCAGATGATGATTCAGACGAGCAATCAGACTATGTAGCTATTGACAGACATGCTCTCAATACCCCATCCAATGCAGAATCCTCTACAGAGAAACTTTCAAAATATCTAACCAGTACAGCTAAAAATGATCGTGAGAAATTTAGAGCCATCTTTCGTTGGATTGCTAATAATATTAATTATGATACACAAAGTTATTTCTCTGGTCAACCCGGAGATAATACAGCAGAAGGTGTATTGTCATCAAGAAAAAGTGTTTGTGAAGGCTATTCCACATTGTTTAATGAACTGGCAAAACATGCTGGACTGGAGTCTGTAAAAATATCTGGTTTCTCCAAGGGTGGTGGCTATAAAGTAGGATCAAAGATAGGAAACAAGCCTGATCATGCCTGGAATGCTGTAAAAATTGATGACAAGTGGTACTTAATTGATAGCACATGGGGTGCAGGATATGTTCAGAATCAAGGTTATGTTAAGCAATTTCAAAAACACTACTTCTTAACTCCACCTGATCAATTTATTTACGATCACCTACCCGAAGATTCGAAGTGGCAACTCCTCAAAAATCCAATCTCAAAACAGGAGTTTGAAAAATTGCCCCATTTAAAAGGCCATTTCTTTGCATATAATTTAAAATTAAAAAGTCATAAACATGGAATTATCAGAACAAAATACAAAGTTAAAATAAAATTATCATCGCCAGAAGATGTCCTATTCACCGTAAGATTATCCAAAGGGTCATCTGAACAAAACAATCGACATTTATTCATTGAAAAATCCTCGAATACAGCTACAATCTCAGTCTATCTTCCATCAAAAGGAACATACACCCTTCGTATATTTGCTAAAAAAAGGTCTGAAAAAAAATCTTATGCATGGGTCATGGATTATATGATTAAATCCACATCGGGAATGAAATACTATTTCGTTCAAACCTTTGGAGCTTATCATGATAAAAATGCCTATATTTATTATCCCAAAAAAGGTAATTTAAAAAGTGGTAAATATATATCCTTTAAAATCAAAGTGCCATCAGCAGATAAAGTCGCTGTTATAAGTGGTTCAAAATGGTTTCATCTAAAAAAATCAGGGGACATTTTTAAAGGAAAGGTCAAAATATCTTCTGGTCGGGTAAGTCTTATGGCTAATTTCTCAGATGGAAATAGTTATGCTGGTCTCCTGGAGTATAAAGGATATTAAACAGGCTTCCAAATCCCCAATAATCCCAGTAAAAATAATATGATGGTGAATGAAAAGAAGCTCAAAAATGTCGTTGATAAGACTAAGTTCGCTGCAAGCTCCGCATCACCCTTCATTTCATAAGCCATTATATAACTCATCACAGCAATCGGCGAGGCTAGTAATAATGTGGTGCTCACGAAATCCATAGGCTGAGCATTTAATAAATAAAGGAGTATCCCACCTATAAGGGGAGTTAACACAATTTTATAAAATACCGGTATCGATGTTTGTTTTAATAATTCTATACTCCGTCTGATTTCTAACTTCGCTCCAATCGCCAATAGAGCCAGGGGGAGAGGTATTTTCTTCAAATAATCCAACGTCTCATCAAAGACTGGAAGAGATTTTGGTCTCACAAAGGCAAATAATACCCCCAAAATACATGAAATCACCAGAGGATTTTTAACCACCTCAATAAACATTTTAAAATAAGGCACTTTCCCGGTTTCTCCACGGTGTGGTAAATATAAAAATATCACTGATAAAATATTAAATACAGGAACCCCAAGAGCTAATATCAATGAACAGTATTGAATCCCCTTATTTCCAAGGGCATTTAAAACAATGGGTAATCCAACAAATCCCATATTCGCACGGAAAGATCCCTGCGCCCAGACCCCCCTTTGATCTGGAGGCAATTTCTTTAATACCGCACTAATATACCCCAAACTACCCATGATCGTCGCAGTAATCATTACAACCACTGGACCCTTCATCTCAAAAAATGTACTTATATTAGAACGGGAAATTTCATCCAGGAGCAGAGCAGGTAGACCTATATAAAATACTATTTTAGTAAGAGTATTAACGGATTTATCTTCTATCCACCCTGTCTTGCTTGAAATATATCCTATCCCAACAATCACCACCACAGGCATTATAACATAAAATGTATTGATCGCAATATTTAACATAACATCCTATATAATCTGATCAAATTAAGATTCATGAATATTATCTTTTAAAATACCATAATAAAATTATTCGTTTCTATAAATATTCATCTGGATAAGCTCCGACAAAAATATAATAATATATATTTACTTTATAATCCCATTTATTTATGTTTATAAATAACTAGGTTGTCTTCAAAGGATAATATGGATTATAGAATGTGTAGGATATGAAAGAAATTACCACCTTTGGACAGGAAGAATTAAAAGTCATAGAAGCAATTAAATATCTTCTAGATGAGGATAACAAAGATCACGAAATCCAATTACTTAACAATAATATCTTTTCCCTGCAAACACTCACTAAATCCATATCTCTTTACCCATCAATCCTCGGTGAACAACATCTCAATCTTAATACCCGTACCATCGATAGCCTTATCACCACCATTTGTCTGAATGATCCCATCGATTTCATTCTCCACATCCCTACAAAAGCTATTTTAGGAAAATCATTCATCATTGCCAAAATCAATTTCTTCTATATGATGTTATACATGATCCAGGAAAATTTCAAGGACAGTCATATCGATATCTCATCTATAAAAACATCCATTTGTAATATCATCTCAAATAATATCTATTCTATCATCGCTGAAGAGGTATTCCTGGCAATCTTGTCGGATAAATCCATACCAATTACCATACAAAAATCCTCAGCATATTGGCTCTCTCAGATATGGGAACACCGAATGGAACATGGTATAAAAAGTTTTACCCCAATCCTCAATAAATTATGGGAAATACGTCAAACTATGAAACCCGTTTTTGGAACACTCCTTGGACTTTCTGAAATCTTTCTACTCTCTGAACACCACGATAATCACTGGTTAAATTTCCTCCAAAGAGATGAGTTATCTGAAGAGGAAGTGGACTCCCTAAAAGAATTTATATTTGGTATCTCCTATGAAGAAATGACATACTTAATCAATCGAATGAATTACATGGATAAATCCTCTTTATCTGATGAGGAAATTAGTAAATTTCTTGGAGATAAAAAAGTCTATCCTGATTTTCATTTAGATGACGCAAGAAACTTCTTTAAATTTTTCCAGCATAGAAAAAACAAAGCTCTATTCCGTCAAAAGACCCAGATATTAGGTCCCAAAAAAACCATCGAAGAATATCTTATGATCTATTTATTATCTCAAAAAACCTATGGCAAAACAACCCTGAGTAGAACCTGAAATATATTTGCGAAGATTTATATCACATTATAAATTATAATCATTCCCTCAATAATTTTTCATAAAAGTTAAATAATTATTTCCCAGCAATAATAATTTATTACTAATATTATAGTATTGTAAAATAAAAACACCGGCTAAGAAGCCAGTGCTTTAAGAAGGGTTTTAATTTATGGAAGAATTGTTTTTAAATAGATTAAATTATCTATTCCGAAATTAAATTGCAGAATCTCCACTTTCTCCTGTACGGATACGATAAGCTTGGCTAAGTGGGATAACAAAGATTTTACCATCCCCAATCTTACCGGATTTAGCTGTCTCCATAATGGTTTTGACAATTTCATCAGTCTTGTTATCTGTGGTGTAAATCTCTAATTTAACCTTCTTTGTAAATGCGACAGAATATTCCTGACCGCGATACATCTCTGTATGTCCCTTCTGATTACCATATCCATCGATATCACTGACGGATAGTCCTTTAATCCCAATCTTATCCAGAGCCTGTCTAACAGCTTCTAATTTTCTGGGTTGTATAATAGCTTCAATTTTTTGCATAAAATCCTCCTTATCGTTGTGCTATTCTGAAGTCAGCATAAGCTTCGGCACCATGTTCAACAAGATCAAGTCCCTGCGCCTCTTCTTCTTCCGGAACTCGTAATCCAATGGTGTATTTAATAATAACAAACATAATTAAACCTGCCACCATAGCAAAGATGAATGCAGCCGCAACACCCTGGAATTGTACCCAAAGTTGTGCCAAACCACCTACTTTGTTATCTCCATATTTTGGATCAGCAAGTAATCCCACAAGGAGTGTACCCCATGCACCACACATCCCGTGAACAGGAATAGCTCCAACAGCATCGTCAATTTTTAATTTATCAAGGAGCAGTACCCCAAACACAACAACAATCCCCGCTGTAAATCCTATAATCGTTGCACCCCAGGGACTCACATTATTACATCCTGCTATAATCGCAACAAGACCTGCCAATACCCCATTGAGAGTCATGCCAATATCTGGTTTCTTGAGTAAGATCCATGCAGTTAAAAGAGCAGCTATTGCTCCAGCAGCCCCTGCTAAATTGGTTGTTACAGCTATAGTAGCAAAACTTGCTCCCCCAACACTTGTGGTACTTCCAGGATTAAATCCAAACCACCCAAACCATAAAATAAATACTCCCAGTGCAGCAAGGGATAAGCTATGACCAGGAATCGGTTTTATTGTACCATTACTAAATTTTCCTCGTCTTGGTCCCAAAACCAATACACCAGCAAGGGATAACCATCCACCCATGGAGTGAACCACAGTACTACCAGCAAAATCAATAAATCCTTTTGCTTCTAACCAACCTTTAGAAGCGACCTTAGGAGCAATTTCTGCACCCCATAAACCATTCCATGCCCAGGAACCGAATATTGGATAGATGATTGCAGATACCACAATACTATAAATAAGATAGGCAGAGAATTTAGTCCTTTCAGCCATAGCACCGGATACGATCGTAGCGGCAGTAGCTGCAAATACTGTTTGAAAAATTAAATTAGCATAGCTCTTCGTATTAGGAGTCGCCCCAAGAAAGTTAGCTAAACCAAAATCAATTGTCCCAAACCAGCCAGTTTTATTGGCACCAAACATAATCCCAGCACCAATCAGCCAGAATGCGATGGAACCAAAACAAAAGTCCATCAGGTTCTTCATCATGATATTCCCAGTGTTCTTAGCCCGTGTGAATCCGCCTTCTACCATTGCAAATCCTGCTTGCATAAAAAACACAAGAAATGCTGCTATACAAGTCCATAACAGATCCATTTCTCCTCGTAATTTCTCCAAAGTATCCTTAGGAGCCTCTGCACCAAACGCTATTTGGCTAACAGCGATAACGGACAGAGATAATACGACAAATAAAATATGTCTTTTTTTCATTTTTCCTCCTGTTTATTATTTAAATTGAAAAGACTTATAAAGATATACCAATCATATTTTCATTTGATATGCTATTATTCATTTACAAAATTATATAGTCAATTATTGTGCCAAATCGGATGTTTTTATTACATAATTTTATTTCTATGATACTTTATAAAATGAGATTAATTATTCTATCAAAATCATAATATTCGTTGGCTATTCTCTGCTTTGATTTTAGCACATGTTCAAAATTCAACAAAAAATCGATGTTGTATAATTATCTAAAATACACAATGATTAATTTATATTTACTTATAATAGGAGTTTCGATATATGAATATTATGTCCAATATAAGGTATGAGAATATTTGGAGTGGGGATCAGACGATTACAGAGTTATCTAATGCTGATTTGAATGACATATTCTACCTTTCAAAACTTGATATCCTCTAGGATAAAAATAATTCCTGATCGAACACGTCATGTAATACGGTATAGAAAAAAATGTTTATATATTCATAATTCACATTACTAATCAACATCGGAATCAAAATTTTTAATTCCGATACTGGTTCGTTTCAATGGCTTTGAGTTGATATTGTAATTAGTAAATAATTTTAGAGTTATTGGATTAATAAATAATTTTATATGGATGTGTTAGAATATCTTCGATGATAATGTCGAGTTGATTAAAATTGATGGGTTTCTCAATAAATTCATAAAAACCTGCATAGAGTGCAGCCTTTCTATCTTCTTCAAAGGCTTTGACAGTTACGGCTATTATGGGAATATTCTTCGTGAGAGGCTGGATACGTAGTTTTGCCAAGACTTCATAACCATTTGTGTCTGCCAAACTGATATCTAGTAATATCAGGTCAGGAATCTGCCTTAGTGCTTGTTCTATTCCCTGGTAACCAGTTTGTTCAGAGAGAAAATTAACATTCGATTTTTTTCTAAAATAATTATCTATGAGGTGAATGCTTTCAATATCGTCTTCAATATATAATATTTTATAAGTCTTATCAGGTAGTCCGATATAGTTTTGATTATATTCTGAAGCATTGTAAATTAATGGGGTACAATTGATATCCTCATAAGGATTTGATGCTGTGTCTAATTCCACCCAGAATGTTGATCCCTTGTTAACTTTGCTCTCAAGACCAAGACTTCCACCCATGAGTTCAACATATTTTTTTACAAGGGTAAGTCCAATGCCTGTTCCAGGTTTACCAGATTTCTCCTTGCCCAGACGATTAAATGGTTCATATATACGTTGATGATTATCTTCACTGATTCCATATCCCTGGTCTGTAATATTAATCCTGATACGATTTTTTTTGCCCCTGGTGTAATGAGTGTCTATTGTAATTATTCCTCCAGGTCGATTGAATTCAATAGCATTGTTTAATAAGTGATATATAACCTGATTTAGTCTTTGTTCATCTGCTATAACGTATAAATCCGGAGTATCTATTTTATTTTCGATCTGTTGATAGGAGTAATCTTTGATGGGACGTATTAATTGAATGTTATCCTGAATGACTTTATTTAAGGAAACGGGTTTCAGGTGTATATAGATATTTCTAAACAAGATTTGGGAGAGATCGAGAATATCATTAATAAGTTGGAGGAGATTTTTTCCTGATTTTAGAATAACTTCCACATATTCTTTTTGAAAAGATGTGAGATCTTCTTTTTCGAGGAGTTGTGCAAATCCAAGTATACCATTTAAGGGAGTACGTAATTCATGGCTCATATGGGTTAAAAAATCTGTCTTGACCCGATTTGCTTGTTCAGCTGACTCTTTTGCCTTGATCAATTCTAATTCATATTTTTTACGATCAGTGATATCCTGCACTGTTCCAATGAGATGAACAGGATTACCATGGTCATCAAACGTGGGAATAGCTTCTTCATGTACCCATTTTTCAGTACCATCCGGCAGAATAATTCGATGGTCAATGGAATGCTTCATTTTTTTTGAAAATGCGTTTTCTTCTGAGGATTTAATTCTTTCTATATCTTCAGGATGGATAGTTTCAAGGAATCGTTCATAGGTTGGTTCAAATTCACCTGGTATTCTTCCAAATATATGATATATTTCATCTGACCACTCTAGTTTGCCAGAGGGTACATCCCATGTCCAGTGTCCCATTTTTGCGATGTGTTGTGCTTCTTTGAGGTGCTGTTCTTTGATACGAAGATTTTCTTCAATCAATTTCTGATCGGAGATATCTTGTGCCACTCCAATCATGTGAAGGGGGCTTCCCTGTTCATCCCGAATAACATCTCCTGTTTCTCTGATCCAACGAATAGTGCCATCGGGCCAAACGACACGGTGATGAATATCATAATTTTTTCTATCATAGACGCAGGCTCTGACAGATTTCTGAACTATATCACGATCGTTCGGGGTGTACTGCGGCTATGAAATTATCGTAGGTGGTTTCAATTTCTTTATTTTCATAACCAATGAGAGGTCCAATCTGCTCAGACCAGTAAAGCTCATTTGTCTGGATATTCCAGTCCCATGTGCCAATTTTAGCGTGACGCTGACTGATTCGGTTTCGTATATCATTTAACCGAATCTTATTTTCTGAATCAATTTTCTCTGAGATATCAATTCCCAGCCCAACAAGATAGTGCTTTGAATCAATAATTTTTGATACGGCATTGAAATAATATGGTATTGTGGAATTATTTTTGAGAAGAAGATTGGCTTCAACATTGGCATTTCCTGTTTGAAAGCACTCTGCTATTTTGTTTGCCAATAAATTTTTATCGTTATCCAGAAAGAAATCCAGAGGGTGGATATATTTCATTTCATTGGAAGAATATCCCGTTATGGTTTCTAAATTTTTATTCCATATGACAAATTGCAATTCTTCATTGACAACGTAAAATACCCCGGGAATAGCCTCCATCATGGCTTCAAGGAATTGTTCATCTAGAATAAAATCATTCAGTTGTTTTGTCATTGAAACTAAATTACTATTTGATTAAGATGATTTATTGAATATACTTAATAATATTGTTTATGAAAAGAAATATTTTATGAATGTAATGATTTGAAATGATATTTTCCGATTGTTGTTGTGATAAAGGAATTGACATGTCAAAAAATATTTGTTAGATTAATGACATATTTACTAAGCTATAAATAAAATTAGTAATCAAATATAATATATTATAAGGAAGATTTATGATCAAAGAATTGTCTGAACAGTTTAAACCTGTACGCTGGGGCTTGCTGTTTTCTATATTGACACTGATATACGGCTTTGGACTTGGGATAACATTTGGTGTTGCAGAAGATAATATTAAGAAGAACTTAAAAGAGAAGGCTCAGACAGTATCTGAGAAATATTATCAGAAAAAAGAGGATATGGATAAGGTTTTAAAGAAGTCCTGGACATATTTTAAGAGGAGTCATCTTCATGCAGGGGGGCTTGGAGCAGGTTCCCTTGGTTTGATCATCCTCTTAGCCCTTATATATAGCGGATCAGGTCTTTTTAAAACTTTGGTTTCAATTGGAGTGGGGTTTGGTGGATTAGGCTATTCTGTATCCTGGATGATAGCAGGTCTTAATTCTCCTGGACTTGGAAGTACTTCAGCTGGAAAGCATTCCATCTTCTGGTTGAGTGGACCATCTGCAATTTTTTGTTTAGCTGGAGTTTTAGTAATACTTGGGTTATTCATTTATAGCCAGTTTATTAAGAAGCCTGTAAGTTAAGATTATTTCTTCTTTTTTGAGGCTAATTTTTTAATTTCATCGGCTGTAAGATTAATGGAAATCTGAGCTATTTTATTATTATCTTTAATATTAATTTTATTTACTAACTCCTGATTGAAATTTTTTAAAAATCCTTTATACATATTTAATATTCCAACAATGGATTGAGCAACCTTATCCTGTCCAGTGATAATTGATAGGACAAGGGATAAATTATTATTATTAATATTGGATTCTATGGTGAGATTATTAATTTGGTCTGCAACTTCTTTTTGGAAATTTCCCTTGGCAACTAATAATTGTTTTGCGGTGTCGTTGATATTAAATAATCCCCAGATAAAGTTATTTTTACGTAATTTTTTAATGTGGTTAATCATTTTTAGATTACTTTCAATTGATTTTCCCTTGCCGTTATATAGATCGATAACTTGTTGTATATTTTGGTTTGCTGAAAATACAATAGTTTCATTATTTAAAAAAATGATATCACTAAATCCCTTGTTTGTTTTGATATGGAGCACCTTGAATCCTGAAACTTCTTTCTGGTCAACCTTAACCCTTTTTTGTTTAATAAACTCCAATTTTAACTTCTTAATAATGGCATCCTGATCTTTTTGGTGCAATTCAAAATAGATTGTAGATGGACTTTTTTCAAAGTTTGTTTGGATATCTGGTAACCCAATAATCATTAATTTCACATCTTTTAATAGGTCAACACCCACTTCAGAAGCTTGTTTTTTGACATCCTGGAACTTCTTATCCTTGCTGAGTATATTATTAACCTCAGGATGACTTAATATCGTGCTAATATTTATGGAAATGATATTTTTGGTATTCTCAGAAAAAACATTCAATCCCTTGATGGAACTTGATTTTTTAGTAGAAGTGTTTGTAGGAGTATTTTTTTTCTTTGAATCACAGGAAATAAGAATAAAAATGATAGTTATGATTGCAAATAGTTTTTGAAATATAGGCATAAAACACTCCCGAATTTTTAAGAATCATTTTAATATGGTAAGAAGAGCTATAAAAGTCAACTATTTTATAAAATTATTAAAAAAATATTTTAATTATTCCATATTTTGAGTATTTTTTATAAGTTTCTTAATTAATGATTAGAATATGACAAGATTACCATTTACGACATTTTCGCTTCCTGTCCCTGAGCTAAGGAGAGGATATTATTCTGCAGTCTATTTTTGGCGGGAGAAGAGGATATTGGAGCTTGAGGGAATTAGGCGAAGGGGTCTGATGCAGGTATTCAACAAGCTGGATGGGGCTACTGTTTGCGGAATTGATGAAGTACTGGCTATTTTAAGACTCGGAACTGGGCATTGGAAGGATTATAAAAAGATGTATCCATTGTTTGATCATTATATTAAGGTCAAACAGGATATGAAATCAGCAAGTATACGGAATGACTTTACAGAAATAAAAAAATTAACAGATATACAATGTGAATTACGGCATGATCTCAATAATTTATGGGTGGATACTCACAAAGATCTTGTTATTCATGCACTGGAAGATGGTGATAGAAGCACCCCATTTGAAGCGGTTTTGACAATTGAAGGACAGGCTAGTGAATTTGCCCACCTTGAATCGATATATTTAGGTGTTCTTGCAAGGGGTACAAGGATTGCAACAAATACCCATGCAGTTGTTGGCGCTGGTAGGGGAAAGAAGGTATTATTTTTCGCTGATCGTTTTGATAGATGGTCTAATCAGGTCTCTGATGGGTATGCTGCTATGAAATCCGGAGCTTATGGAGTAGCAACTGACGCAATGGGTGAATGGTGGGGAGTTAGCGGACTTGGAACTATTCCACATGCTCTGATTGCCCTGTATAATGGAGACACTCCTTCTGCTGCTCTTGCATTTCACAAATACTATCCTGACGTTAAAACAATAGCACTGGTTGATTTTCATAATGATTCAGTTAAAACAAGCCTTGATGTTGCTAATGCTTTTTCTAAACAAGGAATAAAACTGTGGGGTGTTCGTCTGGATACATCAGAAACAATGGTTGATAAAAGTGTGATGGCAATGATTGGGCAGTTTAAGCCAACTGGTGTGTGTGCACCATTGGTTTATAGAGTGAGAGAAGCTCTTGATAAAGAGGGTTATAATGATATTCAGATCGTCGTGTCAGGGGGATTTGATCCTGAGAAGATAACAAATTTTGAGAATAACAAAGTACCTGTAGATGTTTATGGCGTAGGATCAGGTTTATTAAAAGGATCTAGTGATTATACTGCAGATATAGTTCTTGTAGATGGGAATCCTATGGCTAAGGCAGGAAGAAAATTTAATCCAGATAGCAAATTAAAACTATTCAACTGGAATGAAATTGAGGAGTCCTAGTATGAAAAGAATAATATATATCATATTATTTAATTTATCCCTTCTGATCATTGTTATGTCGGGAGTGTTATTTATACATTATTATGACACAACAACTGCAGCTGGGATGAATAAAAATTCTTTTGTGATACTGGAGTTATTTACATCGCAGGGCTGTTCAAGTTGTCCTGCTGCAGATAAAATATTAAATAATATTGCTGTAAAATCATATAAACATAAACAGCGAATTATAACATTGGAGTATCACGTAGATTATTGGAATAAATTAGGCTGGAAAGACCCCTTCAGTAAAAAGAAATTTACTAAACGACAGCAGAAATATGTGAATCGGTTTGATTTAAAATATCTTTACACCCCCCAAATCGTTATCAATGGTAAGTTTCAGATGAATGGATCTGATAAAGATAAGATAATTAAAACAATGCATAAAGAAATTCAAAAGGATTCAAATGTTCAGATCATTTTATCTACAAGTAAGTTAAAAAATGGTAAGCAAATCAATATTAATTATTTTGCAAAAGGATCTACGACATTAAATCATATTAACTTCGCACTAGTAGAATCATCTATTAAAACGAAAATATTACGGGGTGAAAACAACGGAAGTATACTGGAACATCAAAGTGTCGTAAAGGAATTTAAAAAAGTCTTAATGGAAGATGGAGTGAAGGGTAGCATTCTATTAGATATCCCTGATAACGCTGTACCACAGAATTTATATCTTATTGCGTTCGTACAAAATCAAATTACTCAAGAAATTATCGGTGCTGAAAGAAAAAAAATATTTGAATAATAACGTGGGTTATTATGGTATATCTTTCCTATAAATTTGATTTATCTTATGAATTATTATAAAAATCCATTACCTATACCCAATCATTTCCAGAAACATAAGGTATCTGAGATTTGGAAAGTACCCTATCTAGATCACTCTCTATCTGCTGAAAAATGGGCTATTGAACACAAAATATCTCCATCTCATCAAGATCACCAGAAGGTCTGCCTACTCATCATTGATCCACAAATAACATTCTGCATTCCAGGTTCAGAGCTCTATGTCGGTGGGAGATCAGGAATGGGCGCTGTAGAGGATAATCAGCGTCTCTGTGTATTTATATACAAAAACCTTCATAAAATCACTGATATTATTGTAACAATGGATACTCACACGACGCATCAGATATTCCATCCTATATTTTTAATTAATAACAAAGGAGAACATCCGACTCCAGGGACAATGATTACGACTGAAGACATCGAAAACAACTTATGGAGAGTCAATCCAACCCTATCATATACAAATTACAGTTACACAGAGCAAGAACTACAAAAATATCTGATACACTATTCTAAAACTCTTACTCAAACAGGGAAATACTCTCTGATTACCTGGCCCTACCATTCTATACTGGGAGGAATAGGTCATGCCATTGTACCAGCAGTTGAGGAAGCAATATTCTTTCATGCCATAGCTCGTCAAAACCCTTACCACATTGAATTGAAGGGAATGAATCCTCTCACCGAAAACTATTCCATACTGAAACCAGAAGTTATGACCGATCACCTTGGAAAACCCATCGACAAATTAAATCAAATCCTCGTTAACCGCCTTCTAAATTATGATAAATTGATTATCACAGGTCAGGCAAAGAGCCATTGCGTATCTTGGACAATAGAAGATCTATACCAACAAATCAATAAGAAAGATCCCTCATTAACAAATAAAATATATCTTCTAAACGATTGCTCCAGCCCTGTAGTTATACCAAATATTATTGATTTCGCTGAATCCGCAGAACGATCATATCAATCATTTTCAGATAAAGGTTTCCATGTAGTGAATTCCCATGAATTATCTCTCTAATTGGAAATAATATCTCAATGCTCACGTTTTCTCTATCTACCCTAAAAATAATACTGTATTCCCAGATAAAACGTCAATCCATAAAACTTTTCATCAGCATATAGTATTGATAAGAATCGAACAGGTACAACAATATAGAATTGGTCAAACAACTCGAAATTAAAATTCAAATGACCCCCATAATAAAAATTATATAACGTATTCGTCGTCTCCTTCAGCGGGCCAAATGATCCAGCCTTCTTAAATGTGAAAGCATATCCCACATCAGCCCCCACAGACATCGAAAAAAACTTCATCTTAAATAAATTATACTTAAATCCTAACGACGGAATAACTATATTCAATGAGATATCGCGTCTGGTATCATCATGGATCGAGGACATATTATAATACTGAACATTCAGTTTCACAAAGAGATTTTTCGGAAAAAATTGAAATTGATAAGCCAGACCAAGCTCAGCACCGGCATTAATATTTTTTATTACGCCTGAAAAAGCTCCAATAGGCATCATAATCCCCCCAAATGCGCTCAACTCAATATTATTCGCCCGGATATATTTTTGAATCAGAATAAAATTATTATTCCGGTCATTAAAACCAACTCTCTCTTGAACTGGAAGGATCTTCGGCTGTTGATTAAGCCTCTCATGAGCATGCTTCTTCTGATTTGGATACAACTCCGCCAGAAAGGCAAGATATTCCACATACTGCTTCCCCCGATTCGTCACATAATTCACCAGATCATTAAATGAGATGTTCTCATTCTTCTTAAACTTATATTCCGCAAAGAACATCCCCACAAGTCCTGTAAAAAATCCATTCCCCGTTAATCGATCAATCCCCAATACTCCTTTAAAAAAAGATCTCATATGCTTAAAAAAACTATTATTATACAAGATTTCCTTTGCTGTTAAGTGGGCTAAACTGGCATAGATACGAATACTATTATCCTTAAATTTTATCCCCTGTTTCTCCCCTAAAAACATTTCCTTGGGACCCTCATTGGCACCGGAATAACACGCATCCAGAATTAATATCGTATCATTATCAAAGGAATTAACAAGTTTCTTCAGTACATCCGCCTTCAACTGTTTCCCATCCACAAACACCAGAGACCCCCCCACATCACCATGTCCGCTGTAAGTAATAATCACCGAATAATTCTTTTTTTTCTTAACAATCTCAATAAACTTCTTGAACCGTACTATAAATTCATCATAGGTAAGATCATAATTCTCATAAATATTCCTCTTATCTACTTTGGAACAGTGTTCAAAAATCCTGCTCAACAATAAAACATCATTAGCACATTGATTTAAGGGAGCAAACCCCGAACGTCGTTTATAATCATTGTTTCCAATTAAAAATACAAAGGCATCGAGTTTTTTAACCTTCTCAAAAGTCTTTTGGGTATTCAACCGGTGGAAAATGTTTTCAATTTGTCTACCCTTCCTCCCAACTCCTTCAGCATTAGAAGTCTGAGACTTGTTATCCTCCTCAGAATCATCACTCTCAATAGGTAATTTCTTATTAATCTTTTTCTTAGCCTTACCAATCTTCGATCCCCTCGTTTTAATGGGTTTGGCGAACAAATAGTCATCTACCAAAACAAACATCAAACCACAAACGATACTAACAATAAGGATCTTTAGTAACATCAAACTTCCTCCTAACAAATTATTCCATAAAACATTTTTTGACAACAACCCCAAACATCCATCAAAATCCCCCAAGACAGGAGAAAGTCTGGAAAACAACAGGAGAAACTTTATAACAAATCCAAATATAAATCACCCATATCATATCCCCGTAGGGCGAACCTTCAGCCTATCATTATTGCCAATATTACACTACCTCTCCCCCACATTTGTCATCCTGAGCCCCCCCCCTCTGTCACCCTGAGCTTGTCGAAGGGCACACACACAAACAGAGTACATCCATACTTCGACGGGGCTCAGTATGACAAATACTCTACTCAGTATGGCAATCATTTTCATCACACTGACAAATCACCCCACTCAATTGGTGAGCCGTGCTGAAGCATCGAAGATCAGTATCATCAATGGAAACCCTTTGCTTATTTTCAACTACTTATGGTGTGATGATAGTGGTGACACATGTTACTTGATAAAAAAATGCTTCATCACGTTGAGGATCACCTATTAAAACATTAAATACTAATTTCTTGTTGGTACTATCATATTTAGCATTATAAACAGCTATTTCATATTTGGCTTTGTTATCATCCCCATTAAGTGCTACAGAAGCATTAATAGCGAAAGTATGGTCTACTATTTGTTTGTTTATAGCAATTTCGTAATTACCATCACCTTTCTTCGTGACAGAATGAGTTACATCTGGTTTTAAAGTATTGTTTTCGGAATATTTAAAATAATCTTCCGGGGTTGCTAATTTAGGATTATAATACCCCCATGCAATAGCTACAACTTGTTGTGTTGGCATAATTAACCTCTTTTTGTTTTAAAATATTATTTGCTATTAAATAGCCGTTTACAAATTATCATGAACCTTTTCTGAACATGGTTTTTACCCTTACTTAATTAATTTTTCCATCATAACACATTTTGTCATGGATTATAGACTAAAACTCGGTTAGTAATATTGTTGTTATCAACTATATAAATTTTTCCGCTGCTATCAACCCAAGGATGTCCAAAATTGAAAATCTGTGCATCAGTACCACCAAACGAAACCAAAGTCCATTGCCAATTCAGATTGTTATCAAACTTTAGAAAACGACCACCAGTTGAGGCATTATTATCAGCTACATATACATTACCGCTTGAGTCAACACATACGCCGGTAATGCCTTGAAATTGATCATTTAAAGACCCATTACTACCCACAGACCCTGTGATATTTCCGGCATTATCTAATTTATATAGCGTCGAAGCGGATGTATCAGCTACAAAAACATTACCACTGCTATCAACTGCAAGTGATGCTGGATATGTGAAACCGGTGTTTTGCCATTGTTGTGTACCTGCAGAGTTGTATTTAGCAACAAAACCAGTCCCACCATTCGTGGCATAAATATTACCACTACTATCAATAGCTAAACCTGTTGAATTACTTAAACCCGTAGTAATCATTTTAGTTTGTGATGTGCCAGTCAAAGTAGATCTAGTAACGTAACTGGTAGAGACATAATCAATAGCATATATTAAACTCAAAGTATTATTTATTCCAAGTTGCCTTGGTGATGAATAATTGGTAGCAGATGACCAACTAGTTACAAATCCCAATGATGAATTATACTTGTATATTCCGGTAGCTCCTTGATTTGAAACATAGACATTTCCACTACTATCCACGGCTACTCCGCCTGGGGTATAGCCTAGAATTAATTCTGTGTTATAGGTTGGGATAGCTGTCACTGATCTGAAACCGGAATCCTGAGTACTGTAATTAGAAGTACCGGCGGCATTCTTAGCTCTCACAACATAGTAATAAAATATCTTTGTTAAAACTGTTGTATCAACAAATGATGTGGCTGTGGTGGTTGCTATAACAGCATAACTTGTACCCGAAGTGGTTGATCTTAAAACCTCATAACTTGTTACATTATCACCAACTGGATTCGCTGTCCAGCTAAGTGTGATACGATCAGTGTAGAGACCGTCACTGGCAGTAAGTCCAGTTGGGTTTGTTGGTACTGAGCCGGTACCTGTAGCCACTGTTGATGCAAACATCATGGTATAGGCAGACTTATTGTTAGCTAGATCTGTTACAACCACGTTGAAATAGTAGGAGGTGTTTGCTGTTAGTCCTGTTGCTGTATAGGTCGTGATATTCGCCGTAGGACCGGTTACAACGGTACCATTGGATTGGGCATTTGCCGCTGTATCGATGTTATTTGTGGTTGATCTGTACAATGTGTATAATAAACTGGATGATGGTGTTCCGGAATCTGTTGCCGCAGTCCATGTTAGGGTGAGACTGGTTGTATTATAATTGGATGCGGTAATCGTTCCTGAGTTACCGGCTGTAGGGGCTGTACTATCCGTTGGAGTTGCCTGAGTTATATAAGTATAAACATCTTCATTTCCTGCTGCATCTGCCACCTTCACGTTGAAATAATATGTGGTACCCTGGGTTAATCCTGTGATGGTTAACGTATTGATATTGGTACCTGTTCCAGCAACGGGTCCATAGGCATTGAAGTTTGCAAGAGTATTAACATTTGTAGCCACTGAAGAATATTTCACGGTATAGGTTAAGTTGGATTGGGCTGTAACATTGTCTGTTGCCGCTGTCCAATTGAGTGTGGCACTATTAGCGTATACGTTAGTCGTAGTGATCAAACCTGATGGAGTTCCACCCGGTACTGGTTTGGTGGTATCCGCTTGAGTTGCCTGATTTAATACGCTATACACTGCCTGATTCCCTGCGGCGTCCTGTACCAGTACATTGAAATTATAAGTTGTACCAGGTGTTAATCCTGTGACACCTATTGTGCTGATATTGGTACCACTGCCAACAAGAGTTCCATTAGTGTTGAAGTTAGATACGGTGCTAATATCCGTTCCGGTAGGGGCATAGCGTACAGTATAACTTAAACCAGACTGAGCTGTAATATTATCCGTAGCCAGATTCCAGGTTAATGTCAAACTAGTAGGTGCTATACTACTGGGTGTGATTGTAGTCCCTGATCCTCCACCGGCTGTAGGTGGCGTGAGATCTCCTGTAGTAGTCTGAGTGATCATGGTATAGACAGTCTTGTTACTTATGGCATCTTGGACCAGCACATTGAAATTATAAGTGGTATTGGGACTTAATCCTGTGACGCTGAATGTGTTGATATCCGTCCCACTGCCTGCAACAGTTCCATTGGTGTTAAAAGTTGTTACAGTACTAATATCTGTTCCACTAGGAGCATATTTTACTATATAACTTAAGCTGGATTGAGCGGTGACATTATCCGTTGCCTTAGTCCACGACAGGGAAACGTTACTTGATCCCACTCCTGTCATGGCAATAGTCGTAGGACTTACTGCAGGCGCTGTGGTATCCGTTGTAGTTGCCTGAGACATCATGGTGTACACCTGCTGATTATTTGCACCATCGCTCACCAGAACATTAAAATAATATGTGGTACCAGGACTTAATCCTGTCACTGCCTTCGTATTGATGTTGGCTGTGGGTGTACCAATCTCTGTACCACTTGTTATAGTTCCCACTGTGCCAATAGTATTTGTAGTTGAATAGAATACTCTGTAGGTTAATCCGGATTGGGCGGTGACATCATCGGTAGCTAGTGTCCAATTGAGAGTAAGACCAATGGCACTGACTCCACTGGTTGTAATAGTCCCTGAATTCCCCGCTACTGGTAGTACGCTATCAGCTGGAGTAGCCTGAGACAACACAGTATATACAGCCTGATTCCCTGCACCATCGGTTACCTTCACATTGAAATTATAAGTAGTATTAATACTCAGCCCTGTGACACCCATTGTCGTGATATTGGTACCACTGCCAACGAGAGTTCCATTATTATTATAGTTATCTACAGTACTAATATCCGTTCCGGTAGGGGCATATTTGACGACATAATTTAAGCTGGTTTGGGCGGTGACATTATCGGTAGCCTGATTCCAGGTGAGTGTAAGGCTATTATAAGCGACACTGCTGGCAGTAATAGTCCCTGAATTCCCTGGTACTGGTGCGATTGTATCTCCTCCACCTCCTGTGGTAGCCTGGGTCAGTACACCATAGACCGCCTTATTTCCTGCTGCATCCTGAACCAGCACATTAAAATAATAGGTGGTGCCGGTGCTCAGTCCTGTGACATTTATCGATGTGGGAGATCCTGTTATAGGGCTTCCAAAGGCTGTTCCGTTACCATCTGTTGTTAAATTGGTTACTGTAGTAATATTATTGGATGTGGAATAATAGACCTGATATTGTAAAGAGGCTTGTGGGGTAACATTATCCGTTGCCGCTGTCCAGCTAAGTGATACATTATTATTACCAACCCCTGTCATATTAATTGTCGTTGGATTGACTGTTGGAGGTGTACTATCCGCTGTAGTTGCCTGAGACATCATGGTGTACACCGCCTGGTTAGTTGCACCATCGGTCACCAACACGTTGAAATAATAGGTGGTGCCGGAATTAAGACCTGTCACCGCCTTCGTGTTGATGTTGGCTGTAGATGAACCAATCTCTGTACCACTAGTAATAGTTCCTACAGTACCAATCGTATTTGTAGTTGAATAGAACACTCTGTAGGTTAGACTGGATTGTGCAGTGACATCATCGGTAGCCAGAGTCCAATTCAAAGTAAGACCACTGGCACTGACTCCGCTGGTTGTAATCGTTCCGGAATTACCGGGTGTGGGGTTGCCATCGGCTGAATTTGTCTGATTTAATACGCTATATACAGCCTGATTTCCTGCCGTATCCTGTACCAGTACGTTAAAATTATACGTTGTACCGGGGGTTAATCCTGTGACACCTATTGTGCTGATATTGGTACCACTGCCAACAAGAGTTCCATTAGTGTTGAAGTTAGATACGGTGCTAATATCCGTTCCGTTAGGGGCATATCGTACGGTATAACTTAAGTTGGACTGGGCTGTGATATTATCTGTACCCGTAGTCCAGTTTAATGTCAGGCTTGTTGGTGTGACACTACCGGCTGTAATAGTCCCAGAATTCCCCGGTACTGGTACAATGAGATCTCCTGTGGTAATCTGAGTAAGCATATTATAGACGATCTTATTCGTTGCGGTATCCTGTACCATAACATTGAAATTATATGTTGTACTGGGACTTAATCCTGTGACAGTCATGGTATTGATATCTGTACCGCTTCCCGCTACGGTTCCATTGGTGTTGAAGTTTGTTACAGAACTAATATCTGTTCCGGATGGGGCATATTTGACAGTATAACTTAAGCTGGATTGAGCAGTGACATTATCTGTTGCCTTAGTCCATGAGAGGGAAACACTGGTTGAACTAACTCCAGCCAGAGAAATAGTTGCTGGGCTCAATGTTGGAACCTGTGTATCCGTTGTAGTAGACTGGACCAGCATAGTATACATCTCTTCATTACTTGCAGCATCGGTCACTTTAACATTGAAATTATAAGAGGTGCTGGGACTTAATCCTGATACATTCATTGTATTGATATTGCTACCCGTTCCTACAAGGGTTCCATTGGTGTTAAAGTTTGCCAGGGTACTGATATCCGTTCCGTTTGGAGCATATTTCACAGTATAATTTAAACTGGATTGAGCGGTAACATCATCCGTTGCCAAATTCCAGGTGAGTGTAACACCGTTGGAGCTTAAACCACTTGGAGTAATCGTAGTTCCTGATCCACCTCCGGGTGTAGGTTTAGTTGTATCCGCAGGAGTTGCCTGAGATTTCACAGTATACACAGCCTGATTCCCTGCACCATCAGTGACTTTCACATTGAAATTATATGTGGTATTGATACTCAGTCCAGTTACGCCCATTGAACTAATATTGGTACCA
>DKAT01000096.1 GCA_002450905.1 Spirochaetia bacterium UBA6919
CTAATTATGCAATGACTCTAATTAGTGCGTTTGATTCTTGTTTTTATGAATGATAAAATATTTTGTAGGAAATCCGGTTGGTAGGAAAATAGATATTCGATAAACAGGATGATAATTAACAGTATAAAAAGGATTTGCTCGAAGAGGGTATTTTTTTGGATCATTGTTTTATGAGGTGTTTTTATTACTTGTTGTAACCATTCGTTGGGTTTATAAATAATTTTGGGATTTGGGAATATATTTTTCAGTTCATTATCAGTCCAGGATTTTATATCACTTTCATCGAGATTGGGTGTAATTTTCACTTGATTGGACTGAGAACTTGATGAAATCATATATTTTGTGATGCCTTTGTTATATATCCAGTTCATTAGGAGAGGAAACAGTGGGTCAAACAAGAAATTCGTATTTTCATGGTCTATAGATGCAGTAACAATAAAAAGATTTTCCTTTGGTTTTTCTGACATAATTAAAAAATCATATTTATTCAATTTTAAGAGGGGTTGGAGAAAAAAAGATTTTGTTTCAAGCTGAAATCCTCTTTTAAATGAAGAATTTGGTGATTGCAATTTTTCAAAGGTTTTTATAAAATCATGGTTCGAATTTAAATCTTTATTTATAAAAATATTATCATCTTTATTCAAGTTAATCTGGTTTATTAATTTAAACTGATTTGATAATCCCATGTTTAATAGTGATTGATTGATTTTATAAACTGTATCTGATTTATTAAACACTAATAACAGGGCGATATTTTTTTTTATATGGGTCTTGATAATCTTGATCTCGTCATACGATAAGGAACCCAGTCGATTGGTAATGATCATGTCATAAGTAGATATATCATCTAATTTGGACTTAAAAAGAATATTGGGTATCAGAATTTTATTAGAGGAGAGAATAGATTCTTTTATAGCATAATTTTCAAGGGGGGTTGTATTATTTTCCAGAAAAAGAATATTGACCTTTTTTTTAAAAAAAACATTGAATTGACCAACATTATCTTCATTGAAACGGTCAGAAAGGATTATCACCTTCCCTTGAATTATCTCATCAAGGTATTCTTTCTGTTTTTTAAAGGTAACTATCTTGGATTCATGAGGGTCTAAACTAATTTCTTTGATTTCCTTCAGCTGATCATTGAATTTAAGGCTTATTTGGTTATTTACAGGAGTTTCACTATAATTTTTGATTGTAACTGAAATATCCACACCAGTGTTAGCATAATGGATGTCTTCACTGACTGATATTTTTTCTATAGCGATATTTGTAGATTCACGATCCCCTACTGGGAAAAGACTTATATTAACCGATGATGAGATGGAAATATCTTTCCAGTCAGATTTTTGGAAATCAGATATGATAATCATTTCCTTTATAAAGATCTTTTGTTTGTTTATTTCATTTATAAGATTATTTAAAATGATGTTTACAGGGGTATCTATCTTCTTCACCTGAGTATATTGGATTGTACGTAACAATTCATCTTTGTTTGTGGAATATGTTAAGGGTGTTACGAATTGGGAACTAATTGGTTGATATAAAATATTTTGGTTCAAGGGAATTCTCTTTACTATATTATTTATTATTTGTTTGGCTTTCTGAAAACGATTTTTATTCTCTTCCAAATAATTCATACTCAGGGAGTTGTCAAGTATAATCACGATAATTTTTTTTGTTGATTGTTCCAGCTTCCAAAACTGATAGTCTTCAGGGAACATTGGTTTTGACAATAATATGGCAATGATAAGGATAATGAAAGATCTTAGAAGGGTTGTGATATTTTTATTCCATTTGATTTTTTTTTGAAGAATCTTAATTTCATCTTTGAAAAGAAATATGGCGGGAAAAATAATTTTTTTTTGTTTGAATTTATAATAATAGTGTAAAATTATTGGTATTATGATAAATATTGTCGCTATGAGGAATAATGGGAATAATAAATTCATGATTTGACATGATAATATTTAATGAAATTTATCAGATGTTCAGAATAGTGGGTATCACAATTGATCTCATGGTGCTCAAAGTGAAACTGATTCCCTAAATTGTTTAATTTGTTCATAAAAACATCCCATTGCTGTTTAAAAATATTTTTAAATAAACCAGCATTGCATTGAAAAGTATCTCCTGATTCGGGTTCTGTGAAAATTATATCCCCTTTGAATGGGAAATTCATTTCCTGGTTATTTATGATTTGAAATAGAATTACTTTGGTATCAGGCAGATTTAATTTTGATAATTGATTGATAAAATCTTTTTTAGAGTGAAAAAAATCACTGACTAAGAATATGATTAATCTTCCAATGGGATGTTTTTTTATAGATTTCAATAAATGATAATAACTCACTTCTCCTGTGGGTTGTGTATTTTCTAATTGCTTGATGAGATTATATAATGATTTGATATTTCTCGAAAACGATAAAATAATCTGAGGTTCGGATGAGAATCTTACAAATTGTACCTGATCATTTTGTTTCATGAACAGATATACTAGAGAGGCTGTGAGGTATTTGGAGAATTCCAGCTTGCTGAGACCTGAATCGTTTAAAATAGACATTGATTTACTGTGATCCAGGAGAAATATAATTTTATATTCAGAGTCGTCGTAGTAATCCCTTGTAAAGAGGTTTGTAGAACGGGCAGATCTTTTCCAATCCACTTTTTTCAGATCATCGCTCTGGGAATAGTTTCTGTATTCTTTGAAATCTATATCCTCTCCTGATTTTCTAGCCGTGTGAGTACCTTTGAATATACTATCAGCTAATGAAATAGGGTTTAGAGGAACTAGACTTAATTTTAATAGAAGATCTTCATCCAAATAATTCATCTTGGAACAATCAAGTTAATAACATAATATTAAAATGAAATAAGTAGAAATCTCAAACTTCCGTTCTATAAAATTATCTGCTAATTAGATATTTCATTTTGATCCATTCATCATTCTAAGAACATGTTTTAAATTGGTACAAAATTCTTAGAATATGATTAAAAAATTATTTCGTCTCATCAGAATTAGAATCTTCAGTTGATTTATTTTTTTCTTCAGACTTATTTTCTATTTGTTTATTTTCTTTGGGTTTATTTTTTTGACTCGATGATTTTTTATCGGGATTTGGCTTTGATTCAGATATTAATGCTTCTTCAACGAGTTCAATAATAGCCATATTACTACTATCCCCTGGACGATGCTTTCCAAGTCTGATAATACGTGTATAACCACCGTTACGATTTTTATATCTTAAGGCAATGTTATCAAATAATTTTACGACAATTTTTCTATTATTGATTTTCTTAAGGATTTCTCGTTTATTATGTAAAGATGATTCCTTTGCACGATGAATGATTGGTTCGACATAAGTTCTTAATTCTTTAGCTTTTGCAAGAGTTGTTTTCAATCTTTCGTGTTTCAACAAAGATGTAGACATATTGGATAACATGGCTTTTTTATGTGCTGATGATCTTTTTAATTTTCTACCAGAAATTTTATGTCTCATTTAAGTATCCTTATCTATTATAGTATTTTTGATTTAGCTAGATGAGCAAGATTTTTTTGACCAAAACTAAGATTTAGCGTAGTAAGTTTATGAAGTATTTCATGTATTGATTTTTTACCAAGATTTTTGATTTTGCTGACCTCATCTTCGCTTCGAATAACTAGATCACCAATAGTTTTTATCCCTGCAACTCTAAGACAATTGGAAGATCTAACAGATAATTCCAGTTCTTCAATTGGTGTTCTTAAAAGTGCCTTTAACCTCTCCTCTTCTGGGTTTTCAATTTCTTCTTCAATTTCTTCTTCTTCTTCAAAATTAATAAAACAGGTGAAGTGTTCTTTTAAGATTTTAGCAGCATCTGCCACAGCATCATCAGGAGTTATAGTTCCATCAGTCCAGACTTCAAGAATAATTTTGTCATAATCTGTTCTTTGACCGACCCGAGTGTTTTCAATTTTAAAATTAACCTTCTGTACAGGAGAGAAAATGGCATCAATAGGTATAGTTCCAATAGTTTCAATAAATTCAATATTTCGTTCTGCTGCTATATAACCTCTGCCTTGATCTATTTGTATTTCCATAAATAAACTTGAATCTTCGTTGAGAGAGGCAATGTGCAGATCTGGGTTGAGGACTTTTACGTTTGCATCAACAGATTCAATATCTCCAGCTTTGAAAATCGACTCCCCTTTTTTATTTAAAAAAATAGTTTTGGTCTCTTCTTCGTCAAGGAATTTTAGTCTGACTTGTTTAAGATTTTGTATAAATTCAACAGTATCTTCAAGAACACCATGAATACTCTCAAATTCATTGGAGAGAGAGGAGCTCTTACCTTCTGAATTAGTGTATTCTACTCTCAGTGCAGTTATAGCATAACCCTGTATAGAGGAAAGGAGAGTTCTTCTAAGAGAGTTGGCGATAGTTATCCCAAAACCACGTTCAAACGGTGATGCATAAAATTTTCCGTATTTATTGTTAATTTCATCATGTTCAAATATGATATTTTTAGGACGTTTAAAATCTTTTAATAAGTTTTTATGTGCCATTTATTCCTCTGTATTCTAATTATTTAGAATAGAATTCAACAACAAGTTGCTCGTTTGCATTGATTTGTATATCATCTCTTGTTGGAATCATCAAGACTTTTGATTTCACTTCATTTTCATCAACTTCAAGCCAAGTGGGGATTCCCTGTCTGGAGATATTTTTAAGACTATCTCTTATTATTGCAAGATTTTTACTTTTTGATTTAACTTCAATTAAGTCCCCCTCTTTTACAGAGTATGAAGGGATATTAACCTTTTTACTATTAACCAAAATATGACCATGACTTATGATTTGTCTAGCCTGTAAACGAGATGTTGAGAAATGACTTCTATAGATAACATTATCCAGACGTTTTTCAAGGGATGTTAATAAAATATCTGCAGTTTTACCCACTTTTCTTTCAGCTTTTTCAAATGTATTAAAAAATTGTTTTTCACTTAGGGTATACATTCTCTTAATCTTTTGTTTTTCACGTAATTCGACACCATAATCAGATAATTTTGTAGCGCGTTTTTTACTATGCACACCTGGAGGTGATTTTCTTTTAGTCACAGCACATTTTGGGGATAAACACCGATTCCCTTTCAAGAACAATTGGATTCCCTCTCTTCTGCACATGCGACAAACAGGATCTAAACATCTTCCCATGATAACCTCAATATATATTATATAAAGTTTAATATTACAATTAGTTTTTCTATAAATTACAGATCAGAGATGTTCTGATTTGAATTATTAATTTAAATTTTTCTCCGTTTTGGAGGACGACATCCATTGTGTGGAATTGGAGTTACATCTTTAATTACTGTGATTTTTAATCCCGCTGCCTGAATAGCTCTAATAGCCGATTCTCTTCCTACTCCTGGCCCTTTTACCTGAACTTCTACAGACTTTAATCCATGTTCCATAGCTTTTTTAGCGCAATTTTCTGATGTAACCTGAGCTGCGAAAGGGGTACTTTTTTTAGCACCTCTAAAGTTCAGACTTCCAGCACTTACGGAAGATAAAGCATTTCCATTGACATCTGTAATTGTGACGATAGTATTATTAAAAGTAGCCTGGATGTGTACAATTCCTTTCTGGATATTCTTCTTTTCTTTTTTCTTAACTTTCTTTTTGGGTGTAGCCAAATTAAACTCCTTGTAATATAATTATTTATTTATAATTAATCTTTCTTTACACCGCCGATAGACTGTTTACGTCCTTTTCTGGTTCTGGCATTGGTTTGGGTTCTCTGTCCTCTGACTGGTAGACCTTTACGATGACGTAAGCCACGATAACAACCAATTTCCATGAGGCGTTTGATACTAAGAGATAATTCTGTTCGGAGTTCCCCTTCGACCTTGTAATTTTTTTCGATGTGGTCACGTAATTTTAACAATTCATCTTCAGAAATATCTTTCATTTTACGATTTATATCGATATTATTTTCTTTTAAAATTAATTTTGAGGTCGATCGACCAATACCATAAATATATGTCAATGCGATTTCAATTCTTTTATTATTTGGTAAATCAACACCTGAAATACGAGCCATAAATATACCTTTTATTTATAAATTATTTTTGTCTTTGCTTATGTTTTGGATTCTCACAGATAATTCTGAGAACACCTTTTCGGCGTATAACCTTACATTTATCACAAATTGGTTTTACACTTGCTCTGACCTTCATATTATACCTTCCTATTATTTAAATCTATATGTAATTCTTCCTCTTGAAAGATCATATGGGGATAGTTCTACTGTTACACGATCACCCGGGAGAATTCGAATAAAATTCATCCGCATTTTTCCAGATATATGTGCAAGAACCTGATGTCCATTGTCCAATTCTACTTTGAACATGGCATTGGGAAGGGGCTCAAGAACTTTACCTTCCACTTCTATGGCTTCTTCTTTAGCCAAATGTACCTCTCAAATAATAAATAAAAAAATTATCGACCTTTTAACTTTGTTTTCTTCATAAATCCATCCATATGTCGTGTTAATAAATGGGATTCAATTTGCCTTGAGACTTCGAGACCCACCCCAACCATGATGAGCAGGGAGGTTCCACCCATTAAATATGCAAAAGCTCTTTCACTCTGGAGGATTGGGACAAATTGCATGATAATATCCGGGAAAACTGCTACGAAACCAATAAATATTGAACCTGGCAAAGTGATTCTATTAAGAACCTTGGACAGATATCCAGAAGTATGCTGTCCTGGACGTATACCGGGAATAAATCCACCTTCTTTTTTTAAGCGATCTGCTATGTCTACAGGGTTAAAAATTATAATAGTATAAAAATATGCAAAGAAAATCACTAATAACATATAAAATATAACGTATGTTAATTTACCAGGTGATAAATGATTTGCAATTGTCATGAGAACAGTGGATTGTCCACCTGCACCGATAAATCCTATGATTTGAGTTGGAAATAAAATAACTGATGATGCAAAGATGATAGCCATTACACCAGCAGGATTTATTTTAAAAGGGATATGCGTGGACTGGGCACCATACATACGATTCCCGATAACTCTTTTTGCGTACTGTACAGGTATTTTACGGGTTGCCATATTTTCAGCAACGACAAGACCTACAATGATAGCAAAGATTACAAAGATCACAACTAACATAATGACATTAGTACTGTCTTCTGCGGCAAATTTATCACCAGTAACAAGATTTTTTATAGATACAGGTAATCGAGCTACAATACCAGCAAAGATAAGAAGTGATACTCCATTACTAATCCCTTTTTCAGTAATTCTTTCACCCATCCAAAGTAAAAACATAGTTCCTGTTGTTGTTGTAAGAATAAACATTAATCTGAAACTGATGGTCATTTCATTATTAGGGATAATATTTATATAAGTACCTAATTCATCGATAAAAACACCATTTGGATGACTCGATAAGATTTGTTTTTCAAATAGGAACAACAAACCGATTGCTTGAATAATACATAGTACAAGTGTACCATATTTTGTATACATTTCAATTTTTTTTTGTCCGTAACTTCCTTCTTTAGAAAGTTTATCTAGACTTGGAAGAACTACTTTCAAGAGTTGCATGATAATTGAGGAGCTAATATATGGCATTATCCCCAAAGCAAATATAGCAAATTGTCCAAGGGCACCACCTGTAAATAGATTAATCATCTCAAAAAAGTTTTGTTTACCCGAAATATCTGTGACAGCTTTCAACAAGGCTAGAGTGTTAATACCTGGAACTGGGATATTTGCACCAATGCGAAACACCGCTAATAATAATAGAGTAAAGATCAGTCGATCCCTTAATTCTTTGATTGAAAAAATATTGGTAAAAACATTAGCCATTTTATTCCTCGATGAAATACAACGTTCTTTATTTTAAGACAGATTCGAAAGAAGCGCCTACTTTCTGAACTTTTTCCAGAGCTGATTTAGAAGCCATATTTAATTTTATTTTAAGTTTTTTTGATAAATCTCCGTTACCAAGGAGTTTAACATTAGTCGCATTTCTTTTAACAAGTCTTTTTTGAATAAGAACATCGATATTGATTTCATCCCCATCATTAAATTGATTTAACTGAGAGATATTGATAATTTCAATGTCTTTTCTAAAGATATTTGTAAAACCACGTTTTGGAGTTCTTCTATACAAAGGCATTTGACCGCCTTCAAAACCCATATAAGGGCTTCCTTTCCCACCAGAACGAGCTTTTTGCCCCTTATTTCCTCTTCCAGATGTACATCCAAGACCACTACCTGGGCCACGTCCAACACGTTTTCGATTTCTTTTGGAACCTCTTGATGATTTTAATGTAAAGTCCATGATTCTACCTTTGTTATTCCACAATTTTAATTAAATGTTTAACTTTATTAATCATACCTATGGTAGCCGGATTATTTTTCTTTGTTACAACATGATTTATTTTACGTAATCCAAGAGCTTTAATAGTTTCTTTATGTTTTTTGGGTTTACCAATGGTACTTCGTATTAATTGAATTTTTATTTCATCTTTACTCATATTAATTACCTATTATTTGAATATTTCCATTATTTTTTTTCCTCTCTTCTCTGCTTCCACTTTTGCACTTTTAAGAGATTTCAATCCTTCAAAAGTAGCTTTGACAACATTAATAGCGTTTCTTGTGCCTTGTACTTTTGAGAGTATATCATGTACTCCAGCATATTCAAGAAGAGTTCTGACAGCTCCACCTGCAATCAAACCAGTACCAGGAGTTGCAGGTTTCATCCATACTTTACCACTACTAAATTTTCCAATAACTTCATGGGGGATTGTACCATTTTTCAGATTTATTTCAACAATATTTCGCTTTGCATCTTCAACAGCTTTACTAATAGCATCAGGAACTTCATTTGCCTTTCCAAAGCCAATACCAACGTGTTTTTCTTTATCACCAACAACCATTAAGGCACTGAAACTAAATCTTCGACCACCCTTAACAACTTTTGCGCATCGATTCAATTTAACAAGCTTCTCACTTAGATTTAAAGTGCCAGCATCAATTTTCCCTCTCATTATTCCACCTTTATATTTAGAAAATTAAACCTTCTTCCCGGCATGCATCAGCAAGTGCTTTTACCTTACCGTGATATTTATAACCATTTCTATCAAACACAATGGTCGTAATATTATTTTTTTTTGCTCTTTGAGCAAGTAATTTACCAACTTTTTTTGCGTATTCAATATTACAATGATGGAATTTAGTCTCTCTTAATTCTTTTTCAAGGGTAGAAGCAGAGCATATCGTTTTGTGATTGTCATCATTAATAATTTGAGCATAAATATTTGAAGAACTCTTAAATACACTAAGACGTGGTCTTTGAGAAGTTCCCCGTAGATTTTGTCTGATCGATAATTTCTTTCTAAACCTTTTTTTAATTTTATCAATAACCATGGTGATTTCCTATTTATTTTTTTGATGATTTACCAGCTTTGGTTCTAATAACTTCTTCAGCATATTTAATCCCCTTTTTCTTGTATGGCTCAGGGGGTCGGATCTTTCTTATAAGAGCTGCTGTTTGACCAATCAATTGTTTATCATGACTTGTTAACGTGATTTTCGTAGTATCTTCTACTGTACAAGAAACACCTTTTGGGAGTACAAATTCAACTGGATGAGAGAATCCGATAGAAAATGTAATTAAATTATCTTTGGCTTGAGCACGATAACCAACTCCATTAAGTTCCAATTTGCGTGTAAATCCTTCATTCACACCGACCAGCATATTATTTAACAGACTCCAGTATAATCCATGAAGAGCTTTGTGATTTTTACTGTTACTAGCCCTTTTTACAGTTATTCTTGAATTTTCATTTATAACATCAATACCTGGTTTAACGTTCTGGATCAATTCACCTTTCGGCCCTTTAACTTTCAAGAACCCTTTATCAAAGGTAACTTCAACCCCAGCAGGAACTGTAATTTCTTTATTACCCAATCGTGACATAATAACCTACCATATATAACATAGAATTTCACCACCAATTTTCCACTCCTCTCTTGCCCGTTTGCCTGTTGTAATACCTTTTGAAGTGGAAATTATAACAACACCCAATCCGTTCAATAATCTAGGGATATCCTTAGCTTTTTTATATATACGAAGACCTGGTTTACTTACGCGTTTTATTTCTTCAATTCCAGGAGTGTTGTTATCCAGATATTTTAAAAAGATTCGTATATAACTTTTTTTCTTATCCTCAATCAATTTAAAATTTTTAATAAATCCTTCATTTTTAAAAATCTTTAATATTTCAAGTTTTATCTTGGACAAAGGAATATCGACCTTTTCATGTCTTGCTTTTGAAGCATTTTTTATCATAGAAATCATATTTGCTATAGGATCCATATTAAACCTCTCTACCAACTTGATTTAGTAACGCCAGGGATTTGCCCTTCATTGGCTAGTTTTCGAAAACAAATTCTACACATTTTGAACTTTCTAATATAACCTCTCGGTCTTCCACAGATAAGACATCTGTTGTATTCACGGGTTTTAAACTTTTGTTTACGTTTTTGTTTTTCTATTAATGATTTTTTAGCCATATATACCTCATATTTACTTTCTGAAAGGCATTCCAAAGTGTTTTAAAAGTGATTTTGCTTCATCATCTGAGTTTGCAGAAGTTACAAAAGTAATATCCATCCCATTTATAAGTTCTACTTTATCATAATTAATTTCAGGAAAGATAATTTGTTCCTTGATACCTAAAGTATAATTTCCTCTCCCGTCGAATGCTTTCCCAGAAACACCTTTAAAGTCTCTTACCCGTGGTAGTGCAATATTTACAAGGCGATCGAGGAATTCATACATTATTTTTCCTCTTAAGGTTACTTTGCAGCCAATTGCGTTACCTTCCCTTAATTTAAAGTTTGAAATTGATTTACGTGCAAAGGTTTTGACAGCTCGTTGCCCAGTTATATTTGAAAGTTCTTCTACAGCAGTATCCAAGATTTTTTTATTGTCTAATGCCTTTCCCATCCCACGATTAACAACAATTTTCTTAAGTCTGGGTACTTGCATCTTATTTTTATAATTATTTTCTTTCATTAATGCAGGATGGATATCTTTTTTAAATTTTTCATAGAGTCTTGCCATATAATATTCTCACTTCAAATTAAACTTTATCAAATTTATGACCACATCGGTGACATGAACGTATTTTTTTATTTTCTTGTCGTTCAAGTTTAATACGAACACCTTTTTTACAATCTGGACAAAGTATCATAACATTCGAAACCTGTATGAGGGCAGGAATTTCAACTTTTTCACCTACCTGGCGCTGTTGTGAAGCTCTTCTGTGCTTAGTTACCATATTAATACCTTGCACCTGGATCTTGCCTTTCTTCCTGTTTACAAGTTGTATAGTACCAGTCTTTCCCTTATCACGGCCAGTGATAACCTGGACATTATCACCTTTTTTTAGTTTGATATTATAATCAATTACAGGTTTTCCAAATGATTTATTCATAATTTCCTCATACTACTTCTGGAGCAAGAGAGACAATTTTCATGAAATTTCTGTCACGCAACTCTCTGGCAACGGGTCCGAAAATACGGGTACCCCGTGGATTGTTATTATTATCAATTAACACAACGGAATTATTATCAAATCTTAAAATAGTTCCATCATTCCGTTTGATTTCTTTAGTAGTTCTTACAACAACAGCTTTTAAAACATTTTTCTTTTTTACAGACATGTTTGGGATTGCAGATTTAACAGCGACAACGATAATGTCACCTACTTTAGCATATCTTTTTTTTGACCCACCAAGAATTTTGATACATTGAACCTTTTTTGCACCGCTATTATCTGCAACGTCTAGTATAGTTTGCACCTGAATCATAAATTACAGCCCCTATTTCTTGGATAAAATTTCTTTTAATCTAAATGATTTATCTTTGCTAATTGGACGACACTCGATAATTTGAACCACATCACCTATTTTGGCAGAATTTTTTTCATCATGAGCCTTAAATTTTTTTGATTTAACCATATATTTTTTATAAATGGGATGTGCTTTTGATTTTTTTACAAGGACTACAATAGTTTTATCCATCTTATCGCTGACTACAACACCTTCAAAAATTCTTTTATATGATAGTGTTTTTTCCATAAATTTATCCTATTTATCCCCTAATTTATCAAGTTCATATTTCCTGATCATAGTCTTAACCCTTGCTATATCTTTACGTACAAATTTAATTCTGGCAGGATTACTAACACTACTTAATACTTCATTAAATCTAATATTTCTTTTCTCTTCAGAAAGATCTTTTAGAAATGATCTTAATTCATCGATTGTTTTATCTTTTAATTCGGATTTTTTCATTTTTCCAACCTTGACACAATTTTAGTTTTGATTGGTAATTTGAATGCTGCAAGACGCAGAGCATCTTTTGCTAAATCTTCTTCAACTCCAGCAACTTCAAACATAATTCTACCTGGTTTAATTTTACAAACCCATGCTTCAGGATTACCCTTTCCTTTACCCATTCTAGTTTCAGCTGGCTTTTTAGTATATGGAAAATCAGGAAATATTCTTAGGTAAACCTTTCCACCTCTTTTCATATGTCTAGTCATCGCAACACGGGCAGCTTCAATTTGACGATTTGTAATAAATCCTGGCTCCATTGCACTTAGACCTAATTCTCCAAAATCAATAACATTTCCACGATTTGCAAGACCTTTCATACGACCGCGTTGTTTTTTTCTGAATTTCGTTCTTTTTGGCGTTAACATATTATACTCCGAAAATGTGGGTTATTTATAAACTTCACCTTTAAAAATCCAAACTTTTATACCTATTTTTCCAAATTGAGTGGTACTTTCAGCAAACCCATAATCAACATCTGCTCTTAGTGTGTGAAGAGGGATTCTCCCTTCCTTATAGTGTTCTGTCCTTGCCATTTCTGCCCCTGCGAGTCTACCTGAAACGATAACTTTAATTCCCTTGGCACCTGATTTCATTGCATTCTGGATAGCTTGTTTCATAGCCCTTTTATGAGCTACACGACCTTCAATTTGTTTTGCGATTTGTGACGCGACCAAACTAGCATTACTCGATGTATTTCTTAGTTCAATTATATTTAGCTGTAATTTTTTTTGTGATAGATTTTGTATATCTTTTTTTAAATTTTCTATATCACTTCCTTTTTTACCAATTACAAGCCCTGGTCTAGCTGTCATGATATTTACAGTAACTCTTTCAGGATAGCGAATTATTTCTATTTTACCTACTTCAGCGTTTTTTAATTTCTTTTTTAGGTAATTTTTTATTTTTAAATCTTCGTGAAGATAGTCTGCATATTCATTTTTTACATACCATTTTGAATCCCAACTATTTATGATTCCAAGTCTGAGACCAACTGGATTTACTTTTTGACCCATAAATTAATCCTCATTATCTGAAATAATAATTTTTAAATGACTGGTTGGCTTATTTATTCTATCAGCATGACCTCTTGCCCTTGGTCTTATTCTTTTTAACGAAGGACCCTGATTAACATTAATTTCTTTTATAATCCAATTTTCTTCTCTGACTGCAGGTTCCTTATATGCCAAATTCGCACCAGCACTTTTAAGAGTTTTTTCCATGATACGAGCTCCTTTTTGAGGGAGATTTTCAAGGATACCAATAGCAGTGTTATATTTTAATTTTCTAACTGCATTGGAAATTCGTCTTAATTTTTTTGTAGAGATTCTGTTAAATCTTGAAATAGAATATGCTTCCATAACACTAACAACCTAATATTTTATTATTTGCCCTTTGCTTTCTTGCTTCCTGCATGGCTTCTAAAAGTACGAGTAGGGGAAAATTCACCCAATTTATGTCCTATAAGCGATTCTGAAATAAAAACAGGTACAAATGTTTTACCATTATAGACATTAATGGTATGACCAATCATATCTGGAATGATAGTTGAACTTCTAGACCATGTTTTAAG
Source organism: Spirochaetia bacterium UBA6919 (assembly GCA_002450905.1). GTDB lineage: Bacteria > Spirochaetota > UBA6919 > UBA6919 > UBA6919 > UBA6919. The sequence continues at coordinate 13,996 of DKAT01000096.1, forward strand.
AGGTTTTTTTGAATTATCATTATTTTGTTTGACAATTTTTTTATATAATTTTTTATCGACGTATGGACCTTTATGTACAGATCTTGACATAAATAACACCTATTTATTATTTTTTTCTTCTAGAAACGATGAATTTATCAGTAATTTTTCGTTTATGTCTTGTTTTATAACCCTTTGTTGGCTTTCCCCATGGACTGACGGGATGACGTCCACCAGATGTTTTACCTTCACCACCACCGTGTGGATGGTCTACTGGGTTCATTGCAACACCACGGACTTTTGGACGTTTTCCAAGCCATCGACTCCGTCCAGCTTTACCAATAGATATATTTTCATGATCTAAATTACCTACCTGACCTACAGTTGCTCTACATCTATTTAATACTTTTCTCACTTCGCCAGATGGAAGTTTTAAATTGCAATATATTCCTTCTTTTGCAGATAACTGTGCATATGAACCTGCTGATCTTGCCAATTGTCCGCCATGTCCTGGATTTAACTCTACATTATGGACAATAGTACCCAATGGAATATTCTTTAATGGAAGTGAATTTCCCAAAGTTGCTTTCACATTGTCACCAGAAATGATAGTCATTCCAACTTCCAGCTTATCAGGGGCGATGATATATCTTTTCTCTCCATCTTTATAGTGTACCAGAGCAATTCTTGCTGTACGATTTGGATCATATTCGATGGTAGCAATTTTTCCTTCAATATTAAATTTATCTCTTTTAAAATCAATGATACGATATTTTCTTTTATGGCCCCCCCCACGTCTTCTCACAGCAATTCTTCCACCAGTTCCTCGCCCAGCCTTCTTCGTGAGTCCCTTCGTGAGTTTTTTAAGTGGAGAATTCCCTGTAGTAATTTCTTTAAAATCAGAAACAGTTTTATATCTTTGAGTTGGGGTAATGGGTTTAAATTTCTTAACAGCCACGGGATTATCCTTTATATACTATAACTTTATATTCCTTCATAAAATGGGAGATGGTCTCCAGATTTTAATTGAATAATAGCCTTCTTAACAGTTGGTTTAAAATTGCTTGCTCCACGAACACGTCTAATTTTTTTTCCTTTAATATTTAAAATATTACAGTCGATGACTTTTACATTAAAAAGATTTTGAATTGCATTTTTTACCATAATTTTATTTGCAGACTTATGCACTTCAAAATAGTACTTGCCAAGTTCACTGCGAGAAATATTTGTTTTTTCTGTCAAAATGGGTCTTATAATTATTTGATTAGCATCCATAAATCTATCCTATTTGGCTATATATTCGCTTAATTTATTTACAACTGGTTTTTCAATCATAATTTCATGCGCGTAAAATAAATCAATAGTATTTAAACGATTATATGCAAGACACCTTAACCAAGGTAAATTAGCACCTGCTTTACGAATTGTTTTATTTGAATCTTCGGTAATTACTATCAGACGATAATTTCTTAATTTTTTTCTTAATTTATTATTTTTTAGATCTTTAAAATCTTCTTTAGCACATGAAATATTCATTAAAGTATTATAAACATCTTTTGCTTTCAAAGTTTCAAACATTAAATTATCAACAACTTTTAACCTCGAAATTTGATTTTTTTTACTTAAAATAGAACGAACCGAAAGTCTTTTAATTTTTTTTGGGAGCTTATAGGAGTAGTCCCTTGGTTTTGGACCAAAGACTGTACCTCCACCTGTCCATACAGGTGATTTAACAGTTCCAGATCTTGCCCGCCCTGTTCCTTTCTGTCTCCACGGTTTTTTTGTGCTTCCAGACATATCACCGCGTGTTTTAGTACATGCAGTTCCAAGACGTTTGTTTGCCAATTCATTTAGCAGAGATTGATGGATAGCATTATCATTCGGAGTAATATTAAAAATTTCATCAGACAAATCGACTGAATCACCTTTTGTACCATCTAATTTATATACATTTGCTTTCATACAATACTCAATTATTTCTTAATAGTTTTTCTAATATATACTATTCCATTATTAAAACCTGGGATAGATCCTTTAATCAAAATGAGATTATCATCCAATCTCACATCCACGACTTTAATTCTTTGCATAGTCCTCTGCTCCATCCCCATATGACCTGGAAGATTCTTCCCCTTAAAAACCCTTGAAGGATCAGCACATGCACCCATGGATCCTGGTCGCCTGTGGTATCTAGAACCATGGGTCATAGGACCTCTTGATTGATTATGACGTTTTATTACACCCTGAAAACCACGTCCTTTTGTAAGAGCAGTGACATCAATGAATTCTCCAGCAGAAAATATATCAGCACGGATTTGATCACCAATATTATAATTGGAATTATCGTTTAGTCTAAATTCTTTTAAATGTTTTTTAGGAAAAACTTTAATTTTATCATAAAACCCTTTTTGAGGTTTTCTTACATTTTTAAATCTATCCTGAAAACCAATTAAGACTGACTGATAGCCATTTTTTTCAACAGTTTTATTTTCTAATACATAACAAGGACCAGCTTCAATCAAAGTAACAGGTATAACAGATCCATTTTCATCGAAAACTTGAGTCATACCTATTTTTCGTCCAATTAAACCTATTGACATAATAACTCCTATTGCTTAATTTCTACATCAACACCAGCTGGAATTTCCAGCTTTGTTAAGGCTTCAATCGTCTCATTCGTTGGATTATGAATGTCAATGAGCCTTTTATGAGTTCTCATTTCAAACTGTTCACGAGATTCTTTGTTTACGTGTGGAGATCGTAAGACAGTATATTTATTGATCTTTGTAGGAAGAGGAATAGGACCTGAAATGATAGCTCCTGACCGTTTTACAGTTTGCACAATGGATTTAGCCGATTTATCGACCAAACCACCGTCGAAACTCCTTAATCTAACTCGAATTTTTTGTCCTGCCATTTTATGATTCCACCTATATGCTAATTAAACTACTTATAACTACTCTATAATCTCAGTTACTGTACCAGCACCAACAGTTCTACCACCTTCACGGATAGCGAATTTCAATCCTTTATCCATTGCAATAGTTGAAATTAAGTCTACAGTTATTTGAACATTATCTCCCGGCATTACCATTTCAGTACCTTGCTCAAGAGTAACATTTCCAGTAACGTCTGTTGTTCTGAAATATAGCTGAGGTCTATATCCATTAAAGAAAGGAGTATGTCTTCCGCCTTCTTCTTTAGTCAGAACATAAACTTGTGCTTTAAACTTTTTATGAGGAGTAATACTACCTGGTTTAGCAAGTACCTGACCTCTTTCAATTGCCTTTCTATCAACACCTCTTAATAGAGCACCAATATTATCTCCAGCTTGACCACTATCAAGAAGTTTTCTAAACATTTCAACCCCTGTAACAGTCGTCTTTGCAGTATCTTTTATACCTACAATTTCTATTTCATCACCGATTTTCACAATACCTGATTCAATACGCCCTGTTGCTACAGTACCTCGTCCAGTGATTGTAAAAACATCTTCTACAGGCATAAGGAAAGGTTTATCGATATCTCTTTGTGGCTCAGGAATATACTCATCAACTTTAGCAAGCAATTCTTTAATAGGGGCATAAACTGCATCATCTTGAGCTTTTCCAGCAATTGCCGCATCGAGAGCTTGCTTACCTGATCCTCTTACGATGGGGATCTCATCACCTGGGAAATCATATTGTTTAAGCAGATCCCGAACTTCCTCTTCAACAAGCTCAATAAGATCAGGGTCATCCACCATATCAACTTTGTTTAAAAATACAACGATATAAGGAACACCAACCTGGCGTGCGAGGAGAATATGTTCTCTTGTTTGTGGCATAGGACCATCTGCTGCACTAACAACCAGAATTGCTCCATCCATCTGAGCAGCACCTGTAATCATGTTCTTAACATAGTCAGCGTGACCAGGACAGNNATGGTCAACGTGACCAATAGTACCCACATTAATGTGAGGTTTGTTTCGTTCAAATTTTTCTTTAGCCATTTTTAAATCTCCTATTCCTACACTTTTAAATAACTAAAAAGTTCATAAATATTTATCCGCCAATTTTGGCGACAATTTCTTCAGCAAGAGTTTTTGGGACTTGCTCATAATGAGAATATTGCATTGTATAATTTGCCCTTCCCTGTGTTTTTGATCGCAAATCTGTTGCATAACCAAACATCTCCGAGAGAGGAACTTGTCCATTTATTACCTTGGAACCACTTCTATCATCTATACCCAACACCTTTCCACGACGAGAACTAATATCACCAATAACATCACCCATATAATTTTCTGGGGTTACGACTTGTAATGACATAACTGGCTCTAGTAATACAGGATCACATTGCCTTGAACCATCTTTAAGAGCCATAGATCCAGCTACTTTAAAAGCCATTTCATTGGAATCCACATCATGATACGAACCATCATATATCACAACTTTCATATCCACCATTGGATAGCCAGCGAGGACACCATTTTCCATCGCCTCCACAACACCTTTCTCAACCGCAGGAATATATTCCTTAGGCACACGACCACCTACAACTTTATTTTCAAATATAAATCCTTTACCCGCTTCAAGAGGCGAGATTTCAAGCATCACATGACCATATTGACCACGCCCACCGGATTGTTTTATATACTTACCTTCAATTTTTGTCGTCTTTACAATAGTTTCGCGGTAGGCAACCTGTGGTTTACCAACATTAGCAGCTACTTTAAATTCTCTGAACATTCTATCTACAATAATTTCAAGATGCAATTCACCCATACCCGAAATAATGGTCTGACCAGTTTCTTCGTCTGTTCGCACACGGAAAGTCGGATCTTCCTCTGCTAATCTTTGCAATGCATTAGATAATTTTTCCTGATCATCCCTTGTTTTCGGCTCTACAGCAACTGATATTACTGGCTCAGGAAAGACCATCGACTCTAAAATAATCTGGTCACCTTGATCACATAAGGTATCACCAGTAGTAGTATCTTTCAAGCCAACTGCAGCAGCAATATCCCCAGAATATACCTTATCAATTTCTTCTCGTCGATTTGCATGCATCTGAAGAATCCGACCAATTCGCTCTTTTTTATCTTTGGTTGAATTATATACATAAGAACCAGAACTTAAAATACCAGAATATACTCTAAAAAATGTTAACTTTCCTACATATGGATCACTCATAATTTTAAATGCTAGTGCCGAGAATGGCTCATTATCCGAGGACTTTCTTGTCGCCTCGCTGCCATCCTTAGGCAGAATTCCTTTTATATCAGGAACATCAATTGGAGCAGGACAATAATCGATAACAGCATCCAATAACGGCTGAACACCTTTATTTTTAAAAGCTGTACCACAAATAACAGGAAAGAACTGGACATTAATAGTCCCTTTTCTAACCAACTTCACGATTTCATCTTCCTTAATTTCCCCGCCCTCCAAGTATCTTTCCATCACTGCATCATCTACTTCACAAATTGTTTCTAACAAAGCCTCTCTATATTCATCTGCTTTATCAATCAAATCATCTGGAATATCTACTATTTCAAATTTAGCACCGAGATCTTCACCTTTCCATATTATAGCTTTCATTTTAACAAGATCTACTACACCTTTAAACTGGTCTTCACTTCCAATAGGAAGCTGTATAATCAAAGGCCTTGCCATTAAACGCTCTTTTATCGATTCCACAGATTTATAGAAATCAGCACCAATCCTGTCCATCTTATTAATAAAGACCAGTCGAGGAATATTATAATTATTAGCCTGTCTCCATACAGTTTCACTCTGTGGCTCAACACCACTTACCGCATCAAACACAGCAACAGAACCATCTAAAACACGCAATGACCTCTCCACCTCAACTGTAAAATCGACGTGCCCCGGAGTATCAATAATATTAATCCTATGGTTATTCCACACACAAGTAGTAGCCGCGCTGGTTATAGTAATCCCCCGCTCCTTCTCCTGCTCCATCCAGTCCATCTCAGCTGCCCCGTCATGAACCTCACCAATCTTGTGAGTCTTCCCGGTATAATACAATATACGCTCTGTCGTGGTTGTTTTACCAGCATCAATATGAGCCATAATTCCTATATTTCTTGTTTTCTCAAGAGAAAACTGCCTAGACACCTTTGTATCCCCCTGTGATTACCATTTAAAATGCGAAAAGGCTTTGTTTGCCTCTGCCATCTTATGAGTTTCTTCTCGTTTTTTAATTGTTTTACCAGTATTATTATATACATCTAAAAATTCATTAAATAATTTATCTGTCATACTCTTCTCAGACCTATCCCTGGATGCATTAATCAACCATCGCATAGCAAGAGATGTTTGACGAGCAGGCCTTACTTCGACAGGAACCTGATATGTGGCCCCACCAACACGCCGCGATTTTACCTCAATCAATGGTTTGGCATTATTAATAACAGTTAAAAAAACCTCTAATTCAGGCTTATCTAACTTCTTTGCAGCTTTATCCAACGCAGAATACAATATTTTTTCTGCCACACTTTTTTTACCACCATACATCAACTTGTTGATAAATTTAGAAATTAACACATCATGATAAATTGGATCCTCAGTGACATCACGTACTGAAGCCCGTCTACGTCTACCCATAATAATTCCTTAGCTCTCCCAAACTGCAGAGATAAATTATATTGATTTATAAATTAAGCCTTAGCCCGTTTTGTACCGTATTTTGAACGGCCTTTCTTGCGGTCAGTCACACCAAAAGTATCTAAAGCACCCCGAACAATATGATAACGCACCCCAGGTAAATCTTTAACACGCCCACCCCTCAACAGCACAACTGAGTGCTCCTGAAGATTGTGCCCAATACCTGGAATATAAGCTGTTACTTCAAAACCATTCGTCAAACGAACACGAGTCACCTTTCTAAGAGCAGAGTTTGGTTTTTTAGGCGTAAAAGTCATAACCCTTGTACAAACTCCACGACGCTGAGGACATCTTTGCAAAGCAGGAGCAGTTGTCCTGTTAAGCAATTTCTTTCGTCCTTTTCTAACTAACTGACTAATTGTTGGCATAATTTCACTTCATAAAATAAATTTGTTCACCAAAGTGGTGATAATATAATACCCATCCTTTGAATCGTCAAATTCAATCGGAAAGAAATGTATATTAATAATGAACAATGATTTAGGTTAACAATCCATTTGATAAGTAAATTAAGTAACCTATATCTTTCTTATATAAAAAGATTTAAAAAATCATATATAAGAACTTGTGAGATTATTAATATAACCATAGTATGTTGAAAAGTCCACTATTTTTTTAATAATCTTATTGAAATTTAGTGAAATATTTAAAATAATTAATATATCATTGTAATAACAAACAAATTAAATTTTAATTATCACAAATACAATTTTATTAAATATTAAAATATAGAATGAAAGAAACATATTTATTGTGTCATTGTATACATCAAAATTATAAGGAAGTATATAATATTTGATGACCTTTAATTTTGTATAACAAGTTTAATAATCTAAGGTTTAATTTTAAATATTCATCAAAATATCATTCACTAAATTTCCTTGAATTGATTCATGAATACTTAAAGTTCCCCTTACAACGGATATGATTCATTCATAATTAATTCGAGAAACGTGCTGACCGTTATGGAGAACTACTAAAATCTTATTTATCTGCACTTAATAAATCAATTGATCAGATAATCCACTTTAATCATTATAGAATAGTTCCATCCAGCTTGATTCTGAGTGCTACGATAGCTGCTATTGGGGTTTTCGTAACCAGCTGAACTAGATTTAGCTTTCAAGAATCCTGTGATTATGCTAAATTTTAATTGATCGTTCTTGCCATGGAATGCCAATGGGTAGAATTGAACTGAAGGGATTATTCCAAAGAAATCCATTTTTGCATCAAATCCACCCCATTTTCTAAGGCTCTGTCTCCAAATATCTATCGTGAAATTTAATCCCACACCCAACCAGTGCATATTTCTTCCAAATCCTCTTACCTCACCCCCTAGGTCCAGGTGGTGAAAGTAGAAATCATCGTCATAAAATTTATTGTACCAGTGGAGCAAATGATATCGAAATGTAAGATAAAACTGTTTCTTAAAGGATAACTCATTAAAAAAAGACACAATATTCTGTTGAAATTTAATAATCCAGCCATCAAAATTACCATTCCTATGATTAAAGAGGACTTCAGAATTAAGTTCAATATTATTATTCTTATACCTTAAAAATAAGCCCCCCATAATACTGAAAGTAAGTCTAGAGTCATAGGAATTTGATTTATAATAAGAATAGGCTGATCCCAGTTGAGATTGCTTTGAATCGACATTTTTTAAAACCTCTAAATTACTTTTAGGAATTGTAAATTCAAAATAAATTAACGCTCCCAAAGCAAATTGGCTCGTTCTATACACATGAAACCGATCAGATAATCCGATATTGAAATTGTTGGTGTAAGGTGTCAGTGCGTCAAGAATACCACTAGCTCCCGAATTTGGTGGCCCATTAGATGAGTAATTATTAGTCTTTAATACAAATACATTGTTTGAGTTATTCAACAATCCATTGATCATGAAATCCCCGTACCATAACATGAAACTATTGATATACAGAGTGCTTGAAAAGGATTTATCCCCAAAAATAATCGTAAAATTTCTTAACCACTCATTTTTTTCAGTATAAATTGAATAACTACTTCCAGAGCTTAAAAATGCTGCTAAATCAAATGGTTTTATCTCTATGATAAATGGATAACGGTTGTTAATGGTGTAAGTTTCATTTTCCTGAAGAGGTTTTGCTTTGGTAAAGACCCTTAAATAACCTAAGTTCAAATTAAAATAGAAATAAGGATAACTATACCGCTGTTCCCCATAACCCACATGAGATGATAAACTGGATGGGNNGCCCATTTGGCTTCTTTAATACCTGTGAATAACTTTTAGACGTATAAAATAGTATAATTAATATACCGCAAACCAGTATAGTCCGTTGAGTAATTCTTTTAAACATAATTTCTCCATAATATAGATAGAATTATTCATCTGTAAACCACATCATTTTCTTCCAAAAAGAATCGCAGGACGCAGTTCACCTAAAATTATTATAAAATTGATTTTGCATTTATCAAAGAGAATAGTTTAATATTAAATGATATCAGAAGATTATTATAAGTGAAATATAATTCATCCGATTGAAACTTCAAAATAAAATCGTATTTTCTCATGAAAAATATTTGAACTATGATACGTAATTCATTAATATTATATCTTAAAATACCTTACACGGAGACATCATGAATAATTCACAGAATAACGGGCACCTTATCGATATTCAAAATCTTAAAACTTATTTCTACACAGATGAAGGGATCGCAAAATCGGTTGATAACGTCTCCTATTCTATTGATTATGG
>DKAT01000073.1 GCA_002450905.1 Spirochaetia bacterium UBA6919
GTTTTAAGATATTTTTATTTTTTAGATGTGTTACAAAGTATTCTCTCTGATTTTGAATTGGGATGTGACAATTGAGACATTGCCATTTGGGCGTATTTTCCTTTGCAATTTCAGCCTGGAACTGGAGATCACTCAGAGCAGAGGCGTGTGTCGATTGTTTCCATTCCTTGTAAATTGCTTGATGACATGTACCACAACTAGATGCCTTAATATCCATGGTACCCTCGCCATCGGTTCTTTTCAAATTCTTTAATTGTGGTATAACAAACATACAGGGATGCTTCTCTTTATCAAACATCTTATCCAGAGGGGTTGCATTTTTTAAATCTTCAGACTGTTTGTCATTACAAAATGATATTATTAAAAGGATAAATAAAACAGGGATAATAAAATATTTCATAATTTGTACCGTCTAGTTCATATTAAGATATATAAATTTAAATGATATTTTAGATATATACAATGAAATTTAATATATTTTTTATTAGTTTTCTTAAATTATTTATTAAGAATTTTAGTTTATCGATCAGATAAATTGGATTCATTACATTGTGCAAGACGTTATACCGATGAGATGATATCATGTTTTTACTGTTGTTCCTTAGAAAAATTATATCTTTTTTTAACGATTATATAGAAATTATTGCTTTATTTGTAGAAACGATCAAGAGTATATTTATTAATAGGGGGAAGGGAAAGTTCGTAATTATTGATGGAATTATAAAACAGGTCTATTTTTCAGGGGTGCATGCATTATTGGTAATGAGCTTTGTATCCTTGTTAATTGGTGTAGTTATTATATTTATTTGTAATAGTTATGGATTAGATGAGAAGTTTATCAGTGATGTGCTTATTAGTACGATTATCCAATACGTTGGTCCCCTGATTACAATGATGGTATTAATTGGGCGTTCAGGTACTGCTATTGCTGCAGAAATTGGGAATATGAAAGTTGCTCACGAGATAGAAGCTTTGGAGGTGATGGGAATTGATGTTATTCATTTTATAGCTCTACCAAGAATTGTAGGGATGACCATTTCTATTTTCTGCTTAAGTATATTTTTTACTTTGATTTCTATTTTAGGAAGTGCTTTTGTTATGGTAAAGCTCTTGGATAATTTTAGTTTATTTAAGTTCTACCAGGTATTTTTTAATAAATTACAGATTACTATGTTCCTAGAAAATATATTAAAAGTTATAGGTTTTGGTATTATTATATCAACTGTTAGTTGTTACCAGGGATTTAAAGTACGATTTTCTGCTCTGGAAGTTCCACAAAGAACAACACAAGCTGTGGGGAGATCAATTATATTGTGTTTTATATATTTCGTTTATATTTCAGTAATTTTCACTTATATAGATTAATATTTGGTTAATAGTTGTTTGGATATGAATTTTGATAATATCGATATTTTTGGTGAACGGATTGAACAAAGAAAAGTTCTTCTTGAAATGAAAAATGTTTCTTTTGCCCCAGAAGGAAAGCAGGTCATTAGAAATGTCAATTTAACTATTCATGAAGGGGAATCACTTGTATTTGTAGGTCATAGCGGGAGTGGGAAAAGTTCAATGCTTAAGCTGTGTTCCGGGCTCTACACTCCTACAGAAGGTTCGGTGTTTATTGATGGGGTTAACATTAATAAATTATCTAGGCTTAAAAGACTTGAAATTATAAGGAAGATTGGTTTCGTATTTCAGGACAGTGGTTTGGTTACTAATCTTAATATTTATGAAAATGTAGCTCTCATTCTTCGATATCATAAACTTTTTAATGAAAAGAAAATAAAAGAAATTATTAATGAAAAATTAATCAATTATAAATTAGATCACATATCCCATTTGATACCATCCTATTTGAGTCCTGGACAAAAAAGACTTGTATCGTTTGTAAGGGCAGTTATTTTAGAGAATAAAATATTATTTTTAGATGATCCAACAACAAGTATTGATGGATATATGATAAGAAAAATAATAGATCATATTAAGAATTTAACCCAACAAGGTGGTGTTGTCATAACTGTCACAAATAATCAGGAGTTTTCAGATGCTATTGCTCATCATATTGCTGTTATGGACCAGGGTTCGCTCATAGCCTTCGATGAACCAGAGAAAATTAAATCCAGTAGTGATCCGATTGTTAAACAAATTATGCAAAGTCTAAATAAAGATAAAGAACTAGCAGATGAGTTTTTAAAGATTATGGAAAGCGATATATTTTAATAGAATATTATGAATATAATATAACATCTGGGTAAATATTATTTTTATGATATAGGATAGAATGGAGTTATTATGTTATTTCAATTTAGTAAAATAGAAAAAATTGTATCTATTTTTATAGTCTCTACTTTATTAATTATTGTTACATTATTTGTTATGATGGGAAAGTTTAATGATTGGTTTAGCGATAAATTTATCTATTTCACGGAATATACATCTGCAAGAGGATTAAAGGTGGGGTCTCCTGTTTTATTCAGGGATAATGAATGGGAAATTGGTACAGTTTCAGCCATTGAATTGAATAACCTGAATAATAAGATAAAGGTATATATCCAGGTGTTAAAAAAATATAGTAATAACGTAAGAGGTGATTCCATAGCATTCTTAAGTAAAACAGGTTTTGCTGGTATTGCAGGTCAAACAAGTATTAAAATCACAATAGGTAGCCAGCAGTTTGATCCATTACCTAATCGTAGAAAAATACCTTCCAGCGACTCTCATGAAGGTCAGATTATGATGCAGGATATGTCTATACAGGTAAGTCATGATATAGAAGCAAAGATAAATAATATAGCAGCCAATATAAACGATCTTACCCGACCAAGTGGTCCACTCGAACAATCCTTACAAAATGTTAAAGATATTACAAAATATGTGAAAGATGGAGTAGAATTTCAACGGATAAACAAACTCATCAATGACATTTCATCGAAAGTAAATTTCTCCCTCGATGATATCAATAAAATTACTGGAAATATAAATAAAGTCATTGATTCAACTTCGCCCAAAATAGATAAATCAATTCTCCGCTTAACAGAAAATATTGAGGTTATTTTAAATCAATTTACTGAAACTACAAAGAATTTAATTAAACTTCTTGAAAGACAAGCTAATCCTATTATGCAGGATCTCCATCAAGCAATTAAAAAAATACTGAATGATCTCACGGTAGCAATCAATTCAACGGTAGGAAGTGTACAAAATAATGTCACAGCATCCCTCAATGATTTTCGTCTTATTCTGCAAAATGTTCGGATCATGACAACCCGTTTAAATACTCTTCTTGATCAGGTAGAAAAACAAATTCCTTTTATTGACAAAAATAAAAAACCCAAACCCAATCTAATAGATGAAATAGACAGAGGAGGATGATTTTGATCCTTAATTTATTGATCCAAAAATTTAAATATTTTATTTTCATTTCTGGACTTGTCATATTATTACTGAGTTCATGTTCGTCTAATAATTCTTTAGATGACAAGTCAATTGTAGAAAATTATAATTGTGATGATTTTAAAATAAATGTCCAAAATGATTACAGGTATCTCATGGCGAAAGACTCTTTTCAAAAAGGGGATTTAGTTACTACGCTGTCAGTATATAAAGAACTCTTGAAAGAAAGTATACAAGAAGATAGTCCTATCAAAACACTTTTCGTATTAGAGAATCTTTCTATAATCTATTTAAAAATGAATAATTTGATCAAATCTGAAGCTATGTTGGTAAGAATGGATGTACGAAATCGAGGTTTAAGTAATGTAAAGTATATTGCACATTATCACGAAAATTATGGAAAACTTTATCGTATAAAGAAAAAATACAAAGAATCCTTGGAACATCTCAATAAAGCATATCGTATTTATTTACATTGCAAACAGGTAGATCGCGTAATCGCATCCTTGATCCAGTTAGGAATAACTTATTTTGCAATGGGTGAAAAACATTTTGACAAATCCATCGAACATTTGAAAAGAGCATATTATTTAAGTATAAATACAAAGAAATATACAAAAATATCGATTATATTTTATTTTTATGGAAAGATTTATCAATTAAAAAAGGATTACAAAAACGCCATTCATTTCCTCCAATTAGCATTAAAATATGATAAACAATATAAATATGTTCATGGAATAGCACAAGATCTCTATGAAATTGCATACACATATTATCTCCAGGAAAAATGGGATTTTGCAAAACACTTCTTTACAAGATCCTATGAAGTATACAAATCAATTGAAAATAAAACAAACGAAATTAAAACTAAAATTGGTGAGATCCTCGAAAAATTAATCACCCTATCAAGGAATTCTGGAGATGTTCTACAAGAAAACTTTTATAAAAAAGAATTAAAACAATATGAACCAAAAAAATCATAATATTTCTATTATACTGAATAAGTAATGCTTGACATTTTTTAATAATCTTATTAACTTAAACATCTCAAATCATTTTGAACTTAAATAATAATTGGATTAGAGGACTAAATGAAAACCATTTTTCCTAAAAAAGAAGACATACAAGATAATTGGGTACTCATCGATGGATCAAATCAGGTATTAGGACGACTAGCATCTCATATCGCTTCCATCCTTAGAGGAAAAAATACAGCCAAATTTACTCCCCATCTCCCAGGTGAAAACGGAGTTATATTAATTAACGCTAGTAAAATCATAGTTACTGGAAAAAAAAATACTGACAAAATATATTATCATCACACAAGATATCCAGGTGGTGTAAAAAGTATTAATTTTAAAGATGCTATGGAAAAAAAGCCTGACTTCCCAATAAAAAATGCTGTCAAAGGGATGTTACCAAAAAATCGATTGGGAAGGCATCTCCTGACAAGATTTAAAGTATATGCTGATGAAAATCACCCTCATCAGGCTCAGCAGCCAGTTAAAATTGATTTATAATTATAGGAGTATTCAGTGGAAAAAGTACATACATCAGTCGGTCGAAGAAAAAAATCAGTTGCAAGAATTCGTTTGTCCCACGGTAAAGGAACCATTATCGTCAATGGTAAGAAATTAGAAGAATATTTCAGCCGATCCATCCATCATCTGATCATAAAATCACCTCTAGCTGTCACCGATCATTTAAGCAACTACGATATCCATGTCAATGTAACCGGCGGTGGTGAAACAGGTCAGGCTGGTGCTATCAGACACGGTATATCAAGAGCTCTAACCCTAGCTGATCCCAAAAGTAGATCATCTCTCAAAAAAAATGGAATGTTGACAAGGGATCCACGTATGACTGAACGCAAAAAATACGGTCACAAAGGTGCAAGAAAGAGCTTTCAATTCTCTAAACGTTAAAAGTATATTTAATTTGATTGATTCTTTCTATATATTTCCTATCCTATCCTCTTCTCAAAATAACACACCGGGTAAGATGATATTTGTAGAGGCTGTTTAAATGACAAGCTCGGAATTAAGAGACTTATTTCTAAAGTACTTCAAAGAAAAAAATCATTCAATTATCTCCTCCAGTCCATTAATTCCTATGGGAGATCCTTCTTTGTTATTCACAACCGCAGGGATGGTGCAATTCAAACCTATGTTCGCTGGGGAAGTAGATTTAAGATACACCCGGGCTGCCTCTTGTCAAAAGTGTTTTCGTACTAGTGATTTGGAAAATGTTGGTAAAACTCCCCGGCATCATACCTTCTTTGAAATGCTGGGTAATTTCTCATTTGGAGATTATTTTAAAAAGTCTGCGATCGAATATGCCTGGGATTTTTCTGTAAAAATCGTAAAATTAGACCCAAAAAGAATATATATATCCATCTATCTTGATGACGACGAAGCCTATGATATTTGGACAAAACATATTGGCTTATCAAAAGATAAAATTGTTCGTCTGGGAAAAAAGGATAATTTCTGGGGTCCAGCAGGCGAAACAGGTGCATGTGGCCCCTGCTCTGAGTTGTATTATGATCTCGGCGAAAACATGTTAAAAAATGGCGATGATCCTTCAGTCGGAGGAGATAACAATCGCTATATCGAATACTGGAATCTTGTTTTCAATCAGTTTAATCAGCAATCAAACGGTGAATTGATCCCCCTCCCCAAAACAGGGATCGATACGGGTATGGGACTCGAACGACTTTCCATGATCAGTCAAAATGTCCAGTCCGTCTATGATACAGATCTTTTTAAACCATATATCGATCATATAATAAGCCTTTCTAAATCAGATCCCAATGAACAGAATAAAATTGCCTGTAACGTAATCGCCGATCATATCCGGGGAGCGACTTTCTTATTAGCTGAAAATATTTTACCCTCCAATGACGGACGGGGATATGTTATCCGAAGAATCTTACGGAGAGCCATTCGATTTGGCAAAGCTATAGGATTCCAGGAGCCGTTTTTATATAAGCTGATCCCTGTTGTAGCAGAAACGATGAGTAAAACTTATTCTGAATTAAACCAAAATAGTGATCAGATATCAAAAATCATCAAATCCGAAGAAAAAACCTTTTTCAGTACACTCGAAGAAGGAAGTAATTATCTCGATCAATTGATCCATCAATGCAAAGAAAAAAATATTAATAAAGTATCAGGTCAGGAAGCATTTAAACTCTATGATTCCATGGGTTTCCCTCTAGATCTAACCATAGAAATTGCCAGTGAAAATAATCTCCAGGTGGAAACAGAAACATACAACAAACTAATGGAAGATCAAAGAAAACGGGGACGTGCTGGCATCAAAGAGGAATCCTCAATCATCCCGGAAGAAATTCAAAATAATAATCCCAAAACAATTTATACAGGAGAAACAGATACATCTACTCATTCAAATATTTTATATATCCTAAAATTAAACGAAAACTCCTCCTCAAGACGGACTGATTCAGCAATACCAAATGGAAAATATATACTAATCACAGAAAAATCCCCCTTCTACGGCGAATCAGGTGGACAGATCGGTGATACAGGAACAATCCACAAAGATCAAAATGATTTTGTGGTTCAAAACACAACAAAATGGAATGATCTGATCCTACACCACGGAGAGGTTCGTCAGGGATCATTTAAAACGGGTGATCCAGTAAATTTAACAATTGATACAAAAAAACGCATGAACATCACAAGAAATCACTCCGCCACCCACCTCCTCCAAAAGGCATTACAAAAAATTCTCGGATCCCACATAAGACAATTAGGATCCCTGGTGAATGACGAAAAACTCCGATTTGACTTTTCACACTACGAATCAATCACCCAGGATAAATTAACTGCGATAGAAAAAGAGGTCAACAAATATATTTTACAAAACAATCAAACCAATATAGAGATTATGGATAAAGACACAGCCCTCTCCAAAGGGGCACTGGCATTTTTTGGGGATAAATACGATCACTCAGTGAGAACAGTCCACATCGGTGATTCCTTTGAACTCTGTGGGGGAAGTCATGTCAAACACAGTGGGGATATCGGTAGTTTTAAAATCATTTCGGAGTCATCCATTTCCAGTGGTACAAGAAGGATCGAAGCCATCACAGGGGAGAAGGCAATTGAATTATTCCATGACCTCTACAAAATTACAAAAAATATCGAAACCATCTTAAACACTTCTTATATAAATCTTTCAGACAAAATATCAAATCTCATCGAAAAAAATAAATCCCTCGAAAAAGAATTAAATAAATATAAAACAGAAAATAAACTATCTAACATTGAAGATCTCATCAAAACAAATCTCAATCAAATCAATAATATCCCTTTCATCTCTTTAACCCTCGAAAACACAGATTTAAATGACCTCAAGAAAATAAATGATAAAATAAAAAATGGTCATCAATCCATAATCACCCTACTCTTCTCAATATCCGACGATAAAATCTTTTATCTCTGTTCGGTTTCAAAAGACCTCATTCAAAAGAACATCAAGGCAGATGAGATCATCAAACAGGTATCCACCCTATTAAATGGCAAAGGTGGAGGAAAAGAAATGATGGCCCAGGGAAGCAGTCCAACCTCGAATAAAATAGAAAACGTCTCTACATCCATTAAAGATTATATAATAAATCTCTTCTAAGACCATTATCTAAATCAAGTCAATTGGTTGGTGAGCGAAGCCGAACCAAC
>DKAT01000039.1 GCA_002450905.1 Spirochaetia bacterium UBA6919
ATTTGATTCAACATCCTGTTCATTGATTCCATAATTTCCGATAAGGGGATAGGTCATGGTGATGATTTGCTGAGAGTAAGATGGATCAGTTAAAATCTCCTGATAACCACTCATACTTGTATTAAATACAAACTCACCGATACTTAATGCCTTTCCAGACAAATCTTCATAACCAAAGGAGGTGCCGTGAAAGATGGTTCCATCCTCTAAAATTATTTTACCTTGCATATATCCTCAAATTGTTTCCGAATCTTTAACAACTGAACTTTTCTTTAAAATATGTTTATTCGTTTCAGCTTTAATATAACACCCGGATCCTATTTTTATTTTCTTTGGTAATGAACAATTTGGGCCTAAAAGGGTGATTCCATTAAAAATGGCATTGGGGTATATTGCATTTCTTGTGTATATATCTTCTTTTCCAACTTCAGAATCTTCTTCAATTGTTGCTATACGGCTTTTTTTAATCAGCGATTCTAAAAACGTTTCGTCAATAACCACCCTGGTAACTTTACTATTTTCAGCGATTATAGTATTTGGCAAAACAATTGAATTAACAAGCTCAGCTTTCTTCTCTACAGTCACATTGGGGAATATAATAGAATTTTTCACTAACCCATTAATATTACAACTATCAGAAAGAATGGAATCAATCACGGATCCATGTTTTTTTATTTCACCTTCTTTCCCAGTCATATTGGGTATAACATTACCTAAAGGAATATTTTGTATGAGTTTAAGCATTATTGGAAGATTTTTTAATATATCCATATTGCTACTATAATATTCTACAATATTGTTAATTTTGTGAAAATAACCGATAGTCTGGAGTTCTTTATAATTATTTTCATTTTTAATCATTTCTAAAACAGTATTAAAAAGGGATGTGAAAGATTTTATTTCACGGAAATGATCCATAAGAAGTTTGATGAGCGGATCTTTTTTACTAAATAACATTTTAGTAGTATAATAGGGCTTGTTTTGATAGGAAATAGTAATCGATCCATGGGTAATATTATTTTGAATCAGGTCAGAAACTTCTTGGCGAACATCCGTAATCAGAGGATTATCTCCATTGATAATAAGAAAATAATCTGCGTCGTTTTGCCGGAGTAAGTCAATAAGAAGGGTAAATGGCATGGGTTCATCAACTTTTAAAATCTCAATGGGTGGAAAATCAATTTGAACTTGCTCCTCTTCTGAAAAACTTTCTAGAGATTTTGTAAATTGTGGCTCCAGAAATATAATTTTTGAAGCATCAATCCCAAGGGCTATACTCAATGTGAAATCAACAATTCTAAAACGTCCTGCAAAATGGAGCTCATAACGGGAGGAATGATCACACAACGATAGGAGATTTGATTGGTCTGAGGGATAGGATATTACTACAACTTTTTTCATACGAATTGATTAAATAATTTTATCTCCTGATTTATATTACTGTGCCTTTAACATGGACTTGTTTAAAATCTAAAATAACAATAATACAGGTGTTTTGGTATCAATTTTTTTACAATCTTCCATTAATGGATAAAAATAACAATTTTATTCTGAAAATACAAAGTCATTTCGTATTTTATAAAGGTATCTTTGACTTTTTTAAAAACCACATTATATTTGAGTAAATAATCAAAAATATCGGGATAAAATTATTTTAAGATATGAATAATCAATGTGATGTAATATATTTTGACGCATTTTCTGGTGCCAGTGGGGATATGATTCTTTCAAGTCTTATTCACCTGGGTGTCTCCTTTGATTATCTAATAGAAGAGCTTAAAAAACTTCCATTGGATGGCTATTCTATTCGTCACGAATTAAAAAAAGTCAGTGGAATAGAGGGTATTAAGTTAAGTATTGAATATCCCAAGGAAAACAAACACCGGCATCTTTCACATATTCAAAAAATTATTAATGACAGTACTCTTGATGATGTAATTAAATTGAGGGCTATAGAGACTTTTGAGTATATTGCAATAGCTGAAGCTAAGGTACATGGAACAAGCAAAGAAAAGATTCATTTTCACGAGGTAGGAGCTATGGATTCTATAATAGATATTGTAGGATGTTCTATAGCACTTCATTCTCTTGGCATTACAAATATCATGTCCTCTCCATTACCACTTGGAAGAGGTTTTATAAAATGTGATCATGGTGTTATGCCTCTACCTGCCCCTGCCACTCTTGAAATATTAAAGGATTATCCTAGTTATGGCGTGGATAGAGAAGGAGAATTTGTTACCCCGACAGGTGCTGCTGTATTGAAAACTTGGGTAAGAGATGTACAAAGCTATCCAGATATATCTATTCATTCTATAGGATATGGTGTGGGTAGTATTGAACGTGAAATCCCCAATTTATTACGGGTAATTATGGGTAAATCTCTTAAATTGGATACTCTAAAAAAAAACTCCTTTTAATCGAGTGTAATATCGATGATCTCAACCCCGAATGGATATCAGATATATCAGAAAAGTTATTTGGGATTGGTGCCCTGGATGTATATACTTCTCCAATCCTCATGAAAAAAGGGCGTCACGGAATTAAATTATCTGTTTTATCTGAACACCATTTGGATATATCGATCAGTGAATCCCTTTTTAGGGAAACCTCCACCCTAGGTATTCGCAAAATGACTGTAGATCGAGAAGAACTAAAGAGGAAAATTATTAATTTCACAAGCTCTTTGGGTACAATTAAGATTAAGGAATCCTATTTGAATGGGGAAAAAATAACTATAAAACCTGAATATGATGATCTGAAAATATTATCCAGAAATTTAAATATACCAATTAAAGTTCTATCCCAGCAAATTATCAATGAATATTTATCTCATTAATCATGAATATCTTGTGCTGTAAAGGTGACTATGACTATCCTTGGAATTGATACCGGAGGAACATTTACTGATTTTCTTATGTATGATGGGAAAAAAATTGTTTCCTATAAATTATTATCTACTCCAGAAGAACCATCCAAAGCTATTATTGATGGAATTCATTATTTGTGCAAAGATATTAAAGAAGTATCTATAATTCATGGCATGACTATAGGGACAAACGCTCTTTTAGAAGGTAAAATTTCTCGGACAGCTCTGATAACTACTAAAGGTTTTGAGGATATTATTTCGATTGGAAGAGGAAATCGTCTTGATTTATATGATATCTTTATTGATTCAAAAAATGACTTGACTGACTCCAATCTCCGGTTTTCTGTCCAAGAAAGAATTGATATAAATGGAAATATACTAACCCCTATCAATAAAGAGGAATTGAATAATATAATAAAGCTGATTCAAAGTGACAAATCAATTGAAGCTATTGCCGTTTGTTTATTATTTTCCTATAAAAATCCCATTCATGAAAGCATTATTAAGTCTCATCTAAGTTCAATTAATTTACCAGTCTCAATATCTTCAGATATCCTTCCAGAATATCGCGAATATGAAAGATCTTCAGCTACCCTATTAAACGCATCGCTTATTCCAATCATGAATGAATATTTATCAAAAATAAAAAAAAACATAACTAACACTAAAATAAGAATTATGCAATCCAATGGTGGTTCAATGGCCGTTCAGAAGGTTATTGAAGAGCCTATCCACACAATATTATCAGGTCCTGCAGGAGGAGTACAGGGTGCTTTCCAGATTGCAAAGCAGATTGGAATTGATAAAATAATAACAGTTGATATGGGTGGCACTTCTACAGATATATCCCTTTGTAATGGTCGTATAAACATTAGTACAAATAATGAAATTAATAATATACCAATAAAAATCCCAATGATAAATATATACACCATAGGTGCTGGTGGAGGATCTATTGCATTCATCGATGATGGTGGCGCTTTAAATGTTGGTCCTTTAAGTGCAGGTGCTAATCCAGGTCCAATTTGTTATGGAAAGGGGGATCAGGTTACTATTACAGATGCACATCTTTTCCTGGGACGTATAGTACCTAAATATTTCCTGGGTGAATCCATGCCATTACGACATGATCTTATTCAAAATTACTTTAATGACATGTCTAAAAAATTAAATATCACACCATTGGAATTGGCAGAAGGAATTATTAAAATTGTTAATCATAAGATGGAACAGGCAATTCGACTAATTTCTATTGAAAAAGGCTTTGATACAAAGAACTTCACTCTCCTATCTTTTGGAGGAGCAGGAGGATTACATGCATGTGAACTTATGAAGTCTTTATCTATAAATAAACTTATTATACCATCTAATCCAGGACTCTTATCAGCTCTTGGTATGATCTTATCTGATATTTCAAAAGATTATTCAAAAAGCATATTGAAAGAATTAGGTCAGTTAACAAAAGATGAATTAGATAATTATTATGACTCACTTATTATTAAAATAAATCATGATTTTAGAGAAGAAGGGTTTGACGAAAAAAACATTCAATTCGAGAAGTATCTGGATCTCCGTTACATAGGACAATCTTATGAACTGACAATCCCCTTAACAGATGACTACCTAAATGATTTTCATTCTTATCACAAACAATTATACAGCTATTCCAATCCCAAATTACCTACTGAACTGGTTAATATACGTGTGAAAGCAATAATTAATACGATCAAGCCTCCTATTCACCCAGTCAAAGAGGATAATTTAAAGAAAACCAATCCCATTATAAAATATGGTCAAATGTATTTTAATAATCAATGGTATGAAATTCCTATCTACAAAAGAGAATTATTAACTCCTTCTGCTGAGATCACAGGTCCAGCAATAATTGTAGAGTATTCAGCAACCACATTTCTCCCTCCAAACTTTAATCTCAAAGTAGACCATTTCTTAAATCTCCATATCCTATCAAAAAATCATTAAAAAACAATTTTATTTTATTAATAATTAATAGAAAATATTATTATATTCAATTAAATTTTAGTATAATTAATCGGTATAAAAACTCCTTTTCTTCAAATCATAAGAAAATAAATTATCTATTATAAAAGGTTATTATGGGATCTATAAATATATTTAAAATTATCACTATAACTCTTGTTATCATTATGAGTTGTAATAACAATGGAAAATCAGACCAGCCAAAACAAGTCCAGCCTCCGGTTAATAAAAAAAAAGTAGAAATTGATACTTATAATTATAATTATATAAAAAAATTAAGAGGAGCAAGAAAAAAAGACGATGATGTATTCAAGCGATGGATGGACATTCAGAAGATATTGACCGATATTTCTATGGCTACACATAAAGATTATTTAGATAATGATTATGTAAAGAATTTCAAAAAAACAATACCCACTAATATACAAAATCAATTAGGATTTTTGGGTATGTCTTTTAATGAGATTGATTCAAATAAATCTAAATTTCTTAATAAGATGAAGTCTGTTTTTGAACAAATGGATGAAGATTTCCCGGAATTTATAAAAGAATTGGTGAATAGCAATTTTACTGGATCAAAACAATATAAAATTGATAAGAGCTTAACAAATTCTAAAGCAAGAGAGAAATACAACTTATTTATGGAAGCTCTTTTCTATCATGATAAGTTTATGACACAAAGACGTTCTCTCTTTGCCTTTGCTAATCGTCTTTTTGAATTTGCTTTCAATCCTAAAACATACTCTCAATTTAAAAAAATTGTAAAGAATAAAAAGAATCTACCTCTAGTACACCTCTTTCATGAAGGGATATGGTATTATCTTGCCAGGACAGGATGGAAATACTGGCACCAAAGTACCTTGGATAATTTAGCAAGACTCTCACGTCAAGGAAAAAAAGTCGTATATATAGCGGGTGGATCAGATATTTATCAATTAATTTGTAACGGAGTATATAATATACGAATTATAGATCCAATATTCCCATCTCAAACCAAATATTATAGTGAGGGCTGGGATTTTTTAATAAAAAGTGATAAAAAAAATGGTGGTCTGGGAGATCGAATTTATTTTAAGAACGGAAAGAAAAAAATTAAATTAGTCCGAGTTTATTTTAAAAAAGGTAAGGTATTTTCTACGGACACATTGTCTAATGGAAAGAAAATGAAAATACCATCCAGCAAAACAGTATGGGAAATCAGGGATATGAGTGATAACAAACTCGGTGAATATATCCTGGAAAGACGATTTGTAAAACAAAGTGATTTTAAAGTCTCAGAGGAAAAGGTATTCCTCATTTCCTTTAATGAATTAAATTTTATTACTACAATTCATAGGAATAATTGGGGAATTAAACCAAAATTATTTGATCCATCATTTCAATTTTATGTTAAACAGTTAAGAAATCCAGTGACTTATAAAATGATGCAAAACATTCAAAATATTCAAAAGGCTTACTGGGGTTTTATTTTTGGGTCATCAATAGACTAAAAGAAATGATAGTCATAAACTTCTAATCTGATGATTTTTTAATTTTAATTGGTGTATTTGTTATAAAAAAAATTATATTATACTGGAAATCTTCTGTTTCTGAAATTACCGACGGTTGGTTCGAATCTGATCACAAACCGAATTAGAAGTTTTTGATTTCAATTTGTTAAAAATTATTAGTATTTTTAGCAACCCCTTTTCACTCGATTCTCCCATCTTTTTCCCATATAAGAGATCTTTCGTGAAAGGTTATTATTTATCTTACATTCTTATCATGAAATCAATATAGTTTTTATGACTACCGAAGAAATTACAAAGAAAAAAAAGATTTTAGTGAGTTGACAATTACGGAAAATCTGTTATATTTCACATAAATATTTTTGCCGGCGTAGCTCAATTGGTAGAGCAAGTGACTTGTAATCACTAGGTTGAGGGTTCAATTCCTTTCGCCGGCTCACTTCCCTTTACAGATAAGCAATTTGATTTCTTGAGTTACAACTGGGTAACAAAATTATCCTATTTTTTTTAGAATATTATTAATTTGCTTGTCACCTTCTTTCATTAAATTATCAAATATTTGTTCATGTTTATTATTTTTAGTAAGGAAATCAAAAGCATCATTTAATAATAGAGTCATTGCATAA
>DKAT01000117.1 GCA_002450905.1 Spirochaetia bacterium UBA6919
TCTGAAATTCTAGTCCACCTCAACTTGACGATCAAGTTCATCAGTACTTAGCTTATTCGAACCTGTGTACTCGGTTTCAACCTTCTTAAAGTAGTCGTCTACAAGAAATCCTGTGTAAATGCTAGTTACTATACTGGACTCACGAACACCTTGAAGTTCAGCTTTGATAGAATCTTTAGATGCTAAAACCCCTCCTTTTTGTGCTTCCCCCATCTTTGTGTTGATGGCTACTTTGATGATGTCGGTATTAAGCATGTTTGCCTCCTTTGGTTTGTTTTAGGCTATTTCTTAGCCCCTACTTAGTAGTGTATGGGGGTAGAGGCTAAGGTGAAAAATTTTTTAAAGAAATAAATATTCTTTTATGTCTTTTCTTTTTGGAACAAGGATTTTAAGGTCACAAAAATATTTTAAACTAATACTTTCTAAAAGAATATGGGATACTTTTGTTGAGTATCTATAGAGTAAACTGACAATAGGGAGAGTACTGATTCTCATTTCTTCTTCCAGTAATCTTTTATATTCACTTATCTTTTTAGATACTTCAAAGGCTCTGATACACTTTAGTGAAGCATATTCTTTTGGATTTTGAATGGTTTCTAATATGGTTTTATCCATGAGGTGATAGGTTACATTTAAGGATTTTAATGTGTGATAGTTTATCTCATTTTCTTTATCTGTAGAATAAATAAAGGGTTCTACTTTTAGTAAAATCCCTGTCACTTCATGATATCCTTTAATCCCTTCAAGTTTTGACAGACGATTTAATTTATCTAATTTTAATTTGTCCATATACTGTTTATTGACATTCTCATTATGGATGGACATATAAATATAATCATCCTCAATATAGCTTATGGGACTGATACACCGATAAATTTTCTCTTCCATAAATACTTCTCCTTATATAGAGCTCAGATTAGTATTTGCAGATGGACTTTTATAGATAAAGATTTTAGGATCATCCATCTCTTTAAAGATCTCATCTACGAAGAACCACTGGTGCATACTGATTTCAGTGCCAGTACTATCGATTGTTTTATATAGAACAGGCTGGATGGATTCAATAGAGAGTTTAAAACCACTTTCTTTTCTATCGCCTATGAAGTTTAACCCCACTACGGGAAGATATTTATAAGGCTCACCAAGGGTTTTATTTATTTTCTCCAGTTCAGTAAATACCCAACGAGCTTCAGTAAATACTTTATCATAATCATGGATAAAAATATCTGACACCTTATTAGAAAACATGTATTTAAAATCTGCTCTAATCTTATCTTCCCCAGTCTTTGGATCAAGATAGGATTCTTCTATATAGGATAGGGCAAATACTTTAACGTAGGCTGAACCTCCTGTGTCCTTCTCATAAAGTCGATATACCCTGTATGAGTGGTTTAAATAAGGCTCTTTCTCCTTATTCCTTAAGTTCACTAAGTACGATCCAAAGTAGATCTTCTTTTTAAGGTTTTCATCATAGAACTTTATGTTTAACATAGAACCTCCAATATTATTTGTTCTACTTTAAGAGTGTATGAGATTTTTTAGAAAGTGAAAAATATTTATTGATAGAATAGATTAATTTAAGTATACTTCATCTTATGTCAGCCATTTATACTAAATATGAAAGTAATGAAGTTCATGACTTGGAAAAAAGATTTCATGATGCATTAAATACGAGTGAGAGAGACAATGAAGAGTTAAAGCATATTGTCTATGCCTTATCAAGAAAAAATATGTCGACTCTATTTAATCTTATGGTAAAACTTTATCCCAAGCTAAGAAGAATCCTTGATGAGGATTTTGTAAAAAAAGTTAAAAGAAGGGTGTATAGTATATTAAAAGCCAAAAATCAAAGAGTTGATGATGAACTAATAAATGATATTCATATTGAATTATATAACCCAGTCCGTTTTAAAGAATTATGTTACTACATTATTGATGAAATGGATAAGAAAAATTTTGATACCATCATCCATTTAGTATACAAGACCATTATTAAATACTGGATAAAAGAAGACATAAAAAAGAATAAAATTATAGAAGACCTTGTTTATGAAAGTGATCTAAATTCTGCAACTGATGATGAAGAAATAGAAATAAATAAAGCAGATAAAATGAGCTATAAAAAGTTTAAGGAGAATGGGGATGAAATAAGTCATTCCTACACAAGAAATGAAATCCAGAGTATTATAAAAGACTGTATGAAAAAAGAAATAAAAAGAACTGAAGACACTCCCCTTTTTGAAAAATATCATCTGGATTATCTGGATCAAAAAGAGATTAAAGACTATATATTAAATCATCACTGTCTTGGAAATAAAGATAAGACCAATGAACAAGTTATTGAAACATTAAAGAAAAAGAACAGTAAGATTACAGTGAATATTGATTTTCTTAAAAAGCAGACAAAAGCCATTAAAGATCGACTCATAGACTGTTTAGATAAAAATAGTGTAAAGGAATTAATGCACCATGGATGATAATATCCTAAATCACATCTTTGATGATCCTGATGAACTGGATAAGTTAACAGATCCAGTTGAAAAAGAGAAAGTCCTTAAACTAAAAGAACTCTTTAAAGAAGCCTATAAAGAAATAAAAGACGAGGAGTATAACTTTACCCCGATACAAAGTGATTTATGCGATATTATTAAGTTAGAAAGGATAGTCAGTGAAGGTGTAGAGAAGGATAAAGACTTAAAAGACTTTTATGAGAATCATATTTTAAAAGACAGGTGTCCTTTTTGTATTGAAGAGTTTGGTATTATAAAAAAAAACTTAAATGAAAGCACTCCTAATTTACCAGACGAACTCATGGAAACTATAAGGTATAAACTAGGGCAGGGTAAAGAAAAGTCTTTAACCGATATTTTAATAAGTTATAAAGAAAAGCTATTCTATGTCATAGACTCCATTAAAAATATCCATGTTGATCTTAATTTAGAACTGGCTGAAAGTTTTAGAAATAAAGAGAAATTAAAGGATCAGAAATCCAGTATAAAGTTTAATAAAGATTTAGGAGATATTTCACTCAATGCCATTATTGAAGAAGAAACAACGGGCTATTTTACACTCCTGATAGAACTTATGGATAAAGAAAATAAAGGAATTAAAGAAGAACTTGTGTCACTCATAGAAGATGAAAAAGAACTAGATAAAAAATCAACAGATATATTTGGTACTATGATTTTTAATATAAAAGTAAATGCAAGTTATAGAGTTAAAACAACCTACGGGGATTTGTCTTTTAAACTGGAGCTATAAAGTTTAATTTTTTAATTTATGAATCTCTTCACTGTTTACAACGATTATCAAGATGCCTTAAAAGAACTTAACACCACTAAAGCCTATGATATCTTAATAAAGTTATCCGAAGAAAAGCCCTTATTCTGTACCCACAATCTATTTTTAACCATGATTGATCAGTATATCACTTTCATGGATGAGATAAGTAAAGATATCGAGGAATATACAAGAGTTGATCAGGTTATAATCCTCATTACTAAGTGTGAATATTTATTAAATGATAACTACTTAGATAAGGAAAAAATCATGGAAACTTGCATCCATATTGAGGATATTCTTGATAAGATCATGGATGAAGAGAATAAGTTCATTTTAAGGTCCCAGTTTTACCTTGTCTATTTTGATGCTTTATATAAGCTGAATGAAATTGAAAAAATCATAAATATATTAGAAACGTATATTTTAGAATATGAAAAGTATTTAATGAGTACTCGGGGTCAACTAACTCACGAAGAGGATGTTATCATTAGTGAGTCCAATTTACTTTTCTTGTATAAAGATATTTTTAAATATATTTTATTAAGTCACTATAGATTAGAATATAAAATAGATTTAATGGATAAAAACTACCAAAGGATTTACTCATTTCTTATAAACTATTTATCAGCTTTTAAATCCATAGAAAATCTAAAATCTATGGGGGATATACTTTCAGCTATTATTTACCATATCCCATCTTCTACAAATGGAAATCTTGACATGAATGCCTTTATGGTTTTAGTGAATCAAGTGATCGAGACTTTAGAACAATTAAACGATGAGCATTATATGGCTGTATTTTATAAATTAAAAGGAGATAGTGAAATAAGCTTAAATGAAATAGAGAATGCCTATTCATCCTATGAACTTTCTATAAATACTTCTTTAAATAACAACAACATCTCCCATGCTCTATATGTCTATGAAAATGGACTCATACAAAATATCCCAGATCCTGAAAAGATACTCAAGCTGTATGAAGACCTTAAAAGAATACTGGAAGAAAGAAAAGATGAGTATAGTATAATAACTCTTTATGATATCACTATTTCATATCTATTTAAAAATGGACTAAATAATAAAGTAGAAAGTTATTTAGAGGATTATTACAAGTTAGTTAATAAATTAAAAGCATCCAAAGAAAGTTATTATTCCCACAAGTTAAATCATATACTTAATTTAAAAGATAACGATGAAAAATTAAAAGGACTATTTTCTCTTATAAAAGTACTGAAAAAAGATAATTACCACCGTTTAACATTAAAATGTTTTAGAGCCATGGGTTCAGTTTATAAAGTACTGGGTAAATCTTCTAAAGCAGTTAGGATTTACAAAAAGATGGGAAAATATTTTAAACAAATGAAAAGATATAAAGAATATTTTCTTAGTCTAAAAAGCTTATGGATATTAGAATATGCTCTTCTAAACATAAAATCCATGGATAAAACTTTTAAAAAGATGTTAAAACTTGTCACTAAAAAAGAAATTATCCCATCCTGGTTTTTAGTAAAATACTATGTATTCTACATTAATATACTTGAAAAGATAGATCAGAAAAGAATCTATGTTAATTTTCACCATAAATTATTTAATGACATTGTAAAAAATATGGATTTGGAAGACCTGGTCTTAGAAAAACGCATCTCCTTATCATATCATCTTTATAAGGTCAGAAAAAAAGCCTTATCCTTAAAGTATCTAAGGCTCATTGATAAAAAAATCGATAAAATGATTATAAATGATCCTTCAAAAGCCTTTTTATTTATTTTTAAATATCCTGTAGTGTATAAACTAATCATAAATATTTATTTAAAAAGAAAAGATTATGATAAAGCTCTTTATTATCTGGACAAATCAAAAGCAATTCAAAATGTGTTCTATAAGACTACTAATAATAGTGAAATTAAAGATAGAAAAGAATTAAATCAAAGATCTAAAAAGGATCTTATTGAAGAGAAAAATAAACTGGAGTTAAGTAGAGTCGATTTCCCCTATGAGGTTCATACTCCCAGACTAAATGAAGTAACGGGTCTTTTAAAAGACAATGATGCCATTTTAATCTTTTATATTCTTTATAAAAAAAAGAATAAGAGTAAGATATATTGTATACTCCTGCAAAGAGATATCCCCCTCAAGATATTTCCAGTGTGTAAAATAGATGAAGATGAAAGTCTTTTTGAGTCTATAAACAAGATGAAACAATTATTAAATACGGAAATTGATAAAAGTACCATCGCCCAAAGAAAGCTATTAAATCTCTCTCACAGCATCTATGAACTACTATTTAAGAATATTAGGTGTGAACTCTTAAATGGTGTGGATAAGCTATATATTCTTCCTGAAGGGGATTTAAATGCTCTTCCCTTTCATTTACTTTATGACATAGAAGAAGTAAAGTATTTAATTGAAAGGTATAATATAACTTACTACTTATCCCTGGAATCATTTTATAAAAAGAAATTAAAAGCAGATATTTATACTATTACCGATCAGGACAAGATATCAGCATTCATTGATCCTGAATCCGATTTAAAGTACACTCACCTTGAAAAAGACATACTTATGGACTTAAGGAAAGATATAAGTCTCTTTGTAGAAGATGAAGTTACACGGGCTAATTTTGTATCAGGTGTAGGGAATAGCGAAATCATTCATTATGCAGGGCACACCACCTTTGATAAAGATTACCCCATGTTATCTTATCTTAGTTTATATGACACAAAGTTTTATACCTTTGATTTCTATCCACTGGAATTAAAGAAGTTAAAATTATTTGTATTCTCCTCCTGTGAGAGCGGTAAAATATATAGTGACGTAACTAATAAAGTAATTGGGCTTATGAGAGGATTATTAGTAAGCTCAAATCCAGTGATCCTTACAAGTCTATGGAGTGTGAGTGATGAGTCCACAGGAGTATTCATGAAATTCTTTTATACTAAAATATTATCCGAAGGAAAAAGTATAGATACAGCCTATAAAGAAAGTATGCTGGAATTAAAAGACAAGTATCCATACCCATTCAACTGGGCTCCCTTTGTTTTGTATAACGCTTAGGTGGTTATTTGTTTGTAACAAGGTAGTCAAAGATGTCATTGGAACAGGAGTGATCACGCCTTAATCTCCAATTGGCTCCACTCAAATCTGCAAGATGTTTTTCAGTAAAAGACTTTTTCATAACAAGCTTCTCATTCTTAAGATAATAACAGGTGTATTTGGTTGTTTTGATGTTGCATTGATTCATAGAACAAGATTGATTCATAAGGATCCTCCAAATAATTTCTCAACTCCTCTACCATCCAATTAAAAAATCATTGCAAATAATTTTATTTAGAGCTAAGATAGTGTATATAATATATGATAATTACCTTATACTTAAAAAGTTTTATAACCTAATGTACCAAAATGGAATATGTATCAAAATTGCACATTTTTAAAAATATTAATGAATAAGTGATATTTTATTTGTCATTTTATAGCAAAATATATATATTTGAAAAATATTTCTGATTTATCTAAGGATCTGCAATGAAATTTTGTTTCTATTGTATATGAGATAAAGGAGATTTTTATGAGATTTAGTTTTGGCATTCGTTTCCCTGACTCTCATCAAACCTGTTTGGATGATCCCTATTCCAGTGGACTACGTAACGGTATTGCATCTCTCTTTAAAGAAGCCCTTCAAAAACAGAACCCCGAACTATATTCTGAATGTTACGGCAATCAATCCCAAAATACCGTAAAACCATTCACCTTCTCTTATTATGCACCCCATCTTAAGCAAATACGAATCGATCAGAGGAATCAGTTCCAATTTAATGGAAATACCCTTCAAGTCCACTATTCTTCCTCGGATTATGGGTTTCTTGTGGGTCAGTATAACTCTCTCCGCCATTTAAAAGAATATTCCCTGTTTCAAAAACCTGTGCGACTGGGTCATTTTTATTTACGGAACCAGAAAACCATCCACCACAACGAGGTCTTGTTTAAAATCCTCTCCCCATTTATCGTACGGAAGATTGAGAATCAACAGGGGGTGGGGTATTTAAAAATGGATGATCCCCAATTTGAGGATGGGTTGTACTTTCAGATCAGGAATTATTCCCAAAGATATCTCAATAAGGATTTGAAGAGGGGTGATTTTGCTATTGATATTCGAAAGTGCAAACCCCTGATTGTCATCCACTATGGTCACGGGATTGACTGCACTACCGGGATGATTGGAGTTAAAGCTCCACCAGATGTTTTGAAACTGATTTATGATATTGGTTTGGGGAGTCGCCGGAGCCAGGGATTTGGTATGGTGGAGGTGGTTTCATGTTAGAACGAGTTTATTTAGGTGATTGGTTATACAATGCAGGAATAGTGGGTTTTATTAAAATAATCAGTCATGGAAATGAAGATCAGATAAGTCAGTATGTAACTATTGAAGATAATTATATTGAATTTGACAGGGAAAAATTAAAAGGATTCTCTGAAAAGTTTTTTAAGAAAGCACTTGAGCAATTTGGTCGGTATGATAGTTTAATTAAAGATTTTAACGATTATTTAAATAATGATGAAGCAAATAATACTAATAAAGAAAAACAATTAGAAAATATTAAGAGAAAATTAAATTTCAGTCTAATGAAAGTGAAATTAAAGGATCGAAATATTCCTTTGCCAGATAAAAAAAATCTCAGTAATAACCCTGAAATATTGAGTGAAACTATTGTGAAAGTATTAGAAATATTAAATTCAGATTACAAAGACTTTCTTGAGAGTGATACACAAATTTATCTTAGAAATATTTATGGTCAAAAAAGTTTTTTGAACCCGTCTTGCAATAAAGATAGAATGAAGAAATTCAAAGAGGATTTTGAAGATAAAATAACAAATGAAAAAAATAAGAAAGCAAAACATCAGTGTATAATTTGTGACAGGATTGCAAAAGCTGATACTTATGCAGATACAGGAATAGGGAGTTTTATTGGTTTAAATTATGATTCACTTAACCAGCTATGGAACTTTACATCAAAACTGCCGCTCTGTGATATTTGTGAGCTCATATATTTTTGTTCATTTGCAGGATTTTTAGATACTTCAAGAGGAAAAGATATTTTATATTTTATTAATCATGATAGTAGTGTTGATGACTTAAAAAAAGATAATTACCTTTTACAGAAGATATTAGATAAAAATAACAGGAATAATTTGTTATTAGAATATTTTACTGAATATTATTTAAAATTACAGGATCAGAAATCAAAAAATATCAATAAAAATATTTCTTTTATAGAACTAAATATTTCCAATGAAATCATGCCTAAAGTATTTTCTCTTCAACTGTCCAGAGAGAAAAGTAATTTTCTAAAAGATCATTATGATTTGTTTAACCACTTGAGTAAAGCATCTTACAAAACTAAAGATACGTCAAAATACCTTTTAAAAGAAATCATTGGACAATATTTAATGGATTTACTCAGCTATAATTATATATACTGGTTAATTAAAGTTTATATTTACTCAAAAGAAGGAAAGACAAATTATTATCATGCCTATTTCAATAGTTTTCATCTACAAAATTATTTGATGATTATAACACTGTATAATAAAATTATCCGAACAGGAGGAAAACCTATGGAGGATATGGACAAATTTAAGAAGTCTGTGTGGTTTATCCACAACAAAGGCAAAGAGTTGACTAAGAAATTAAAAGAACAAGATGCAGATAATAAAGTCTCATCCATTGTTTTCAAGCTTCTCAGTGCCCTAAGAGTGGGGGATAAAAATAAGTTTATGGAAGTCATTGCCAGAATCTATATGACTTATAAATTGGATATCCCAACAACGTTTGTGGATGGGTTTATTCACACTGAAAATTTCTATGCCTATGGATATAGTTTTGTCAACGGCTTATTGGCAACCGATCAAAAAGATAATAAGGGGGATCACAATGAATAAGGGATTAACGCTCACTCTGGTATTTGAAGCCATGAGTTTAAATTACGGAGAAGGGGTAGGAAATATATCTGAACTCAAGAAATTAACCCGAAGTGGAGATATATTCACTTATCTTTCTAGGCAGGCTATACGTTATGATATCTTCCGAATGCTTAAAGAAACATTTCAAATTGATGAGGGAAAAAATCCTTTAACAGGGGATAATACCGTTGTACAATTTAGTTCAGAAAGCAATATCAGGGATTATATTGAAGCGGATCTATTTGGATATATGAAGACAAAGAAGGGAGTTGGGTCACTGACGAGATCATCCATAGTTCGAATTAGTCCTGCCATAGCTCTTGAATCCTTCTGTTCTGATTTAGAATGGGGTACTAATAAGAATTTTGCGGATCGTATGGGGGTAAATCCTAATCCCTTTCAGTTTGAGCACCAATATTCCTTATACTCCTATACAATCACCATCGATTTAAACAAAGTTGGAAAAGATGATCATGATAAAATTGATCTTGATTCCAAAGATAAGGCGGATCGGGTAAAAAAATTACTGGAAGTGGTAAAGGTTTTAAATCGAGAGATAAAGGGGCGAACGGAAAGTCTAAATCCTGTTTTTGCTATTGGTGGAGTGTATAATATCAAAAATCCATTTTTCTTAAATAGGATTAAAATCAATTATAACAAGGAAAAACAGAATTACTCCATGAATACAGAGATATTAAAATCCTCTGCTAATTTAGTTTTCAACAAGGAGAATATAAAAGATTTTACGAAAGTGGGATATCTTTCTAATTATTGGTCCAATGAAGAGGAAATTAGCAAAATTGTAGATAAAAAAAGCAGTTTCAATAACTTAAATACATTTTTTGATACTATCATCCAAGATATGGAAAGTTCTTATATTGGAAAATCTAAGTAGAGTAATTTATGAAGCTATTTCGAATCAAAGCTCATCAGGTTATGGCGAATTATCGAAAACCCATGTCCTATAATTTTGTGGATAGCTATCCCCTGCCACCCATTTCTACAATCAAAGGCTGGTTTCATACAGTGATTGGGGCAAAGGATTATATTCCCATCAGTATGTCCATTCAGGGTATCTCAAGCTCTGTAGCCTATGATCTTCAAAAAATGATTAAATTTGATCGGATTAGAAAAAAAGAAAAGATCGATCAAATCATTCTACCTGACTTTAAGAAAGCATTATCCCAGTCCCCTACTTACGTTGCCAATCTCTTTGAAACGGATTTAATCATTTATTTATTAACAGATCATGAACATATTACAACGTTTCAGGAAAATCTATTCACCACTGAATATCCTCACATTGGCAGGAATGAAGACCTAACCCGTATCGATTCCATGGAATGGGTTGAAGTTCAAGAAAAGTCATTTGGATTTCAAAATGCACATACTATCGATTATGGTATCTATATCAATCGCTCAAAGGGACTTGAAATGGGATTAGATGGGCTCAATTTCAGGATGCCTTTTAAATATGAGATTAAAAATGACATTCGATATTTTAATCGATTAGATATTATGTATATTGAAAATGGTGTTCCCAATGGTGAATGTTTATATGATGAGAAGGAAAATAGGATTATTGATCTGATTGGAGATTATCATGGATCAGGAAATCTATGCTAAGACCTATTATGAGAATGAAAAATTTATTGGCGAATCTTTAGAAGAACATGTTGGTCATTTACTTAATAATTTTGATGTTTTAAAAAAAATGTATTCCAAAGAAATATCAAGACTGATTGACGATAGTGAAACATTCTGGAATAACTTAAAAATATGTGTTCTATTCCATGATTGCGGGAAAATATCCAGTCATTTTCAAAATAAGATTCGATTAAAGATTCAAGAAAAGCCATTTAAAATCAAGTCGGATTTACCCTCTGAAATTCCTCATAATTATCTATCACCAGCCTTTCTACCAGAAAATATCAATAATCTTGAAATCATTTACACCATCGCTTTGCACCATCACAGGGATATTGATTTTGATGATATGTATCTCAATAAAATCATTCGTGAAGATCTCATACTTCGAAAAGAATCACTCAACTGGCTCAATAAACATGGATTTACTCTTCGTGAAAAATTACTGGATGGCTACTTTGCATATCTCATGGCTGGAAGACATTACCAACACCAATATCAAAAAATACGACGTTTAAAATCTTACATTCTGATGAAAGGATTATTCCACCGAATTGATCACTCTGCATCAGCTCACCTACCCATTGAATTAAAAAGAATATCCAATCCAAGGGATAAATTATTAACCTATCTGAAAAATAAGTCTGAAGAGAAAGGATTTATATATCAAGGGTTAAAAGATTTTCAAGTAGAGGCTGAAAGTCATCAGGATAAAAATATATTATTGACTGCTTCAACGGGGGTTGGGAAAACTGAATTTGCCATAAACTGGATAGGGGGTGATAAAGCATTTTATACTCTCCCACTGAAAGTTTCTGTCAATGCCATGTACAAACGATTTTCGGATATCTTTTCTGAAGAGAACATTGCTCTCCTCCATAGTGACTGTTCTTTGTATGGGATTGATGATAAAGTGGCTGATAAAGATTTTAAGATAGAAGAGCATGTGTTTGATACCCAATCTGCCAGACAATTTTCTTTACCTATAACAATCACTACAGCCGATCAGCTTTTCACAGCGGTTTTTAAGTGGCCTGGATATGAAAAAATCTATGCCACCCTGATGTATTCTAAAGTTATATTAGATGAGCCACAGAGTTATTCCCCTGAAACACTGGCTATGATTATTAAAGCCCTTGAGGAAATATCTCAGTATGGTGGGCGATTTTGTTTTATGAGTGCGACAATCCATCCTTTTGTAAGACAATATTTAAATAAAGTTTCTGTTGAAATTGGTCCTGTATGTAATAAAGAAAATAAACATCGAATTCAATTAATGGATCAAACAATAAAAGAAATGATTGATCAGATAGAGGATCAGATTAAACTTGGGAAAAAAGTTCTTGTCATTTGTAATACGGTTCGAATGGCACAAAATATTTATAATACAATTAATATCCCATCCAAGAAACTTCTTCACTCAGGATTTATAAAAAAACACAGAGCTATAAAAGAAAGTGAGATTCAAGAAGATTATGAATCCAGTTCAGCAGTTGTATGGGTCACTACACAAATTGTCGAAGCCTCATTAGATATTGATTATGATATTCTTTTTACAGAGATTGCCACTATCGATGCATTACTCCAAAGGATGGGTAGAATATATCGACGTTCTGGAAGAAAAATCAATGACAATGATCCACCAAATATAATCATTGCCTGTAAAGAACCCTCGGATAATTTTTTTATCTATGATAAAGATGTTGTATCAATAACTCTTGACGTATTAAAAAAATATGATGATCAAATACTTAGTGAAAATGAAAAACTTCTTTTAATGGATAAGGTATTTGAAGACAAAGAGAAAGTGAAGATTTTTTACCTCAAGTTTAAAAATAGTTATTCATTACTTGAGAATGGGTTTGAAACAGATAATAAGAGTGAAGCTAACAAATTATTCAGAGAGATTTCAAATTTAACGATTATTCCCAACTCAATTTATATTGAATATCAAACTGAAATCGATCAATCCATTGAAATATTAAGTAATAAAGGGTATTCCTATAAAGATAGGTTGTTAGCTATCAAAAAAATCGATGATTATACCCTGAGTTTACCCTATTATAAAGTATCACACCCCATAAAATTAATCCCAAAGAGAGGGGTCTATTCAGCGGATATTGATTATCACCCAGATTTGGGTATCCAATTTTCAAGAAAATTAAAAGAATATGAGAATTTTATATAAAATAAACTGTTTAGTTCAAAAACTTTTTGTATAACATGGTTCGAGAGCCTCACCATGACAATTTGACTCAATGGATTTTGTAATAAAAGAGGGTTTGTTTCTTAAGAGATTTTCCCATACTTCTCCCATCATTTTCCCATGCCGACGGTGGGTGGTGGTTGTAAGGTATGATATTATATAAAAATAGCCTGAAAGGTGGGATAGGACAGGATTTTTGTATACGGGTTGAGGTGTGTTTTATTCATTATCTATTACGTATTATTGAAAGGTGAAATCTTGTATAGGACATGGTTCGAGAACCTTACCATGACATATTAACCTTTGCAAAAACACATTTAATATCTTTATAATTTATATTTAAAAAGCTATGAATAAGAATAATCCAAGGATTACAGGGACTCAGATCCATTACTTTTATGTGTGTCACAGGAAATTATGGTTGTTCTCCCATCACATTCAAATGGAACAGGAAAGTGATGTTGTTCGAACTGGTAAAGTCCTTCACGAGACGTCTTATACCCGTAAGAAGAAGGAAATCCTTATTGACGGGATTAAAATTGATTTTATGGATGCACAAAGGGGACTCATTCACGAGGTGAAGAAATCCAAGGCTCTCAACGAATCCCATGTCTGGCAGATGAAGTATTATCTGTATTACCTGAAAAATCTTGGGGTTGATGTCCAGGGGATGATTGATTATCCGTTATTGAGGCGTCGTGAACCAGTTATTTTGAGTGAGAAGGATATTGAGGCATTGGAGGGTATACTCAGGGAGATTGAGGCCATTATCAGCGATTGTAATCTACCTGATGTGATTGATGAGAAATATTGTAAGAAGTGTAGTTATTACGATCTCTGTTATATATGAGAGGTTTTTATGAGGGATTATTATCTGTTCCGCTCTGGTCGGTTGAAACGGCAGAAGGATTCGCTGATGTTTATTTATACAGAACATGATGAGAAACATCAGAAGCCTATTCCAATTCAGGACGTAGATTCCCTGTATGTGTTTGGTGAACTCCGACTGAATACGAAACTGATTCACTTCCTCGGCCAAAAGAAGATTCCAATCCATTTTTTTAATTACTATGGTTATTATTCCGGGTCTTATTATCCGAGAGAGTATTTGAATGCGGGGGAATTGACGGTTAGGCAGGTGGAACATTATCTGGATCAAAATAAACGGCTTTCACTTGCCAAGGAGTTTGTACGGGGAGGTGTTTATGGTATGATTCAGAACCTAAAACGGTATTCAGATAAGACATTATCGTTTATTGAGGATATAACCCGACTTGAGATAGGGATTGATCAGCAAAGTAATATACCCAGCCTGATGGGAATTGAAGGGAATATCAGGGATTTGTATTATAAGTCGTTTCAATCGATGATTAAGGATGAGATTGAGTTTGAGAAACGAGTGAAACACCCCCCTGATAACTGGATGAATGCGTTGATTTCGTTTTTTAACAGTCTGGTGTATACTGAGACGGTGAAGGCTATCTATCGAACCCAGTTGAATCCGACGATTAGCTATCTCCACGAACCGTTTTACCGTCGATTTTCTCTGTCCCTGGATATTGCGGAGATCTTTAAACCGATTTTAGCCGATCGGATGATCTTTTCACTGTTGAACAACCGTCAGATTAAGAAGGATCATTTTGATAAGCATTTAAATTATAGCTATCTGAAAGAGGATGGGAGGAAAATTGTTTTGAAAGAATGGGATGATCGCCTGAAGGAAACGATTTATCACAAGCAGTTGAAGAAGAAAGTTAGTTATAGAAGACTGATCCGACTTGAGGCTTATAAATTAATCAAGCATATACTGGGGGAGAAGGATTATAAGAGCTTAAGGATATGGTGGTAGATATGTTTGTGATTGGAGTATATGATATATCGACTGTGGATAAGCCTGGGAGAAGACGGCTTAATAAGATTAAGGATCTGATGAGGAGATATTTGCATCACACTCAGAAATCAGTGTTTGAGGGGGAGATAACCGAGGGTCAGTTGTTGGAATTGAAGAAACTGGTGATGAAGTTGATTGACGAGGAGGAGGATTATGTGGTATTTTATAAGGTATCGAGTGTGAAGAATATTGAGCGGGAGAATCTTGGTATAGATTTTGATCCGACGGATGTATTTGTATGAATTCATTATCGGAGGTTTGGGAAGAAAAGAGGTGTTTTATATGATATAAATAGTTAAATATTAAGCATTTTAAAATGGGTTTTAGCGATCAATAGTGGGA
>DKAT01000043.1 GCA_002450905.1 Spirochaetia bacterium UBA6919
GATTGTCACCATGACCTATCCCCTTATCGGAAATTATGGAATCAATGAACAGGATGTTGAATCAAATAAAGTTCAGGTTTCGGGATTCATTGTAAAAGAATATCAAAATAATTATTCAAACCATCGTGCTACATGTTCATTAAAAGAATATCTTTCAGATAATAAGATTTTAGCCATTCAAGGGGTTGATACCAGAAAGCTCACAAGACATATCAGAGAACAGGGTGCTATGATGGGGGCATTATGTATAGGAGAGTGGGATGATCAGGTATTGCTGGATAAGATCCAGAGTGCACCTAAAATGGCTGGAAGAAATCTCGTGGATTTAGTTACTACAAAAGAAGTTTATAAGTTTAATCCAAACCAGGATAAATCTTTTCATGTCGTCACAATGGATTTAGGTATCAAAACAAATATTCTTAGAATGCTCTCTGCTAGGGATTGTTCCGTAACGGTAGTCCCCTCAAATCTTTCTGTTAAAGAAATACTCGAGTTGAAGCCGGATGGAATCTTTCTTTCAAACGGACCTGGTGATCCTTCTGCGGTTAAAAATGTTATTCAATCAGTAAAAGAGCTTATTAGTAAAAAACCCATTTTTGGTATTTGTTTAGGTCATCAGATATTATCAATTGCTTTGGGTGGGAATAGCTATAAATTAAAGTTTGGTCACAGGGGGGGGAATCATCCTGTAAAAAATATTTTGACGGGAAAAATCGAAATCACGTCGCAGAATCATGGATTTGTTGTCGATGAATCGAATATCCCTTCGGATGTTGAAATCACCCATATAAATCTGAATGACAATACTGTGGAAGGCATTCGTCATAAACACCTTCCTATATTCTCTGTCCAATATCATCCTGAAAGTTCTCCAGGACCCCATGATTCTGCCTATCTCTTTGATCAATTTATAAATTATATGAAATAATCGAAACATAAATTAATACTCTTAATTCAAGCTATATTGAACAAAATCGACAGAGTTTTCTCGTTCAACAAGATATATTTCTTTAATATCCCCAGTGAACCAGCATATTTGATGAATGAGTTCCCCTTCTGTACTAAATTTCTTTGCTACACCGTGAGGTCTTCCTTCAGTAAATGGTATGATACTTTGTAACTGCCCGTTGGGATAGTATTCCAAGACATTACCATGGATTCTATCATTAACATAGGGGATTTCCATCCATAATTTACCATTCTTGTGGAACTTTTGCTCAGTATGTTGTTTTGTAAAAATTACTTTCATATTCTCCTCCGTTTGAGAAAGTGTATTAATAATATATTATCAAATATTGTGCCAAGTTATAATCTTTAGAGCAAATCGTATATTTGTATGAAAAATAGACAGTTGTAATTATAATTGATTTTGTAATGTTATTATGAATAATTTTTAAATTAATGCATTTTTTGCATGCTATTGAAAAAAGAATAGACTTATATGGATATATCTTTATTATTTAATCAGTTCCCAAAAAACTTAATTTATTTTCAAGTGAGTAATTTTTTATACACCAGTATTATTTTATTATTCCAAAGATAAATATATCGAGTTGTGAAGAAAGTTTAAATGTCCATCTCAAGAAAGTTACTGTTTTGTTACGAAACTAGGTGAAACACAAGTATATCT
This sequence comes from Spirochaetia bacterium UBA6919, assembly GCA_002450905.1. Classification (GTDB taxonomy): domain Bacteria; phylum Spirochaetota; class UBA6919; order UBA6919; family UBA6919; genus UBA6919. Next base: position 1,631 of record DKAT01000043.1, read on the forward strand.
ATGATGAGAAATTATTGACAAATCAGCATCAAAGTGCTTAAATTACTGTACATATTTTGTCGAATTCCAAATGGTATTTAATTTATTTTACGACTAGGTTAATTTTTATGGAAAAGCAATATCAATTAAGACTAAGCACATTAGAAATAGAGAAAATAGATATGTTTATCCGAGATTGTAATAAAGAAAACATCAAATCTGTTCATATCACACAAAATCCTAGTGCTCCCTATGAAAAACTCGATTTTCTAACGCAGTGTCCGTCACTAGAAAAAATATGGTTTTCAAATTCACCAATTAAAGACCTCTCAGGTTTATATGACTTATCTAATTTAACACATTTAGGACTTCCTTATGGAAAACTTGATTTAAGTAATTTAAGACATTTAAAAGTATTAACTGGTTATTGGGATAGAAAAATAACAGGTTTAAGTTATTGTACATCTTTAAAAGAAATTCATTTAGAAAAGTATAATCCTAAATCTCAAGATTTTAGTGAAATAGAAGGGCTAGATAATTTAGAAGAAATATACATAACCTATTCCAATGTTTCAAGTTTGAATGGTTTAAAAAATCTGAAGAAGTTAAAAAAAATGACGCTAGTTTATTTTAGAAATCTTGAATCGATCAAAGATCTTCCTGTTAATCTAGTTGAATTAGAAATGGAGGGTTGTAAGAAAATTAAAGACCATGATTCTATTAGCAATTTAAAAAAAATAGAAAGTATCAAAATGCATAAATGCGGTGATATACCTTCTTTAGAATTTGTTAAAAATATGCCTAGCTTGAAGTTCTTTTCATTTGTAGAAACAAATGTGTTAGATGGAAATATGTCTCAATTATTAGAGTCTAATTTAGAATATGCAGGGTTTTTACAGAAGAGACACTATTCTCATAACTCCAGTGAGATTAATGAAGCTTTGAAAAAGAAAAATGGGGACAGCTGGTCTCGAATAAACTTAAGTTATTTATATGAAGAAATAAAACCTCCAGTAATTGAAAGAATCAAAGGGGTTCACTATTGATCGGTATGCAAGTCAAAATTTATATCTGGACATAATCAGAGCCTTTTGTGAGGTGATTTTTAGTTATTTTGGGGTTGGATTGTCGTTTCGGCTGGAATCATCAATTGGGTTGAGGGTGAGGAATTTATCCTCACTTGCGGTGGTTGGAACTTTGTTTCTGTTTTCCATGCGAATAAGGATAGGTTTGAAACCTATCCCTACAGAAGGTATGAAGTATGTGCAGGGGATGATTTGTGTCAATTCAGTTGGTACAATTAAGGGCAAACATATAGATTTGCTCCTCCGGTTTTGCAGATTATTCCGACTAGACTCAATGACCAAATTATATTGAGGGGACTGTAATCTGTCTTTCGTTTCTCTATAATTTTTCCCATACTTTTCCCATGATTTTCCCATGAGGGGGTATTTTGGATAGAGTGATTAATTTAGATGACATGAAATGAGTATAGAATTCTGAAGTGTGATAAATATGAAGAATTATTCACTAATAAGTTAATTGAGTTGTGTTATAACAGGAGATGGGTATTATTGACTTAGCTTAGGAGATGAATCAAAGTTTTGTTAATATTCCCCATATCCTGTATATTTATAATTAATTACAATGTTGTAACTGATTATCAGGAATTTGATTTGAATATTTACCTGGTAATTTTGAAAAGTCTTTTAGCATATCCCTTGCAGTTGCATCATCAAATTGTCTTATAGGAGATTTGAACAAATAAGCACTTGCTTCGATGATTGCTCCAGACATGTTATTATCAAGGGCTACTTTCGCTGCTCTGATAGCATCTGTAATTACACCAGCTGAGTTTGGAGAATCCTCTACAGAAAGACGTAATTCGAGGTTCATTGGGACTCCACCATATTGCTCTGCTTCCATTCGAATGAAACATACTTTATTATCATTGAGCCATGGAATATAGTCACTAGGTCCTACATAAATATCACGATCAGGAATACCTGATTCGATTTGGCTTGTCACAGCTCTGGTTTTACTGATTTTCTTGCTTTCAAGTCGTGTTCTATCCACCATATTAAGGAAATCCATATTACCACCGACGTTGATTTGGTATGTTTTTTTAACTTTTTCGCCACGATCTTCAAATAATTTAGTGAGTACACGATGGACTATGGTAGCACCTACCTGGGATTTTATATCATCTCCAAGGATTGGGATGCCTGCTTCTTTGAAGCGATCTCCATAGATTTGGGAGAGAAATACTGGCATAGCATTCACAAGAGCTACTTTAGCTTCCAAACAACATTCTGCATAGAAACGAGCTGCCTTCTCACTTCCAACAGGGAGATAATTTACAAGGACTTCCGTTTTTGTTTCTTTTAATTTATTTACTATCTCATTTTTAGCTTCATTGTATGAGAAATAGATATCATTTAAAGGAATAATTCGATTGTCATCAGGGTATTTTGGGAGGTGATCCGCTACACCATCAAGGAGATATCCCATGTTCACAGTACAGTTTAGAAAGGGTATTTCTTTTTGGAATATAGTTGTGCAATTGGGTTTTTCAAAAATTGCCTCGCTCAGATCTTTTCCTACTTTTCTTTTATCCACATCAAATGCAGATGTATAAACAATATCACTGGCATGATATCCACCAAAACATTTTGTAATTAAACCTGGAACTTCAGCTTGTGGATCATTATAATAGAACGTCCCCTGAACAAGAGAGGATGAACAGTTTCCTATACCAACCAAACCAACACGTATTTTACTCATAATGCCTCCTAAAGCATCTTACTTATTGACCTTTTTATACTCTGAAAGAATATCCCTTTTAGTTAACATCCTGGTGTAATTTTTTGCAGGATTATTATAAAGAATATTAATAATTCAACATTGAATGATTTTATTATTTTACATAAAGCAATAATAACACAATTTGATATTAACCCAATCCGTTTTTAAAGATATTTTATGAAATGAGGGTATAATTCATTAATATTTCTTAAGATTTAGCATAAAAATAAATTTCTTTGCAATGGAAGTCAATAACTCATTTGTAGTATTTTTTAAAAAAATTGATAACTCATTTGGTTTATATATTGAAATATATTTATTCAATGAGATGCAGTTTTAATAGAGATAGATTATACTATTATTATATGTAATTGTCAATCTTTTTTATTTTTATTAAATAATAATTATCATATTACAAGTTGAATTTTATTTGGAAAAACTTGATTTTATCTAAAGATTTCTTTAATTTCAGTTCGATTTATAATTATTATGATAATTATTTGAGAGAGTATTTATGAAACTTGGAATTATTGGTCTTGGGAACATGGGTTCTGCCATTTTAAAGGGAATTCTCCAGAAAAATTATATACCAAACAAAGATATTTTTATATATGATATCGATGAGGATAAAGTAAAATCTTTAGTTCACCAATATTCTGTATTATCCAGAAATCTTTTAGATCTTTGTAAGGAATCAAATGTTCTATTGATTGCGGTTAAACCTGCAGAAGTAACTGATCTTCTTAAGAGCATTATTAATTATTTATTCAAACAAGTCATCATATCCATTTGTGCTGGAATATCCATTGAGAAATATGAAAGCATCCTTGGAACTCATAGTAAATTAGTTCGGGTCATGCCTAATACACCATTATTAGTTGGAGAAGGAGCTAGTTGTCTCTCTTTCAATATGAATGTCACTCAGCAGGAAAGGGATTTTGTATTAAAATTATTTGAGAAAGTCGGTCAAGCCTTTGAAGTACCTGAAAAACTTTTAGATGCTGTAACAGGTTTGTCAGGAAGTGGGCCAGCTTATGTTTATTTATTCATTGAATCCTTAGCTGATGGTGGTGTTTTTGCAGGATTACCAAGAAATCTAGCCATTCAATTAGCCAGTCAAACGGTTTTAGGATCTGTTAAAATGCTTCTTGAGTCCAATCAGCATACAAGTCAACTCAAAGATATGGTAACTTCACCTGGGGGAACTACGATTGAAGGATTATCGGTTTTGGAGAGGAATGGATTTAAGGGGATTGTCATGGATGCCGTATATAAAGCAACTTTGAGATCAAAGGAATTGGGGAAGGATTCTAAATAAGATGTATTTAAGTATTGGAATTATATCACTGAAACGGAATAAGGATGCAGATAAAAAAAATATCGCTTAAATTATTGAGGTTCTTCAGGGCACTCAAAGTACCGAAACATACCAAATTGATAATAATATCCGCAATCGTTGGGATTTTTGTTGGATTTGTCAGCGTTGGATTTAAATATCTCATGGAATATGTTCAACACCTTGCATTTAATGTAGAAGGCGAGAAAATATTATCTGAACTCAAGAGACTCCCCTGGTATGTTAAATTATTAGCCCCTGCTATAGGCGGATTGATCGTTGGTTTGATATTGAATTTTATCTTTCAGGAAGCAAAAGGGGGAGGAGTAGAAGAAGTAATGTCCTCTGTTGCTACCAAAAGAGGTGCTATTAGCTTTAAAACCGTTATTGGCAAGTTGATTGCATCTTCAATTACTATTGGTACTGGAGGATCTGCAGGGAGAGAGGGGCCTATCGTACAAATTGGAGGAGGAATTGGATCATCCATCGCACGGTGGTTAAATTTAAATGAGGAGCATGTTAAAACTCTTGTGGGGGCTGGTGTTTCCGCTGGGATTGCAGCCGCATTTAATGCCCCAATTGCAGGAGCTTTTTTTGCTCTGGAAATAATCCTGGGAGACTTTGCACTCAATACATTCAGTACTATAATCATCTCATCGGTATCAGCTACTGTTGTTAGTCGATTCTTCTTTGGAAATCAACCTCCATTCGAGTTACATTACTTTCTCAATCATACCTACGAGTTTGGATATTATATAATTCTTGGTGTGGTTGCGGGATTAGTTTGTGTATTGTTTATCAAGTCATTATTTTTCTCAGAACATTTTTTTTCAAAATTAAAGATTCCTGTTTACTTGAAACCAGCATTGGGAGGACTCCTTGTGGGTATTATAGCCCTGCAGGTGCCAGAAGTAATGGGTGTTGGATATGATACCATTGAAAATATATTGAAAGAGAGCCATAAACATACAATATTCAGTTATTTTTGGTTGAGTCTATTTGTAATATTAATTGGTAAAATTATTGCCACTGCATCAACTCTTGGTTCTGGAGGATCTGGTGGAACAATAGTCCCTTCCTTATATCTTGGGAGTATGGTAGGTGGCATCCTCGGAATAATATTCCAGCAAATATCCCCAGGACAACTAAATAGTGGTGCCTATGCATTGGTGGGTATGTCTGCTATCATCGCTGGAACTACTCAAGCCCCCATTATGGCTATTATGTTATTTTTTGAAGCTACAGGAAACTATCAGATCATCCTCCCCGTGATGATAGTATCTATTATTAGTTCGTTAATTACAAAGTACTTTATCTCCGGATCTATGTATACAATTAAATTAAAATCTCAGGGCATAAATCTTTATGAAGGAATTGAAAAAACCGTTATGTCAACGATTAAAGCTTCTGAGATCATGAAAAAAAACTTATACACCTTTCACGTCAATACCTCGTTTAAAAAAATACTTGAGAGTTTCTTAAATGTAAATCATCAGGAAGCATTCGTCATTAACGATAATAGTCAACTGGTTGGAATGATTAGTCTGGCCCACATGAAAACAATAATTCAGGATGAAGATGTACAGGACTATCTAATTGCTGGGGATCTGATGATTGATAGTCCACCATTTGCCTTTCCTGAAAGTAATTTATCCTATTGCACTGAATTATTAGCCCAGGAGGATGTGGATATTATCCCAATTGTCACTACAGAAGATGATAAAAAACTCACTGGGTATATTACCCGTAAAGATATATTAAGTATCTATAATTTGGAAGTGATGAAAAAAAATCTCAGTGGATTTAAATTTGTATCTAAAATCGGGGAAGGAGAGCAGAAAAAATATCTTGATCTAGCATCGAATTACCGCATTGAGAGTATCCATGTACCTCAGGATTTCATTAATAAAAATCTCAGAACCCTCGATACTCGTAAAAATTATAATATCACTGTAATTGCAGTTCAAAAATCAAATAGCAATTCCCATGAAATCCCTCTGCCAGACATGAAATTTTCTAAAGACGATATTATCGTCATCGTTGGAGAAACAAAAGATATTGATTATTTTTTAGAAATGTCTTGAAATAAATCTTTCGCATCACGAAACACCACGTCTTTTTTATACATTCTGTTAAAGGAATTCCAACCCAAAATACTCTGAAGGGGTTTATCATTAACATATAATTTAATTTTCTGCACTTCAGAAAAAGATTTAAAAATTGTAAGTAAAATAGAATAGACTACTAATTTATCATCTTCTATATTCGATAATTTCTTAATATCATTAGAAAAATTGATATGCAATTCTTTATTAAAATACCATAAACTACGTAACTTAGTTTTAATATTTATAGCCGATCTTAAGTGATAATTTGTAGGACCACTAATTAATTGTTCTATAGTACGTTTCATTTTCTCATGCTGTTTAAGATCTTTTCTGAGAGAGTATTTTTCAAAATTAAGAGATTTATAATTATTAGTAGGAAAATATAAATAAACCGCCTGAAAGGGTAATTTTTCAGTTATTTTAAGTATTCCATAACCAATTAGAAATCCTATGAGGAGTAATGATACGATTAATAAAGCGATTCGGTTAAATTTTACTTTCTGAATATCACTTAACATTTTTTCCTGCCAATAATAAAATAGATATATTTTATGCCTGATAAAATCTCTGACTATATACTTCAAAGCAACTCAGGCGTCCCCCCTGTCCTGCACCTGTATCCAGCCCCAAAAGATTTTTTTTCTTATCATAATAAGGAATATTTTTCTTATCGTGGATATTTTCAACATGGGTGTGCCCAAAGACAATTAATTTCTTCCACACACGTTTTGATTCATAAAAGCGATTTGTAATACTAATGAGATCCTCAACTTTCTGCTCACGAATATTTGATTTATCTGGATTCAAACCTGCATGAACACAAAAAAAATCATTTTCCTCATAAGTTAGTTTTAATTTCTGGATGAATTGAATATGCTCATCGGGTATGTTCAGATTCCCCAGTTGACGATCATAACTCCGTAAAGTTGCTTTCCCACCCATATCACAGAAAGACTCCAGCTTCTCATGAGGATTATTAATAAATTCCTGAAAAAAATAGTCATGATCCCCGAGAAGAGTCACTATACTCATCTGTTGACTTAATTGAATCAGAAAATCGACGACCTGATAACTATTACTTCCATAATTCACGTAATCCCCAAGAAAAATTATTTTATCTTGCTTGGGGTGAATATCCAGGGCAATTTGATCCATGAGTTTCAAAAGTTGTTCATACGATCCATGGATATCTCCGACAATATATCTCCTTGACATAAGTCAATAATATACTAAAAAACTTTTCGAAAATAGTAGAATAATTTCTAAGGAATACACACCAGAATAAAAATATCCCCCTCTCTTGTTAAGTCGTTAAGATAAAACATCACATCAAAAATACCCCCACATGGGAAAATCATGGGAAAATCATGGGAAAAGTATGGGAAAATCATAAGAACAACTTACAGCCATTTCACTATAAATCACCCACACCATATCATCATAGGGCAAGGCTTCAGCCTTACTTTACTTCTGTCACTCTGAGATTACTCTGTAGAGAGCCCTTCAGACCATCGAGTAATGAACCTTAATACTTATTCCTGATCATTTTATCCATCATCCTAAACTCGATTCAGGATCTCATTTCACTTTTAAACTTACCTAAATTATTTTTAAGAAATCTTCTTACTCTGGAAACATACAATCAATAAAAATTTCTTTAGGTTTATACCTTAATAATAAAATGAGTGGTTGGCGATAACTCTTTTTAGCTGTTGGAAACTTACCATTATGAAAAATTGATAAATATTTTTTGTTGTAACGTATAATATAACCTTTTGGGTCCCAAGAATTATATATTGATCTCACGAGATATGGTTTTAATGTATTAGAGTCACTGCATAAT
>DKAT01000042.1 GCA_002450905.1 Spirochaetia bacterium UBA6919
TATCAAATTTGGGGTGCAGTCCAAGTAGTAGGCCCATGTCCACCCAGCGGAGAACCGAGAACAAGACCTTTTAATTGTTTGAGATCTTTCAGTCCTTTATAATGGGTGAGATCTTCAACATGTTCAATTGTTAGTGTTAAATTAGGAAAAGATTTAAGGGGAGTAAGATCGGATATTTTGGTATAGCTTATATCTAAGTCTTGTAAGTTTGTCAAACTGATAAGTAAGGTGAGATCGGATACTTTTGACCCAGTTAGAAATAATGACTTGAGCTTCTTCATATCCTTGATAAGATGTAAATTAACTACGAGTGTACCGTATAGTCCAAGTATTTCCAGGTTATTTAAATGTTTGAGGGGTGTGATATCCTTTACTTTGGTGACACCACCATTTCCTCCTAAATGAAGTTCTTTTAGATTAAACAGGTATTTAAGAGGAGTTATATCCTCAATCTGATTTTGTTTTCGTCCTGCACCCAGAAAAAGAACGGTTAATTTTGAAAGTTGATTTAAATTATAGATTATACCATACTGTCTAAACCAATTCTGAGTTATGAGGAGATTTTCGATTTCTTTGGTATTTTTTATAAGATATCCACTAAATACGAAACCTATATGATTATCTGATGTTTTCACCTGAAACCAGGGTGCTGTGATTTTATCAAAAGTATCAATATTTTCTGTTCTTTGAATTAGATGAACTATTGTATCTGATTTTAATGTCGTTACAATTTTTGATTTGGTATTGGGTTCGTTTCTTAAAATGAGTGCGGGTATATTCACTCTGTAAGTTTGAGTATCGTTATCGTTTAATTTGTTTTGATGATCTGTTTTACTTTGCTTATTGATTGATGGGTCTTTTTTTGCACAAGAATAATTTATAATTAAAATAAGGGAAATTGTTAAAATGGCACAGAGATATTTTGTATTGATTTTCATTTAAGTAACATTCCTTGAAATGGGAATTTAATATGGATAGAAGTATTTTGTCAAGAAAAATATTTTGATCATGAGTGGTGATTTCGGGTTGGGGGGTCGAGAATCTTGAGAGGACTGGAAAATCATTTGGACTGTTATTTTAATGAATTGTGGATTGCTGTATAATATTCCTTTATCATTATTTATTGTCTGTATAGATGGAAATCTAACTATATTTATCAGCATTTGCTATAATATCCAATATTTAGAGGAATAAATATTACTAATTCATCATAATTTACAAAAAATCACATCAATTATACTTTTCAAGGTTGTTTTATCAGTCAACTTATAATTAATAGGTGAATTGCTGACATTCTTGGCGATTATAAGTTCTAAATACTTTTAAATCAATTTTAATAATTATTTTTACTTGGTTTATAAATTGATTTAAATTTTCCTTTTAAATTTGTACCTACAAGTACAGCCAATCTATCGATTACAGTAAGTAAAGTCATTGCCTGGGCACTCATTTCTTCACTAGTAGAGGCGTTTTCTACTGAATCAGCCGCATTATTTTGTGTAATGGTATTCATTTGAGAAACAGCATTGGTGATCTGTTCTATACCACTGGATTGCTCCTCTGATGCATTGGATATCTCACTGATCAATTCTTTTAAAGATGTTATTTGACTAACCACTTGAGTGAAGGAATTTTCCGTGAGTTCAGCTGATGATTTACCCTCCGTAATGGATTTGAGAGATGATTCAATGATATGGGATGTATTTTTAGCGGCTTCTGCAGATCTCTGGGCTAAGTTTCTAACCTCTTGAGCAACAACTGCAAACCCAAGACCCGCTTCACCTGATCTAGCCGCTTCTACAGCTGCATTAAGTGCTAATAAATTAGTTTGGAAAGCAATTTCATCAATGATTTTAATAATTTTTACAGTTTCCTCACTGGATTGGGCGATGTTATCCATAATTTGACGAAGGTTCTTCATTCGGTTATTCGCTTCTGATAGTATATCCATGGTATCTTCTACTCTCTGATTAGCTTTGATTGTGGTATCAGAGTTATTTTGTATTATAGCGGATATCTCTTCAAGAGATGCTGAAGTTTCTTCAAGGGATGAAGCCTGTTCGGATACACCATCTGACAATTTCTGGCTGGCTAGGGTAACCTGATTTGCCCCTGTGGTTACTTGTTCAGTACTTGTAATAATTATTTCTGAAATATTTTTTAAAGACCTATAGATATTTCTAATTAAGAAGTACGAAAGTGTTATAGTTAAAATTGATAATATAGAAACGATAAGGATAGCCTGGAGAAGGGAATTTTGAGAATCTTTTTTTAATGATTGAATCAGGGATACCAAATGACTTGAAAGGTGATCCTCAACTTTTTTTAAGAGATTAATTTTACCTGTCATTATTTGAAACCAGTAGGAAGCATCAATCCCCTCTATTTTCTCATTAGACTTGTCGAAAGCAATTTGACGCAGTCGGGAAGATTCAGATATGAACTTTCCTTTCATGGTATTTTTATAAAATTCCTTGTTTAATTGTTGAGTATGAGTCATGAAGACATCCAAATATGCATTCTGAGAAGCCACGAGGGAGGAGAAAAACACAAATATCCCCTTTTTAAATCTTTGTCCAGCAAATGTATTACTTAGCACAGCCCTTTCTATGCCTGCTTTATCTTTAGATTTAAGAAAATTAATATAGGATACAATGGCTAGAGATATTTTAGAGTTAGAACTGAGGAATGAATTATGAGAAATGAGGTCAAATAAAGACAAATTGATATGGGTGTAATATCCAATCGCCTGTTTTAAAGGGATATTCATCTGATCAACAGATTGACGATGTTCTTTAAGTTTAGAAAGCAGGGATTTAATTTGATTTACCTGTGATTCAAAGAGATTTCCAAAGGATTTAAGTTTCAAAGTATTAAGGTGATTATGTAGAATCTTTAATTTCTGATCGGTTATAATCCTTTGATTAGTCAATTCATCTCGAAATGATTTTCCCTTACTACCGTAATATCCGGCACTCATCCCACGTTCCTTCTGATTTTCATGAACGAGATCACTCGATTTGATAGACAATATAATGAGTTTATTTAATTGATCCATATTCTGATTTAAATGCCAGTTGGGAACTATTTTCTGAGACGAGAAATAGATTATACCCATGAGTGGAATGATCAGAAGTAAAATTAATTTGTATTTAATAGTTAATTTATTTAACATAATGTCCCTGTGATGTCCATAGAATGTGATATTGGAAATATAATAAAAAACATTTTGCTTAAAAATCGATTGACATTTTTAATGATGTCATTGAAAGTGATAGCAAAAAAATTACAGGATAATAAAAACATTTGGTAGTGTTCAATTCTAAACTGATAAGCTCTGGTTATAATTTTTTATGAAATTATTTATCCTTATCTTATGAAATTCTAAAACCTTACTGAATGATAATGTTTTCCTCACTAGATTGGAACACCTTTGCCTCAATGTATTAGAGTCACTGCATAATAGT
>DKAT01000074.1 GCA_002450905.1 Spirochaetia bacterium UBA6919
ACTTTTTGCAAAATCCCTTACTTGCCACGGATTCATAACTGCAACAGGGAAACTATGCTGTATCAATTAAATAACACAGCTTCTATGATATCGTCCTGTAGCTTCTAAAACAATTAAGCCTATCGAATACTTTGATNNCATTATTAAAGATACAAGGAGAATTATGGGAGAATCATAGTAATAAATTATAAAATCTAATTTTTTAGTATCTACTCATCAACACGTATAATCAATAACTTATATAACAACCAGGCAATGCTTTTTGTAATTTTACGATTTGTTCTTTAATGTGGACATATGAAGGTTGTTTTATCTTAAAGCGACTTTGAAAGGTAAATACTCGGCTCACCACAGGATAGAGCATTATTTCTGCTGCGGATGGGATGGGATTATCAGGTATATTGAAACGAACGGATTGGACATAATCATTTTTGGCGAGAGATTTATTTTCAATGGTGAATCCAATGGGAACGATGGCTCCATTTTCAGATATAATAGGATAATGAAATCTCATTTCAACATCACTTTTCTCAGGAAGATTTCCCGAAAAAATGGAGAGAAAGATAATTACAGATAGAATTATCATTTTAATAAAATTGAATCGGTTTAATTGACTAAACCATTGGGTCATCTTTAAATTCTCCTCCAATCATTATTGACTTGTTGAATTAAATCCTTTGCTATAGAACTAAGATATTGATATAATTTTGAATTACGAATGCCAATCATTTTGATAAATAATATATAACCTTTCCTGATTAATATTTTGTCGTGACTTCATAATTTTATTTTGTTTTTTCTTATGTGATTCTTTTTTGGGTTGAACAGGTGCTGAGCATTGCAATAGGAGGATGTTTAATATTAGGATGAAAATAAAATATTGAAATATCATGTTATTCATAGATATATTCCTTTTTATTAATTATCATTCGAAAGAAAACATCATAAATCTTTATATCCGTCTTAAAATATTTTAACACTTTTCTGAAGGGGGATTTCTTAGATATATCCTATTTTTAACCCAACAGAGTATCCTTATGTAAATAATATATATCTGCTAAGTCGTAATATAAATTAAAAATATTATCGGGTTTACAAAAAGTCAAGTATAAAAATATATTTTCCAAATTGATTAATGATGTACTAAAAGTAGTCATATCCTATTTTAAGAGAGTCATCTCCTGACTGGATTTGGTATATCTGGAGGTTGTATTTAAACATTTGAGTGGGAGATCGTAGAGCACAATCAGTTTGACCGACTAGGTGTTAGTTGTTTGGAATTTCTCATTAGGATATCTATTAATTGACAATCGGACAAAGACTATTGGCACAAGTTATTGACGCAATCGGGGATCTATAGCTTCTCGTAGAGCATCCCCAATCAAATTATAGGTTGTAACCGAAATGAATATGGCAAATCCTGGGATTAAAGATAACCACCAATAGTTTAACACGTCACTTTGACCTTCACTTATCATCATTCCCCAACTGGGGAAAGGTTCACGGACACCAAAACCGAGGAAACTCAATCCAGCCTCAATTAACATTGCTGATGCAATCCCAAATGTTGCTGAAACAAGAACAGGTGTAAGGGCATTGGGGAGAAGATGTTTAAAAATGATTTTAAAATCAGAAACACCAAGAGCTTTAGCAGCTATGATATAATCTAAATCACGCAACTTAAGGAATTCACCTCTCACCAAACGAGCTATACCAGTCCAACTTGTAAGACCAATGATAATCATTATATTTGTGATACTAGGACCTACAAAAGCTATTATTGTCAAAATCAGAAAGAAAACAGGAAAACAAATTACTATTTCTATAATCCTTGAGATAATCATATCTATCCTACCACCAAAATATCCTGAAATAGACCCAACAACAATTCCAATTAATACATAGATTGAAACTGCAACAAAACCAATAGATAACGAGATTCTCGCGCCCCAAATCATCCGTGATAAAATATCTCTACCGGTACTATCTGTTCCAAGAATGTGTCTTCCATATTTTTCATTATCATCAAACAAAATCCACTTGATTAATAAAGGTTTCTGGAATTTCTCTTCTGTGAAATTCTCATTGTACCCAAATGGAACAGGAGGAAACATTATAAAATCTTTTTTTGAATTTATTTTTTGTATATCTTTATTTGTATTTTTTGATTCAGAAAGATTTTTAGATATTAATGTTTTATATTTAATCGAAATATGGCGTGTTGTTCCCATAAATAAATAAAAGACAATTGTGAAAATAAGGATACCAAAGAAAAGTACTAGTTTTATTTTGCCAATTATTGATGTATTATGGATAAATCTTTTTAAGATTCTATGGATTATTGGCTGGAAAATAAAGATCAGGAATAACAGGATAAAAAGTATGTCTAATAAAGTTAATGAACTAAGAGCAGGGAACGTATATCGGTATACAAGGTGCTTTGTAACTGTCTCTGACGATAATTCTTTTTTAATAAGATATTTAATTGACTCTAGACTATTTAAAAAATCCTTTTTATGATTCTCTATCAATTTATCATTTAAAAATGACTTCTGGTATTTTTCAAATATTTTTTCATAATCTTGAATATAATTATCTAATTTTTGTTTAATTTCAGATGAAACGGGAAATTTTAATTGATTAAGTGATTTATTTATTAATTGACCATTTTTTGTAATATTTATTTCATTGTTATGTTGTGTAATTTTTATATTGAGATTATCTTTTTGGGCATGTTGTTTTAGTAAGGTCTGTTTGTTAGCTTGATGGTCTTTACGTAAGGTATTTCTTTGCTTTTCCAGTAATAATTTACGTTGCATAAGCTTATCTATAATTTCTTCTGAGGAGGGAGTATTTTTTTGAATATTTAATTTTTTTTTTTCTAACTGCGATTCCAGCGATTCTATTTCTTCGAGAATCTTATCAACCCTATTTCCAAGGTTATCGTTTTGCTGATTTAATTGATAAATAGACCATTTAATTTTATCAAAGTCTTTTTTAGAAGATATAAGATTCTTTTTAATTTCCTTATACTTAAGAATTCCTTTGGTATATTTGTTATGATTTATTTCCCAATCAGAATAGTATGTTTTAAACAATTCGTGGTACGTTGTATACAGGATTAATGGTTTATCATTAGCTATCAGAGGCGCAAAAATGGCTACCATAAAAAAGAATATTATTATCCACAAAGAGATGATAGCGGATTTCTTCTTTTTAAATTGTTTCCAGACTATATCCCAGTATGTCTCAACTACAATATCTTGTGTATGCAAGTCTTTTTTCATTCTGACCTTTCATCAAATGTTATTCTTGGGTTTGTTAGAACATATAATATATCTGATATTAGTATTCCAACAAGGGTTAGAAGGGAAGAAAGATAAAAAATTGCCATAATAACATTATAATCGCGTGCTAATATAGCCTCAAAGCTTAGTAGTCCAAGCCCCTGAATATTAAATATGGACTCTATAATAACACTTCCGCCAATTAACTCTGGGAGAATAGCTGATGCTATTGTAATTATTGGAATTAAAGAATTTCTTATGGCATGTTTGAAAATAACAATTTTCTCCGATAAACCCTTTGCCCTTGCTGTTCTGATATAATCCTGACGTAATACATCCAACATACTCCCTCTCATCTGCCTTGATAGGTAAGCGTAACTTGCAAGCGTCGAACAGAATATAGGAAGAATCGAATGATACAACAACTTTCCAATCGGATAGTTCCATTCAAGCTCTTGAGCTGGAAACCAATTGAGCATTTCGATGTTTGCAAAAAGATTTATACACCATATTGCTACGAAGAAGCTTGGGAGTGAGTATAACATAAATAAAATAACTGTAATCGTTTTGTCTGTCAATGAATTTTCTTTTACAGCTGTTAAAACGCCAATTGGAACAGCAATAATATAAGTTATGAATATTGTCATGAAAGAAATCCATACTGTAACAGGTAGTCTTTCTAAAATTAGCTCATTGACAGTTTTAGTTTTATATATAAGAGAATTACCGAAATCAAATAAAATTGTCTTCTTGATCCATGTGAGATATTGGATATGTAAGGGTTTATCAAGGTTATATCGTCTTCTAAACTCATCCATACTTTCATTTGAAGCCTGTCCTGTCTTCTGTACTATTTCACCACCCTGTTGTTCAAGCAAATCTGCAGGATTTCCTGGTGCCAGACGTATAACTATAAAAGATAATATAGTAATTCCAAATAGAGTAATAATCATTAGGGATAGTCGTTTTAAAATATACTTTCTCATGTAGCCTATTCAATCTCTGCTTGTCTTTCTTTTACTGTTTGAAGACTTTTTGGGACATACCATTCCTTAAGATTATATCCTGGTCTCCTTTTATAGAATTTTACATTACGATATCGGTTGTTGTAGATAGCTCTAAATATAGGATTATATAAAAAAAGATAGGGTTGCTCTTTATGGATTATTTCATGGAGTTTTTTATATATTTCCCATCTTTTCTGATCATTAAGAGTATATCGTGCTTTCTCGATTAGCTTATCTGCTTCTTTATTATCAAAACCTACGTGATTAGATCCTTGATTAGCCCATTGTGTCGAATGCCAAATCTGATATTCATCTGATTCTATATCAGTTGACCAACCTAAGAGACACATATCGAATGTTCGTTCTGATAATTGTTTTAAGAAAACAGCCCATTCTATTTGTGTTAGCTGTAATTTTATGCCAACACTTCGTAATTCTTCGTATAGAAAACGTCCTATAGCGCTTCCACTAGTTGATCCCTGAGCATACATCAATTGAATTTCAAACGGGATACCATTTTTATCCCTTACACCATCTCCATCTGTATCAATCCAGCCTGCTTCGTTGAGTAGTTGAATAGCTTTGTCTCGATTATATGTAAAAGGCTTTATGGAACTGTTATACGCAGGTCCAAAAATATATTGACTTCCTGTAACAATTACTCCAAAGTTATGATATATTTTTTTGAGTATCAATTCCCGATCAAGTAGCATCGTGATAGCTTGTCTGACTCTTCTATCTTTAAAATATTCCTTCTTCATGTTATATCCAATATATGAATAACCTCCATTGTAATAAAGAGCCTTGACATATTGGGACTTGAATTTTTCTGAGACTGTGCTATTTAAAAGAGTTTCTGTTGTAATACTAGGGTCAAAATCAATCTTCCCATTTTTAAACATTATCATAGAAGTCTCAGAGCGAGTAACAAACCGAAATGTAATTTTTTTCAGATATCCATGATTTTTATTATCAAAATATTCATCATTTCGAATTAAAGTAATTCTATTTTTTTCTTGTTCAAGTGATATTTTTTTATTCTTAATAAACTTAGATGGAATATAATAAGGGCCAGTACCCACAGGTGTGTGGTTTACTTTATGCTCTGTAAAATACTTAGCAAATTCCTTTGGGGTCATTTTCTGGTTATTTCCAAGATATATATGTTTTGGCCAGACATTTATTCCACTGGCTATGGAAATAGATTTAAAGTATTGTTTATCGAAAAATAACTTAATTTTATAATTACCAATTTTTTCCCAATGTTTTAGAAATTGATATTGGAATCTTGAATTAGCAAATTCAGGGATGTAAGGATTCATCAGGGTATTGAGTGTGAAAATAACATCCTCAGCAGTAAACTTCTCACCATCATGCCATTTTATATTCTGTCTGAGATTGAAAGTAAAGATAACACTTTTGTCATAAGCCCTTCTATATTTATCAACGGGATCAATTTTATATCTGAGTTGATCACCTTGAATATTGATTACATTTCCATCAACTGTGACAGGTAGTTTTATAATATTTTTTTTATTTCTATCCCATTGGATCTTAGTTTCATCAATAATGCCAATAAGATAATTGTTCTCACCCTTCTCTTTAAAGATATTATCATTTTTTTTCCCTTTCAGCCAGACTACATCTTCTAAAGTATAGCTTTCAGCCAGTGAAGGTTTCCACTCAAATGTCTCTAAATCTTGTTGTAAAAGGGAATCAAAAATATAATCATTTATAATACTTGTATAAGTAGAGTGTTCAAGTTCATTGAGTAGGACTTTTGGCTCTACAGGGAATACCAAAGTAATGAATCCTCCTTTTATAGGTTTATTATAGCGGTTCGAATTGTTTACCTTCAGATTATAAGCATCCCTCAATATCTTTGGTTTATTTAATTGCTCCCAACTTATTACATGGTCTTTTAATTGGTTGATATATTGAATTTCTACTTCTACTCCAGGTTTTATAACTGATATTTGTTTATTGATGCTATCATAATTAGAATAATTATACTTCTTCCCGGAATACATTAGTAGAAATAATAAACTGATGAGAATTATAGAATGTTTGAGTGTCAAATAATTATTCCAACTAGATTATTTAAGTATTTGCCTTGGATCCAATGCATCACGAAGTCCATCTCCTATAAAATTAATGCAGATCACAGTAATTGATATTAAAAGACCTGGATAAAATATAAAACTTGGTGATTTAACAAAATACTCAAGAGAATTGGACAACATATTCCCCCAGGATGGTGTGGAAGAAGGAATTCCTAATCCAAAGAAACTAAGCACCGCTTCATACTGTATAACAGCGCCAAGAGATAGGGTGGTTGAAATGATTACTGGTGTCAGTGCATTAGGGATAAGATGTTTAAAGATAATCCTCGTATGACCAGCACCCATGGAGCGACTGGCATCAATAAATTCTCTGTTTTTCAAGGATAAAACCTCACCTCGAACCAATCTTGCTACGCTCATCCAACTAAAAACAGATATAATAAATATTATACGTATAATACCAAACAACTCTGCATCAACAAAGCTCTGAAACTTCTGATCTACAAATAATACTGAGCTATGAATAATTGAAGGAGAAATCTTTTGTATGAAATTAAAGAAAATATGAATAAGTTTTTTATAATCAATTGCTGAAAGTATTATGAGAAGAGGTAATACAGGGAGTGCCAGCATTGTATCCGTAATTCTCATTAAAATTGAATCGATCCATCCACCAAAATAAGCAGCCATAGATCCAATAAGGGTTCCAATAATAGCTGCACTAAGGGCTGAAATGAGTCCCACAGATAATGAAATTCGTCCCCCATAAAATAATCTTGTGAATACATCATATCCATTTTCGTCGGTGCCAAATAGGTGTTCTGAAGAGGACGCAGTAAATATTTTCATGATATTAGGCTGGTCAACATTATGACCTGATATTATAGGAATCAAAATAGACAGGATAGCAAGGACAATAATTATCCACATACTTATTTTAGCAAGTCTGTGTCTTTTAAAACGCTTCCAGGCAATTTGACTTGGGGAAAGGTGCAATTCTTTTATATTATTACTCATTTTTAATTAACAACTTAATCAAAATCTCGGACAAATTTAATAAAATATTAATCAGATTCAAAGTTCAAATTATCAGAATATATATATTTTTTAATATGTTTAAATTATATTTAAAGATCAATGTTTTGATTGATCAGAGAAAATTAAATTATCCTAAGAATTCCTTGATTATTTTATATACCTTTAATATAATAACTGATACTCTGATTTTTTTATTCAGAAATATTTAATTTCCACAAGGTTTTATGAGAAAGATTTATTTAAAGTTCAGAAAGTCAAATATCCTTCTGACAGCGTCAATTTTCTATATTCCAATCAGCATTGCTCTCTATTATGGTATTCCAGGGTTTGGTATCTATTTTCTATATCCAATAATTATTCCAATTATCTATATTTTAAGCTATTCCCTTAAAAAAATAAGTGATTATATCGATATTCTCCTACTAGAACATATTTCTAATATACAAAAATATTCATTTTATTCTCTGACTTACCCATCTTACAAGTTTGTGGATGTATTTCGCGCAGTGGAAAACTATTGTAATAAGTTTACAAATCATATTAAGATCCTTTCCGTGCATGGAGAAGATTTAAACAATATTTGTAATAGCAATTTTGCCTACGATTATGATGGATCAGGTGGAGGGAAGGTTCAAACTCCTGAAATGCTTTCCTGGGCAGTTGATTATAAACAGGATCTTTTTTTCCCTGAAGACCTCTTTTATGTTATCCCATCGGGCGATAATCAGAATGACACAATTATTTTACGGATAAAATATCAATACACTACTTCTGAAGCAATCATTGAGTACACCGTTAAGAACCCGGAGACTGCTGATCAGATAAAACAGGAGATCAATCAATATTCTCACGAGAAGAGTATATATAAGAATAAGGTGCTTGAAGTATCTGTGGAACGGGAAATATCCGATGAATTGGGTGAAATCGAACAGCCAGTCCAGCTTAAGATTAATTTCAAAACGATTATTCCAATTCAGGATGATGATATTATTTTGGATAAAGAAATACAAGAAATGATCCAGCGAAATGTCTTTGATTATCACGAAAAAAGAGATATCTTTCTAAAACATGGTCTTCCAGCCAAGAAAGCAATACTATTCTTTGGGCCACCGGGAACGGGAAAAACTTTTACGTCTCAATATATTTATAATAAATTAAAAAATATCACAACGATAGTCGTAACAGGAAGTTCTTTGGGACGTATAAAATCCGTTTGTAATCTAGCCCATGTCCTACAGCCCTCACTTGTAATTATTGAAGATGTGGATCTTATCTTCACATCAAGGGAGATTAATATGTATAGCTCAGCCCTTGGAGATTTCATGGATGAACTAGATGGCTTTCAGAAAGACGATGCAGTAATATTTATTTTAACAACAAATGCTATAGAGAGACTAGAACCCGCAATTAAAGACAGACCAGGACGGATCAGTCAATGTATATATTTCGCTCCCCCAGGAAACTCCTTAAGGGAACGTTATATAAAGAAATATATTAAAATATATGATTATAATGATCTCAATATAAAAGAAATCATTGAAATGACCAAGGGAGCCAGCCAGGCATTTTTAAAAGAATTGATTCAAAGAGCTGTTCATTTCTCCATCGAAGAGAATCAATTTACTACTGAGAAAGTTAAGATAAATAATCATCATTTTTCTAAAGCCCTTAAGGAAATCATCCACTTTGATAATTCTTCAACAAATCTCATCCTCGGTTATCAAAAGGATATTTTATAACTATAAATAATTAAATTATTTATGTATGCTAAATTTTAAATAACTTGAAATATGATTTTTTTATTATATATTTTCCCAGAACTATTTTTAATGGAGACAATCAAATGAATCGTTATATCGTTTTTATATTAACTATTATTCTCATCACAATAGGAATGCAGACAACATCATCGAGTTTTTCCCAATCCTCACAGGAAGAGAAGATGAAAGAAATGGTAATCGCCTTTCAAAACAGCAATTTCAAAAAAGCAGAATACCTTGCCCATGACCTTCTCATCAGTAATCGTTATAATTCTAAAGCTAATTTAATTGCTGCCCTATGTTTATATAAAAAATCCATGCACAATTTGTTTGAAGATTTCAGAACCATCTCTCGTGGTATAGTGAATGGTGGTTTTAATAGAAGATTTCTCCGCTGGACAATGACGGATAACGAAAAAAAACTCGATGAAGTAGAGCTTTATTTGTCCAGATCAGCAATGGATAAAAATATATCATTAGAACTCAATCTGGCTGAGCTCCGCGTAGATTGGAATAGAAATGGTCGAATTGACGAAAGAGATATGCTCTTATTCCAAATCGAGAAAGATGCCAATGGACGGACTATTCCAGAAAATGATCCCAGAAGAAAACCCACTTTCCGCTTTGACCATGGTGATATTTATTGGGCAAGAGCATTTGTCGCATTCCAGAGAAGCTTCATAAATCTTTTGATTGCCTATGACTATCCTAAAATGAGTCTGAATGAAATAGAAAGAGCTCTTGGCAGAAGAAAAGATGCTCCCACTGTCCTTACATTTAAATTGAGAGATAAAAATATTGTCCACAAAGCAAAACAACTGATACTCGATGGATTATCCTATGCTGACAAATCAAGAGAACTATACCTTGAGGAAACAGACGATGACAGAGAATGGCTTCCCAACCCCCGTCAGAAAAATCATCCCATGCCCCTCCCGGTAGATGAGCAATTATACGAAACCTGGAAAGTAATTATAAGAGATTTACAGAATTTAGTAAATGGCAAAGAAGGCTTAAGCTTAGCTGAACTACTTACCCTCGGTTATAAGAAAAAATGGTGGGAAGGTAAAAAACTCCCCGGGGGATATATAAATATCGGAAAACTATTAAATGAACCAGCTGATATTGTACTGGACTTAAAAGAAATTGATAAATTATTAGATGAAAAAAATCCGGGTGAGAGTTTTGAAAAGGTCTTCAAATTAGTCCTTGGGGATAAATTTACAATGGAAATGAAAAAATCACCGATAATAAGCCAATTCCGTAGGATGAAACAGGAAGTTGAAGGGGGAAAGGAATCTTTTGAACGTAAATTAAGATATCTATTCTGGCTGAACTAGAATATTAGAAACAAAAATAGCATCAGAAATTATTATAAGATTATAATGAATGCATAATTTATCACCAATCAACCTCCTCATAGCCAAAACACAGGAGAAAGACAGGACAATCACAGGAGAAGTATGGGAAAATCATCGGAAAAACAATAGAGAAATTTTCAGAATATTTACAGCCCCTTCGCCCGAAAATCATTCACATCCATAAATTCGTAGGCCAAGGCTTCAGCCTTGCATTAAGACAGTAACACTCTGTTGAGTTTGTCGGTCTACCAAATATTGTTAGACTTGGTAATTACATCAATCCAAAAAATATCATCCCTAATTTAACTAATCACTTACAAATTCTTAATAATTTCTATTTCAGATAAGGATTTGACTATATCCACCGTTTCAGGACTCACAGTGATGACCTCTAATTAATCGGATAAATTATTCCGGGGCGTCCAGATTGTTGATATCGTTGTTATTCTTTATATTTAATTAAACAATATAAACATATAAGTCCAATTACTATTTCAATGATACAAACATAAATTAGATCATTTACAGGCATTCCGTCTAATATCATGCTCAGAATCCGGGAAATTCCGTACGAAAGGTACATTACTGTTGAAAGCACAATCGATGTATAGGTTAGTCTTTTAACAAAAGCACCTGAGATAATTAAAATCCCTATGATGAATAATGAGCCCCCTGAAGCTCTGATTTCATTCAGTAAATTAATCTGTCCGCCTAGATTTATCTGATTAAGAGCATAAAATTGCACAGGAATTATCAGGGAGGCAAGTCCCACTATTGCACCGATTAAACCGGAAATGATCAGTACAATTTTTAATAATTTTGAATCTTTCATGGTATTTCCTTATTAAAATGATGATTTTTTAAACTTTAAAATACATATTAGGTCTTCTGGAATTGAATGCTTTAGACCCCTTTCTTCTGCTTTGTGGACAATGACTTTCAGTTTCATTTATTTCTCCTCATCAATGATTTCTAATTCAGGTAAGGATTTCACTATATCCACCGTTTCGAGACTGACGGTGATCACCTGTCCAATGAGTCTTACAATATATTCCGGGTCGTCGAGGTTGTTTGGGTCGTTCACGATGCCACTTCGTTTGTCGGTTTTGATCTGGTATTGGTCAATGACCCATTCGAGGGCGGAACGATTTCCCAATCGGTAATGGAAGCTCTCTTTGGGGATACCTTTGAGGGTTAAAAAAGAATTATAGACGATTTCGGATTTATCTTTGGAGAGTTTCATCTTTTCCACGCGGTAGTTTAAGGGTTCGTCGGGGTTTTCAATGTGATTTAGGGGATAGGGTTTCTGGTTTTCGTAGTGGATGTGGATTTCGGATAAACGTTTTCCCGCTTTGGAGAATCCCCAGAAGTCTTTCACAAAGGGGATCCGTGGGAGTTCCCTTTTTAAATTGGCTTGATACTTATTTCGGTATTCGGGGTGGTGAAGGAGTCCGTAGATATAATAGAAGATATCCCATTTGGTGAGAGTTTTGTCGTTATAATTCATTTGATAGTGGGACAATGCCCAGTCGGTGATGTTTTCTTTGCGGTTATTCCCGTTCTCGTCGTAAGTGTAGAAGGGGAAGCACTGGGAATCGCCTGTTAAATGTAAATCAGGTATAGTATTTGTCATAAGGCAGTGAAATGGTTTTACGTTTCCAACAGCTACTAAACAGATGACCTGATTTTCCTCTTCGGTTTGGTGGGTGGGGAAGATTTTGGGGAAAACATAGACTCTTTCAACAAATGAGCGATCAAAGTATACAAAGGTTTTATTGTAAGGACGATATATCGATGATCTAATTTTATGTTCAGAATATTCAGTATGTCGGATACCTTTTAAATTGTTTTTTAAACCTTCACTCCAGCTTATTTTATGATCATCGTATTGGACAAAGTTATCTACTTTAATCGATTTATCGGACTGTCGTTCCCATTTAAAGACCTGGTCATTATAGAAATCAATGGTTGTCTTCATATTTTTTTCTAATAGGATATCATTATAATTATAGCACCATGCATCTCTGCATGTTGCAACTCCCCGACCAAAAGATTTAAATAGCGTATTATTTGATTGAGATTTAGATGATTTCGCTTCTTTAGTGCCCATCGGGATGAATTGATCGAAGTCGTTGTCCAGTCCCTCGGTGAGCCAGGTGTGTTTCTGGTTGGGTGTGATTTCTTTCCAGTCTAATTTATAATAAGTTTGAGCCTTATCAATGATTTTAAATTTCTCTTCACGGGTTGATTTCCAATCGGCTTCGTTATAGTATATCTTATGATCTGTATAATTTTTTCCTTTAATAAAATACGTTACACAAATACCTACCATTGCAGATAAGCCGAAGATTGTGTGTTTCTCTCCTATTGGAATACCGTCTCGCATAGAATCTTTACGGACATTTCCTTTTAAATCAATTGAATATATACGATTGAAATCTTTTGCCAGATGTTGTCTCATCCCATCAAATGCCACACTATCGATGAAACTGTTGTTGGTGACATAGGCGATGATCCCCTCCTTACCAATTCTATCGCTTGCCCATCGGATGGCTTTCACATAAGGATCAGATAGGGCATTTTTATTCGTTGCCTTGGAATCCTTTGCATAGGTGTTGGATACCCGTTTGTCCAGTACAGTATATCGACGGTTCTTGTTGTTGTCGTTTTCATTCTGCTGATTGGCGTTGTAGGGTGGATTCCCCAGGATAACATAGATGGGAGTGTCCTTCTGCTTATTGACCCTCTGGGTATTCTCTTTGGAAAAGAAATCGGGCTGGTGGTCTTCGGAGAGTTCAAAGGTATCCACAAGGCAGATCCCGTCAAAGGGTTTGTAGTCCACAGTAATGTCGTAATATTCATGCTCGATGTTCATGGAGGCTATGTAATAGGGGAGGAGCATCACCTCGTTGCAGTGGAGCTCGGATTTGTACTTATGGGGTAGTCGGGATTTCTTGATCTCCTGCATCACTCGAATAATAAAGTTCCCTGTCCCAACGAATGGATCAAGGATGTGCACTCCATCGTCATTTAAAGATTTGCCAAACTCCTTTTGGAGGATGTCTTCCACACTCCTCACCATGAAATCGACAATAGGTTGGGGGGTGTAGACAATCCCGTGGGTGTCCGCCACTTTCACAGAGAATCCCTGAAAGAACTTTTCGTACACGCTGTTTAAGAAGCCCTGTTTCTGGGAATAGTCTTCGATGGTGCCGGCGGTGGTCTCGATGGCGGTGTAATATCGGTCCAGTCCCTTTAAAAACTCCCCTCGGCTGAAGGATTGGGAGGTTAAGGCGTCAATGACCTTCTCTATTTCATGGGCAATGATATTTCGTTTGGAGAAATCCGGGTTGTTAAAGACTTTTCGGAAGAGACGCTCGGTTAAAAGATGTTGGATAAGCATTTCTTCGACGGCATACTCCGATAGATTGGGATTGATGGACTGTTTACAGAGGATCATAAAATCGTCAAAC
>DKAT01000067.1 GCA_002450905.1 Spirochaetia bacterium UBA6919
CCAGGGGCTCGCATATTAATAGTAGTAACAAGAAAATTCAAACCACCGATAAGAAATGCAATAATTTCCAAGGCAACACCTATAATGACTAGTGAACCACCATCTAATCCAGGATGGACGCCACTATAACCTCCTGCAGATAAAGGAGGATACATCGTCCAAGCAGTTCCAAGACCACCCATAAATATTCCTAACAAGACGACTACTACACTAATTAAAAACACCCAATAGGATATCATATTTAATGTAGGATAAGCCATGTCGTCACAGCCAACCATAGTGGGTATAAGAAAATTTCCGAAAGCAGCAACTAAAATAGGCATAGCTACCCAGAAAACCATTATTAATCCGTGCATAGTCACATCAACAAGATAATTTTCAGGGGTAATAGAGCCAATTTCTGGAAAGGCTAAATGAGTACGAAACTTATACGCAAAATAACCACCAATAATAGCCATGAAAATACCAGTTAAAAGATATTGCATTCCAATGACTTTATGGTCTGTCGAAAATACATATTTTTTTATGAAGCCAACGTCATGATGATGGCCAGCATGTGCTTCAGACATATTAAATCTCCTTTTAGATTAAATTATTTTTTATCAATTTTCTTTTCATCTTTTTTATTTATATCTGTTTTTTTATCTTGCTTAGTATCTACTTTCTGTTCTTTTTTAGGTTTAGGGGCGGAAGCGGGTTTTTGCTCCTCTATTAATTTATTCATATAACGATTAAAACTTTCTTCAGAATCTACTACCATCCAAGCGCTCATGTCGTAGTGTCCAGGACCACAGATTTCTGCACAAGCTATTTCAAATAACCGGGCTCCCAATTGATTGTCATTATATACAGTTCTTAGTTTTTCACGTTGTTCAAGTAATTCAGTTTTAGTTTTCTCACCCTTTGCGTAGTCTTCTCTTGCAAGCCTATAGGATAAGGCTGCACTTCGAACTGCTTCCATATTAATATCTTTGCCCCAATTGACAGTGCTACCAATTTTATCAACAAGATTTTTATCTATTTCAAACCAGCGAGTAATTTCTCGTCCTGGAATAGCATCTTGCTTAAATCGCAAACTCTTTACCCAGAAACTATGAATGACATCAGGTGCGGAAAGATGGACAATTATTTTTCTATTGACAGGAACATGCAATTCATTTTTAGGTTTAGAAACAAAAATATCATCTGCAGTATCTAAAATACCATCTGGACCAGGATATTGGAAATCAAACGTAAATGCTCTTAGAATTATTCTGACTTCAAGGATTTTTGATTTAGGGGTTTCTACTAATTTCCCTGTTTTTTTGTCAGCAAAGTACCATTTACTACCCTCTTTTTTAAAGTTGATGTTGATATGGGACCAGGCGGAGACAGAACCCCAGAGGATAACAATATCTAATAGGAATACAATAACATCAATTATTAAGATATTTCGGGCAATTTTATGGCCATATTTTTCATCTCCTAGAATATATTCTGCTTTCTGGTCATCCCGTCTTTTTTTGTATCTCAAGATGTAATATATAAAAACGCTTGCAGCAATTACAAAACTAGGCATTACAATGAGTGTAGTAAGGATAATGAGACTATCAAGATCCCCACCAAAGGTTGAAATATTGTCCAGTAGAAACCGCATGAAACTTCCTCCGATATAAAGTTGTTGTGATATTAATAATTTGTCTATTGAAAATTAAGACATTTTTTAAACAAAAAATGATGTTCATTGATATTATTATATAACCAAAGTACATCAAATAAGTTTCAAAAAAATGATGGTATCTTAAAAATGTCTAATAATATTTTCTTAGTAATTTTACTATAGCTATTTAAGTCTACCATTTAAAATTGCGTCAAAGATAATGAATTTTTGAACATGAGTCAATGTCTTAGAACTTTTATTTAGAAAAAGTATTTAAATGAAATGACTATTTTACTGAACAATCTATATATAGTAAGATATCAGTTGATATTTTTTTTTAAATAATTTGTTAAATATAATCTCTTTTTTTACCAATAATTAATAAATCCTGAAAAAAAAAAATATATTGTATTATGTTTAATTATCGTGTGTTATACCTGATATATCTTTTATTCTTAAATTGTTTTAATGGATTTTTTAATGACAAAAAATAATTTATTCAAAGGATTTTCTAAAAATACGCTACAGTTCTTTATGGAACTAAGTATTCACAATACAAAACAATGGTTTGATGATCATAGAAAGGATTATGAGGACTTTGTTTTGGAGCCATCAAAATCTTTTGTTGATGCTATGGGAATGTTCCTCAAGAAGATATCTCCCCAGGTACAGGCTATACCAAAGGTCAATCAGTCCTTATTCCGTATCAATAGGGATACACGGTTCAGTTCAGATAAATCTCCCTATAAGACCCAACTTGGAATCCTGTTTTGGGAAGGAAATCTTTCTCGTACAGAGTGTTCTGGGTATTATTTTCATGTGGAACCCAATCTTCTGATGATCGCAGCGGGAATACACATCTTTTCAAAACCTATTTTAGAGTCTTACAGACAATCGGTAATTCATGAGAAACATGGAATGGAGCTTGTAAAGATTGTTACGTCCTTAAATAAACAAGACATTTCTCTGGGGGGGAAGCATTATAAGAAAATTCCAAGAGGATTCGATCCACAGCACGAAAGAGCAGAATATTTGCTATATAACGGTCTGCATTGTATGATTGAGCAAGACATTCCAGAGGAGTTTTATTCAGAAAGATTAATAGAATATTGTTATAGTTATTATTCCAAAATGAGACCTCTCCATGACTGGATTGTAGAGATGACCCATAGAGTTGAATAAGTGGTATATTTTAATACAAAGTATGTACGTATAATATAACTAAACTATAAATTATTTGATTCGAAATCCAAGACTAACCATATTTTTATCCTGTTTTTATATTGTCCTATCCATCTTTAAATATTTAAATTATTTTAAAAGAATATTCCTCTTGACGAATTGATTGGACTTTATCATATTCTTAGTTTATTTGAAATTGAATCCATGGAGGATGGTATGTTATCATATTTTAATAGTTGTAATAAGCATTGTAAACCAATAATTTTATTGTTCATACTGACATTCATCAGTAGTATATTGTTATTTAGTTGTGAGAAGAAGAAACCCAAGAGTATTCAAGATAAAGAAGCTTTGAAGAAAGAGATGGACAAATCATCATCTGAGGTGAAATATAGTGGAACAGAATCTCTAGCTAAAGTTATTAAGGATTTAAAGCTCTTTCCCGAATATAAGATTGATAAGTATGAATATCTTGATCAGGATAGTTTATATAAAAAAATAAATGGTGCAGCCGATGGATATGTAAAGAATCACGGATTTGTAGGTTGTGGATATCTTGAGTTAAAGCATAAATTGGAAGATGTGCCAGTTATTCTTTATGTAATGGATATGGGCATAGGTATTCATGGTTATGGAATTTATAGTAATGAGAGAAATATAAATTATCATTTTGTTAAAATTGGCACTGAGGGATATTTTGACAAGAAGGGTTTAACATTTTGGAAGAATAAATATTATGTTAAGATAGAATTACAGGGCAAAATGGATAAGGAGAAGTCATCAGCGTTATTAACTACTCTAGCTGGAAGAATTGCCAAAATTATACCGGATGACCAATCTATTTTAAAAGTATTTGAAAATTTCCCAAAAGAAGGGCGTATCGAAAGAGGGGATATTTTTTATATGGCTAATTATGATGCATCTGAACATTTAAATGATGTTTATGAAGTTAAGTATAAATCATCCAATAAGAAAGCGTTGGTATTTTTAAGCCAAAATAAGAATAAGAATGACGCTATTGATAGAGTTAAAAAATACATAAAGGAATTGAATTTAAATGGATTGAAAACAATACAACCTGATAAAGATATTCAAGGGTTTATAGGCACAGAGCCTGTGGAAAAATATAAAATAACGATTCTTCAATCTGGTAAAAATATTGCTGGGATTAAGGGATTTTCTAAAGATGACCATAAAAAGATGGCTGAGGCGATGATCCAGATATTGAAAATAAATTAATGGTTTAGAAACACGTCGTCAAAAATTGATTCTAAAATATATTGATTGATCTTTTTAACTTCACGTCCAAAGACAACATTATCCTCTTCTTTGATATATCCCCAGGTATAGGTATTATCAACCGATGAATCTTTTATGAGAAGTAAATAGGGCTCTTTGATAGCTTGTATTTTTTTCTCAATAAGTGAATTGAATGAATATGCCTTGCGGTAAGCTTTCAGAACAACCCTTCCGTATACACCTATAAAATGGATTCCTTCAGGAATAATTTTTAATTCATTATCATTGTCTGAAAAAATGCATAAGTCCACTTTCTCTTTGTCTGAAATTGGCATCCCATGTTTACTTTTTGAGATTAAAACTTTGCTGAACTTTGATTGAATTACAGTACCCGAAATAATATTTTGTAATTCTTCATAGAGAATTGACAATTGTTTGATGTAAATATCAAATAGTTCTTCTGAAGAAATATCGAGGTTACTTGTATCTTTCATTCCCTTTATTTTAGATATTTTATATTTTTCTGACCAGTTCATAATATGTATTTAATTCTTTTCCAGATAATTTTTTTCATATTCTCTTCTGTAGTTGTCGTATTCTAAAATTATTTGATCAAGTTCTTTATAGAGATTATTATATTCTTGTTCAATTTCTTTTATATCCTTCCCTATAGACATTTTTAACAGAGACTCGACTTTTGTTCTATGTTCAGCAAGGCGTTGATAATAATTTCTAACAGAATCCATATAATCTTGAAATCCGTAATATGTGTATACAGTCTTTCTGATCTTAGGATCACCAGTAATCCATTGTTTAAAATACGTGTAGTACAAATATATAGAAACAGAAGTTCCGAGTACACTGCATATAAAATATAATAATGCATTTAAAATCATAAAATTCCTTTTGGAAATATTATTAGATTATTTTAATAAAATAGCTTTGAAACAGTTTTCCATGAGCATTATATTAGTCAAACTACCAATACCTCCAGGAACAGGGGTAATCATTGATGCTTTTTCCTTTGCTGATTTAAAATCCACATCACCTATCAGGCCATTTTCAGTATAATTAGTTCCTACATCGATAACAATTGCTTGTTCTTTTATCCATTCCCCTTTCACAAAGGAAGGCTGACCAATTGCTGCGACTACAACATCCGCTGAATATACCTCATTTGGTAAATCTTTTGTTTTTGAATGACAAAGTATTACAGTCGCGTTTTTCTGGGTTAGTAAAATACTTAATGGCTTACCTACAATATTACTTCTTCCAATAAGACATACCTTTTTCCCCGTCAAATCTATTTTATATTCATCAATAATTCGAATAACTGCTTTAGGAGTGCATGGGATAAGAGTATCCTGGTTAAGTAAGAGGAGACCAAGACTTTTCGCAGTCACTCCCTCAACATCTTTTTTTGAATCAATATATTCAACAATGTTTGATAAATCATTGGGGAGTGGTTGGTTTATAAGAATACCATGAACAGTTGAATCATTGTTTAGCTGGTGAATTATGTGCTTTGCTTCCTCTAGGTCAAGGGTCTTATACTCAAGGAGATCACAGTTTATCCCGACATTTTCACAGGTCTTACGAATACTGCGATTATAACCCTGACTAGCAGGGTCATCTCCTATGCAGATAATTACTAGTTTAGGGTATATATTTTTATTGTGGATAATCGTTTGGACTTTTTGTTTTATTTCTTCTTTTAATTTAATTGCAAGCGCCTTGCCATCCAAAATTTGCATTGATTACTCCAATGGGATTTTCTTATTCATTTCCTGGAATGCTTTTTCTTTAATAATTTTAGCTTCTTTGAAAATATTTTCCATCTTCTCTTCAAGTCCCTTAGTGATATTAATATCTTTGAGGGATTGTAGATTTATTCTGACATTAATTTTTGCACAATCTAAAGTACTCATCGATAGAATCACAGCTATAACAGCATCACTGACAAGATTCTTATTTCCAATTTGACCAATTTCAGCAGCTAATTTAAGAATATTTAACCCATCTTCCATCATGGAATAAGAAAAGAAGGCTGATTTAGTTAATGCTTCTTTAAGTGGAAGCTCTCTTTGATCTTTAGGGAGTTCATAAGTATCCATAATTTCCTGGAATATTTTTACATCTTCATCAACTTTCATCATTAGAAGGTCTTTAATAGGTTCAGCAACTTTAATAATTTCTTCTATACGCTGCTGTACATCAGCATAATTCTTTTTACCTATAGTCAAACGAGCAACCATCAGGACAAGACTTACTGCTTGAACTCCTGTTAAAGCGGCTACACTTCCTCCACCCGGAGATGATTGATCTGATGCAAGATCAAAAAAAAATGCTTTTAATGGTTGATCCTGATACATGATTACCTCACGAAGAACATTAATAATAATTTATTTATATAGGATTGTCAAATAAATAATTTAAATAACTTTTGCAAAGAAAATATCGACGATTTTTCATATTATTGATAGAGGTAAGTTTTTGTTTAGAGAAAATAATTATGCATTATTTTCAAGTGTCTTGCCGCACTGGCCACAGAAAGGGAAGTATATATAATTATAATGACTACATTGACCACACTTTTCAAAGAGTTTTAATCCACAATGCTGGCAATATGAAAGGGTTTCTAATTCTTTGGGATCTTTTTGAGCTTCATTGGATTTGGGAATCCATTTTAATAATATAAAATCTTGTTCACAGGAAGGGCAGCTATGTGTTTTATATGCCTTCAATGCTATTTCGTGCTTGATATTTTTAATTCTTTTTTCCTGAGTTTGCTCCAGTTCTGCTTTTTTTCGTGCTGTGTATGCTGATAATAGTTTTGTTACGTAAATTCCAAATAAGATGGTTATGATTATCCCTACGATATACCGAATATAACCTCCAAAGTTTGGTAAATAGGGTACAAGTCCAACAAAGAAGGCATAGAAAGCGGCTATTGTATATCCCCAGATGAATGCTTTAAATTTGTTGTGCCTCCATTTGTAGAGAAGGAAAATTGCAATTAAGAGAATGGGGAGGAAGATTGCTAGACGGATTAAGAATATATTTATTTGATGAGATTTTGTAGCATATTGATGCATAGCCTGAAACTTCTTCTGAAGATCTTTTTTCATTTCAGATAATTTATTGATTTTGATATTTGTATTTTTAATATTAAGTTGGATGGCATCGAGTTTTTCATTCCATATTTTGAGAGTACTGCGAATATCTTCGAGTTTTTTCAGTCTCTCACGGACGCCAGGATCTTCATCAGGAGAGCCAATCACTTTTCTAGCACTTAAAAAATCTTTGTATGACTGTTTTTCAGAGTTATAATTTCTATTAATTGTATTGATAGAATTATATATTAATTGTTTTTGTTCATTTAAATCTTTTATTTTCATATTGTAAGGTAAGATTTCATTTTCTATTTTTGTGAGGGCTGATTGATCCTTGAAATCTTCTAATCTTGGGGGTGTGTATATTTTATCTAAGTCACTCATAAAATTGGAGCTTAGTGCGATTAAAAATCCTGCTAGTACGATGGAAATGACTATTAATCCTATTTTTGAGAGTAATTCGAAACGTTTGTGAGATCCTTTAAAAAGACCCATATGTACCTCGTATTTTTAATGATATATAAAAAATATTTAAATATATAATGATAATTTAATATTTAAAATCCTTCAAAACATTGTTCGAGAGCCCACCATGACAAAGTTGATATTACGACATTAATTTTAAAAGAGTTTTAGTATATATTAATTTATATTATATAAAATTGCTAATTTCATTTATATTACTTATAACCGTATAAGCTCCTTCAGAAATAAATTGCGGGATCATTTGTTTGTTACCACCAGGTGGAATCACACCGATGGGTGTTATCTCTGCACATTTTGCTGATCGAACATCGTCAAAGGTATCCCCAAAATAGATTGCCTTTGCTGGGTGTACTGATGATTTTTTTAAGATATAATTTAGTCCTTCTGGATGGGGTTTTCCATTCTTGACATCTTCCATAACTATGATAGGATCAAAATAGCTAATATCTGTATTATTTCTTAATACAAATATAGCTTCTTCCCGGGGTCTTCCAGTAAAGATTGCCAGCTTAAAATTATTTGAAAGATTCTTTAACAAAGCATTGTCAATAATCCACTTTTCTGTACTTATCAATCCATCACCATTACTACCCCAATATATATGCTGAAATTGATCAACAACTTCTTTTCTTGATGGGTGAACCCCTTTTCGTTTGAGTAGCTCGATTGTAAGATCCCAATCATTATTAAAACCACTCTCATTCTTTAACTGCTGTATATCATCATGAAAAATTTCTTTATGAAGAAAGTATTCTGCAGTTTGTTTAATGGCAGTTCTGTAAGAGCTTCGAACATCCACCAATACACCATCAATATCAAAGATCAGAAGGTCAAAGTTATTTATATTTAATTGCATATGGTTTTAAAATCTATCTCAAATGAAGGATCGTCTATTCATCATCCCTCTTGATATGCATTTTGATGAACTCTTGGATTTTTTCAAGGGTTAGAAATATATTGGATAGTTTAATTTTGTGTAAAGACAGGGCTAATGAATTTGTATTAGCTAATTTACCTGAATCAATACAGCTTATAATAATCTCAAGTGCATGGATTTCTTCCTCAGTCAACTCTAGACGAAACGATCTCTCCATAAAACTTTCCATATTATTGCCTCCCTTATATATCATACTATGTTAATATTAAATGATCTCATACTAAATGTCAATCATATTTTCATAAAGAATATATTTAACATTCAATTATCTTATCGACATTTAAAAACATTATCGTAATACCTCTGCGAGATTTTATAAAAAATAATAAGATAATATTTAAATGTGGATTGGATGTCCTTCTATACCCTTCATGATCTCTAAAATAATTTCTGAAAGGGTAGGATGAGCATGAATCATTTGTGAAATATCTACTGGAAGTAGATTCGATGACTTAGCTAATAACAATTCATGGATGATTTCTGTTGCCTGGTGACCTACGATATGAGCTGAGATGATATCTTTTGTTTCAGGATTTGAAAGCACCTTGAGCATTCCTTCTGAACGTTCAATAGCAACAGATTTACCAGCCCCTCTGTATGGAAAAGTCGTTTTCTTAAAGGGTATTTCCAATTCTTTTAATTTCCATTCAGGGTATCCGAAACTAGCGATTTGTGGTTCACAATAGATAGCTGAAGGTATATTCTGTTCAATAATACGAGGGTCTACTGGAAGTCCAGCCATGTGCTCAATTGCAATTTCGCCTTCTTTTGACGCAACATGAGCCAAGAGAGGAGTATTGATCACATCTCCCACGGCATAGATACTTGGAATCTTTGTCTGATAAAAATCTTCAACTGGTATAAAGCCTTTTTCTAATTCTATACCAATACTTTCTAATCCTATATTATCTGTATTAGGGGTTCTGCCCACAGCGACAATGATTTTTTCTATAATGATTTCTTTTGAAGAACCCTTCTGGTCTATATCAAGTAAAATCAGATTATTATTTTTTTTCATGGAAAGAGCCTTGGACGAGGTTAATATTTTAATACCTCTTTTCTGGAGAGATTTATGGAGGACATCAACTGTTTCATGATCTTCCAAGGGGAGAATGTGATCAAGAACTTCAATTAAGTAAACTTCTACACCGAAAGCATTCATGATATAAGCGAATTCGACACCGATGGCTCCAGCACCAAGGATAGCAATACTTTTGGGAAGCTTATCCAACATCAGTGCACCGGTAGATGATAGAATATCTTGTTCATCATAAGGAAAGTTAGCTATCTCCTTTGGTCTGGATCCAGTGGCTATTAAAATATTTGTTCCAATAAGTTGTTGAGTATTATCAATTGTGATATCATTGGGTGATTGGATTATTGCTGTACCCTGATAATATGTAATATTATTTTTTTTCAATAAATAGTTCACACCTTTGGATAGGAGTTCAGCAGAACGTCGTGACTTCTCAAAAACCTTTTTGTAATCAAAGCCTTGTTTATTCACATCAATTCCCATTGCTTCTAATTCAGGAATTGATCGATATACTTCAGCTTGATGGATAAGTGATTTTGACGGAATACATCCAATATTAAGACATACTCCGCCAGGTTTGTCTTTCTCGATGATAGCTGTTTTCATCCCTAGTTGGGATGCCCGAATAGCTGATACATATCCCCCGGGTCCTGCTCCAATAACTATAAGATCATATTTTCCTGACATATTATTCTCTAATTTGTTAATTATTTATAAGTTATAAAAATTGCCTTTGGTAATATTACAATATAGAATAATAAATTTATCAATAAGGATAAACATTATTTTGAAATAATTCAGCATCGGAATTAAAATTTTTGATTCCGATGTTGTTGTTTTGTGTAGGTATTCTATAGAAAATATTAATTTATTAATAATCAAAATTTTAAATAAAAATAGAGCATGTTATGATAATTTAAGGGCAGTATGAAATGATTTTAGGAGTTGTTCGATAGAATAGGGCTTTTCTAGGATAGAATAATTCTTGCCTGCATTGATAAATTGTCTTGACTTCTCGTTAACATATCCGCTAGTAAGGATAACATGGATGTCTTTATAAGTATTTGAAATTTGATGGGCTAATAAAATACCACTCTCACCAGGGAGAATAATGTCTGTAAATACCAGTTCTATATTAAGATTATTATTTTTTAAAACTTCCAAAGCCTCTTCAGCTGAAGCAGTTTCAAGAACGATATAACCAAATTCTTTTAAGGCTCTGGCTGTGAACTTTCTCAAACCATCTTCATCTTCAACCAGTAATACGTTTATATCTTTGACTTGGTATCTGTTAAGGTCTTGATTAGAAGAGTCCTTGGTTATATTTAATTGATCTGTAACAGGTAAGTAGATAATGAATGTGGTACCTTGTCCCAAAGTACTATTGACACGGATAAAACCCTTATGATTTTTAACAATACCATATACAACAGATAAACCAAGTCCGGTTCCTTTGCCATAATCTTTTGTGGTAAAGAAAGGTTCAAATATTCTATCAATATTCTCTTTGTCAATACCGCATCCCGAGTCATTGAAGGATATTCTAACGAAATGTGTATTATTTGGGATTTTTTGTCTCCTCAGGAAGATACTTTCTTCGGAAGCTACATTTCTTGTTGTGATTGCGATACTACCACCACCTGGCATAGCATCTCTTGCATTAATGGACATATTTAGAATAATTTGTTCTAAATTTCCTTCATCAGCCATGACAGTAGAATTTTGAGCTAAGAAATTGGTGTTTATAGCAATATTTGATCCTAGTATTCTTTGAATCATTTTTTGAATATTTTGTATACTGTTGTGAATATTTATAGGGATAAAATCATTTGTTTGTTTTCTACTAAAGAAAAGGAGTTGTTGAATTAATCGGGAAGCCCTTGTAATAGCACTTTCAATTTCCTTGACATCATCGAAAATTGGGTTGCTACTTGTTTCAGATAATAAGATAAGTTGGGTGTATCCCTGGATGACGTTTAGGATATTATTGAAGTCATGAGCAATACCGCTTGCCAGGGTTCCAATCGCATCCATTTTTTGAGCCTGGTATAATTGGTTTTGTATCAGTTCTTTTTCTTTCTGGAGTTTAATTCTAGTTAGCTCTGTGGTTGCCCTTTCAGCAAAGAATTTGAAAATATGTTTGATTATTCCTCCATTGGAAATTTGTTTTTTACTCATAACAACAAGAGTACCTAAAACTTCTCCCTGGGGGTTTATAAGGGGTGAGCCGATATATCCTTCGACCTCCCATTTTACAAGTCTTTGACTGTCTGGATATAATTTTTGCGTATCTCTTTCGATAAGAATAATTTCTTTTTCATAGAGTCTTTCACAGGGGGTATTTTCAATGGGAAATTTGAAATCACTAACAATTTCATTTTTAGCACAAACAGCTAGGGTCTGGAGTTGATCTGATTTCTCTCCTGTGATTTCTGCTATGAATGAGTAATCTACTTCCAATACATCGACAAGATTCAATACCAGAGACTGAAAGAAATCTTTACCTGTTTTAGTGGATACAACTTTCATGATTTTGTCAAGAATACTCTGCATCCACATCTGTTCTGTGATGTCCTTTCCTGTGGAGATGAAATGAGTAATCTCGCCGTAATTATTGCGAATGGGGGTAATTGTTTTCTCTTCATAAAAGATTTGCCCGTCTTTGCTCTTATTACAAATTACGTTCCTATATACATTTCCAGATAAAATAGTTTTCCATAGTTCATCATAGTATATTTTTTGGTGATGTTTAGATTTTAAGATAGAAGGAGTTTTTCCGAGGACTTCCTCTTTTGTATATCCTGTAATTCTTTCAAAACTTGGATTCACATATTCGATGATCCCATTGGAATCTGTAATAAAAATATTATCAGCAGCCTGTTCTACTGCATAAGTTAGTTTTTTTAGATATAATTCCTGTTTTTCACGCTGGGTAATATCCCTATCAATACCACGATACCCTAACCAGACGTTTTCTTGATTAAAAATAGGGACTCCACTTGTTTCCATAACAACATGTGACCCATCTTTATGGATATTAATATTTTTAAGAAACGAGAATGGCTGTTTTTTTTCAACAATATCCTGAAAGACACCAGCGATTCTCTGGGCTTCATCAGGGGGCATAAGTTCAAATGGTGTTTTGTTAATAACTTCATGGGGTTCATATCCCAGGATATCTTTGATTTTAGGGCTCACATAGGTATATTGTGCTGTTTGATTCACTTCCCATACCCAATCACTGGTGTTTTCAACGAGTTCTTTATAAGTTATTTCAGATTCATTTACTGGTATTTCATGTAATACAGCGATCAGAGTAAGAAGATTATTTTTAGACTCAAGACTGAANNTCACTGAAAGTA
The DNA here is from genome assembly GCA_002450905.1 of Spirochaetia bacterium UBA6919. Classification (GTDB taxonomy): domain Bacteria; phylum Spirochaetota; class UBA6919; order UBA6919; family UBA6919; genus UBA6919. The sequence continues at coordinate 12,995 of DKAT01000067.1, forward strand.
TGAATATACCAATCTGCAAGGGAATTATTTGATATGATAGATGATTGTTTATAAAGTATTTTGATATTGTCTTCTGGAAGAGTGTTTATAATTTCCTGTTGTATATTGTTATTGATAGAAAATAGTTTGAAAAAGTCTTTTCCGGTGTATTCTTGGTTTGATTTGGGATTATGAGAATCCTGCATATTATGGGACTGGATGATTTTGTGAGAACAATCGAGGAGGAAGATATGGTCATCGGGTTGGAAGACATAACCCTTTAAAAGATTACAGAGTTCTATAAGATATCGTTTGTAAAAATTGATCTTATCAGTGATTTCATTGGATTCAATTTGCTCAGAAATTACTTTACTGATATCATAAATGGCTCTTGCATGTTTTCCCATAAATTATTGACACACCACTCTATATATATATTTATTGATCTGTAATTTATTAACATTAACCAAGAACCTTTAATACTAATATAACATATTTTCTAGAAAATATTAATAAAATATTTTTTTTTATCTTTTGAGGGGTTCATAATAAAGGTAGAATAACAAGTGGTTCATGGAATGGAAAGTCACTTCACGGTTAGTGATAACTTCAATATATATTATAATCTTGCCGTAGAAGAATATTTATTAGAAAATCTTAGGATTAATGAGTGTATTTTATTTCTCTATAAGAATAGATCCTCTGTTATCCTTGGAAGAAACCAGAATCCCTGGGCAGAATGTCGTGTGGATGAATTAATTGAACAAAGAATATCCATTGCAAGAAGAATATCAGGAGGTGGTGCAGTATATCAAGATCTTGGGAACCTGAATTATTCATTTATAATGGATAAAAAAATATATAATCTAGATAAAACATTTGAGGTAGTATTATCAGCATTAAAATCCCTTGGAATCCCTGCTCAAAGGAATGATAAAAATGACTTGATTATCAATGGATTGAAAATATCAGGGAATGCATTTGTATATAAGAAGGATAAGGTTATCCATCATGGAACTCTCCTCGTATCAAGTGATATACCATTTCTTAAAAAGATATTGAATGGTGTTGGATTTATAGATCATTTTAAGGGAACACATTCCAGGTCTTCTATTGTAACAAATCTCTGTTCCTATAATAAATCAATAAATATGGATATAGTGCAAAGTGAGATAGTTAATTCTTTCAGGCATATATTCACACCTGATTCTAAATATATTCCAATAAAATCAATTGAGAATGTAATGCTATTCAAGGAATTGTATCGTAAAAATATGTCTTTTGAGTGGTTGTTTGGAAAGACTCCTGAATATTTTTTAATTCTGAATTATAAAGACGGATTTAATACTTACGTTGAATTAAGACTTCATATAGTCTCTGGAAGAATATCAGACGTTGAAATACATTCAGATTGTCTTAGTAACAAGAAAATTATAATGATTAAGAATATTATTACCGGTCAATATTTCTTTCCTTCACGTATTGAGAAGGTGATTTCCGATATTTTCTTATGTAAACAACTGAGAAATAATAACGATTTTAAAAATTATAATTTATACCCAGAATTATTTAATTCCTAAAATACGTATTTAAAATATAGATTTTCTCAATATTTGATCTCAATATATCTTAACATGATGGGGTTTTAAGTGATTACAAATTGTGTTTTGATAAAAAATAATTGCCAACTATTCTTAAATATTATTATATTTTATACACTTATCCTCTCTAATGTAGAAAATAATCCAGTTAGCTATTGTATTTTGTATAGTTTATTTTAATTTTATTATTAAATTAGAGGAAAATTAATATTTTATCATCTTACATAATTTATGGATCAAAATGTAGTTTTAAATCAAATCAATAATAATACACAATCTCATTTAAAAGAACGCGGAAATATTTTTGGCAGAGCATTATTGCATTTTTTTATAAAATATTTTGGAAAAAAAGTCATGGTTCTCATTACTTTTCCTGTTGTATTCTATTTCATGGTTACTCAAGAGAAGGTTCGTAAAGGTGTTCTTAAGTATTGGATGGCTGTTTACCCGAATCAGTCAAAGATCTTTTATTATAAACAAATCTATAAGCACTATGCCACGTTTGGTGATACTCTTGTTGATAGAATCTCTTCCCACTGTATTATCCAAAATCATGATGCAGATCAGATAGTGTGTGACGAAATAAATAATAATAGAGGTATCATTCTTTTATGTTCTCATATTGGTGGTTATAATTTTTATCGATTTAAATTGGATAATCACAAAGTGCATGTAATTATGTCTAAAGGGGAATCGCAGGGTAATAAAAAGAATTATACATTATTTGATCATCACAACAGAGATAACATTGAGTTATTAGACCCTTATAATCCTAATACTATTTTCCAAACAGCAGAAGTGTTAAATAACAAAGGTATAATTGCTATCATGGGCGATCGTGTAGTACACAGTAATCTTAAATCTAATATGGAAATCCCATTTCTTAAATATAAAAGACAATTTCCTCTTGGACCCTGGCAACTGGCATATATCACTCAAGCAACAGTTATTTGTATATTTATTGTAAAGCAGGACAGAGAATACCATCTTGTATATAAAGATCCTATCCGATTTTCGCAAGTTAATTCACAAAATAAAAGTATCATAATTCAAAATGCCCTCTTAAAATATGCCCATTACATTGAAGAAATTGTTAAGAAATATCCCCATCAATGGTTTAATTTTGGGGATAAATAATATATTATCGTTTATAAATATCTGGAAATAAAATGATTATAATAGACCATAACTATCAGATTACACTAAAAGATTTTGAACGGGTTACCAGGGAAAAAGTCCCTGTCCAACTGTCTGAACAAAGTGATTATATCCAATATATCAATCAGGGACAGGAATTTATTCAAAGTGCAATTCGAGAACATATTCCTATATATGGTGTAAATACTGGATTTGGTGATTCTTGTCGAAATCAGTTTTCATATGAATATACAAAAAAATTACAAAATAACTTAGTAAACTTCCATGGTTGCGGAATCGGAAAACCATTTTCCCCTGAAGAGACCCATGGAATTCTGCTGTTACGTCTCATAAGCTTATCTAAGGGTTATTCTGGGGTTAGATACATCCTTCTAAAGCAGTTTGAAAAGTATATTAATATCCCTTTACTACCAATTATCCCTGAAATTGGTTCAGTTGGAGCAAGTGGTGATTTAACTCCTCTCTCCTACATTGCTGCAACTATATCAGGTAAGAGAAAAGTATATTACCAAGGAAATATCACAGATTCTGATATCGCACTAGCCCAAGAGAATATAAAACCTATTGAATTTGAACCCAAAGAAGCTCTTGCAATCTTAAATGGCACATCTGTGATGACTGCAATCTCTGCTAATGCTCTGATTGATACTATCAAGGTCACTCAGTTCATGGAAATATTAACGTCCATGACCATTGAAATCTTGAAAGGCAATAAGGGAAGTTTCTCTAAATTAATCCACCAGATAAAACCTTTTTATGGACAAGTAAAATCAGCTAAAACAATCTCAAATTATTTATCAACAAGTAAAATTGCTCGTTCCCAGGTGGAAATTAATCATTCTGTACAGGATGAGCAACTATACTCAACAAGTAATATCTATTTAGAACATTCTATCCAGGATAAATATTCTCTTCGATGCAGTCCGCAAATAATAGGAGTTCTCTGGGATACCATAAAATGGTTTGAGGAGTGGCTCACAATTGAGATGAACTCCGTAAATGATAATCCAATAATTGATCACGGAAATAAAACAATATATAATGGAGGTAATTTCTACGGTGGTCACATCTGTCAGGGCATGGATAGCATTCGCTCCCAGCTTGCTAATATGTCTGATTTATTAGATAAGCAAATGGAATTGATCGTCGATAATAAGTTTAATAATGGTCTACCTGCAAATCTTGTATTCAGTAAGAATGGGGATAGTTTTATCAATCATGGATTCAAAGCGATGCAGATTTCCTGTACTGCAATAACAGCGGAGATTATGAGCCTATCTTATCCTATAAGTATTCTCTCAAGACCTACGGAATCACTCAATCAGGATAAGGTAAGTTTGGGAACAATTTCAGCAAGATATACCCGCAATACTCTTGAACTGATCTATTATCAAATAGCAATCCAATTAATCACACTATCTCAGGCAATGGAATTACGGGGTATTAATGATTTTTCTCAATGTTCTAAAGATATATTTCATGAATTAAGAAAAAAAGTTCCTTTTGTGGATAAGGATCGGCCTCTTGACGAAGATATAATAAATACTCTGGAGTTAATCAAAGGAACATCACTTATCGATATTATTTCAAAATACAATCAGGAGAATTAATAAATAAATGTTGGATGGTAGTATCTTCAAGCAAATAATCGGAGTGACAGTCCAGAAAATCTCATCTATCCGAAAAACCCTTGATGAAATAAATGTATTCCCAATACCAGATGGAGATACAGGAGCAAATGTCTACAATACACTTAACCCAGCCTATGAAGTTATCGCTACAAACTCATCAAATAATCTCAGGAAAATATTAAACCAGTTTTGCCAATCTCTATTATATCATTCAAAAGGAAATTCAGGAGTAATCATTACACAATTTTTTATTGGAATAAATAATTACATCAATACCCCATCAATTTCTTTTGATCAGTTCATCAATTCATTAAACCAAGGTTCACAATACGCTTATAAGTCCATCGAAGCCCCACAGGAAGGAACTATCTTGAGTGTTATGAAAATATCAGGAGATCCTTCAGTATACGTAAAAAACAATCAGTTATCAGAAGATATTTTTAAATTAATATATATTAAATCTTGCCAATCAACTATAAATACAAGATCACAGCTTTCAAATCTCCAGAAAGCCAATGTCATCGATTCAGGTGCCTATGCCTATCTTCAATTTATTGAATCCATCTATACTATGTTATCACAAGAATCCACTGAATCTAAAATGGATCTAATAAATCACTGGCATGATGAATTGAATCATTATATAAAACCAATAAAATTAAATATCAAGCAATCAATAAACCCTCTTGATAAGATATTACAGCAAGATAATATAAAATTTCCATACTGCACAGAATGTATTCTCACAATAAAAGATAATTTATCTTCACTCAAACAGCATCTAAATCAATTTGGAGATTCTATTATCCTCGTCCAAAACGAAAATCAAGTAAAAATACATATCCATACCAATATACCAGAAGATCTTATTGACTATCTGAATAAACAAGCCAGTGTAAATCATGTCAAAATTGAAGATATGAATATCCAACACCATCACTTCATAGAAAATACAATTCAGAAAGAATTATTGAATACTGCAATCGTTCCAATCGTTGATAGAAAAGAAATATTTGAACTTATAAAGTCCCTTGATCATTCTCAGTCAATATATCCAATATATTATAATCATTTATCTTATACTGATCTGCTCATCCAGTTTTCTATGATCCCATCAAATTCTCTCATAATAGTTTACAATAATTCACAGTATAGGATAAATATTGATAAAGCATCTCAACTAACGTATAAAGAAAATAATACTATCCAGACTAAGAATATACCCCAGATTATCTCCGCAATTATGGATTTTAATCACGATGAAGATATCCAAACAATTATATCTCAAATCACACAGGCTATGAATAGTGTAATAACTTTCAATGTATTTTCTGAAGCTCATTCAAATGAATATTATAGCCAATTTGATGATGCTATCATAGAATCGGGAACTCCTTCTGACGTAATACCTGGAACCATAAATAAACTGATGAGAACAAATATTTCTTTAATAACAATTTACACAACAAATAATTCCCAAAACGAGATCCGATCTGCTATTAAAAAATCCTATCCCACACTGGAACTCGAATGGATAAATTATTCAATTTCTGATTCAAATTATACAATAGTGATGGAATAATTCAAATGTCAGGTATTAAAATTATAACTGGCAGTCAGGCCTCAATCAGTGACGCTCTGGCTAAAGAATTTAACATTACCACCATCCCATATTACTTGAATTATCCTAATACCAGTCTTAAGGAAGGTATAGACATAACTACAGAAGACTTTTACAAAGAACTACACAACATAAATTCCCTCCCAACAACCTCACCTCCATCCATAGGAGATATTCAGAATGCCCTCAGGTCTCTCTGCGATAACCATGACACAATGATTATCATCACCATATCCTCAAAATATTCACAAATGTACAATACCTGTCAGAGGGCAATAGAATTGATGAATATCAGAAATGTATTAGTAATCGATAGTAGAGGAGCAACAGCCTACCAGGCAATGATGTCAATAAGGGCATCCCAATTGATATCAGAGGGATACACCATAGATAAACTTCTCAATTGGTTCGATACATTTAATACAAGATGTGAAGAGTATATCGTAATGGATACCCTGAAATATCTTGAGAAGGGGGGGCGGATAGGAAAGGTTAAGGCATTATTAAGTGCAATGATTTCGATAAAACCTGTGATAGTCCATAGAGATGGTATCAGCACACCCATATCCAAAGCCAGAACCCATAAACAGGCACTGGATCAAATCCTCAAGGACATGCATAAAAAAATATTGCCCCAACAAAAGATATGGATCCTCCTCCAGGGAATATTTGTCGAAGAATGGCTGAATTATGTGGAAAATATTCTTTATGAACAATTTTCAATAGAAAAATTATACGCAACGCGAATGAGTGCCATTACGAGTATTCACATGGGACCGGGTTCCTGGTCAATAACATATTATATTGTATAAAAAACAACAACAAACATAATCTTGACTAAACACTACTGCGAATCAATACAAACATTCCTAAGAGATGGGAAAATCATGGGAAATGTATGGGAAAATCCAAGGAGTAATTTACAGTCAATCCACCATAATTTCTATAAATTTTACTTCACTCATCAGGGCTGAAGATTAGAATGATGGTTAATCCCAATCTCAAACTAAAAATGGTACTGTGTTGATCCATCAAATATAGTTATACCTTATAATAATTGACAAACTATTTCCTAAATTATGATATATTATTAACCAATAAGGAAAGAAAAATCGCTTCAGAGATAGCTTGAATATTCTTTTGATCTGAAGAAAGTCTTGAAAAGGGGCAAATTGGGTGGGACTTTATACCTGGTATTCTGAGATTTTTAATGTTATATAATAGTAAGTTTCACGGGATTTAGAGTTTGGGCAATATACTTAGTTAGTCAGCACTTGTTGTGGAATTTCCCGTTCAATAAATTTAATAATTCCGTTGTAGATAACGATAGTATAGGGCAGTATTTAAAATATTAAATATTTCAGAATAACTTTAAATTATAAGATAGAAAATTATTTCAAAACAAGTGACTATCAAAAAAATCATTAAGACAAGAAGGAATATTTATTTATATCAACTGTAGAACTCAACACCAAGATCCACACTAATCTATAATGATTTTAAAAATTAATTCATGGGAAATTAAGAATTTTTAATAGGTACTAGATCTTTTTCAATATCTTCAATAACTTTATTTTGTTTATATTTTAAAACTAACATATAAATATTTAAAATGACAGCTTCGAAAATAAAATATAAATCCATTCTATCGAAAAGACCAAATATTATAATATATACAATATGAGCAGAAGCTCCAAGAAAGGACCATAACCTGAGGAGTATTCGGTTTCGTTTTTTATAAATACCATCAAAATTGACTGGTAATTGATATTTATACTTTAAATTATTTTTATTATTTGACTTTTCTTGAATCTTGGCATAAGTATAATAAACCCCAAGCAGGAAACGACCAAACCATTCACCCTTCTGTGATTTTAATCGATCTAACTCCATTTTTATATTATCAGAAGGAGCTCCTTCACTTTGATAGTCCTTAATAACATAGGTAATATATTCGTTACGATAGTAATCAAAAAATGAACTTTGCATCGAATGACCAATACTGCCAATCACTGCTATAAACCATATAAGCCACCCATAATTATCCATTCCTTGTATACCTAATATAGGCTGATCCTTTATTTTAAGTACAGCAAATAAATATATACTGAAAAACACGAATCCATCGACCACACCATCTAATACGCGTCCTACCATCGTTCCGCCAGTTCGTCGTGCGCGAGCTAATTGTCCATCACTACAATCAAGGATGTTTGAAATCATTAATAAAACAACACCTAGTAAAATGTAATTGATATCGTCAAAATAAAAAAATATTCCTGAAATGACTCCTATAATTAGAGAAGCAAAAGTGATTTGGTTTGGGGTTATTGGCGTATTTATTGTTATTTTTACAATGAGAGATGCAAGAGGCCTAAAAAAATAGTAATCAAAATATTCTTCTGTGTCATAGGGTTTGAATGTTTCTTTCATGATTATATTTGATTATTTGGTAAACTCTGCTACTTTTTCTTGTATTGAACTTAAAATGATTTTAGAATGTTCTTTGGTACCAATTGATATTCTTGCATAATCAATAAATGATGGTTCTGAAAAGAACTTTATTTGTAGCCCACGATCTTTTATGAGTTGATCAATTGGTTTTGATAATTCTGAAGGTACTTTTATTAATAGAAAGTTAGCATCAGATTTATAGGCTATGATTTTAGATAATTTATTAATTTCTTTAAATAACATGTCTCTATCTTCGATAATCATCTGATTAATCTTAAGATAATATTCTTTATCAGATAAGGCAGCCAGCACCAGTTTTTCGGAAATCCTGTTAAATCCGAGGATTTTGTCATAAAACTTCATATGACTTTTAACTTTTGATCCACAAAATGCATATCCAATGCGAATACCTGCAAGAGCATAATATTTTGAGAAACTTCTAATAATTACTAAGTTATCATATTTTTTCAATAATTCTTTTAGAACTTCTGTAGTATCTGTAGAGTAACCCCAATATGTTTCATCCAGACAGACAATACGATCTTTATTCATTTGAAGAAGTTTTTCAAAGTCCTTTAGATCAATGCTGTTTCCAGTGGGATTATTAGGAGAGCAAATGAGAGTAAATTTAGGTTTTAATTCTTTTTCCATTCTTAAGATATCATCAATGTTTAGAGTGTATTCAGTTCCTGCTTCGGATTGTGGGTACATAAATGGTTTTGCATCTCGTTGTTCAACAAGAGCTTTATAATACCACCAGGATAAATCAGGAATTAGAACATTATCTCCAGGAAATATATAATGGGTAAATAGATTTTTAATAATATCTTCAGCACCATATCCCAGAATAATTTGTTCAGCAGGGAGTTGACAGGATTTTGATATTTCATTTTCAATTACCCCTACAGATTCTCTGGAATAGAAAATATAATCCTCAACCGTTAGATTTTTAATGATATCATAGCATTTAGGAGAGGGGCCGTATTGATTTTCATTTTTAGTTAACTGAACCAATGCATGCGACATTTTATTTATCCTTATCACGTTAAATTACTGTTATTTAAACAGAATATATAATTTAAAAAAACTCTTTAAAAACAACTTAAAAATAACTAGTGTTCATCAAAAGTCAATTAATTTCATGAAATCAATTGATTTTTAACAAACATGTCCAAAATATCGAAGAGATTTTTGATACAATTTGTATGATTTGAATAAAATATATTAAATGGGAGCAAGAAATAATTCAAGTTCCCATTAATAATGCTTTGTGATTATTCTTTTAAAATGATTGATGTGCTGTAAAACTCTTCATAAGATATATAATGAGATCCATCACAAGAGAATGTCAGGCTGATCATGCCATTCACACGATTGATGGATGCATTTCTTAAATAGATTGTATCATCAAGGAATCGAAATCCCTTTAATTCCTCTAAAATTGGCATAACTGCATCACTGGGGATTTTGGTAGGAAAATTAGATTTGGAAATCCCAAATTCTTCTACGAAATCCGGATCAAAAACACCTTCACCTACATGCACGTCATAACTATAGGGATTCTCTAATGTCCAGCAGGTAAGTTGATTACTGGAATAGTGTATCCTGACAGAATACACACCTCTATTACACATTAATTCATTTATAATCTCATTTAAACCATCAATACGTCGGTCAAAAATACTTTCAACTCTGGATTGCTGGAAGACTAATTGTCGGATAGCAGGGTCGCCCTTAACTTGTAACCATTTTTCATTGTCTATCATAGTCAACCTCCTTCTTAAGGAATTGTATCAAAAATTATACCAAATGAAACACCCTATTAAACACTTTATCGATGAAAATAAATCTTTTCAAGAAGAAATATTTAAGAAAAAAAGAGTTAGAAAATATATTAATTATATTAATCTTATATAGATAATATACAACACATGATTTTTTCAGAAATGTGAATATATTAATTATATTCCATATAGAGGGGAGATTTTTAACAAACCATTTTATTTTAATAAATTAATTTTAAATAGTCTTAAAATGAGTCCATTTTTTTGTTAAACTATTATAAATTATCATTTGAGATGACTTGCCATCCTTGGATACCAACTGAATCAAACGTACAGAGAGCATTTTTCTATCCCATAGAATATTATTTGGATCTATAGTGCATAAGCTGGGTAGATCTCTTAGAAGGTCTTTCATACTATCCTTTGCAAAACCTTCATTTAATTCATTAATATTTTTTTTAAATTCATCAAAAGACATTACAAAACTCCTTAGTTTAAATAAAAAATGAATTGGGTATCTTGAGAAATCTATATTTAATTTTTTTTATACAAAGTGGCAAAAATGTTTGTTGAATTAGGATAATAATATAATAAAAAAATTTAAAAAGTGTTGTGCTATTAAAAAGTATTTTTGTTTTTTTTAACAGATATTATAAATTGGATGTTAAATTTCGATCAAGAAGATAAGTTAAAATTTAAATATTCTCCTGGAGATTCGAATGAAAAATACTTTTATTATTCTTATAATCCTGTTCTCTCTCTCAATAAATTGTTATCCTCAAAATAACTTAGAAGAAACTCAAAAGTGGTTAAAACAAATGGGACTGGATTTTACAATGGATCAATTATCCAATATAAAATATCTGGATTTAAAAGATAGAGATATAAAAGATCTGACTCCAATAAAATATCTTACTAATTTAGAATTTCTTAACATAAGTAAGACACAGATCACAGATATTACTCCCTTAAAAGAATTAAAAAATCTTACAACATTAATTATCTGGAAAACACAAATTTCCGATATCACCGTTTTAACCGAGTTAAAAAAATTACAAATCTTAGATCTGAATAAAACTCAAGTTAGTGATTTATCCCCGATTAAAGAATTAAAAGACTTGAAGGAGCTTGATCTTGGGGATTCTCAAATCTCTGATTTATCACCAATAAAGGAATTAAGTAATTTAGAGGAACTTATCTTATATAATACGAAGATCACAGATTTATCAGCCTTGAAAGATCTTAAAAATATTAAACAAATTGATCTAAGTTTAACAGAAGTCTCAGATCTGAATCCTTTAAAAGAATTAAAGCTTTTATCAAAGCTTGATATCAGCATGACCAGCGTCACAGATATTAGTCCAATAAAAGATATGAAAACTATTACTCATCTTGGTCTTTTTGGGAATCTACAAATAAAAGATATTACCTCATTGAATAATCTAATAAAATTAAAATGGGTTGATCTCCGTGGAACCAAGGTCAAGATAAATCAGATTAGAAAATTAAGAAACAAATTAAAAAAATGCAAGATATTGTATTTAACTGTATAAATTTATATTTTTCTGTTCAAAATAAGCAGGCTAGTTTGTCTTTAAGATATTTGATCTAAATTAAGAATTTAACCTAAGATTCTAGTCTATATTTTTCCCATGATTTTCCCATATTTCTCCCATGGGTGAGATGTTTGTGGATCAATTTATAATGATGATTAACAATTTGTCATTTTGATAAGATCTTTGAATTGCTCAGATTATTAATTATATCAATTATAGTTTGATTTTGCTATCCCGGTACAGTCTTAACCTTGACATTAGTTTTGTGTACTTCAAGACTTTCTACTTTTAAGGAATAAAATTATTGATCAGATTATAAATTTGATTTGCCGGAGGTCGGACTCGAACCGACACGAAGTCGCCTCCACGGGATTTTGAGTCCCGCGTGTCTACCAATTTCACCACTCCGGCATTTTGATTTGATTGGGATGAATATAAAAAAAAACTTATGGAAATGTCAAGATGTTTTTTATGGAGGTGATAAAAATATTATAAATTCTCACTGAGCCACTGATCTCTAGGCCATACTTTTCTATATTCTATTATAGTTTGTCTTAATTTATCAATTTGGTTTGATTTTTTAAAGGATAGTATGAGAAGTCTAAAAGCACTTTGATTATTTTTATTGCTGTGTGGGTAGAGGGATAAATAATGAATTGCATTTGGAAAATCATTTAAATAATAGTAATTTTCTGCTTGGTAATATAGGAGTTCATAGTCATTTTTTTGAAGACGTAAAGAATATGCTTTGGAAAAGAATATGTTGGAGTCCTTATAATTTTTAAGTCCGTCGTGAGTATTTATTTTACCCAATAATAAATTGTTGAGGTAATTATCTTCTGAATGGTGTTTTACTAATATTCTTAAATATTTATCTGCTTTAGGTAAATTATTTACTTCATAAAAATATTCACCAAGAAATTTATAAGCTTGATGAGAATAATTTTTATTGTTTGCAGCTAGTAATAAATATTTTTCACCTTCACTAATTTTTTTACGAAGAAATAAAGTTCTTCCCAATTGAAAAGATATTTTACTATCCGATGGATTTAATGAATGAGCTTTTTTAAGAAAATATTCCTTTTGCAGTAAACTAGTTTCAGTTATGGCAATATGATAAAAATGATTTGCTTTTTTTATATTCTTGTTTTTGGCGTATGCTATATGAAAAGAGATTCCTGTAATATAAACGAGGGTAATAGATAATAGTATAGTAAATCTCAATTTATTTTTCATTTGATATGACTCCTTTCATTACAGAATAGATATTTATTCTAATCAATAATGAATACTTAATTTTATAAAGATCGTCAAGTTTATATTAATTTTTTATACCTTAAAAAATATTTTATTTTCCTAGTTAAGTATTTTTGACTTATAGCAATTGATATCTAAGTTTTTAGATAATTTTGCGGAAGGGGAGGGGAGTTTTGAGAAATATGTTTTACTGCAGATTATTGTGAAATGAATATGTAATAATCTAATAAGCAATGGTGATCATAGGGATATTTATTTTGGAGCAATTCAATAATATTAATCAAATACTATTTTTGGACTAGAAAGAGCATTACATCTCCTATATTCATGAATTTCACCCATCGATCAGTAATTTTTTTAATGGATCCCTGAGTTCTTTCAATAGGTATGCCACCCCAGGAAACTTGTTTTAGAATATTAAATCCAGACTTTAATATCAGATTAGACAATGTTTTTTTTGAGAATAAGAAAAGATGTTGAGCGATTGCGCTCCTCCATGTACTTCTGAATACCTTTGCAAAGAGTCCTTCCACATTAGGTGTTGTTATGATAGCATATCCACCGGGTTTAAGTATTCTATATACCTCTTTTAAAAAGTCATAGGGGCTGGGTACATGTTCGATAAGATGTGAGAAATGGATAGCATGAAAATAATTATCAGGAAATTCGCTTTCACTAAGAGGTTTTGTAACGATATCCAGGTTGAAATGATTAATAGCATATTGTGCTGATTCCTTGCAAATCTCTACTCCTTTTGTATTCCAACCCTTTTCCTTCAGATAATTTAATAGTAACCCTGTAGCACAACCAATATCTAATATTCTTTTATCCGAACCAAAATGGGAAGTTATTTCATCAAAGGATATATCTTTTAATCCAAGTTTCATCAAATTAAAGAAGGCATTATGATTAGTAAATTCATATTGGAAATAGCTTTCATCATAGATATTATTTATTTCAACCAGTGCAGGCTGAGGATTTTGAGATATTAAGCCACAATGAATGCATTCAACATAATGAAATCCTTCATATTGATAGAAATCTTTGAACTCAACACCTTCACAGAGATTACAACAATTGAGATTTTCAGTTAATATCATAATTTTACCCCCAGTTATTCCTCAAATCATCGGATTTTTTTAATATCTTTTAATAGCCAATATGTTAAATATTTTATATATATTTTTGTTGTAACAAAAAAGGTCTTGATTTCAATTAGGAATTATTTAATATTTAAATGATGTTTAAATTGATTTTCAAAAATACCATATAAAGGAGATTGTTATGAGCTTAGCAAATCAAATATTTCAACCCCCTAAAGAATTATCTGACAATGCACTGATAAAAAATATGGATGAATATAATAAATTATATAATGAATCAGTAAATGACCTGGAAGGGTTTTGGGATCGATTGGCTAAACAGAAAATTGATTGGATCAAACCCTATGATAAAGTTCTTGATGAATCCAATGCTCCATTCTATAAATGGTTTGTTGGGGGAAAGCTCAATGTCACGGTTCAATGTCTTGATCGCCATTTAAAAACAAAGGGAAATAAAACGGCAATAATATTTGAGGGTGAGCCTGGAGATATTCAGAAAATCACTTATAATGAGTTGTATAGAAAAGTAAATAAAACTGCTAACCTCCTAAAAAATCAGTTTGGTATAAAAAAAGGGGATAGGGTAATTATATATATGCCTATGATCCCTGAACTCCCTGTTATGATGTTAGCTATTGCCCGTATAGGAGCAATTCATTCTGTAGTATTTGGTGGATTTTCTGCTGAATCCCTTAGAGACAGAGTAATTGACGCCAAGGCAAAATTGGTTATCACAGCCGATGGCGGTTATAGGAGAGGTAAACCCAGTTTGTTGAAACCAATAGTAGATCAAGCCCTTGCTAATGGTTGTGAATGTGTTCAGAATGTCATTATAGTTGAAAGAAATAAAGAAAAAATAGATCTGATCAAAGGACGAGATCATTTATATTCCTCTCTTGTTGACAAAGAATCGGATCAATGCGAGCCTGAGGTCATGGACAGTGAAGATCCCTTGTTTCTCCTTTATACTTCGGGGAGTACTGGAAAACCAAAGGGTGTTCAACACAGTCAGGCTGGTTATATTCTTTGGTCTCATCTCACAATGGAATGGGTATTCGATCTGAAAGAAAATGATGTTTACTGGTGTACAGCTGATATAGGTTGGGTAACTGGTCATACTTATATTGTCTATGGACCTCTTTCGGTTGGTGGAACAACTCTTATGTATGAGGGTGTACCAGTTCACCCTGATGCGGGTCGTTTCTGGCGTATGATAGAGAATTATAAGGTCAATCAATTTTACACTGCCCCTACTGCTATTCGATTGCTACATAAGGTGGGCTCAGAAGAACCTAAGAAATATAATTTAAGCTCATTAAGGATACTGGGAACTGTTGGAGAACCTATAAATCCGGATGCATGGTTGTGGTATTATAATTCTATTGGGAATCAAAAATGTCCTATCGTTGATACATGGTGGCAGACCGAGACTGGTGGGCACATGATAACACCTCTACCTGGAGCTACTCCGACAAAACCAGGATCAGCTACTTTCCCCTTACCTGGTATTATGGCGGAAATTATTGATGAGAATGGAAATATAGTTAAAACGAATGAAAAAGGTTTGTTATGTATAGTAAGACCTTGGCCTAGCATGATTCGTACAATATGGGGTGATCCAGATCGCTTTGTTCAAAACTATTTTTCAAGAGCAAAAAAAAATGGGAAACCGGTATACTTTACAGGTGATGGGTCTATCTATGATGAAGACGGGTATATATGGATTACAGGGAGAGTGGATGATGTTTTAAATGTTAGTGGACATCGAATCGGTACGGCAGAAATAGAATCAGCTATTGGACATCACCCTGGTGTTGCTGAAGTGGCAGTTGTAGGATATCCTGATGATATTAAAGGGGAAGGTATATTTGCTTATGTTGTGCTGAAGGACTCAAATCAGAATAATGAATTAAAAAATGATATCAATAAAGTCATTTCAAAAGAAATCGGAGCGATTGCTAAAGCTGATAAAATAGTTTTTGTGCCTGGTCTCCCTAAAACAAGGAGTGGTAAAATAATGAGGCGTATCCTTCGTACAATTGCAAAAGGAGAAGAAATTTCGCAAGATACTTCAACTCTGGAAGATCCCGAGGTAGTCAGAAAAATTAAAGAAACAGTTAGTAAGGACTTAAAATAAAATTATAATATACTTCATTTAAACAGTTGACGTAATCAGATGAATTATATTAAATTTTTTCACAACAATTCATTGGAAGAGTAAAGAAGGCTTAAATACCCGAAGGGTATCGGAACTGAAATTTTTAATTCCGATTATAATTAATTCTGGTATATTTCTTTCAAAAATATATAATTTTAGTTTTAGATAATAATTATTGTAGGGTTAAACTTTTTTCTATATAACTACGGCGAATAGAAATTTTTCTACAAATATTCTCCTTTCAAATTCTGTTTATAGTTTAGTAATTTATTTTAATATCAGGTAAATCCTTAAGCCAATCCTTTTCTTGAACCATCGCTTTAAATTCTTCAAAAATGTGTTTATCCCACCAACCCTTGGCTACTTCTGAATCCATAATTTTGAAAACTTCTGTTTGTTTGAGGCTTGGTTTATAAGGACGCTTTGTGACAAGGGCATCGTAAATATCAACAATTTGTAGTATTCGTGCAGTAATGGGGATATTTTCTCCCATTAATCCGTCAGGATAACCACTTCCATCCTGTTTTTCATGATGATGTCGGATGATAGGGAGAACATGTCTCAGTGAATGAAGAGGTTTACAAATATTTTCTCCAATTTCTGGGTGTTTATTCATAATTAATTTTTCTTCATCGGTTAGAGGACCTGGTTTTAATAAAATCATATCAGAGATTCCTATTTTTCCAACATCATGAAGGATACCACCACCATTTAATGCTCTAAGTTGCTGCATATTCAATCCAAGACGATGTCCAAGGGCTACAGAGTATTTTGACAATCTTTCGCAATGTCCTTCGGTATAGGGGTCTTTCGCTTCTACACTTAGAGCCAGACTTGAAATGACCGTTTCAGCATTTTCTAACTGATCATTATAATATTTTGTTCTCAAAAGGGATTTAATCCGGGCACTTAATAACATCTGATTAAACGGTTTTGTGAGATAATCATCTGCTCCCACTTCAATACCTTGAAGTTCGTTTTCTAAATCTGACAGGGCTGTTATCATAATGATCATTATGTGCCTATATTTGGGATCATTTTTTAATTTCTTACAAATTTCATAACCGTCTATCTTTGGAAGCATAATATCCAGCAATATTAAGTCTGGATGAAACTCATCAACTTTTTTAAGAGCTTGTTCTCCATCAAAAGCAGTATCCAGATGATAATTCATTGGGATTAAAAATGCCTTTAGGAGTTCTACATTCTGAATGATGTCATCCACAATGAGAACTCTAGGTTTATAAGTTTCATTGATACTATTTAATTGATCGTTATTCACTGTTAAATCCAATATGAAAAGTTATTTTGAATTTAATAATATTATCATATAATTTAAAGTATAATATGAGTGATTTAATAAGATTTATGCTAACAAATTTTGTAAAAAATTATTAATCTCTGTAATCTTGCTCAATAAATGCATAGGCATTGTGATTATGGATACTTTCAAAATTTTCACTTTCAACAGTAAACCACAAAATACGATGATCTCTTGATAATTTTTCTGTGATTATCCTGACGATATCTTCTACGAAGACAGGATTTTCATATGCTTTCTCAGTGACGTATTTTTCATCCTCTCGTTTGAGAAGAGAATATATTTCACAGGATCCAGAGCTTTCAATAACTTGAATCAGTTCTTCAAACCAGATAAATTTATTCATCCTGACCTTGATAGTCACTTCACTTCGCTGATTATGAGCACCGTATTGACTGATCTCTTTGGAGCAGGGACATAATGTTGTGATAGGGACTGTGACTCCAAGGATAATATCCAGTTCGTTATTTGAATTGATCTCGGCCTGAACAGAGCAGGAGTAATCCATAAGCCCTTTTTCCTGACTCACTGGTGCGATCTTTTCTATAAAGTAGGGGAAAATCATCTCCAAATGGGCATCTTGTGCATCCAGTCGATCTTTCATGAAATGAAGCACTTCATGGATATTGTTCAATTCGATTTCTCGTTGATACTTATTAATCACCTCCACAAAACGGCTCATGTGTGTACCCTTAAACTCCTTAGGAAGAGATACATACATATTAACATCCGCTACGGTGTGCTGGATTTCGTTTTGCTTGTCAAATAAGGATATGGGATATCGAATCTTTTTTATTCCCACCTTATTGATAGCTATATTTCTTTTATCTATTTGATTTTGTACATCTGTCATATATTTTCCTCAGTTATGAATTAATTTTAAAAGAACATACTTATCCTCTAAGCCACATACAATTTTTTAAATAAACTATTCTATATGAATATAATTCTACCTGTAATATGAAATATAATATGACAATAATATTTAGCAAGGGGAAATATTAAACATTATATAAAAACTTCTAATTACATATTATAAATATCTATTCTTTTTATATATCTAGTCACGGCATAATTTTTATAAAAAAAAATCAAAAAAATATTTTTGGAGATTATATTTGATGTATACTAAAACTCTTTTAAAATTGAAGTCGTAAGATCAACAATGTCATGGTGAGGCTCTCGAGCCATGTTTCAAAATATTTCAATTTTATAGTACTACCAATATATATTAACGATGGAGGCAAATTATGGGAATATTTGATAAAATGAAAGCTGCAGTGGGTATGGGCGGTGCCAAAGTACAAATTATTTTGGATGAAGAAGAGAAAACATATTCACAGGGTGAAACAATTACTGGATATCTTCTATTAACAGGTGGAAGTGCTGAGCAGACGATCAATAAATTATCAATACAATTGAAATTAAGATGGATAGAGCCAGGTGAAGTTGAAGTTGTGCAATATTCCGATGGACATATTGAAGAATACGCAGAGTCTGATACTACTAATACTGAAGTCCTTGATGAGATTGTGCTGGATGAACCATTTAAAGTAGACAAGGGGTTTGAACAGAAGTATGATTTTGATTTTGAAATACCTTATGGTGCTGATATCAGTGAAGAAAAGGAATTGGTCTATTATCTCTATGCAGAAGCTGATATCCCAGGGGCTGTGGACTCCAAAGATAGAGTGGAAGTAATTGTAGCACCATCTTATGAGATCCAGGCTATTGAAGAAGTTCTTGAGGATCGCTTCCAATTTGAATTAGATGCTGAATATTCTGGTGATGGCTGGGTATATTGTGAATATATTCCTCATGGTAAATTAGCAAACACAGTGGACGTATTAGGATTGGCAATGTTCAATGACGATGAGGGTGTTTTGGTGAAGGTATATTTTGATTTGGGTGGACTTAGTTTGTGGGATTATATAAGGTCAAGCAGTGGGCAACAGAATGAAAAATATAGAGTTACAATGCGTTATGATCAAATATGTCCTAATGACGGCGATGCTGATTTAAACATTATCGAAAATGTATTTAAAAATATATTTAGAGATTTAAGATGGATTTAGTAGTTAAACAGTCTAATAAAATTCATTATAATAATATCGATATAAAATGTTTTTTTTATTGACAATTTGGGTACTTTTAATATATTTTCAAAGCTCTAAATTGTTTTCATGCGATACCATTAGTAATTATTAAGCAACCAATACTCCATATAATAACGGATGATGTACTTATGACTATTGAATCTATTGGTGGGAGGGGAGATGGAAAATCTTCAACAAAACAATGGAAGTTGCTCTGATACAGGAAGTAAAAAAGCATTTGCCAATTGGACAAGTGCTGAAGAAAAGCTATTGATTGACTTATACTCAAATAATAGTAACAGGCATATATCTAAGATATTAAATAAGTCCAAAGCAAGTGTAGATAAGAAAGCATCTTTACTTGGGCTAAAGAAATCTGAGAATCACAGGAAGAAAATTAGTCGTTTAAACAACAAAGGAAAGCGTCATTCTTGGACTGATGACGAAATATCCTTTCTTAAACAAAACTATACAATAAAAACTTATGAAGAAATCGCCGATTCCCTTAATAGAACTCCTAATGCTGTTTCTCAGAAGGCTCGGCAGATCCAGTTAAAAAAATATAACACATAATATCCCGTTGGCTAAATTATGGGATAATCTCCAAATAATAAACTAGTAATAACAAAATGATTACCACATGAACATAGCTGAATATCAAATCATTCCTATAGAGACAGGGAGGTTTCGTCTGGATGGTGGTGCGTTCTTTGGTGTTGTCCCAAAACCGTTATGGGAACAAAAAATCCCTTCTGATGATAAAAATCGTGTAGAGCTAGCCTTACGCTGTTTATTATTAAAAGGCCGAAATAAGAATATATTGATTGATTGTGGTATATATCGATATTTTTCTGAGAAGGAGAAAGAGATTTATGCTATAGATTTCTCAGAATACTCTTTCAGTATGTCATTAAATAATGCAGGTTTATCAAAAGATGAAATAACCCACGTTATCCTTACCCATTTTCATTTTGATCATGCTGGTGGAGCTGTTGAGCTGGATGAAATGGGTATCATGCGACCCACTTTTCGTAATGCCCTCTATTACATTCAGAGAAAGAATTATGATTGGGCAAATAATCCTTCAGAATATGATCATAAGAGTTACACCCAGAATATTATTAAGCCTCTCACAGATTCAAAAAGACTTCGTATTATCAGTGGTAGTATAGAACTCTTTCCAAACATTGATGTCATGGTATATAATGGTCATACCATAGGACAGCAATTAGTAAAAATATCTGATCGAATGAATACCCTTCTTTATTGTGCAGATCTGGTTCCTTCGACGGCTCATCTCTTTCCTCACTGGGTTATGGCATATGACTTACAACCCTTGGTTACTATCCAGGAAAAGAAAAAATTATTACATGAAGCTTGTAAGAAACAATGGATACTATTTTTTGAGCATGACCCAATTATTGAAGCCTGTACTATCCAGACTATAGAAAAGGGCTATGCCGTGAGAGAAAGGGTTCATCTGAATTAATGAAAAAATACCTTTATAAAAATTCACTGATTTTGAATTAATTTATAAATTAGTTTGTAATGATTTAATTCATCAAAAAATACGTGATTTCTCAATACTATCAGACAAAGCCATTAAGAAGGTAAACAATCGGAATTAAAATTTTTGGTTCCGATACTTCTCGTTTGAGTTTAAATTGTATTTCTTTGTCAGAGGTATTGCCGAAGTTGGGTTATCTTGGTTTATCAAATGTTTAACAGGGGGTTGTCTTGAAGAAACTGAGTTATGAGGAAATTAAGAGTCAAAGACCTAGTTTAGAAGAGCATAGCAAGGATAAAAGATTTCCGATATTTAGTATTCTTGACAATATTCGTAGTATGTATAACGTGGGATCTGTTTTTAGAACGTCAGATGGTGCAAGAATTGAAAAATTAATCCTTTGTGGGATGACAGCACAACCTCCCAGAAAAGAGATTGACAAGACTGCTCTTGGTTCGGTGGATAGTGTCCCCTGGGAGTATTTTAAGGATAGTGTGGAAGCTGTGATGTCTCTTCAAAAAGCAGGGGTACAAGTTATAGCAGTGGAACATACGGATAGAAGTAATGATTATAGAAAACTGGAGGTTCAATATCCAATAGCTCTTGTATTTGGGCATGAGGTTAGCGGGATTCGTGATGAGGTCATTGAACTTGCAGACCATGCAGTAGAGATTCCTATGTATGGGGTGAAACAATCGCTGAATCTTGCTGTCTCCTATGGTATAGCTGTATATCNNTATTTGGATTTACAGAAAAAGATTTTAATATGATATCAATCATCATTCCTATATTCAGAGCTATACAAGAAGATATATTTCTTCAATTAGACTCTCTGATTCAACAGGATATTGAGTGTGAACTTATTATTTCTGACGGGGAGAAAGATTTTCTGGGATCTTTGGTTTCTATGATATCTGACTATATTAGCTCTTCTAAGATTTCTTTAATAATAGTTAATAATCCACTGGATCATACTGTATTATCCCGTGGGGAAAGTATGAATCTTGGGGCTGAACATTCTCATGGAGATGTATTATTATTTCTTCACCTGGATACGATATTACCTCAAAACGGTCTTCAGATGATTTCTGATATTTTAAAAGATGATAGAATTATAGCGGGATGCTTTCTCAAAAGATATAGTCACCCCTTTGCCTTTGGAATTACTGAATGGATTTTGAATCTCAGGACAATATTGTTTAATAATATAGTGGGTACCAATGCCATGTTTATTCGACGGGATTTTTTTAATAAGAACCCTTTTTCTAAAGGATTTATGGAGGATGTAATCTATTCTGATATGCTTCGCAAAAAATTATCTAGGGATAAAATATTTGTGATTAGTGAACCAGTAGTGGTATCTTCATATAAGTATATTAAACATGGTGTTATGAAAAGGATTTTGAGTAATTTTCTGATTATGTATTTATATCGGATTCATGGAATAGCACTGGAAGATTTAGAAAAGATGTATAGGAGTGCGAAAGATCAATCACTTTATGAAATATATAAACAGGGGTGTCGTTTAATTTTTAGTAAGTGATCTGAAAGAATGTTAATCCGTTGTTAACATTCTCTCATTGGAAGATTATCTTTTTTGATTTTGTCTCCGTATTCTTTTTTGTAGCTTACGTTGGAGAGTTTCTTTTTTTCGTTTTCTGCGTAGGCTAGGTTTTTCATAAAATGATCTTTTTTTGAGTTCACGATTGATACCATCCCTTTCGCATTTTTTTCTAAAACGGCGGATCGCCAATTCTATGGGTTCGTCTTCCCCCACTTCAATTTTCGTCATTTAGTTACATCACCTCGCTTTCTTGTAAAGTTTTAGAGTAGACAGTAATATTAATATGATTTTCTGTATTGTCAAGTGTTTTCGGATAATTTTATAGTATTCTTAATCATTTAATATTTATTGGGGACGTTTTGCTATAAAATAATCTAATGTCGTGTGCAATGATGTGTAATATAATTTACTCCATGTTGTAATGAAAATTATAATTGTTGATGGGCTTTGATTTTTTTGAAAGATTGATATTAAATGAAACTCCCATCATGATTGTTAGTGAACCAATGATTCTTTTTGAGTAGCTTGTCCAGTCCGATTGAATTATCAGGGGAATTGAAAACGATTCAGATAATATAAGTTGATATCCCATAGAGTAATTAAAGATAAATCGGGTATAGCTGGCATCATTTAGACCCCATTTAGCACCCAGACCAAATTGGAAAATATATGCGATATAATTCGTTTTAATGTTCAACTCACCGATGATAAAAGTACGCAAATAATTATATTTGATGTCAGGGTTTAAAGATGTTATACATACGATTGTATCCCAGGTCTAATCCTAATCCCAGATCGACATCCTTAGTACCAATTTCATAGACAAATTGAGATCCGAAGCTATAATTGAATCGATCAGTGTACGGAGTATCCTGATTTACTGCAGTTATACCTAAACTCCCATAGGGACGAATTGCGAGATATTTGTCATTTTGGGAGTAGAGGGGGATTGTTGTGAGATAGGTTGTCAAAATGATGGAAAGTATTATTAGTGATTTTAAAATGAATTAACTCCTTTTATGATTATTTTATAGGGATCTATGGTATGAATAACATACTGATACTCTGCTGTATTTGAAATTTTCAACGGATGGTTCGACTACACTCACCTACCGAATCAGAAGTTTTTTACTTTAATTTTGAGAAGGATTATCAGTATATAATTTTAACCAGCTATAAAGTATTGTGAAATCATTTATCGAAATATAATATTAATTTCAATAGGGGAAGATTAAATATTTTGCATGATTATTCGGGCTCTGTGCATGGCTTCTTTGAGGCTATTGGTATTTGCTATTCCTTTGCCAGCAATATTAAATGCTGTGCCATGATCTACAGAAATCCTATGAAAGGGTAGTCCGAGGGTGATATTAACTCCATTGTGGAATGACAGCACTTTAAATGGGATTAAACCCTGATCATGATACATGGCTATATAGATATCATAGGGATTTTCATGGATTTGTGCAAAGAGTCCATCGGCAGGGAAGGGGCCTTGGGCATTGATACCAAGAGATTTTGTTTTATTGATTGCTGGGATAATAAGATCTGATTCTTCGTGACCTATTTTTCCACCCTCACCAGCGTGGGGATTCAGTCCACAAACAGCAATACTAGGCTTATTTATACCCTGGCTCAGTAAGAATTGATTAGCGTGGAAGATTGTTGTAGAAATATTTTCTATAGAGAGAAGATTACTGACTTCTGATAGGGGGTGATGAGTTGTGACAAGGGCGACATTGAATTTATGAGATGCCATGAGCATAGTGACTTTGGGGATTTGGAAGTGATCAGCAAGATATTCTGTATGACCAATGAAATGGGGAATAGATTTAGCGATGGCTTCTTTATTTACAGGGGCTGTGATCAATATTTTTGAAAAATCCTTTTTGATGAGATCAATCGAAGCGTCCAAACAATTTATAGCATGCCCTCCAGCGTAAGGGCTTAATATTCCTGGATGAATTTCATGATCATATGGGATTTCCAGAATATTTAATTTTTGAGGATCAAACTCTGAAGAAATATCTTTTAGGATATGGATGGGTTTATCGATATTGAGGATTTGTTGATATTGATCATAAATATTTTTAGAACCAATAATAAGAAAATATGGGAAATCAGTTGGGGTGAGTGTTTTTAAAATGATTTCAACACCCACTCCATGGGGGTCTCCAGAAGTAATTAATATTTTTTTTTGATTAATTTTCTTCATTAAAAAGCTTTATAAGGGCTTCTTTAGGGGATTGGGTAAAATTATCGCTGATGACGCAGTTTCCTTCAAACGTAACGCCTTCTCTGCTGATTAGTTCTTTTGTGCGGATATTCCCGATCACTTTACTTGTGGGTAGGAGATAAACTCGTAGTTTAGCTTCGATGTTTCCAATGATTAACCCTTCGACATTGACAGTATTTGCATATATATCAGTTTTGACCTTACCTTTTGGACCAACTTCCAATTGATCAACTTCCAGAACACCGCCTTCGAATTTTCCATCGACACGTAATTTTCCTTTAACCATGAAACGTCCCTGGAAATAGGACTTTTCACCGATGATGCTATTATTCGTATCAATTCTTGCCATATTTGTATTAAAACCCTTTTATTTTTATGATTCGTCTTTTTTAAGATCAGGAAGATTTAGATAATTCATGATTTCAGAGAGGAAATGGTGAAGATCTTTTAAACCTTCGATGACTGTACATCCCTGTAGGACTTGGGAGACATCCAACTTTGAATCAAATTTTAATTTATGATGAGGATTTGAAACGAGATTCCCACCATTTTGGTTATCCTCAATAAGATTATCTATAAATTGATATAATTTTTTAAAGAACTCACCAACTTTTGAAATTAAATTACGATATTCAACCTGAGCATCCATTTTTTGTCTGGATTTTTGAGAACTATCAAAAGTATTATTATCAATTCTTAACAAGGATTCAGCATAATTCTTAATCGCGAGATGAATGTCATGAACTTTTGTATAAAATCCTTCTCTTACATGAGCTATATTATAGTCCAATTTTATGTGATATTCTCCGAGCATACCAAGATATTCGTCTTCAAAATATTTAACAAATGTGTATATTTCGTCCAATTCCCGATTATTTAATTTATGATTGAATTGTATAATTTTTATAAGTTTTAGGATTTCAAATTCTTCAAGGGGGTCAATATGTGAATTCTCTGAATGATTTCCTGGAGCGGATTTTTCGTATTCTTCATTTTCTAAATCTATCAGAGCATTGGATGACATTTCCAATTCTTTTTTCCAGTGTTGTATTTCTTTGTATACGCGACGTTTTTGGGTATCATCACGTGTTGTTTTTAAGACACCTTCGAGGTTTCTGATTATAGTTTGAATTTTTTGAGGATCATTTGTCGGCATAAAATGATAGCTCCTTTTAGAAATTAAAGATCCAAATATTTAGAATAATGCTCTTTTGATTCTTTATGTAGTACATCTTTATAGATTTTAGAAAGATAATAATGCGCTAATTTATTTTCAGGATCGATTTCAATAATTTTTTTAAATTGTCGAATTGCTTTATTATTTTCGTTTGCATTAAAATATATCATACCGAGAAGAATTTTCAATTGAATATTTTCAGGATCTTTTAAAATAGCTTGTTTAATAAAATATTTTGCACTCTGATGATCTCCTAATTCTTTATAGGTGTCGACTAATTTATTATATAATTCGGGGTGGTAAAAATTTTTGTTAATAGCTTTCTCAAAAAAAATAATTGCCTTGTTCCAAATTCTCAAATCAAAGTAATACATTGCTAGATAAAAATCAATCTCTCTATCCGTTTTTTTCTTTTTATCAAGTAAAAAAAATATGTTATATGCCATGTCTTTTTTGTTTTGGAAGAAATAATATACTTTTGATAATTCCCGAAGGGCGTGATAATTTTTTTTATTTTGATTTAAAAGTTTTTTTAGGATTTGTATACCTGATTGATATTTCTTTTTTTCGATTAATATTTTTGCAAGATTTAGGAGGGAATCTGGCTCATTTATGGTTTCTGGTTTTATTTCTTTGTTTATAAAAGCTTTGAATGGGATTTTTAGTTCATTGAGCAGGATATCAATGGCTTTGAATGTTTGTGGATCAAATATTCCCAGTTTAAAAGCATTAACTATTAAGATTAGTAAGGTGTTTGAGGGGTTTATTGTTTGCGGGAAATGGGTGTGCTTTAAAATATCCATGAGATAATCAATTGCTTTTTCTTTCTCACCATGGAATAAACTAATCATGGCTCTTCGATAGGTGATATTGATAATGATAACTTTTTGTTTTTCAGCTAGATTAAAATAATATAAGGCATTTTCAAAGTATTCCAGTGAGTAATTGAGATTTGCGACTTTTTTAAGGATTTCCTTGTCTTCGGGTTTAATTTTAAGATATAGTTCATAAAAGAATAGTGCTTTTTCTGGGTGATCAAGGGCTTCATGGGCATTAGCGACGAGGATGAGATATTCCGGTGTTTCTATAAAAGTATTTTCAGCGATTTTAAAATGATCCAGTGCTTTTTGATATTTTTTTGCACTTAAATAAAGTGATCCCAAAGATATGTGAGGAGATTTAAGATGATCAGTTGATTTAATTGCTTTTTTAAATAGAGATTTAGCGTTATCATACATACCAATGTTGTGATAGAAGATACCGAGGAGATTATAAAAATAATCTTTCTTTTTTAGTTTGTGGAAGTATTTTTCAATGAGTTTTATTCCTTCAAAGTCTCTATAGGTAATATAATAATAATAACCAAAATACATTAGTGTTTTTTCAGAAATATCTTCTCCTGCTTCCATAAGATATAATAATTTTTGGTGGCAGTCTTCAATATCTTTTTGTTGGAGATAGGGTTTGAAGGTAATTGGGAGGATAAAACTGATTTCTTCAGAGAAATAGATATTCAGATTATTATAGATTTTATTTTCCAATGTATTTTTTTCTCTTTGAAGATAGGAGTAGGAAACACTTTGGCTTGTTGTAGGATAATTTGATTTGGAAAATGATTTTTCTTCATTTAAATTGCCGTCATCTAAATTGACTTCTTCGATGATAGGATCATCTTCAGAAATGATATTTTGTTCATTCTGAATAATATTATTTTCAGTTTGGGTATTAATTATTTTATCATTTGGAATCGATTGTTTAGATAAGCTTTCAGTGTTGTTTGTGATAATTTGATTTGTCTGGTTATTCATTTTCTGGGGTGATGGATTTTCCTGATTTTGCGAATTCAATTCGTCAGATATAGGAATTAGAGATCCCTGGTCATCAATTTCATAGGATTGAAGGGCATCAATATTTTTTAAGTTAATTTTAATTAGATTTTTAAATTGATTCATTATTACAATCCCTGTATATATTGAAAATGAGATGATAATAATTTTTCGGAAATATCAGGGGTATTTCGTATAATTTTCTTTAAATTATATAATAATTTTTTTAGAGATATCAAATTATTTCATGTTGATTTGAATATTTTTATATGGAGAAAATATATTAATTTATTCGATAAAATAGAAGATGATTTTTATTATATTTTTTTTATAGGATGGGATTAGGGAGAGTACCCTGAAAGACTCCCCCTTAATTGATTTATTACCAGATATCACTTGGGTCATTTTCATCCTGGTATTCTTCCCAGAAACGACTGACTTCAGCGACTAAGTTATCAAAGTAGATATAGTATTTTCCCCAAGATTCCAAGGAATTACATTGAACAACAAATCCTTTGAAAACAAGTCCTCTACGGGTAGTAAATTTGTAATCATATTGAACGATCTGATCTGGAATATTTACGAATAATCTTTTCCAACCAAGGAAATTAAGTTTTCCCATGGAGATCAATTTATCTTCACCGTAAATGTCTTGTACGAGTAATAATAATTCATGATTTTTTTGTCTTCCAGCTACCCAGACTTCAAAAGTTTTTACAATGCCTTCAATGTGTATGGGTCGGTATGGATAGACAGCAAACCAGTTATTTCCTCTTCTTTGGAAATCGACACGGACACCCAGGACATATTTTCTTTCATCTTTGTATGGAACTGGATAATCCTTTCGATAAGTGCCATCAACATTTCGATATTTAGGTGGATTTTTTTTGACTTTTTCATTGATACTTTTTGATCCACCTTTAATTTGAAGGGGTTTTGGAACTCCTTTCTGTCTACGTGCAACGATGATGCCCTGATCATTTGGCATAGTTGCATACCATTCACCGGCATTTTCGAAAGTATCGAGGGTGATTCTGTAAAGGGAATCAGAAACATCTTTTCCGATTACTTTTGCTTCATCATCAAGGATAAAGCTAGTTCTATCACCTTCTTTATTTGAAGAGGATTCAGTTTTATCAGCTTTATCACTGGAAGGTTCAGTTTTGTCATCCTGGGCAAATAGAATTCCTCCTGTGATAATAACGAGAGCTAACACAATGGCTGTTAAGCCCTTAATTTTTTTCATAGGTATTCTCCTTAATAATCTAATTTAATTTATTTATCTTCTTTTTTATCCGATTTTTCCGCAGTGGTATTGTCCTTGGTGTCATCGGATTTTCCATTTCCCCAGTAATCTTCGACAAATTGTAGTTCTTCACCAAAGAAACTTTGTTCATATGTATCGACAATAGCATGGAAATAATCAATATACATATAAAATTCAGATGGATCTTCATAGGGATCTGAAATAACTTTAAATCTTAGAAACTTTAGAGGTTGAGTATTTGGAATTTTATGTCTAGTTTGTCTGAGAGCGATGGGAATAGTGATTTTAAGATTTTTCCATCCTTTGTAACTGAGATTTGAGATTGGGAGGATAAAATCATTTCCTTTGTAATCCTGAAAATGAGCTTCGAGGTCATAATTAAAGTTTCCACCCCAGACATAGACATAGGCTTCTTTTAATTTTCCAGTTATCCAGATGAAATTTGGATGTACTTTGTTATTGTGCTCAATTCTTCTTGGGAGCAGGCTATTTTTTTTAGTAACAAGTTGAAGCCATCGTTTACTTCCATCTTTTGACATACGAATTTTACTTGGCTCGAGGACAAACCAGTTGAAGCTTGGGAAGTCCCATTTACCTTTGATGGCTAAAATTGTATTTTCACTTTTGAGAGCAGAATTTTTTAAAACGCCGTCTGGCAATATATGTTCTCTTTTTGTTTTACCAACAGGAGAAAGCCATCTGATCCATTTATTTGAATCTTCCCGTTCTTTTCCACCATCCCAGTTTTTTGAACGGAACTTGGAGAATTTAATTGTCCAGTCACCTTTTGTTTCAAATCCATCTATTGTCATCGTGATAAGATTTTCCAAGACAATTTTACTATGTAAACTATTTGACCAATCGATAGTTAAGCCAAACATAACAATAATTAATAATATGATCCTCATGTATTTCATGTTCTGTTTCTCCTTAAACATTGATATATTTAATTTTGTTCTCAAGTTTGAGTGAAAATATTAAATAAATATACCATTTCTTGAATGATCTATCGACTAATTACATTTCAAAATTAAAAAATCCTGTTAGAAATAAAAAAAAATTAATATAGTTCTTAAGTATGTATGGATGTGGAATCGATAGGTGTCTTGTAAAAATTGATTTAATTATTTGTTAATTTATTTTTTAAAGTTCCAATCATGGCTGGAATGAATGCAGAGATTATACAGGTTATTACAGCTATAATAATATATTGCAGGTTCTTAACGTGATCAAACAGGAATAATTTATTTTTATCAAATGTAAAAATAGTATTTTTAAGGGATTTTGGGATTAAATTACTCATTGTTTCAATGTGTTGTGGTAGGTATGAGGTGATGATAAAATAACTGATGAGATATCCAATAGATGAACAGATAAACCCTACAAGTGCTGATTCAAATACAAGGATAATTATTAGTTCCAGGCGGGTTGCCCCGAAGATTCGATATAAGTGCATCTCTTTTTCACGTTTATAGAAGAGGTACAAAAATGCATAGAATATTGTGATGGCAGAAATGAATAATATGATGGTACTAAAGAGATTTATGAAATGTTGAAAGCTTTGGATTCCTCTGTCAATATATCCTGAGATTTTTGAATAGATGGATTTATTATCTATTTTAAGATTTAAATTATGGAGTAGTGGTTTTAATTTATTAACTACTTTTTTTATTTGATTGGGATTTTTAATTTTAATGATAAGGCCTTCATATCCTAAATCTTTGTTTTTCCCATATATTTGTTTTTTAACAAGTTCCAGTTCATTCTGTGGGATTGCAATAACACTATTTTGGAGGAAATCACTGTAACCAATTATTTTTGCTTTAATTGGCTTTATTGGGATTTTTTTGGACTCGTTTAGGAAATTCGTTTGAATCCTTGAATGATTCATCATTAGGGTGAGGTCAAAAAATTTTAAGACGTCAATTTCTGGTAATTGATTCACCTTCATGAAATGTCTCGCTATTTCATGGATAAATACAGGGATAAGAACTGGGACTACATTGTTATGCTTGATAAAACCATTTGGAAAATCCTTTTTCAGGGGATTATAATTTTGTGAATTATCTTTTATTTGTATAAATGCTAATGATTTTGGTATGCCAATCACAGGTGGTTCAAAAAAAAAGCTTTGTTGTCCTAGGGGTGGTTTTAGGTTGATAATAGCGGTAATAGGGAAATTTGCTTTAGATACAGGGATAACGGATTTTATTTCGTCCCACTTTCTGATTTGATCTATGAAGTTATTGTGTATATTATATATTTTCTTTTGTGATTTAAGTTTTATAGGACCAATTTCTATTGATTTAAATCCTAGTCCAGAAATTTCTACCTGTCCTGATATTCTTATCTCATCAACGGGGATTTCTGAAAAAATGCTTGTCTTGTACATCTTTTCAATGGTATTTCCAAGGGCAGATCCTATGATTAAAACAAGGGTAGCTAAAGTGATTCCCAGTCCAATAACAAGTTCTTTCAGGATGTTACGGCGAATGTTTTGTATTAGAATCTGGATAAAGTTGACCAATCGGTTCATTGATCTAACCTGGTGAGCTGATAGTCTTTCAACAGGTATTTTTCCTTGGATATGGCTGTTATTTTATGATCATGGGTGACGATAATGAGGGAGACTTTTTGATTTTGATTTAAATTAATCAGAATTTTAATAATATCTTCAGCTGTTGAATCATCAAGGTTTCCAGTAGGTTCATCAGCTAATATTATTTTTGGATCTTTAATCAGAGCACGTGCTATAGCTACTCTCTGCATTTGTCCACCCGATAGGATATTTGGAAAGTGATTTTTCTTTTCATATATACCAAGTAGGTTAAGAATGTCGAGTCCCCGTTGCTTATGATGTTTTCTGGAAATGGATGAGAATTTTAAAGGAATTAAGATATTCTCCAGGATGGTGTGGTAGGGTATTAGATTGAAATGCTGAAAGACAAATCCGATGTTCTGACTTCTGAACTTAGATGTATAATAGTCTGTGAAGCGCTGATGGCTAACACCGTTATATTTTATAATTCCTGAAGAGGGTTTTATTAATCCTGCAATGAGACTGAGTAGGGTGGTCTTGCCAGTACCCGATTTTCCGATAATTGTTTTAAACTCTCCTTCGTGCAATTTAAAGGAAATATTATTTAAAACGGGAATGTTGTCCTTAGCAAACTGATATGATTTGGAAACGTCAAATAATTCTATCATATAATATTAATTGGAAAAAATTATTGTTAGCATGTAACATATTATGGTTTATTTTCTCTAAAAATATTATATTATTTTATTAAAATCAATCAATAAAGTATTTTTATTTCATAATTATTATGCGATCCATATATGTAAGTTGTTTATTTAGCATCACTTTCCTAATAATCTCCCATAATTGTTATAGTTCTTATTTTGAACTTGGTATTAAAGGACAATTGGGAGGTATTCAGATAACCCGTGTAGACAATACAAGCTATGATTATCAACTTGGATATGGCTTTGGTGTTAGTTTAACATTAATTCAATCTAAATTTCTCATGGTTGAATTAGATACTTTGGTGATGGTTCGTGGATCCCGTACTTCTGAAGGGAATACAATAACTTTAAACAATCTTTCCTTCCCTCTGTTAATTAAATCAGATCCATTAGACTTAGGAGTATTTTTTAGTATTGGTTTTCAGCTAAATATAAATATAAAAGCTTTATCAGATGATCGATACAGGCATACTGAATTTATAACCTCTGATGTTAAAGGGGCTAATTATGATATAATCTTTGGTATTGGGTATCAGATTGATTTTCTATCCTTCGAGTTTCGGTATGAACTGGGATTGAGTGATATTTTTAAAAATGAAAGTAAGTTTGGTAATGTTATTGAGAAAAATAACTCGTTTTTTTTTGTGCTTGGTGCAAATTTCAAATTATAATTGGATGATATATTAAATAATTATCTCTTTTAGCTGCTCAATCAACCTTGTGACTTCAACTTCGCTTCCAATTGATATTCTTAAATAGTTATCCAGCCTTGGCTGATTAAAATAGCGGACTAAAATATCTTTTTGTTTCAGTCTTTGAAAGATATCCTCAGCTTTATATTTTGTGTGAGAAGTAAAAAGAAAATTAGCACCAGATTCAATTACTGAAAATCCAAGACTTCTGAGAGAGGACATAAGTTTATTTCTATTTGAGATAACCTTCAGAGCAGTTTTTTCCATATAATTATAGTCTATTAAAGATTCTTTAGCTAATAATTGGGTAATATAATTTAAATTATAGGAGTCTTTCATTCTGTGAAGACCTTCTATTAATGATTTTGAACCAAACGCATACCCGAATCTTATTCCCGCAAGCGAAAAAGCTTTTGAAAAGGTTCTTACTATTAATAAGTTATCTAATTGGGATAATAATCCTATTCCAGACAGATTTAAACCTGCAGATTCTCCTGCAAAATCAATATAGGCTTCATCTAAAATAAATAGTCCCTGGTAATTTTGGCAGAAGTTATAAATATCATCGATTGAATAATAACGTCCTGTTGGTGCATTGGGATTTGTAAAAAATATCATGTTTGATTTTATCTGAGAAAGGGAATCAAACGCAATATTAAACTGATCATCACTTTGAATATAGGTATAGGATATCCCATTGCTCTGTGCCAATGTCTCATACAACGTATAATTAGGATAGGGAATAACAACATGGTCTTCCGTATTGAGAAAACACCTGAAAATAAGACTTAATATTTCATCCGATCCATTACCACAGAAGATCTGATCTTGGGGGATATGATAAATCTCAGACAATATCATTTTCAGTTCTTTCCACAGAGGATCAGGATATAATGAAAGTTTCTTTGATACTATTTCACGTAAACAATGCAGTACCCTGGGTGAGGGTGGATAAGGGTTTTCATTGGTATTAAGCTTGATAATATCTTGATTAACAGGCTGTTCACCAGGTGTATAAGGTGTTAGATTTTGTAGATTACGATTCCAAAAATTCATATATTCTTTCCTGTTTCGACAAACAATTTATAAAATATCAAGCAGGATGTCAATAAAAATACTTCTGTGATCCAAAATACAGTTTCAAATAATTGAATATCAAAAAATAATATAAATCCTTGGAAATCATTTGGAATATAAATATATGTACTTCAAAATCCGATACTAAGTAAATAATATCTTTATATAATTTAAGGTAATCAACACTGTGATTTATGTATTTGCAACAATTGGTATTATCCTATTCTCTGTTTTAATATACTTTCTATTTGATATGTATAAAAATAAATCTGTAAAAAAAGGGAAAGATCTGGAAAGCGGTGGTCGTTTAAAGGAAGCTGTCGCTGAATACGAGAAAGCATTAAGTACAAAGATGGATGAAGAGGTATTGTGGCGACTTGCTAATCTCCATGAAAAAATGGGAAAGAGAGCTGCCGCATTATCTCGTTTGAAAGAACTCATTGCAAGAAAAAAGCTTCCAATTGGTGTTACTGATTATGAAATAAAATTAAAATATTCTGTGTTACTATTCAAACATAATAAATTTGAAATGGCATTTGAGATTTTCTTAGAGTTATACAAAAATAATAAAAAAGACCCACTCATTTTACAATATCTGATCATACTATCCCTTGGTCAAAGACGATGTGATGTAGCTTCAATCTTATTAAAACAATTGTTAGAACTAGATGATCAGAACTCAAACACATTTTTTTTACTTGGCATTTGTTTCTATGAGAGTCAGGAATATCATCAGGCTAAGAAAATGTTTGAAGAGGCCTCTAAGAGGAGTGAAATTGAAGACTGGAGATATATCTATCTGGAGGGTATAACTCATTTCCTCACCCGTCTCTATAATAGGGCTGTAAAGTCCTTCTCAGAGGCTATTCAATTAAACATAGATATCGCAAAAGCCTTGGAATCAAGCTATCAGTTCCTTGGTAGAAGTCATTTTAAATCCGGAAATCTTAATCAGGCAATCAATAGTCTCTTTCAAGGCAAGAAAGCTCTTTCTAAATTATATCCCAATGAATCATTTCTAGATATAGAAGAAGATATCCTTGCTCTCTCCATCCATAGTAATAACTTGGATCGTATGAAATCATGTCTGAAAAAACTTTTGGAAGCTGAACCTGATGCTTACCGATGGAATGTCTTGCTGGATAAAACAGATGAGATTTTGTTAAAAATGAAAGATTCTAAGGAAAACCAACTCAATAATTCAACAAGTGAACAAGCCTCTACTGAAGATGGATATGCAGATGATAATAGTCAAAATGATACGGGAGATAACCCAGACGAGCAAATTAAATTGCTAAATGAGTTTTCTGGTTACCTGGAACACTGGGAAAATAAAGATATTCTGGGTGATGTCGTTTGGAAGTTATCTAAAATTAGTAGTGAAGAGGTCTTT
This sequence comes from Spirochaetia bacterium UBA6919, assembly GCA_002450905.1. Lineage (GTDB taxonomy): Bacteria > Spirochaetota > UBA6919 > UBA6919 > UBA6919 > UBA6919. The sequence continues at coordinate 48,699 of DKAT01000067.1, forward strand.
GATCTCAATAAATATTTAAATGGAAATGTTATCTCAAAAACAACTATAGAATACAAAGAGAAAGCTCTACAGGGTAAATTAGGGGAAAAATTTATAAAACTTCCACAAAAAGATTTTATTTCATCCTCTAGAAAAGTTGTTCAGAAGTTAAATTTTCAAATACTCAAGGAAGAATATAACAGTGAGGATGTCTTTTTATCCCAGGGTGATGGCATTGATTATTTAACTGATATGAAGGGTAATTTAAATGGTGAAAAATATGTCGTGCAGGTTAGAAGATGGTTTTCAAAATCAATAGGGGATATGGTGATAAAACAATTAGCAGATCAAGTCAGGGAAAAAAACGCCCAGCAGGGAATATTTATAACAACAGGCGAGCTATCCAAAGAAGCTATGGACTTTATTGAAAAAAGCCGAAATATAAATGTCATACAGGGAAAACAATTAGAATTCCTTCTCGAAGACCTTATTGATAACTAATATATCCAATTTTAATTCATTCTGGAAATATTTGATTATTATCTAAAAATATTAATAACATTCTAAAATATTATATATCACCCTAATCAACATCGGAATCAAAATTTCTAGTTCCGATTGTTCATCGTTTCAATGCTATGGTATCAAAATGAATTAAGAGTTTTGTGATATGAATATTTTATCAATAAGAATCATCTGATAATCATTCACTGTATTTATTCAGAAGTTTTATAACTGATTGACATACCTGCAGAACTTCCACGATCAATTGAAGTATTATAATTTTTGAGTGATTGAATGTATTGGATAAAATCCTTAATAGCTTTGAAATCAGGTTCAATAGCATTGTGAGCTATGTAAACACCACCTACTTTTAATTTGGGATTTAATATCTTAAAATATTTGGTATACCAATCCTTATCCGCATCACAAAATATAAAATCATAAGATCCTTTGAGTTGTTTTACCAATTGATGGGCATCTCCAAGTCGGGCATCTATATATTTTGATACACCGGCTTTAATAAAATTATCCACAGCCTGATTATGTCTCCCATTATCGATTTCAAGGGTGGTGACTTTCCCACCTGTCTTACTCATAGCCCAGGCTATCCATATTGTGGAATGACCCGTTGAGGTCCCTATTTCTAACGCTCTTGTATATTTATTCTTAACAATAATATTATAAAGTGTTTTACCATCTTCAATGGGGACATTCCAATCGGCCCAGTTATTTTTCTCTTTCTCTATAAAACTTTTAACTTTCTTATCCAGATTATCCTTAGCATTTCCTATTTGACGATCTGAGCAAGAAAAGATAGATATGACAATAATTAGAGCAAAGAATTTTATATTCATATAACCCTCACATGATATTAAGAATAGAAGATGTAATTTATTTTTAATTAAAGATATGATTATTGATTATACTAGGCAAGAAGTTTTAATATGATTTTAATTCTAATTGATTTCATTAATTTTTATAGATTGATTTGCAGAATTGGATGAATTTTTTTTGAGCCAAGTAATAATGATAATTTCTGTGATCTCATTGGATTTGATGTTAAAATAATATTCATTGGACATTTCCCGAGCCATCTGGAGACCTCGTCCCTTATCCTTTATAAATTCAGTGGGATCTTCACCCATTTCTATAGCTTTCATCATCTTCTGGTTGCTCTCAAAGAATTCTTTGAACGTAGAAAGTACTACCAGCTTTGTTAATTTGCCTTCAAAATCTGCTATACTTACTCCAAACTTCTCTTCATTTACACCATATTGAATTTTAATTTTGTCACCATCCTTCAGCTGGACAGATTGTCTCTCTTCCTTCTGGTGAGTGAGCCCATGAGGATGATAGAGTGCATTGATAGCCATTTCGCTTAAAATAAGCCTCAGGGATGGGATGAAGTCTGATTCAAGTCCTAGATCATTAGCCTTCTCCAGAACTAATTTCACGGCATCTTCACATTGCTGAGAACTTGAAACATTGATTGTATGCAAAGTATTTTCATCTACGTATAAATAATTTTTTAGTCCAAACAATGTTTCAGGATAGAGAAGTTTATAAACAGTATTCAGGAGTTCAGATTCATTGAGAGGTTTTGATAATATATTGCCTACTTGATTTTCTATAGCCAGCTCAAGGTATTTATTTATATCAGAATCTGTTATCATGATATAGGGTGGGTTATAATTTCTCTGGCGAAGTTCAAACAATAATTCAAAACCACCCATTTGTGGCATATTAATATCTGTTATGAGCAGGTCTATTTTTTGAGTATCAAATGTTTTTAAAGCTTCAGCCCCATCTTTAGCTAATATAATATTATAGTTATTTTTATCTAAATAATGATTGAGCATTTTTCGGATTACATTTGAGTCATCAACCGCCAGAATAGTATTTTGTTTATTGTTATTGTAAGATATTATGGTATTCCCATGGTTCACGATAAGATCCTTTGGAGTTATGACATTAAATATACTGAAATTACATAGAGGAGTCAATACATACGTTGTGATATGAAATAACAGATATTTATGTATAACAGGATGAAAATCTTGATGTTTGCATCCTCAATTTTGAAATAAAATAGTCATCTTATTGTGAATTAAGTTATATTTGATTTGATTGACGAGATATTTTATGGAAAAATTATTAAACGAATTACTAAATAATCTGGCAAAGGATCATCCATTACATAAGGATAAGTTATTTTTATTCTTTTTAAAAGTTCTTTTGGAAGAATCTTACTCGGAATACTCTTTCAGTAAACGATTATTAGATATGCTTATTTCATCTTATGAGTATTTCTTGCAGGGGGATTTACCTAAGATACGTGTTTTAAATAACCATAGAAGATCTATTTTAAAAAATACAACGGCCATAGAAGCACATTCCAAAGATATTAAGTTCTTATTGGATAGTATCAGGGAATATCTAAATGAAAATAATTTCAAAACTAAATTAATAGTTAATCCCATTTATTCCACATTGAGAGATGATTCGGGGAGACTAGTTGAAATGAAGAGGGGTACAGAAGGGGTTGATAGGGAATCGTTTATCCACATTGAGATAGAGAGAATTGAAAATGGTCGTTTAGAACAATTAACCACAGAACTTGAACATATTTTACTTGCTGTTCGAGATACCATAAATGATTTTGATAGCATGGTGAATAATCTAAGGGAACATATTCTTGAATTAAAAAATCCTAAAAATCTCATTCCTACAGGGGAAGACTTTTCTTTATATGAAGCGATATCTTTTCTGGAATGGGCATTGGAAGATAATTTTATATTTTTAGGTTATCGATGTTACAAATTGTATGAGAAGAATAGTGAATTTTATGTACAGACAGAAAATAATAGCTCAAAAGGAATATTACGATCAGTTCAGAAATCCTCTTATGAAGATCCCAAATTAGTAAAATCTCTTCCCAAGGAAATGACGGGAAGGATTTTTATGAAAGTACCGCTTCTCATTGATAAAACACATCACCAAAGTATTATTCATCGCCGTGTACCAATGGATTATTTTGAGATACGTCTATTTGATAAGAATGGAATACCAATAATATGGCATCGATACATGGGATTGTTTACCAGAAAGGCTCTATTTGAGCAGGCAAAAAATATCCCTATTTTGAATACTAAGATTGAGAATCTTATCAGAGATAAGCATATTGTAAACGGTTCATCTATATATCGTGAGTATATATCTATATTCAATAGCTTACCTAAGGAAGTATTATTTTTTAGTACCATACAGGAACTGGATTCACTTATCCAATTAATTATTAAGGCATATAGAGAGCAGGCTGTACGGTTATACTTCAGGAAATCTATTACTGGCTCGGCAATATCAATTGTAGTAGCTCTTCCAGAAAAATATTTTAGTACTCATCATGCAACGATAGTTTCTAATTATTTCAGAAGTTATTTTGATGCAAAGTTCATTCAATTTTACCAAACAAGGAGTCATCCAGGTTTCTGGGAAATCCATTATTTTATTAGTCTCAATGACAAAAAAAAAGGTTTAAAAATACCCCGGGATTTTTTAGAGGAAAAAGTAAATTCTCTGGTTAAAGAGTGGCAAGAATGTTTGATAGAGCTATTAGAAAGAAAGTATAATGGAGAACACTCCGATCTCTTTGTTGAAGAATATTCTAATGCATTTTCCCAGAAATATCAATCGGCATATACTGTTGAAGAAGCTTTAAGGGATATTGAATACTTTGAATACTTTTATCAATCGGGAAGACATCAATTTTTATTCACGCATACAGGAATTGATGACATTGAATACACATCTACTACCTTACGTATCTATTCTAAAGAGAAAATAAGCCTAACCTATATAATGCCTATCCTTGAGAATCTTGGATTAAAAGTAATTGATGAATCTGCATATAAGATCAATCCAAAGAAAGGTGATATATTTCTTCATGTATTTGCTGTATCAGACATGGATGATAAGCCTATAGATCCCTCAGTATACAATGGACTCATGGAAGAAGCGTTACTGAAGATTATGGAAAATCAGTTGGAGAATGGAATATTAAATACCTTAATAACTAAAACAGGCATGAATTATAGAAAAATAAATTTATTGCGATCATATTATAATTACTACTTTCAGATTGAGCGTATTTTTACACGAAAAACCGTTGCTCAGATTATGATTAAATATTCTAATATATTTAAACTTCTTTATCAGTTTTATGATTATAAGTTCAATCCAGATTATAAAGAGGATGAAAGGTTAACTGGAATATTAGAAACTCAGGATTCTATACTGGATCTAATTTATGAGGTAACTGATATCAATGAAGACCGTGTGTTAAAGGCATTTTATAATTTAATTGATAGCACACTGCGTACAAACTACTATGCTAGAATGGACAATCATGTATTTTTGATTTCTCATAAAATTGAGAGCACAAAGATATTAAATATTCCATTACCAAAACCATTTGTTGAAATCTATATCTATTCGTCTGAAATGGAGGGAATTCATCTAAGAGGGGGTAAGATTGCAAGGGGAGGACTACGATGGAGCGATAGGGTTGATGACTATAGGACAGAGGTATTAGCCCTGATGAAAACTCAAATGACTAAAAATGCTGTGATAGTACCTGTTGGGTCTAAAGGTGGTTTTATTATCCGTTCAGATAAACAAAAAACATCAGATTATGTAAAGGAACAGTACCAGCACTTTATTTCAGGGCTACTCGACATCACTGATAATATTATTGACGGAATTGTTGTTCATCCAAAAAATGTTTTATGCTATGATAGTGAAGATCCTTATTTGGTTGTAGCAGCGGACAAAGGAACGGCTCATTTATCTGATTCAGCCAATGAAATCTCTCAAAGATATAATTTCTGGCTTGGAGATGCCTTTGCAAGTGGTGGTTCTTATGGGTATGATCACAAAAAACAGGGTATAACAGCGAAAGGTGCTTGGGAATGCGTGAAAAGACATTTCAGGGAGTATAGAAAGAATATATTAAAGGAAGAATTCACTGTGGTTGGGATTGGTGATATGTCAGGAGATGTATTTGGTAATGGGATGCTCCTTTCTGATAAAATATTATTAAAAGCTGCTTTTAATCACATCCATATCTTTATAGATCCTAATCCATCATCCCTCTCATCCTATGAAGAGAGAAAACGACTTTTTAATATTCCAAGGTCAACATGGATGGATTATAATAAAAATCTTATATCAAAGGGTGGGGGAGTATTTCAAAGAAACGATAAAGCTATAACCCTTTCCAAAGAGATAAAAGATTTTTTATTGATTGAAGAAAATAGCATAAGCGGAGATGAATTGATTAAAAAGATCTTACAGGCAGATATAGAGCTACTCTGGAACGGAGGAATAGGAACTTATGTTAAATCGTCTACAGAAACAAATGAACAGGTTGGTGACAAAACAAATGATCAGGTTCGAGTTAACGCCTCACAATTGAAAGCAAAGATAGTAGGGGAAGGTGGAAATCTTGGTTTCACTCAACTGGCTCGTATAGAGTATGCGTATGATGGGGGACGCATCAATACAGATGCTATAGATAATTCAGCGGGTGTGGATATGTCAGATCATGAAGTGAATCTTAAAATACTTATGTTCTCTTTAAATCAAGATCGTTTAGTTAAGGATTTTAATGAAAGAAATCAGATATTATCTGGATTAACAATGGATTTAAACCACAAGATAGTCAAAGATAACTATCTACAAAGTCTTGCAATATCAATCGATATGTTGCGTTCCCAAATTAACATTGATAGGTATAAAGAATTAATAAATAATCTTGTACAGAACAAATTATTAAATGCACAATCCGAATATATGCCGAGTGAAAAGGATGTTGCAGAGTATAAAATGAAAAATCGAGGTCTTCTACGTCCCCAGCTTAGTGTCCTTATGAGCTATGAGAAGATGAGAGTATATCAGGAGATTTTAAATTCAAATTTACCTGATTTACCCTATTGTAATAAATATCTTATTTCCTATTTCCCTGATCAAATCTATGCAAAATTTAATGATCATATATTAAATCATCATTTGAAAAGAGAAATTATCGCAACAGTGATTACAAATAATATTATTAACACAGCTGGAGTCTCAGTATTTTATGAATTGAACAGAGATACAGCATATTCCTATCCTGATATTGCTAAAGCGTATATAGTTGTAGAAGAACTTCTTGATATACCTACAATTCGTCAGGCTATTTATATGTTGGATTATGAAATCCCTGCGGAATCTCAATATGGTATGTTACGTTGGATAGAAAAGCAGTTAAGGAATATGTTAAACTGGAATCTTACATTCAAACAATGCCTTATTCCCGATGAACAGAATATACTCGAGATGAAGAAAGATATATGGGAATTCCAACAGAAACTACAGGATGAGATGTCAGATGAAATAAAAGGAACTTATCAGCAGCGACTGGAAGAGGATTTACCAACAGGTCTTCCACCAGAATTAGCAAAGAAGATATTAGCAGTGGATAGTTTGGATAATATCTTTCTCTATCTGCCATTAGCAAATAGATTTAATAAGAGTATTCTGGAATGTCATAATCTTCTTATGGAAGTTGATCAAATATTACAGATGAATGTTGTTTTAGATAAATTTAGACTGGTGAAGGGGTTTAGTATTTGGGACCAGATTACGGATAATTATTTACGAAGTGAAATGCAATTTGTAAGGTATTTTATTTGTAAAAAAATATTGGGAAAATTTGATGGTATAGCTCAAAAGTTTTTTGACTCAAAAAAGGATAAGTTTGTCTATTGTCAACATTGGGTAGAACGGCTAAAAGGGGAGGACATTATGAGCTATGAACCTTTCAATGTGATCTTGAAGTTTCTGTGGAATCTTGTAAACTAATTATTTTCTTAGAGGATGAATTTGGTTTCAATGATTAAAAAATGGTGGGCGAACTAATCGATATCGGAACCAAAATATTTAATTCCGATGCTGATTGCCTTCATGAAAAGCAGATAGAAAGAACCTTAAAAAAATTATTTATTATTTGAAATAATTAAACTTAATTTGTATGGAACTTCTATACAATCTTCTATAGATCCAATATAGCAGGACATATGATCCTAATCCCCTATGGAGACAATAAACTGGTTTTATTCCCTGACTTGTCCATTCCCCATAATGATAAATTTAGTTGTGGTTAATTCTTTCAGTCCCATAGGACCTCTTGCGTGAAGTTTATTTGTACTAATTCCAATCTCTGCTCCCAAACCATACATTTGTCCATCTGCAAACCGTGTTGAAGCGTTGACCATCACAGAGGAAGAGTCCACTTCGTTTATAAATCGTCTTGATAAGGTATAATCATTGGTAATAATCGTTTCGGTATGCTGAGAACCATATTTTTCGATGAATTGGAGGGCGTCATCAAAGTGTGATACTATTTTTACAGATAAAATAAGGTCAAGATATTCTGTGTGATAATCTTCTTCACTGGCTGGCTTAATATTATTATTAATGGTACATGACTTTTCACATCCACGAATTTCTACTCCCTGTTCCAGTAATATCTTAAAAAGAGATGATGTGTGAGGGTATTTCTCATGGATTATAAGATTTTCAAGTGAATTACAAACCCCTGGTCTCTGCACTTTTGAATTGATCACAAGTTTATTTGACATGTGTTCATCAGCATCTTTGTGGATATAGATATTACAAACGCCTTTATCGTGTTTAATAACAGGGATATTAGAATTGTCAACAACTGTGCGGATAAGCCCTTCACCACCTCTTGGAATTATAAGGTCAATATAATCTTTCATCCGAAGCATTTCCATAATCACATTGCGATCAGTATTATCAAAGAATTGAATAGCGTGTTCAGGTACAGAATTTTTTATTAATGCAGTTTTTAATAACTTTACCAGAGCAATATTTGAATGAATACTCTCACTTCCTCCCCTTAGAATAGTTATATTTGAGGTCTTAAAACATAGAGAGCTTGCTTCAGTTGTGACATTAGGGCGGGATTCATAGATAATTCCGATTATACCAATAGGAACTCTCATCTGTCCAATATCAAGACCATTAGGACGGCGATACTGATGGATTACTTCATAAACAGGGTCTGGAAGGGCTATAACTTCCCGTATGCTCTCACAAATATTGGCTACACGTTTATGGTCTAATTTTAAACGATCCAACATAGCTTTGGATAAGCCCTTCTCCTCACCTATCTGTAAATCTTTGAGATTTTCCTGGATGATCCACTCTCTTTCATCGTGAATGAGCTTTGCCATCGTCGAGAGGGTATCATTTTTTTGTTGAGTAGAGAGCTTTGAAACTGTTGAACGAACTTCTTTTGCTTGTTGACAGATGTTTTTTACATAATTATTTATATCCATTATGAGCTACCTGTTTAATCTATTATCAATATATTAATTATAAATATTTATAACCTGATTATTAAATTCATATCTTCGAGAAATATGTAATTAAAATAATATTTTTATTAAGGATTGTGAAATAAGATTTCAGAATAATTTATATTAAAAATACTCATGAATTCAGTATAAATAATCTACTAATTTCAATTGGCATCCTAATCATTTTGTATATTATAATATCGTAGACGAACTCAGGCGATTATTTTTTTTAAGAAAATCGTATTTTGTATATGCTTTGGGTGTTTTTAAATAGTTAATTTGTAATTTTGTTTATCAGAATAAGGCTTATGCTAATAATTAAACTTATGTCTAACTGGATAAGTAAAATTGCATTGATGCCGAAGAATTCACTGATGATTTCAGTTGATATTATACTAATGAATATTATTGATGAGTATAGAAAAGAAATTAAATTATCTGAGTTTGAAAAATATTTTATAACAAGGGAATTGAAATGAATAGTCTGATTAATCGCCCTCCCAGAATAGCAATATTATATTTGATCATTGCAGGAGTAGTTCAATATTTGTTTGAGTGGAAGATTTATATATATAATCCCTACGATTTGATGAGTATACCAGTAATCATTATAGGTGTAATTGTCATGACGTGGTCTTGGTGGTTATTTCAAAAGAATAAAACGGATGTATCACTGACTGGTAATCCATCTTTCTTTGTTGTTAATGGTCCCTATAGATTCAGTCGTAATCCAATGTATCTAGGGATACTAATGATCTTGACTGGAATAGGAATTTCTTTTAGTACTATCCCTCTTCTCATTGTTCCAATTCTTTTTTTCATTACAGTGAGTTTATATCATATACCTATAGAAGAAATGAAAATGGCAAGAATATTTAAGAGCCTGTATATAGGATATAAAAAGAGGGTTTGGAGGTGGATATCTATTCCAAAAAGAAAATTAATCGTAAATCAATATCAATCTCAGAGTGAAGTGGAAAATACAAAACAATGGGCTATAATTACAGGAGCGACAGAGGGTATCGGATTGGAGATGGCTAATTTGCTCGCTCTGGAAGGATATAATCTTGTTCTCATCAGCCGAAATCTTGATAAATTAAAGGAAGTACAACAAGATATCCAGAAGAAGTATGAAATTCAGGTTATAATCATTGCAAAAGATCTTTCGAAACCAGATTCACCACAAGAAATCTTTTCAGAGCTACAAAGGGAAGATATTTTTATTGAAATTCTTGTTAATAATGCAGGAATCGGTACCTATGGATCTTTTCACGAACTGGATTTACACAAGGAATTAGCAATGATTCAAATAAATATAACATCCCTTGTCTACTTATGCCATCTATTTCTCAAACCTATGATTGAAAGAAACACAGGATGGATTCTTAACGTGGCTTCCACAGCAGGATTTCAGGCTGGAGCTATGATGAGTAATTATTTCGCAACTAAGGGTTATGTCATTTTATTATCAGAAGGATTATCTATCGAATTAAACCACACAAATATTAGCGTCACCTGTCTATGTCCAGGACCTACTAAAACACAATTCTTTACCTCAGCAGGAATGGGGGATAAAAAAATTGCAAACAAAGATAGATTCTACATTATGGAAAGCAAGATTGTCGCAAAGAAAGGAATAGATGGAATGATTGTTGGAAAAACTCTCGTAATCCCAGGACTAATCAATCGTTTGTTATACTATTCTGAAAGACTAGTCCCAAGATCCATAACAACCCGAGTTACAGCATGGCTTATCAGCAAAGCATAATTCAGTAAAATGGAGCATAATCTGACTGTTAAATGCTAATAAAATATGTAGTTATAAAATAATACACTCTAAATCTGATAGGAAAAGTCCCTTTGACAAAAGAAAAAATAAATCCTAGTTATTTTTTTTATAAAAATATATTATTTTTCTCGATCTATTCGAACACATATTAAAATGGAAATAAATATATTATGATTGATCCCAAATTCATCCGTAATTTCTCTATCATAGCCCATATAGATCATGGTAAATCTACTCTCGCCGATAGATTATTAGAAGTCACCCACACCACATCTGTACGTGAGCGCAAAGATCAAATCCTTGATAGCATGGATATCGAGAGAGAAAGAGGAATTACTATAAAATCACAGGCTGCATGTCTTAATTACAAAGCAATAGATGGGAATACATATCACCTTAATCTAATTGATACACCGGGACACGTGGATTTTGCTTATGAAGTTTCAAGAGCACTGGCTGCATGCGAAGCGGTCTTGTTGGTTATTGATGCTTCACAGGGTGTCGAGGCTCAAACCCTTGCAAATATGTATCAGGCAATGGAACATAATCTGGAAATTATACCTGTGATCAATAAAATAGACCTCCCTACAGCAGATATAAATCGCGTTAAGCACCAAATTGAGAGTGATCTTGGCTTAGATGCTGAAATTGCTGTACCAATCAGCGCTAAAGAAGGAATAAATATCATTGAAGTTCTGGAAAACATTGTCAAATACTGCCCACCCCCATCCAAAGAAGGAAATTCCTTTACCAATCCCCCTCAAGCACTGATATTCGATGCCTATTTCGATTATTTCCGTGGTGTAATCATGAGTATAAGAATTTTTGATGGCGTATTAACCGTTGGAGATTCCATTCGATTCTTCCACACTAAAAATGAATATCGTATAGAAGAACTTGGTGTATATAAAATTAAAAAGATACCTCAAAAGACATTAAGTATAGGAGAGGTAGGATATATAGTAGCAAATGTCAAAACTCTTTCTGATACAAAAATAGGGGATACCATCACGACCTCATCCAATCCCTGCCCAAAACCCCTACCTGGATACAAAGAAGTGAAACCTATGGTATTTGCAGGGATCTATCCTATAGACAGTGCTGATTACGAACTTCTGAAGGACGCAATTGAGAAACTCAAATTAAATGATTCCTCCTTGGTATACCAGCCAGAAAGTTCAGCCGCCCTTGGTTTCGGATATCGATGTGGTTTTCTGGGCCTCCTCCACATGGAAATCGTTACTGAACGTTTTAAAAGAGAATTCGATCTGGAACTCATTGTCACATCCCCTAGTGTGGAATACAAAATTACTTTTTCTAATGGTAAGCAGGAAATTATAGATAACCCAACCAATTTCCCGGACAAACAATACATCCAGACCACAGAAGAACCCTATGTTATAGCTAATATCATCAGTCCCGAAGAATATCTCGGTCAGGTCATGCAGTTATGTCATGACAAGCGGGGTATCCAGAAGAACGTCAATTATTTAGACGCAAAACGCATCCAGGTGGATTTCGAAATCCCCTTAGCAGAGATCGTTTATGATTTCCATGACAAATTAAAAAGCGTTTCCCGGGGTTATGCCTCCTATGACTATCATATTATTGGATATCGCGAAAGCGACCTCGTCCGGGTGGATATTTTGGTAAATCAAAAACGCGTCGATGCTTTCTCACTCATAATTCACAAGGATAGAGCATTTAATAGGGGCAAAGCTATCGTGGAGAAATTAAAAGACGTCATTCCAAGACACATGTTCCAGGTACCCCTCCAGGCAGCCATAGGTGGAAATGTCATAGCCAGAGAAAATATCAGAGCCATGCGAAAAGACGTAACAGCCAAATGTTATGGTGGGGACATCACAAGAAAACGAAAACTCATCGAAAAACAGAAAGAAGGAAAGAAACGAATGAGACAGGTGGGTAACGTAGAAATACCTCAGGAAGCATTCCTCTCCGTCCTTAAAGTATAATCTAATATTAGTAAAACATTTATCATACTGCACCGATGTCTTCCAATAATATACCCCAAGACAGGAGAATCACAGGAAAATGACAGGAGAAACACCATTGGATTTTATCTGTGCCATTCATCATATAAAATGTTTTTTATTCAAAGGACTTGATTTTTTTTGATAAAAACTAAAATTTATTTATAAACCCTTTTAGAAAAAATAAATCATAAACCGAAGTTAAATAACATGAGTCAGCAATTCTTTCCAGCTAAGATAATACATAGGATTCAGGAGACTGAAGACGCTATCACTTTCTATTTACAGCCGTCAAAAGAGGATTTTCCTCAATATAAATCAGGTCAATATATTGCAGTACGATTTGATGTCCATGGAGAGAAGCATACAAGATATTACTCCTTATCAAGCTCCCCCTATAGTGATCAAAATATCTCCATTACCATTAAAATAAAAGATCAGAATGCGTTATTCGATTTTATTAAAAATAATCTTACCATTGGACAACAATTAGAAACTACTTTTCCATCTGGATCTTTTACTATAGATATAAATAAAAATAATAACCACCATTATGTCTTATTGAGTGCAGGGAGTGGGATCACACCATTATTTTCAGTTTTAAAATCAGTTTTGCATCAGGAGCAACAAAGTAAAGTCACTCTGTATTATGGGAATCGTAATGAAGAATCGATTATATTTAAAAAGCAATTAGACGAATTAAAACAACAATTCAAAGATAGATTTTGGGTTCACTACATTTTAAGCCAGCCAAATAAAACATGGAATGGACTTACTGGTAGGATCAATAATGATTTTGTTACGAAATGGATTCATGATATTCAAAATGTAAGTCCTGATATTCTTAAATCTTATTGGCTTTCAGGACCTAAGGACATGGTGGATAATCTTGAGAAATTATTACTGGATTTCCAGATTGAAAAACACAATATCCGTCGGGAGCAATATTAATTCGGCAGATCAGAACTCTTATATCAGGCTGTATAATTTTATTCCATTAAACTTTAAAAATTGAAATCAAAAACTTCAAATTCGCTTGGTGAGCGGAGTCAAACCATCCGTTGACTGTTTCAAAATCAGAAGATTATCAGTATAGAATTTTTCAGGTTAACCACATTTAAATACTTCTATCAGATCACCTCTTTCAATTTTATCTTCTATTAGGGGATTCATTGGTAAACGAACTGGTAATTGTCTATTTGACTCAGATAATACAGGTTTAAATATTCCTAATTCGCCTAACGAGAGATCCTTTATTTCAATACCCCCCGTTTTATTTTTATAAAGATATTTATTATTAAATATCACCAATATTTTTTTATTTTCTTTTGACCAAAGAGTTTTTTTTACGTCTATATGGCTAAGACAATCTAATTTCTGAAAACCTAATTCCGATGTGCATTTCCACTTCCCAGAAACTTTGCAACTCCTCTTACACATCTCACAAATACCATTCTGTCCTGCATTTTTAGTCACTTGATTTTTATCTAAATTATTGTTTATTTTATTTTTCATCTTCGAGTATAATCCAGTCTGATATCAAAACAATTTAAACGGATATCAATCTTCACTTCTGATAATATCATTCAAATCATCGGGATAATCGATTTGAAATCTTGAGTAATATGGGTTAATTTCACTTCTATTTTATTTTTATTGTGGATGATAACATCGCGGATTTCCAATTCAAAATGTTTTGAGTCTCGTAAAATCTCAAGGGCTTTTTGTTTGCGTTTAAATGAAGCTTTCAGGAAATGAATACACAAAGAATCTTCATTATCTCGGAGCCTCAAAAGTTCTGACCATATAAAACTGGGCATACAGGTGACATGTGCTTTTAATTTAAACAAGGCATCATAATCCGATTTGCTAATGGACACATGATTGGGGAAGACAACCATTCCATTAATATGCTCACAGTGACTTTCATATCCCATAGTACTTCCAGAATATTATTATTTATTTTATTAATTCTAAACCAGTTTTAGATCTTTCTTGATGCCATTTCTAGTAGTATAGCAAGTCCTCACATCTATAAAATCGTGATAATCATTGGGTGCATGGATGAAAATACCGGATAAAACTGCAATATCACATCCTCTAAAATCATTATGCTTTGATAGAATCTCTTCAAGATCTTTTAGAGTAATCTCAAGGGCTTTTTCAGTAATAGCAATTTCCGGATGACTGGAGCGGATTATCTCTAACTGATAATTAACTAATGATGATTCAACAAAATACTGGGCGATATCCTGGCGATCAAACATGGGCTTATAATTCCCATTAAATCTTTTAAATTTAGATAAACAACCCAATAATGAGCCACAAGCATTGGACATCCCCCTCTGATTGACTCTTTTAATGGAACCCAGTCTACCTTCGCTGTCAATAGCGATATGGGTACCAATGATAAACAAAAATCTTTTAGTAGAGAAAGTATCAGGGTCATGATGATTAAATGCTGTTAGACCCGTCCTTCCAGAAATCAGAAGTCCACCAAGTCCCCCCAGCATAAAAATATTACCCCAAATAAGCTCGGTCATCGTTCTAAAATCAGTTAATATTTCATCCTGACAAATAGAAATCCCTGTCAGTGTATTTCTCCGATTAAAATTCAGTTCATTAAGCTGTTTAGTAGTCTCTCCAAGAAATACAACATCCACAACTGCTTTAGGAAAATGCTTTTCAAGAGTTTCATGAAAGTTTGACATTATCCAACACCATAACAATGTATTAGTAAAATATAAATGACCTGGATTTTAAGATAATAAAACTTTTAAAAATATGTCAATAATAGTTTACCAACATTACAATAATTTGATATACATTATCATATAAAAAATATTATATCCTGAATAATGAAAATCTTTTTTAATAATTCAAAAAAAATCAATTTTTTTGTAAAATTATTTTTCCACATATTAAATTAAGTACCATTCATACCCCGATTTCTTAAATTAAACATTAAAATAAAAAAAGTATTTTTGTATTTTTTCTCCTAAAAACCTTGACCATTCTCTGGCTAAATGTTATTATAATGATGTCTTTTATTATTTTGGGGAAAAATACGTCTTCAATCTCAAATAAAAGATAATTACGCACATAAGGAGAAGCGGTATGAAAAATGGAGAGAGAGTAGCAAAAAAGAAATTGCTCTTTTCTTTAACATTTTTGACCATCTTTCTCGTATGTAGTATTCTCTTCTCGCAACAAAGAGAAGAAGCTCAAAGCTTCAAAGACGAGTTGAGCTTTACTGAAGATACCCTCTGGTACGCCAAAAAAGGCTGGGAGAATGGTATTTCTGAAGTATCTCAATCACGTCAGGTGATGCCTTGGAGAATGGCTACGTATGATGAAAGGGTCAACTATTTTATTTCAAGGCTGAGAAAAGGTGATCAACACGCCTTTTATCATGCATTTTATGGCCTCCTTGATGGGTATGGTAATCCATACACCCACAGAAGTGCACGCAGCTATCCAACATCTGTTGGGTCTAAAGAAAGTAGAGGAGTTATCTGGAAGCTTTGGGATGAAGCTAGAAAAGGTAAAACCAGTATAAAGCAGGTTTTAACTCAAGGTAACCCACAAATCAGAAAGAATGTTATTAGTGCTGTTCTTGCTGGTCTTTCTAATAAAGATCCACGGGTTAGACTTGTTGCTGTAAACTTCTTAAGAAGGCTAATTCCAGACAAACAAATGTCTAATGCTGTCAAGAAAGCTTTGCTTCTTGAAACATCAACAACCTACGGAGCTCAATCAAGACAAAAGGATATCGATATTCCAAGTATTGAAAATCCAAGATTAGGTTGGTCCGGCGGACAACCTCCATATGCTCCTGCTGGTCGTGTACATAGCGATCCAACTTCAAGTGGTGATAACACCCTTTTAAATGGAACCGGTAAAGGTCTTTATCTTGTCCATGGATTGCATGGTAACAACATTAACTTTGCTGAAACAAGCATTGTTTCTATAGACCATGCCGCGCCTCAAGGTGACCCTAGAGGTGATGTAAGAAATCAGATGAACCATAGACAAGTTTGGACAAAAGCTTCCTTGTTAAGATATGGTGCTGATGAGCATGTATCTGGAGAGGAAAGAAAGTATGGTTTCCGTTCAAGAGAAAGCATGCCTAAATACGTCTATGCATATGTTGACTTTCAGGATCCAAGAGGAAGAACTACTCTTGATCAATATGACTATGTTTATTATGCATATCATAGCATTTGGGAAGAATTAAAGAGACTTGATCTTTTTATTACCCGTGCTATTTGGTCAGACATCGTTAAAAAGAACATCAATGCTCTTAAATATATAAGCAAAGATACTTTCCGTACTCTAGCTGATCAAATTGATGGTGAATCTCTTGAGCAAGTGCCTATGAAGTCTAAAAAATTCAGAATCTTTGGTGAGCCTGAAGTTAGACAAATTATCGTAGGATTGTTAGAAAACCGCGTTGTAAGCACTCGTGAGGAATGTGCTCGATTCTTAAAAAGAATCTTTGACTTCCCAGGTATTAGCGTTGGTATAAGACGTGAAATCAAAAAAGCCCTTCTTGAAGCAAGAAGACGAGAGCTTATCATTGATACTATTCGTGGTCGTCATTTACACTTTGAATTAATTGCAACTACGCAAGGTCAGGTTAATGATCACTATGGTGAAAACGATGAAATCGATACTAGTCAGTGGAAAACTCCACAAGAGAGAGCCGCTAATTTTCAAAAGTATCGAAATCAGGTTGAATTCCCTGAAGAATCTGATATTATCTATATTGACCGAAGAAAACCAGGTCAGGAAGATAAAGATGATGCAGAAGATAAAGAAGATAAAGAAGA
>DKAT01000015.1 GCA_002450905.1 Spirochaetia bacterium UBA6919
ATCAAATTTGGGGTGCAGTCCAAAACGTCTCAATAGTATTTTTCCCATGATTTTCCCATCTTTCTCCCATGGATGGTTTGTTTGGTGAATATTTATTATTTATAAATAAATTTTATACATTGTTTTATTTTTATGATAATAAATCTTTTAGTTTTGATTTAATCTGATGGAAATTATTTTGGTTAAATTTTCCATTTGTTATACATTATGATTTGTTCTTAGAATATTATTTAGCTAGGACTACACTAAGCTCCTGAACATCAGATTGGCCATGATTATCGACAGCACGAATAAAATATTTTCCTGGGACTGCTTTCCAAAACAGGGTATCGCCTACTTTGGTCTTCCCTATATAGGATTCGTCGACAAACCAGAAAATATCTTTTATATCTATGTTACAAATTGCTGTTAATGGGATAGTATTTTGATTTTTATTATTTATACGTATATTATATTGAATATTCTTAATTGGGGAAATGATTTGAGGCGGACTTCCTTCTTCGATGCTGGCTGTTAGATTACAACGGGGATCATAGGGTGGGGGTGTTCGTCTTGGAATGCCTGCAATTTTAAATAATTTCAGGAGATCAGTCTGCCAGAACTCATACACTTCGATTCGAATTTTCTTTGCAAAGGATCCACAACTGCGTAAACCGTTTTCAGTATTAATAAGGATCTCCCGATGAATAGTGCATTTATCTATAGGAGATTTACCTGGTATGAACCATGTGGTAATACTCTGTGAGCAATTACGATTCATGATCTGACCTGAAATAGAACATACTTCAACAGGGATAACTGTTCCTTTATTTATTGTTCTATCATTTATATATTGTTTTAAGGATTTATTATAAGAGATTATTGAGTCTATAATTTCAAACAGAAGGGGGGCGGCGATATTTCTTCCAATAAAATTAGGATTACTCTTTCCATCGAAATTTCCAATCCATACTGCGAGGGCATAGGGTCCAAATAAAGCTATAGACCAGGCATCCCGAAATGCGACAGAAGTCCCTGTTTTCCAGTAGACATTAATACTTTGTTTAGTCCATGTTCTCTGGATATTGTCTTCTGGTGGCGGATTTTCCTTTAATATGTCCAAGATCATGAAGCAGGCTTCAGGGCTTAGTAATTTTAACATTGAATTTTTTTTTTGTGAGGGTAGAACATAATTCAGGGATTTAAATATACCATTATTTATTAACATAGCATACAATTGGAGTAGTTCAACCATTGACAGTTCTGCTCCACCCAATACGAGAGCCAATCCATAGTAATCTTTCTCCCGTAAGCCCTTTACCTTTGATTTAATCAGGAAATCATGGAGGTCAGGATTATTTAGATGACTAGTCATTTGGACTGCTGGAACGTTTCTACTCAGGATGAGGGCATCTTTAACCTTGATTGGTCCTATAAAATCTCTTTCAAAGTTTTCTGGATCATAATGTCCAAAACGGGTTGGAGAATCCTTGAGCATGCTTAATGAATGTATTAGACCTTGATCTATTCCCAAAGCATATACAAATGGTTTTAGGGTTGATCCAGGGGAACGTTTACTTTCAGTTCCATTGACTTGTCCATCGATGCTCTTATTGTAGAAATCTACAGATCCAACACAGCCTAGGATACCAAGGGTTCTTGTGTCAATAAGCATCGCTGAGGCATTTTCTACACCGATATTCTTCTTACGAAGTATGTATTGAAGAATATGCCGTTCTAAGAGTTTTTGTAATTTCAAGTCTAATGTGGTGATCAGTTTTATATTGTCTGGATTTTTTTTTAGTACAGAGTCAACAAAATGGGGTGCTTCGAAGGGTAGATCAGATATTTTGGTTATCGGGAGTATGTTAGAGTGCCCTTTCTTTCGGGTATTTTGAGAATTATTCTGTCGCCATTTTTGGTTGAGTACATTTCTTGCAGTACTGAGGGATTTATTACCCTTATTTTCTTTTTCAGGTGATCTTTTATATGGGTTTTTAGGGATAACACAGAGGGTGAGAGATTCTGTCAGATTCAATTTATCTGGGTTCTTTTTAAAATAGATTAAACTCGCGGCTTGTATCCCTTCAATATTCCTTCCGAAGGGTAGGAGGTTTAGATAGGCATTGAGAATACTTTGTTTGGAGCAGAATAATTCTAATTGTAATGCACGGAGTATTTGTATGACTTTACCAGATAACGATTTTGTATTTATTTTATACCTGAGGCGTGCCAGCTGCATTGTAATAGTGGATGCACCAACTCTTTTTTTTCTAATAATATATGTTTCATAAAATGCTCTGATAATTGATATAGGATTGATTCCAAGATGCCAGTAGAAGTATTTATCCTCCTGTAGGAGAATAGCTTTGATTACGAGAGGAGATGTTTCTTCAATTGATGACCTGATACGGTATTTTTCATCACTGGACAGGGTGAGACGTAATAGATTCCCGTTTCGATCATAGACTACCGTTGAGAATGATGTATCATTCAGGAGTGGAGAGGGTTTGAATAGGATTAATAATGATCCCAGAACGAAAAGTATTATTAGGATTCTATTAAATCTCTTATTCATAGAGCTATCGAGAAGTGACTTCGATATTTCCACCTGGTGTTGTTGCATGAATATCTCTGTTATACATAGATTTAGCATAAACTGGCGGGATGATATACTTTCCTTTATTTACTGCACGTATCATATATTGGTATTCACTAACGTTTTCAGAGATTTTACCAAACAATAACGTCCTGTCATCCCTCATATCAATGAAATCAGGTGTCCATGATCCAGCGGTATATTTGCTCTGTCCTGGTTTATTATCCACCACTTCAAAACCACCCGGCAGGAGATCTATTATAACATTGTTATGATGTGTTTTTTTATCGATAGATCTCATTCTGATTCTAACTTTTATCATATCTCCGATTCGAACAATCTTTGTGACATTACCTTTTGAGTCTAAATATTCTCTGAAGACCTCTATACCATTTTTAACAGGAGTTACAGGGACAGATATATCAAATCCAGCCTGTGTAATTTGATAAAATAAATTTAAATCACTTGTGTTATGAACATGAATTGCCGTTGCTTGATGGGAGAAGCTTGCTTGTGGGAATAATTCTCCCTTCAAGGTTAGCTTCTGCAAGCCTGATTCAATTAATTGACTAATTTGGTATGTGTCTTCTTCTTTTTGAGTAGCGATTTTTTTGTATGAATTGAGTGCAAGGATTGTATATGCCGAGGAAATGGTGTTAAATTTCTCTTTAGTGATAGAATCAACAATACTGATCAGGACATTACCTGGTAATCTCTTCACCTGATCAGGGAAATGACGACTGATGATATAGAGATACTGGACATTTCTTATATCTCCAGAATAGTAACTTGAATTAGTATTGATAGTTGTTTTATTGTATTGAAACGATTTTATAAGGCTTCTGGCTTCGGAATTTTGTTTCATAATCTTATAAGCACCTGATAAATAGATAGCTGTTAGATCATTTTTCCAGTTATCATCTCTGCTGTCAAGACGTTTTCGAAGTGTGTTTATATAGGGTGTGGTGATTACTGCATTTCTGGTAAGTATATATATCCCATAAGCCTGATTACGGATTTCATCTATGTCGCTGGTTTCTTTATTAATAAAGCTCTTGAGATATTCAATGCCTTTATTCATCAGATAATCCGGTACAGTGTAACCGTTTTCCTTAGCTTCAGTAAGATAATGGAGGACGTAAACTGTTTGAAATGTGGATACATAGGAGTTTGCTGTCCAGAATCCGAAAGCACCCTCGGCATTCTGTCTAACTCTGAGGACTCGGATTGTATCGTGATATTTATTATCAAATTGGGCTTGGATGATTCCTGTCTCCTTATTCTTTTTCAGAGTCAAGTAAGGAAACGATCGGCTTATGATTTGCTCCGTACATCCATAGGGAAAGTTATCCAGATATTGCATAAGTCCTTTTGAGAGTGCGAGCGGGAGATAGGATGCTGTGGTATTTAGTGTTCTGAACTGGCTAAACATCTTACGTTGAATTGGGATATCAATCTTATCCTTCCTGACATATCCGCTCTTCACTTGAATAATGTATGGAACTGCAGGTCGAATACTCATTTCTTCGGATAGTTTTGAATGATAATCCTTAAAATGGGCTGAAAAAGTAAATTTAGCTATTCCTGGTTCCTGAGATGCCTTGACCTTGTAACTTATACTTACTTCACCATTTTCTGGAATAGTCAGAGTTTGTGTAGTGTTTCCAATTATTTTAAGATTGGGTGTAGCTGTGGCTTTGAATTGGACCTGAGTATTTTTACCTGATCCTTTTATGGTATTATAAACGCTGACACTTAATTCAAACTCGTCATTGGGAGCGACGAAATTGGGTATATTAGGACGAATTACAAAATGGTCTCGGATGAAAGATTTCTTTTCAGCAGAACCCATTGAACTATTTGAGCAGGTTACTGCCATCACACGGAGAGTCCCATTAAAATAATCCGGGACATTGTAAATTAATTCTTTAGGGGTATTATCCGAATTAATGATACCTGACCAATAGGCGACGGGTTTGTGATGTTTTTTCTTAAATGGATTGAGATTCTTATTTAATGCGGAACTTTGATCCCCACCTACGGAAGAAACTTCTTTTACAATGGAATATTCTGGGAGAAGGAGGTCAACAATTTGTCGGGTATTTACCTCAAGGGCTTGTTTTTTAAAGAAATACGTCAATGGATCAGGGGTTTTATATCTGGAAACCTGGAGGATTCCTTCATCTATGGCAAAGACGACTATTTTTCCCGGTTGGGCTGTTGAATAACGTATTTTTAAAGGCTTTCCCGGTTGAGCGATTTCAGGGGTATCTATTGTAATAGGATTATTTTTTTTAGTTAAATTGATTGAAAATGGGACGACACCGTAACTCAAGGGATTAATATATATTTCTTTGGAATCCATTGCTCTGATGAAAGCTATGTTGAGATAGGCTCCTCCCTCTAAATCATCGGGGATTTCAATTGTTTGTATGGAGGATGTTGAATTGGTCTGAAACCATTTGTGCATATAAACCTTTTCACGCTCTATTGTTATGAGACCCGATCCTGTATAGGGTGACTTGATTTGCAATTCTATTTTCTCACCCTGTTCATAATCCTTTTTATTGAGTGTAATTTGAAGTTCGGCATTTTTTTCAAGGCTAAGGGTGGTATCCGCTTCACCCACTACGTTGTAAGGGATTTCACAATATTTCGTGTTACTTCGGTCTTTGATAACCAGAATGTAATTACCAGGTTTCTCTGTGTTCATTGGATAAGTCAGACCAGAGGATGATATGTTTATTGATTCTTTATGGATAGGGATTTTTTTAGGAATCGATTGGTATTCATAAGTTCCATTCTTCTGTTTGATCAGTGCAGAAACGTATTTTACTTCTATAAGCTCTGCTGTCAGATTTGGTATGGGTATTTTTATCAGATCAGAATTAACCCCAATGAGATGGATACTCCGTGAACTATCTCTAGTAATATATTTTAGGTTATCATCTGGTTTATAACCTACTAGATAAGGTAATGATGATACTAGAATAGAATTAGAAATACTCACAGCTCTACCTCCATCTTTCTCAAAGCCTTCTGCGAAGAAAGTTAGCTGGAAGGTGGCTTTGTCAAAACGGTCAAGATTTAATTTAAATGAGCCATTTCCTTTGTCATCCGTGTTTAGATCTTTAAGGGTATCTGTAAAATGCTTTTTAGCGAGGTAAGGATCGACAAACTGATAATCTTTATATCTCTGGAAATAAATGTCACTGGGGTATAGATCGATTTTACCTGAAACCTTATGCCCTTTTGCAGGGGCACCGAACAGGTTATTTAAGGTTATCAACGCTTCTAGTTCTTTTGGAGAGACCCATCCCCCTGTTGTTTTCTTTGAAAATTGTGTTATAATCTTTAATCGGTCGGGTAAAAACTCTTCAATATGAATTATTGTTGATCCAATAAGGGTATGACGTTTTTTATCCTTGATAATATATGTATTCACCGAATAATTTCCTGTAGGAGCTGTGTCTTCAGTTTTGTAGCTGAACTCTTCAAATCCTGAAGCAGTGAGGATTTTTTTCTCCTTATGGATTTCAAGACCTCTGGAATCAGTAATTGTTATTTCGAGTGGGATATCTGCTAATTTCTTCGTCCAATCCTTTGCTTTGATGATGATTCCAACGTGAAATGCATCTCCTGGTCTATACAATTTGCGATCTGAAAATAAAAATGCTCTTAAATGCCCCGGATTAGTTAATCCACGCACACCTCCAATATCAAATCGAGTGAAATTAATCTGTCTATCTTTCTTATTATAGGGTAGGAATGATAGATCATCGCCGTGAGTTACGATGTAGACGACAGGTTCTTCTTCCAGTTTAAAATCTTTTAGGGAAGGGATTCTTGCATGACCTGTCTGGTCGGTATTTACATTTACAATTGGTAATCCGTTTCTACCTATGACTGATACTCTGGCTTCACCAACGGGTTTCCCACTGTAAAATGATTGGACGTAAATATCGTGTGTCTTATCAGAATTGTCTTTGACAAGCACTCCCATGTCAGTTACAAGGATTATTCTGAAATCAGAGACTTCTTCACCTTGAATTCCTTCATCGTAAGGAGACATTTTATCACCCTGAGGGGGAGGGGCATTATTATGACTCATTTCTGAAGGATTTGGAAGTCCCATTGGTGTATTTTGTGATTTTTTAGTATTTTTCCATTCTTTGACCCTAAAGTAAAATAGACCATTCTTTAATCGCTTATTGGGGTTATTTTTTAAATATTTGCTGAAATCAAACGAAAAGTATTGTAAGGAACCCTCTTCGAGTTGTTTAAGATGCCTGACTTCGTTATATTGTTTGCTGATATCCCTTATTCCGAATTGCTCATTTGTGAATAATGGACTTTTAAATTCACCCCTGGTTTGGCTTAACAAGTGATTTATCTGGTCGGGAAGAATCCTTCCGACTTCAAAACGGACTGTGGATATATTATTGGACATGACAGAGATTTTGTGTTCTCCACTCAGACTTAGAATTGCCCCATTGTGCAGGATTTTTATGTCCTTTGGGTAATCTGGGACACGATATATGGCTTCATATTTTTTTCCTGATTTATAACCGCCTATAAAATGGATACCTTTGTTTATACTTATAAAAATAAATCTTCCTGGCTGGGCTTTAAAACGAATATTTGTTTCATTGGAAAAATCTTTGTCCGATGGGATCACATTGAGCTTTAGCTTTTTCGATTGCTGGATAACTTTTGGCCCAATTTCTGCTTTATTATGCCATTCATAGTTCTTCACCTTCTGGATTCCGGGTTGTGCTGGTCTGTCTACTGGTAAGAGATATGCATTGATATTATTTCCAATTTCTTTGGGGTAAATATTTCCTGTGGTGTTTATAAAAATGATTTGATCATACCGATAATCCTTATTACGAATTACATCCACCTTGACATCAGTAATTTTCATGTAATCATATAAACCAGGGATTGAAACAGTTTTCTTAATGGGTTTTTTTATGGGTGATCCCCCAAATATCGATTTGAGATCATTGATTTCGAGATATGCTGCGGTGGTTTTCTGAGGGATTGCCAGGGATTGCGATTTGATATACATTGTTCTATTCAAGGATGCAAACGTCATTGTGAAGTTGATAGGATCTTTATTTGAACTTAGAAAACTCTTTTCAGCGGATTCTTTGTATAATTCGAGATATTTCTTAATATTTTTAGGGTTTACAGGGTGACTGAAATCAATGGTTGCAGTTATTTGTTTGACAGAAGGATTTTTGGGATTAATATAGAAAGAGAAATTGCTGATTGTTGTACGAAATGATTTGGTTTTAAATTTATATTCATATTCTTTGAGATTTACGTGAGTGGATAAGAGTTTTTTATCAATATGTATTTTATACTCCTCATCAGGAGACCATTCTTTTTTGGGGTAGAAAGTGATTTGCTTATCACTTGTCCATTTCCAATAACCCATTTTTTCTGGTTTCAGCCGAATTCCTTTTGATACCCGTTTATTTAATTGATTTAATTTTGCTACGGACGAATTAAACTTGATTTTAAGGGGCTGCGGGATAATTTTATTTTCTACAATTGATGATAAATCAGGGATTTTGATATCGACTTTAGTCCATTTTATGTTTGATTTTTTATTTAAATAATAGAACATAACCAAAATGATTAATGTAGCTATAAAAGGAGATGCAGTGAGGATCCAGAATCTTCTGTTATTTTTGTTTTTAAATGTAATAATTTTTTCTTTATATGAATGATATGTCTTTTTAGAGGAGGAGAGGTAATTTTTGATCTTTTCAAAAGATTTTTGAGACTTGAGCCATTTTGTAATTTTATTTGATTTCATCCACTGAGGTGGGTTGTATTGAATGGATATTTGACCTGTGATACGGGATATTTTTTCAAAAAGAGATTTAAGCATAACTTAACCTCAATTACTTATAAGTGAATGTTTATAAATTCAAATATAGCTTGCGATATTTTTTTGTCAAGTATTTTCAACTTATTTATAAATTCTATACTTATATTCTTCAGTTTTTTAAATGGTCAACGGATGGTTCGACTCCACTCACCTACAGAATCAGATATTTGTTACTTCAATTATAAAGGATTATCATTATAAATGTATTACTTTGAAATAAATATATATTAGCAATGAGGGTCAATGGATTTTAATTATTTGAACTTTATGGAAAATAAGTAGATTTTGGTAATTTAATATTATGTTATAATTTTTAAGGAATCGATTACGATATTTTTATCTACTGAAAGACCATATTGACCATTTATTTCTTTCATTTCACCGATCTTTTGCGGGAGGGTATATCGTGGTTCACTCATCACAGTTTTTTTATCTAATAGTGTGGTTTTATAAATATTTTCAGGATCAAGGGGGCTATGTGTATTTTGGGGGAGATTTATTTTATGAATAAGGTCTTTAATTTCAATATAATCTTTTTCAGGAAGATAGCCCATTTTGGAGGAAATCTGGGATTCAGCAATCATTCCAAGGGCTACGCACTCTCCATGAAGGGATTGATAGTTCAATAATTTTTCTATAGCGTGGCCGATAGTATGACCAAAATTTAATATTTTTCTGAGGTTCATTTCTTTCTCGTCCTGTTCAACAACACTTTTTTTAATTTCACAATTTCTTGCAATGATTTCTGAGAGGATTGGTAAATTTCTTTGTTTAATATGGGTTAAATTTTCTTTTAAGATTTTAAAGAGGTTTACGTCATAAATTATTGCGTGTTTAATTACTTCTGCCATTCCTGATATGTATTCATTTTCCGGGAGGGTCTTTAAGACCTCAGGGTCAATGATGACCATTGTTGGTTGGTAGAAGGCTCCTATGAGGTTTTTTCCGTGTGGGACATCGATTGCTGTTTTCCCACCGATACTGCTATCCACCTGAGCGACGATGGTTGTGGGGATTTGAATATATGGGATACCTCGATTAAAAGTAGCTGCTACAAAACCACTTATATCGCCAACTACTCCTCCACCCAATGCAATGATTAGACTGTCACGGGTGAAGTTATTTTCAAACATGTAATTTTCTATATCTGTTTTGGTATTGAGATTTTTATATCTTTCACCTGCTGGTATAGAAAATAAATAGGTATTGAAAGATGATTTTTTTAGAGTGTGGTAAAGAGTTTCAGCGTAGAGAGGGGTTACATTTGAGTCTGATACAATTAATATTTTTTCTGATTTATATTTATTTTTTAAAAATTCAGGGATTTGGGAGAAAATATATTGTTCAATAAGAATGGGATAGGAATTATCAACAGTTTTAATTAGTTTTACATCAATCTTTTTCATAAGTTAAATCTTCATCTTGATTTAGGATATATATAGACTGGTCATTTTCAACATTGTGTGGAAAGTTGAAATTTATACATTGCAGATAGTTATCATTGATTGGGATAAAATATTTTTTTAGGGATGGGTCGTGCTGGATGATTTGGAGGCTTTCTTTATCACCTTCGAGTACAGTAATTTGCTTTATTTTGACTTTTTTAATTTTTTTAGCCCAATTTTGAATATTGTATATGATATTGTCTGCAATTTTTTTTGTACTATAAAATTCAAGGCACTCGATAAAATCATTTTCATCTAATCCGAAATATTTTCCTCTTTGAATTGTTGTTTTATCAAATTCGTATAACCATACTTTGTCTTTATTTTGATGATCTGCAAATAATTCAATGATCATATGATGATATGGATTAATTTTTTCAGGATATACCATTATGCTGTGATTATTATTGACAACTATGGCGTCCTTTTCGGCTGATTCATAATTTGAATATTTAATATCATTTATATAGCAGTTTGAAATAGAATTTAAATGATATTCATTTTTTTTGAAATCTAAAAAACCCATAAGGACCAAGGTATTAAGGGCATTTGTAATTTTAGATTCGCTATAATATTCATTTTTTTCTAAATGATATGAGAAGTAACCTTTGTTCTCCAGATGATCTAGAAAGTATGCCATGGCCAGATCGTTGATTTGAAAAGAGGTTTTTGACATTTTTATGATTAGTCGATATGTTGTTTTTAATTCTTGGGATAAATTTAATAGAAATGAATATTTTTGATGAGTGTTATTTCTAAGGAATTGTCTGTATTTATCTGTTTCAATGTATTTTAAATCTATAGTTTCTACAAAATGATTATCATTGATATATTTTAAGGTGAAGTCGAGGAGTTTATCGTCGTTGTTTAGTATCTTAAGGAGCTGATTGTAATCGTGTTTTCTTAAATATGTTTTGGATGTGGCGTATAATCCTTTGATTTTAATATAATAATAAATATGATATAAATTTACTAAAAATTGCATGTGATATTGTAAAGGTTTATGGTTAGGTTGTTCGCATTTGAGGTTATTGAGATAATTTAGAGGTGTTGATATAATTGAAAAAAAAGAATTATCATATAATAAGGCAATTTGGAAAAAATCGTTTTTCATAGAATTAATAATTTCGTCTTTGAATTTCGATTTCATAATAGTGGGGTAGTGGAATTGTCCGCTATTGATGAATAATAATTTGTTTAGGTTATATGAGAAAAATTGCTTTTGTTGTTGGTGTGATTGGAGAGTTTGGTGGTTTATAATAAGATCTTGAATGGTTTTAATAGGTATGGACTTTAAGTACTGATAGATTTCGTTATAAATAAAATATGAGTTGGCAACAATTTTTATTTGTGAAATACTTTTTCTGATGAATATTAGAGATATTTCGTTGAGTTCTTCAGCGATGGTGTCGATTTCTTCTTTATTTTGAAAGATTTTATCGTTTAGAAGGTCATTTAACGTTGAGTTTCCTTTGTTGATAAGTAAATAATAGAAGAATTTAGCCTGGTTTTGATTTAGATTTTCAAGGTAATAAAGTAATTCATGGTTAAGTATTTTTTTATGTATGGTTTCAAAAAGATCTTTATTGTTGTCAACAATACCCCAGAAATGATAACACTTTGATGGAATATTATTTTTATTTAATTCTGTATGTAGAATCGATGATGACAAACTAAGTATAATCCTTGATTGTTTATTATGCTTGCCTTAAAAATCTTTTGAAACTTTTTTATTTAATTTTTTGAGTTATTTGTTATTTGTACGCAAAACATTTTTATTTTTAATCAATTGTTTTTTAAAGATAGTCAATTTCTGTCAAAGATTCTACTTTAATTTATTAAATTATAAAACAAGTTATTAATTTTTAACCAGGTTATGATTAAAATGATCTACAATGAGATGTTCAGTCGGCTTAATTGCTGCATCTTCTTTTGTTTTAGGATCTTTTATTTTACGTTTTTCGAGTTTGACGTTATCATGTTTAAGATAGATTAAATTTTGGTATAATGTTTCGGTATTAATCTTTTCCTGGAAAATGATGTCATTGATGTGAAGTTTTTTAGCGCTTTCATTAGCTCTGGTATAGAATTCTAATGCTTTTTGCATAAATAACTTATCATTTGATTTTTCAGCACGGATATGGAATGTAACACCCAGATTATTATATGCTTTTGCAAGGCGAGCAAACACTTCGTTTTGACGAAGGCTGTTTGGGTCAAAATTATCTTTATAATTATTTGCTACATCCTGATAATATTCAATGACTTTTTCATAAAATCTTTCGGCAAGGTTATAGTATCCTTGTTTCAGATAACAATTACCCAGTGCAAAATTGAGAGTTTGATTTTGAAGGAAAGTGGGATTATTATTGATAGCTTCGAATAATATGGCAGATGTATTATATTCTTTCAATTTATAAAAAATATATCCCAGATGATAAAATAGATATGGGTCCTGAATATTTTTTTTCTGAGCTTCATGCATGAGAGCTGCGATTTGAGAGTGCTCAGGATTTGATATTTTTTGATTTTTAATAAGTAGAGCTAATGCATTAAGATAATAAGATTTAGCAGTATCAAATCTTTTTTTATTGTCTTCTTCATCTGATTCTTTAATAGCTTGTTGATATTCAAAATCGCCTAGATTTTTTAAGGGTTCGTAATCATTTGGATTTTTTTCCTGAGCTAACAAGAAACTTTTTTTAGCAATATTAAATAAAGTATTTTTCTTAGATTTTTCAGAAGAGACATTATTTCTAAGACCTTTGGTTAGTCTTAGGTAGTTATTTCCAATTTTATTGAAGAATTTAGCCTGGAGGGCATTATTTTCAGCATCTTTATCATTTCGGATATCAGTAATCATTCGAATTGTTTCGTCTTCTAGTGCGATAACCTGTTCATTTAAATTTCCTTTAGAGATTTTTTCATGAAAGACTTTTTGCCCAGTTTTACCAATTTTAATAAAATAGTATGCGTAAAGACCTTTAATATAGCTTTCAAGACTCTTACCCGGATCATCATATTTATCATAAATAAGCCCTAGATAGTAATAAGCTTTGGGATATAATTTTCCTTCTCTTATGATACGATTGAGTATAGAAATAGCTTTTTTGTCCTTATTTTTTATGTTTAAATAATATGCGTATTCAGCAAGTGCGTTTTCATCAAGTTCAGAAGGATTTATAGTTTCAATGTGTTTATAGAGCCCATCTATTTTGAAATCCATTTCTTTTGATTTATCATTTCTTTGGTTTAAATAGACATCAAGAAGTCCGTAGAGAGCGATGGGGTTGTCGGGATCAATTTTTTGAATTTTTTTAAGGTAGATATCCTCAGCTATTTTAAGATTTTCCATTCTTACTTTCATAGAATGATTTTTTACAGTGTTTCCCCAGAGGATATATAATTTTGCCTGTTTACTTAAAATAGGGATATCATTCTGGTGTTTGTTTAAAAACTCTTTATAACCCCGTTCGTCAGCAAGGCTAAAATATGTGTCAACATCTTTCCACTCACCAAGCTTAGCTGAGAATAAAGCTTTTTTCTTGAATAGTTCAGCAATAAGTATTTTTGTTTCTTTGTTATCAGGAAATTTTTTATTTGCATTAATAGCTTTAAAATCTTTAGAATCAAAATCTTCTGCACCAGGGTTTCTGGATTTATATTTTGCATACCAGTCTTTATTTTCTGATTCATCACCCAAGAGGATTTTATGAGCATTGTATAGGGCATCAACATCTCCTTGTTTTATAAACTGGTCAGCATATTTATTAATCCAATCGATATCGCCATCAGAGATGCTTTGTGCTTCGAGGAATTTTTTTTCAGCCGATTTATAATGGTCAGAACCCTTTTCGATATCTAAGAGACCCTGGGTATATAGTTTTTTCTTGTCAGAATATGGCTTGTATGCGAGGAAATATCCAAGTATTAGTGCCAGAAGTATGAAGGATGCTGCAATTACACCTTTTAAAAGAGAACTTGCTTGTTGTTTAGGTCTTTGTGGAGTATAAGTATGAGTTATTGTTTTTTTAGTTGGTATAGTAATATTTAATCTGTCTTCCAAGAAATTTTTGATTTCTTCCTGGTTTGGATCATCTATAAGTTTTTGTGTAAGGAATTTGAGATCATTAATAGGTAATTTTTCATTTATAATAGTGTCAGTAGCAATGCCGGAGAGAGGTTGTGGTAATTGTTGTAAATTTCTTTGAATAATTTGCATTTCTTCGTCAGAAAAATCAAGTTCACCATGTTCAGTTTCTTCAACAGGCACTTTTGCATCCTCCATGACAGGGGTTATCCTGGGTTCGACCTCAACTTGTTCTTGTTCATAAATAGGAGTCTGAGGTTCGTTAAATGTTTGAATTTCTTCTTCAAGCGAAGATTGTTCTATTAATTGAGGTATCGGCTCATTGATGTCCATTTCTTTATCTGGAATGAGATCTTTTTCAAACTGAAGATTAATTTCTTCCTGAACAGGCAATTTTAATTCTTCGAATTCAATATCATCTTGAGGTTTATAAGATTTAGAAATTTGTTCCTGTGTTGATTTTGGTATATCATCGGGGATTTCGAGATCGGGGATTTGATCAAAATCACTTTCTAATTTGAATTCGGGGGCTTCTAACTCTTCGATAGTATTTTCTTCATTAGACTCATGGGTTATATTGTTTATTGGTTTAAGATCAGAAAACTCGCTGACAAATATTTCTTCTGTTTCTTCTTCTTTAAGATTAGGAATTGGTGAAATAATTTTATCTTTTTCAGTATCTGACTTAATTTGAGAAACCTGACTAGTGATAATTTTTTCTCTATCACCAACAAAGTTGTCCATATCTTCAAAATCAGGTTTATCTTCTTTAATGGTGTCAGATGTAGAAGTAATTTCATCGAATGAAGTATCTGGATAATCAATAATTTCATCTTTTAATTTATCATCAACATCTTCCAGTAGGTCTTCAGATAATTCTTGATCTTGCATGGTATTTTTATCCTGTGTTTGAATTATATCATCATTTACTAATTCGTGAAAATCATTTTTATTTTCATCAGTAAGCTGTACACTACTCATATCAATATCATCGACAGAGAATGCTTCCTGATAAACTTCTGAGGGCTCTTCATCAGATTTAGTATCCTGGGGGACTTCAGCGAAATTGAAATCATCCTCAATTTGGACATCAGATAATCCAAATTCATGGTCTTCAGGGTGTTCAAGGTCGTGTTGGATATCAGGTGTGATATTTTCTGTATCATCGAGTTCAAGGAATTCATCATGGATATTCATATTTCCGAAATCAACATCATCCATTGTTAATTGCTCATTGGTTTCTTCCTGGTTGGTAATGTCATTTTTAATATCATCCGAATGAAGATCTTCAACTAGCATAGTTTCTTCTATCTTTAATTCTTCTGGTTCCTGAGGTTCTTCAAGTTTGAAATCTTCTTCAGGTAAAATAGGAGGTATTTCATCGAGAAAATCTTCTTGTGTATTCATATTTTCGGGCGGAGTTATTTCGGATTCTTTTTTTGATTGGTATTGTGCATTTGATTTATCACGAGCTAATTTTTGATCCTTTAATTCATCTAGCTCTTCGACTTTTTTTTCTTTTTCAATATCTTTTCCAAAGATGGGTTCATCCCGATTTACCTTTCCTCCAGCCATTGCTTTATCAAAATCTTTGAGAAGGGATGAAAGATCATCTGAAGTGATACGTCTTTTTTGATCTGTTTTGAGTTCTGGTCGTTTATCATAAACCACTTGATCTGCGGGTTTGTAAAATTTCCCTTCACCAAGGACATCTTCTCTTTCATCAACAATTTCTTCCTGATCAATAGATTGTGGGGTACGATCGATTTCTTTATCTCCAGGCAAGTCAATACCACTTAGGAGATTATCTACGATAGAGTCAATTATCTGTTGTTTTTCGATATCAATTTCATTGCCATTTGTGTTAGTGATGGGGTTATCTTGATTATCTGGCATTGATTCCTCCACTTCATCATCTGAAGATATGATATAAAATTAATAAATATCTTATATTGATCAAGGTATGATTATTCTTACGGAATTTTATTGAATGATCTTTAGTAGTCTTAATGATTTTATGATGTTTACTTAAGAATTATCATACCCTTTTAATTAGAAATAAGTTATTTGAATGATAACCTTCAAAAGCGTTTTCATTGATGTCATCGGCATGGAGTGTAAAAAGATCAAATGCTTTTTATTTTGGGATGTGTAATAAAAAAATATTATGAAACGAAGTCTTCAGGATTTCTTGATTTGAGAAATACTTTTCCTTCTGTTTCCAGTTGTTTAAGGACATTAAGGATATTTTGCTGAGCTTTATAGACATCCCGATACCTGACCTGTCCAAGGATTAGGATTTCGTCTTCGATTTGATTTTTTCTAACTTTAGTTATATTTCGAAATATTTTATCTCTGACGTCATTTTCTTCGCCTTTGAGAGCCATTGAGATATCCTGATCCGTGAGGAGTTCCATGAGACGCTGTACTTCACGGTCTGTGAGATGGATTATATCTTCAAACTGGAACATTTTATCCCTGATTTCGACGGCCAGTTCCTGATTTTCATCTTCGATAGCGTTCAGGATTTTCTTTTCAGAATCTCTATCCAAGTTATTTAATATCTCAGCAAGGGTGTTGACTCCATCAATTTCGTGGAATGTTTTTTGAGCGATGTATGTGAGTTTATTCATTATGGTATTTTCAACACTTTCAATGATATCTGGAGCAATGCGATCCATCGTAGCTATTTTTTGAGCGATAATGGATTGCTGATCTGAGGGTAATTCTTTGATAACTTTAGAAGCGATGTTTGGTTCGATGTATGAGAGGGTGAGTGCCATAGTTTGTGGATGTTCATCTTTTATAACTAAAAATATTTCATGGGGATCCCGGTGATTTAGGAATTCGAAAGGTCTTTTTTTCAAGTTTTGATGAATGTTGGAGTAGATTTCATTAGCTCTGGATTGTCCAAATGCCTTTAAGAGAATGTCTTTTGCAAGATCTTCTCCCCCTTTTGAGATAAATTGCTGTTGTTTGATGTGTTGTTCAAATTCTTTTAGTACATTGGTTTTATCATTGGAAGTAATTTTTTTAATATTTGCAATTTCTTTTGTAATCATTTGTATTTCCTGGTCATTTAAGTTTTTGAATACCGATGATGCTAGTTCACTACCAAGGGCTACAAGAAGGATGGCTACTTTTGAAACGCCACTGAGATCTTTTTCTTTTTTTTGTTGTTTCAGGGGAATATTTTGTTCTATGGATCTTGATATTGCTTTGCCTTCTTTGGAATCAGGATTATTGTTTTTATTTTTTTGATCTGCCATTGGGACTCCCATATTCTATGAACTATGTTATGAATAGATATTTATAGATGTTTGAAAATATATTGAATATCGACGTATATTGAAAAAATACTTAACAGGATTTTAAAATTAATATATAAATATAAGGTAATTTGTTGAAATAGAGAAATAATTAGCTTAATAACTTGTCATTTTTAATGAGATTTATTTTATTTAGGAGTAACCTGTATACAGAAAGTATTATTGGATAAGTTAAGTAAGAATAGGAATAGTAATTTGAGTAGACCAGTAATATATGGTGAGGTTCTCTTCGATGAGTTTTCTGATGGGCAAAGAGTACTTGGGGGTGCTCCGTTCAATGTAGCTTGGAATCTCAGGAGTTTTGGGCTTGATCCTTTGTTTATTAGTCGGATAGGAAATGATTTTATGGGGGAACAGGTTATAGATGCAATGAAACAATGGGGTATGGATGTTCAATTTATACAAAAGGATTATTCATACGGGACAGGACGAGTTCAAGTTGATTTAATTGAGGGTCAACCAGTTTTTAATATTCTTCCTCAACAAGCATATGATTTTATAGATCCTAAGTTATTTATGAATGAACTTTCAGTAATGGATCTTTCGTTATTATATCATGGTTCATTGATTGCAAGGTATGATTCATCATTTCACTTGCTCAAACAAACAGTAGAAAACTTGAATCTCCCTTCCTTTGTTGATATCAATCTTCGTAGCCCCTGGTGGTCTCAATCCTGTATTGAATACATTATTCAGAAGTCTAAGTGGTGTAAGATGAATCGTGATGAATTATTTAATTTCTGTGGAAATGATATAATATCTGATGATGAGCTATTAAGCAATGGATTTGAGGTATTAAAAAAATATTCTTTAGATGTGCTTATTGTTACTATGGGAGAGGAGGGGGCAATTTTTTTTCATGATCATTCTTTTATCAAACAGGATTCAAATAATATTAACCAATTTATAGATACAGTAGGAGCAGGGGATGGGTTTGCATCTGTATTTATTTACGGACTGATAAAGGGCTGGGAATATCCTATTGTTTTGGAGAGGGCAGTGGAGTTTGCCTCAAGAATATGTACTATTAGAGGGGCTGTTACAGAAGAAAGGGAATTTTATTCCAATGTCATAAAGAAATGGGATGAATGCGATGGATGATAAGTCTGGTTTATACATCCTTCAGATTAGTGTGCATGGTTTAATTCGTGGACAGAACCTTGAATTGGGAAGAGATGCTGATACAGGGGGGCAGACAAAATATGTTGTTGATCTGTGTAAGAATCTTGTAACTCATAAGGATGTCGATAGAATTGATATTCTTACACGTTCTATAATAGATAATAAGGTAGGACAAGATTATTCAAATCCTTTTGAGGAAGTAATACCTGGGTGCAATATAGTAAGAATACCTTTTGGACCCAGAAAATATTTACGTAAAGAGGTATTATGGCCTTATCTGGATAGTTTAGTTGATAGTACAATTCAATATATCCGTCAGTTAGGCCGTCTTCCAGATATTATACATACACATTATGCCGATGCAGGCTATGTGGGTTCGAAATTATCAAGACTTCTGGAAATCCCTCAAATTCATACTGGACACTCCTTGGGAAGGGTTAAACTGCAAAGATTTTTGACTCAAGGTGCAAAACAGGAAACAATAGAAAAGAATTATAATATTAGACAAAGAATAGAAGCTGAAGAAATAACTTTAGATTGTGCAACATGGATTATTGCCAGCACCCGACAGGAAATTGAAGAGCAATACAGTATGTATGATAACTATGAGCCACAAAGGATTAGTGTCATACCTCCTGGGGTTGATTTAAATAATTTTTCTCCCCCTACAAAAGGTTTTAACTGTATTAATATTAAACACAAATTAGATCGATTTCTCAGAAATAATAAGAAGCCTTTAATCCTTGCAATATCAAGACCTGATCAAAGAAAGAATATTCGTACGCTTATTAATGTTTATGGGAAAAGTGATAAATTAAGAGAGATTTCTAATCTAATTATTATTTTAGGAAATAGAGATAATATTCTTGAAATGGATCGGGGGACGCGTGAAGTTCTTCATGAAATGCTTCAGTTGGTTGATTTATACGACTTATATGGACAAATCGCCTATCCAAAATCTCATGAGGCAGATGATATACCCGATTATTATCGTTTAGCTGCTGATCGAAAGGGGGTATTTATTAACCCAGCACTAACAGAACCCTTTGGATTAACCCTTATTGAATCGGCTGCAAGTGGATTACCCATTGTAGCAACAGATGACGGAGGCCCCAAAGATATCATTCGCTATTGTGATAACGGACTCCTCGTTGATCCTCTTGATGAAAATCAAATTGAAAATGCTCTGATCAATGTTTTATCAAATAAAGATCAATGGTTATCTTGGTCTAAAAAGGGATTAAAAGGGGTACATCGTTATTTTTCTTGGAAATCCCATATAAAAGAATATTTAAATAGTGTTTCAAGGATTATAAACAAATCACATAAAGGATACTATCCATCCAAGTATATTAAAAATAGAATAATTACGGCTGACAGATTTATTATAAGTGATATCGATAATACCTTATTAGGTGATAAAAAAGGACTTAATGTGCTATTTGAACTTGTTAAATCAAGCCAAAATAAAGTAGGATTTGCTGTAGCAACAGGGAGAAGTCTTGAGAGTGCTTTGAAAGTATTAAAGGAATGGAATATTCCAACTCCAGATTTGTTAATATCAAGTGTGGGTAGTGAAATACACTATGGAAATCGTGTTATTAATGATATTAACTGGGAAAAACATATAAACTTTCAGTGGAAGCATGATAGGATATTCAAAATTATGAATGATATTCCAGGAATTGTTCTACAGCCTGAAAAAAATCAAAGGAAACACAAAATAAGTTATTATATAGATCCTCAAACAGCAATATCTATAAGAAAAATACGAGGTATACTGCGAAGAAATAATATTCGTGCGAATGTAATTTACTCTCATGGCCAATATCTGGATATATTACCACTGAGAGCTTCAAAGGGGCTTGCTGTCCGATATTTTAGCATGAAATGGGGTATTCCACTCGAGCAAATTATTGTTGCAGGAGATTCAGGAAATGATAGAGAAATGCTTCTGGGAAATACCTTAGCAATTGTAGTAGGAAATTATAGTCCTGAATTAGAATCTCTTAAGGATGATCCCCATGTTTATTTTGCACAAGGGAATTACGCCTGGGGTATTGTTGAAGGATTAAAATATTATAATTTCTTAAATGTCAAATAATTTATTTATAAAGGTTTATTAATGATTAATACAATTAACAATTATCTTACAAATAATAAAGAAGATGTATACTTACTTCTAAGAAATTATTTTGCAGAGAACAAGATATTTTTATTAAAAACTGATATATGGGACGGTTTTATAAGTTTTTCTTATAAAGAAAACAAAGAATATCTGACAAAAGATAACCCTCTTCAGCAGCTAATTTATCACACGCAAGAGGCAACTATCCAATATCCTTGGATTTATTTCGGGATTCGATACAGAATTGCTCGATGGAACTTCTTTCGAATACACATAGATTTTCTTGAATTTGAAGAAGTCACCACTTCAGATTATTTAAAGTTTAAAGAGCATATCATAAATGGATTATCCAATGATTGGGTGCTTGAATTAGATTTTCAACCCTTTGAAACATCATTTCCAAAGTTAAAAGAGTCTCGCTCTATCGGTCATGGCGTCCAATTTTTAAATAAACATCTCTCCAGCAAATTATTTCAGGAAATTGGAAGGGAAGAAAAAGGATTACTTGAATTCTTAAGATTGCATCAATATAAAGGTCAACAACTTATGCTTAATCAGAGGATTCAAAGTATCAGTGAATTACGCAATGCTCTGAGAAACGCTGAAGATTACTTGAAAAAAATCACCCCTGAAACTACCTGGGAGAATATCTCTGTGACAATGGAAAGTTTGGGGTTCCAACCTGGTTGGGGGAAGAACGTTGAAATCATAAGAAAGACATTGCATTTGCTATCGGATATCCTAGAAGCCCCCACTCCTGAAACCCTTGAATTATTTCTCAGCAAGATTCCTATGATATTTAGTATCGCTATAATTAGTCCACATGGATTTTTTGGGCAGGATAAAGTGCTAGGACTTCCTGATACAGGCGGACAGGTCATATACATCTTAAACCAAGTCAAGGCTCTTGAAAATGAAATGGTTAAACGACTAATTGAACAAGGTTTAGATATTGAAACCCGTATCATCGTCATTACACGATTAATCCCTGAATCCCAGGATACTACATGTAATCAAAGAATTGAAAGAATACTGGGAACGAAAAATGCTTTGATACTAAGGGTCCCATTCCGTAATGAACAGGGGGATGTAATTCCTCATTGGATTTCAAGATTTGAAGTCTGGCCCTATCTTGAAAGATTTTCTATGGATGTAGAAAAAGAAATTCTTGCTGAGTTAGGAGGACGTCCAGATCTTATTGTGGGTAATTATTCAGATGGAAATCTTGTTGCTACACTCCTTTCAAAAAGTCTTAAAGTAACACAATGTAATATAGCCCATGCCCTTGAAAAAACAAAATATTTGTTATCTGCAATATACTGGAAAGAAAATGAGGAAAGATATCATTTTTCAAATCAGTTTACAGCAGATTTAATTGCAATGAATTCAGCTGATTTTATTATCACAAGCACTTATCAGGAAATTGCAGGCCAGGAGGACAGTGTAGGACAATATGAAAGCTATAGTTTCTTTACAATGCCAAATCTATATAGAGTTGTCAATGGTATCGATATCTTCCATCCGAAGTTCAACATAGTTTCTCCCGGTTCCAACATGGATATTTATTTCCCATATTATGAAAAAGACCGTCGATTCTTGGGATTGAAAGATGAGATAAATGAAATCATCTATGGTGATTCTCAGGGATCTAATGCTAGAGGCATTTTATTAAATAAAAATATCCCAATTATATTTACTATGGCTCGTTTGGATAGAATTAAAAATATCACAGGACTCGTAGAATGGTATGGCCAGTCAGAAGAAATTAAAAAATTAGCTAATCTCCTTGTTATAGCAGGTCATGTAGATGTAAATAAGTCCCAGGACCATGAAGAAATGGATCAGATCAATTATATGCATCACTTGTTTGATAAATATAATTTAGATAATCATGTAAGGTGGCTGGGAATACAATTGGATAAGAATTTAAGCGGTGAACTCTATCGATTTATAGCAGATTCTAAAGGGATTTTTGTACAACCTGCCGTTTTTGAAGCCTTTGGATTAACTGTTATTGAGTCGATGATTTCAGGTTTACCTACATTTGCAACTCGTTATGGAGGACCTCTCGAAATAATTGAAAATGATAAATCTGGATATCATATAGATCCCAATCATGGTATGGATTCAATGAAATTAATTTCTGATTTCTTTAAAAATTGCCAGATA
Organism: Spirochaetia bacterium UBA6919; assembly: GCA_002450905.1. GTDB lineage: Bacteria > Spirochaetota > UBA6919 > UBA6919 > UBA6919 > UBA6919. The sequence continues at coordinate 22,764 of DKAT01000015.1, forward strand.
ACACCTGAGTTATGGGAAAAGATCTCCAGGGGTGGTATAGAACGAGTGAAAGCAAAATATACTTGGGAGTTATATGCAGATCGTATGATGACCCTTTCGAGAATATATGGCTTTTGGAAATTTGCTACGGATTTAGAAAGGGCAGAAACTCATAAATATCTTGAAATGTTTTACAGCTTGCAGTATAGAAAACTATCAGAATCCATTAGTCATTCATAATTATATATGATATCACTGTCATACTGGATTATTTATCCAATTTAATTTATCACTAAATAGAACATAACTCATATTAAACAGCCCCCTTACGGGAGAAGTATGGGAAAATCATGGGAAAAACTATAGACCTGCTTAAAGCTATTAAACTATAATCACTATTATAAAATTGTTTTTAATGATCAAGAACAGGGTTTTAAAGGAAGTTTGATTTTAATAACTCTCCATTTTCCAACTTTGATCATTAGTTATTTTTACTCTAGAACTAGTAATGTTTATTTGGGTAATAATTCTTTGGCCTTATCAATACTTTGAATTCTATATTTTTTCTGAATACCACCATGATCAAAGACAACAGTATCATTTTTCTTAGCACCAAGAAGTGAACGTCCAAACGGAGATTTATAAGATATAATCCCTTCCTCCATATTAGATTCCCATTCACCAAGTATCGTATATTTTTCCATCTCATTACTTTCTATATTTTTGACTTCAATATGGGTTCCTGGAGATACTAAATTCGGGTCGACTTCATCAAGAGTTAATACTTTGACTCGATTTAATTCTTCAGTTAATTTAGAAGCAATTTCCTGGAGATGTTTTTGATGTTCCAGAGCAGCTATATAATCTGCATTTTCACGCAAATCTCCAAGCTCCATTGCAACACCAATTGCTTTACTATTATTAGGTATTTCGATATTAAGGATATGTTGTAATTCTTTTTGTTTTCTTTCATAACTTTCTCTTGTGACAAGAAAGGAATGGATTTCCTTTGTAACTTCGACTTCTTCTTTGACGAGTGCTGGGAATTTGTCGAATAATTTAGATGTAAATTGAGATTTAGTTTTCTCATCCAAAGTGAGTAAGCCATTTGAGAGGGCAACAATTTTCCTTGCATCACTTTCATCAAGATGATCTATTGTATTTTCAAATGCTTCATCTTTTATCAAGAAATCAACTATTTGAGGGAATAATTTTTTGTTTTGACGAAGAGAATTGGATTTTTTATTGTAAATTTCTTTATTAATAATATCCAAACAATGAAATAAATTAAAAATAATTCTTTTTCGTACATAGTTATATTTTTCAAGAAGTTCAGGATTTGCAACGAGAGTTTTGGCAACCCAAAAGTAATTTTCAGGATTATTTCTGTATCGATCGATAGCATAGTTAAATCCTTCTTTTAATATATCATATTGTTGGTGGACTAAGAATTCATCTACTATAAAGTTATGAGTTTTTGTGGCTCGAGTTTCTTTCATGATTGTGAGAAATGTATCTTCCCAATCAGGATCATTTTTTTTGATAATATCAAGGATATCTCTTCTGAATTCATGATCAGAAACAACACTATACGCATGGATTAGATCTTCTTTCGCTGTAAGTAATTCATATGGATTTAGTTTAAGTTCAAATATAACTTTAATATTTTCACGTTTTATTTTTCGTAGAAGAAGATAGCTCTTGATGACCTTTTCATCAATGGATGATTTATTATTTGCAATTTCAGAGAAGAAATTCAACATATGTTGAAATCCTTCATAATTTATATCATTACTATGTTTTAAATAATCCATGATTACGGAAAGTTTTCCATCGAACTGACCATTTGCAAGAAAATTACTATATGCCTCTTCTTCAAATGAAAGGGGTTTATCTCTTAAAAAGTACAGATCACGTTTTGATAGTGAATTGCCAAAGATGGAGCTTGTTTTCATGACCTGTTTAGCCTTGTTCCACCATTTTGTCCAACCACTTGCAGGAATAACGTCCAGCATTTCCTTTTTAATTTCTTTCATAGTAGCTTGATTGTTAAAACTCTTGAAAATGCTCTTGAGCGCTATGTTAATTCCTTCCTGGTCATCTTTTTTAAGAATAGACGGATCTTTTTTTTTCATAATCCAGATATGGTCATCAGGTAGATTTTTTAAAGAAGTCAAAGCAATTTTAAGGGACATGGTGTGATTTTTTTTAGCTTCAAAATCAATTATAAGGGATTCTTCTTTACAGTCAACAATTTTACCTATACCCCAACTTCTGTGAAATACATAATTTCCTTTATCAAAAACAATATATTTTTCAAATAATTCATAGGCCTGTTTTACGTCAGTGGTAGATTGGTTTAGCCCAGATTTTTCTATGTATTCTTCTAATTGACTATGTGATGAATATTTTTCTTTGTATGATTCGATTAATTGATCTCGATAGTTTTTTTCTTTTGAGATAGAAATCAATATTCTTTTAAGAATTAGAATGACTTTTTCATGATCTTTTTTAATTTGGAAATGCGGTAGAAGGAGTGAAAGTAGCTCGGCACCCTTTTCAGGATAATCATATGATATTTCATCATCAATTTGAAAGAAGAAATCAGTTTCATCAGCTATGGTAACAGTGAGATTTATCCATATTTCTTCGACATGTTTTATAGATTTAGTTTTCGCAAATCGTTTCAGAGCCATTTTATAATAGAAGACAGCCTCTTCACGATTACCTTCTTTTTCATAGTGATCAGCCAACTTTTTAGGGACATCCCCATTTTCATAATCAATTTTAGTAAGTCTTTCCCAGGTTTCTAGTAAATCTTCAATGTTATTAGTATTTTCATAGCATTCTTCTAAGACCAGAAGAGCTAATTTGTTTTCACCATAGCTTAAAACTTTTTCAGCAAGGTATTCTACAACTTGCCATTTTTTGTTATCTTTAAAAAGATGGATAATTTGGAATATATAACTATCATCAATAATTTCTTTTTCATATGTAAAAATACCAGCTATATAAAGTGCGATAATGCTTTTAGGGGAGTGGTTCAAGTGTTCGAGACAAAGCTCTCTTAATTCATCAGCCATATTTGCTTTGTCAGCCATTTCAATGATTTCATCCAATTGGACAAAATTCCTTTTGGAATAGTTATCAATCATTGTACGGGTCCATTTTTCTTCAGTTAATTGTTCAGATACCTCTTTAATGAGATTTTCCGGGGATATGGTTTTTTCTTGTACAGTTACTTCAGACATTTAAAGACCTCTATATATGATAATTATAAGTGAAACTAATTCTATCGAAATTTCATAGTAGTACATAAGCAGGGACCAAGAAGTGTTTGGGGATGTCCCTAATTTACATCAGTAATTGTATATTTAAAATTACATGTGAATTATAAGATTATTTAACATGATTCAATATGAAAAAATACTAAACAAATAATTATTAGTATACATAGAAAATAACTGAAATTTTATAATATGTCAAGAAAAAATTGAGAATCTATATTAATAAAATGATTTGATCTCCCGATGTTTTTTTGTTTAAATTATAATCAGGTTATGATTTTTCTTATAATTTTATTCCTTCAAGGGATTTTTATATTTGTGTTGTTTTATTAAGGTTTTTTTGAATTTGTATAAAAGTGATTATTTAAAATTATTTGAAATATGGAGGGAGGAAATGATAGTGCAGTTTCGTTTGATTTTTTTAGATTGTCCTGTCTTAAAGAATAAAAGTAGCTATATTGCCTGTCCGTTGTGTTAAATCACTGTTCAAAAACACTAATCATTATTAAATAATTTTCTGGAAGTAATATTAATAAATTATAATTTTTCCATTGCGATGTTAGCAAGTTCAGATCTCTCACCTTTAGATAAATAAACGTGGCCAACTAACTTATTATTTTTTAAACGTTCGACAGTATAGGACAATCCATTTGAATTTGCGTCCAGATAAGCGTTGTCTATTTGTTCAGGGTCACCTGTTAGCACGATTTTTGTATCTTTGCCTGCACGGGAAATGATCGTTTTAATTTCATGGGGAGTTAAATTTTGTGCTTCATCTACAATTATAAACTGTTGAGGAATACTCCTTCCCCGAATATATGTTAGGGCTTCAATTTCAATGAGATCGTTTTTTAGAAGGTAATCTATACGATCTTTTGGTGTTTTCAATACTTCTGAAGTTATGTTTCCTAATTTCTCATTCTTTAAAATGTATTCCAGGTTATCAAAAATAGGTCTCATCCAGTAACTTAATTTCTGATCCTTGCTTCCAGGTAAGTAACCTATATCTTTTCCCATTGGAATAATAGGTCTGGCAACAAGCATTTTATCAAAAGTAGGTGTAGGGGCAATTGTTTTAAATAGTCCACAGGCAATGGCTAGTAGAGTCTTACCAGTTCCAGCAGGTCCAACCAGAGTTACTAGTTTGATTTGGTCATTTAACAAGAGATCCATTGCAAATCGTTGTTCCATATTAAGTGCTTTGACTCCGAATATATGGATTTGATCATTAAACCGGATGAGTTGGTTGTTTTGAGAATCATATTTTGCAAGAGCAGTGGATGTACCGCCATTTTCAGCTTTAATGAGGGCGTATTCATTTTCTATAAAATGATGATTATTTAATGTGTAGTGATTTTCTTTGTAGAACGAATTAATTTCATCTGATTTTAATAATATTTCTTTCCATCCTTTGTATAAGGATCCATATTCCACTTTCTCCTTCTCATAATCACGAGCTTTGATACCGAGAGCTTCTGCCTTAATCCTTGCATTGAGATCTTTGGATATGAAAAATACAGTTTTACCCTTCTTTTGGAGTTCTAATGCAGTCATTAAGATTTTATTATCATTGACTTCAAGATTCAGGTCTTTGATTTGTGTTTCTGGATTGTTATATAGGATCTGTAGGGTGCCTCCTGACTTAATATTTGCACCTTTTGACAAAGCACCTTTCCTGACGAGGTTATCTATTTCACGAAGAACAGCTCTTGCATGCATACCTTTTTTATCTGAAATGCTTTTGAGACTATCAAGCTCCTCAATAACAGTTATAGGAATAACAACTGTATTATCTGAGAAGGAGTAAATTGAATTGGGGTTATGGATTAGGACATTAGTATCAAGTACAAAATATTTTATCATATTGGTATCTTTATAGTTTTATTTAGTTTGAAGATATATTTTGATCTAAAGTGTATAATAAATCAATTTTATGAATGATCTTGTCAATGACATATTTATTGGTGATGCGGTATGTATGTTCATTTTCAACAAGTTCAACGATTTCATGAAATAATTTTCTTTGATCGTCATTATCGATTTTCATATTGTGTGATCCCATGGAAATGTTGATATAAAATATATATAATTTTTATAAGATTGGGATTATTATTTTAAATCTTTTATCAATTTTCCAAATTATAGATGATTTAATTCAGTGTAAGTTCTTAATTGAATAAAATATCAAATAAATAGAATATTCTAATAGTTATTTTACTCTATCAAGTGTTTGAATTTTCAAAGAGGGATTTGAGAATGATTACATTCAATGCATTCACCATAACAACTAATGAAGAGAATATTGCAGTAGTTACTCTAGATCTTCCCAATGAATCAATTAATAAGCTATCTTCTTTTGTGATAGATGAATTAGAAGAAGTCATACAGGAACTTAGCACAAGAGAAGAGTTAATTGGAGCATTATTTATTAGTGGAAAGAAGAATATCTTTATAGCTGGAGCTGATATTCACGAGATTTTTGAGGCTCAATCAAATATTAGCAAGGGGAGGGCTTTCTTAAGGAGGGGTCAGAAAGTCTTTAACCAGATTGAAAAATTACCCTTTCCTGTATGTGCAGTTATTGACGGGGCCTGTATGGGTGGTGGGATGGAATTTGCTCTTGCTTGTGATTTTCGTATTGGTTCGACAAATCCTAAAACTATATTAGCTCTTCCTGAGGTGAAATTAGGAATTATGCCTGGATGGGGTGGAACTCAAAGGATGAGTCGCTTAATTGGACTTCCTCACGCCATCGATATATTTTGCAGTGGTCGAAATGTATATTATAAAGAGGCATATCAAATAGGTTTAATAGATGATTATAATAGTTCTGAATTATTGATGGACACAACAATTCAGCTAATCAAAGATAGTTATTCGAAGGGTACATGGAAAGGGAGAAGAGAGGAAATGAATAAGGCTATTCAGGTCAGTGATGGGGAGAAGTTGTCTATATTTAACCTTGCAAGGGAGAATATAAACAAGAATCATATAGTTCATATTGATGCTCCATTAAGAGCTCTGGATGCAATTAAAGAGGGGTATTCCCTTCCATTAAAAGATGGCCTTGAAATTGAATTGAATAAGATTGATATACTCCTTGAGGGTGAGGTTTCCAGGAATTTAATAAAAGTATTTTTCTCTCAGAAATCTATAGAGAAGGAAAAATGGGTATCTATTGATATTATTCCACAAAGAATTGGATTTGTAGGGGTAGTTGGTGCTGGGATCATGGGTAGTGGAATTGCTTATGCTAATTTGATAAAAAATATCCCTGTCATAATAAAAGATTTAAATGATGATATAGTTACTTCTGGAGTTGAACGGACAATTAATATTTTCTCAAGTTATGTTAATAGTAGGAAACTGTCATCCAAGGACGCTTTCCAAAAATCTGTTTTGTTATCAGGTAGCTTATCGTATGACTCCATTAAAAATTGTGATCTGATCATTGAAGCAGTGATTGAAGATAAATCTATTAAGAAAAAAGTCTTTGTAGAATTAGAAAAAATTGTATCAAATTCTACAATTATAGCTACCAATACGACAAGCATATCTATAAATGAGTTATCTGAGTGTTTACAACATAAAGAGCGATTTGTAGGTCTTCATTTTTTTAATCCTGTACAAAAAATGCCTTTGGTGGAGGTGATACGTAGTAAATATACCAGCGATCAGACGATTTCTACAGTTGTAAATTATGTTCGATCCCTGGATAAAACACCTATTGTAGTCAATGATGGCGTTGGATTCATTGTTAGTAGGTTATTATTTATTTATCTTAATGAAGCATCATTATTAATCAATGAAGGAGTTGATATAAATTGTATTGAAAAAGAAATGATTTCATTTGGAATGCCTATGGGTCCACTCAGCCTTCTTGATCTTGTTGGAATAGATGTTGCGTATAAATCCAGCCTTGTTTTAATGAAGGGATTTCCTGAAAGATATCTTCCATCTATAGTTCTTGAGAAATTATATAATATGAAACGATATGGAGTGAAGTCTGGAAAGGGCTTTTTTATTTATGATACTAAAAAAGGAAAACAGGAATATGATGATGCGTTGTATGAGACTTTAAAAAATAACAGAATGAATTCTGAGTTATCCTCTGAATCTATACAATTTCGTTTATTACTCCCTATGATATTGGAAGCTGGACGAATTTTAGAAGATGGTATATCGAACTCTGTTAGGGATATTGATATGGCACTTATACTGGGTATAAATTTCCCTCCATTCAAGGGTGGATTACTTAGATTTGCTGATCTTTTGGGTATAAAAGAAATATTAAGGCTTTCGAGTGAATATGTCCATTTAGGTAAGCGGTTTGAACCATGCCAGTTATTGATAGATATGCTGAATAAGGAAAAATCATTTTATAATGATGAGGAATAATATGAATGAGGCAGTTATTGTCGATGCTGTTAGAACACCCATTGGGAAAGGAAATATACAAACAGGTATTTATCGTGATACATTTGCAGATGTTCTGGGTGCTTACTCTGTAAAAGGAATTCTTGAGAGAAATATGTTAGATCCTCGTATCATAGATGATATTATTATAGGTTGTGTAAAACAACAAGAGGAACAAGGTTTTAATATTGCTCGTCAAATAGCTTTACAAGCAGGGATCCCAATTGAAATTCCATCTATGACAATTAATCGTGTATGTGGCTCAGGTCTAGAGGCAATTAATCTGGCTGCGTTATCAATAATGGCTGGTTATGGGGATGTTTATATTGCAGGAGGGGTTGAACACATGGGTCACATTCCAATGGATAAGGATTTGTCATTTAATCCATCACTGTTTAAACATTTTTCAAAAGATATCATTAATATGGGAAGGACTGCAGAGCTACTTACGGTAAAATATAATATTTCCCGTGAAGAACAAGACGAATTTGCATATTATAGTCATCAAAAATCTATTGCAGCCCAGCAAAAATGTTTATTTGATACTGAAATTATCCCCTGCTATGGAAGAAATGAGAGGGGAATTAAATCTCTTATTAAACAAGATCAAGGGGTAAGAGAGGATTGTACAATAACTTCTTTAAAGAATCTTAGTCCTGTATTTAAAATAGATGGTACTATTACAGCTGGAAACGCTTCTCAGATTAGTGATGGCTCTTCTTGTTTATTGGTAATGTCATTGAAAAAGTCTCAGGAACTTAAAATGAAACCCATAGTCAAGGTTAAATCAATAGCAGTATCAGGAGTCGAACCGTCAATGTTTGGAATAGGGTCTGTGAAGGCTATTGAAAAAATATTAAATAAATGTAGTTTATCCCTAAAAGACATTGATGTATTTGAGATTAATGAAGCCTTTGCAGTACAGGTATTAGCAGTTATTAAAGAACTAAATATCCCAATAGAAAAGATAAATTTACACGGAGGTGCCATTGCCTTAGGTCACCCGTTGGGTTGTAGTGGTGCAAGAATAACTACGACTCTTCTGAATATTATGAGAAATAATAATTATAAGAGGGGTATAGCAACAATGTGTATAGGACTTGGTCAGGGAATTGCTACTTTATTTGAATTATTGTGAAATATAGATATTAGACAAGAGAAGAATCAAGATGACTATTCATACAGTAAAGGTTTATCCATCTAAATCAAATCTCCCTAAGGAAAATCAATTAGCTTGGAAAATAGCTGAAATTGCATCAACACCCTTTCAATTAGATGATTCTGCTATTGAAATGCTTATTAATAGGATGATTGATAATGCTGGAGTTGCTATAGCTGCAATAAACAGAACACCTGTAGCTAATGCAAGATCACAAGCTCTGTGTCATCCAAGACAAAATGGAGCTACTATTTTTGGAATGCCTAACAATAAATTGTTTGAAGCAGAATGGTCGGCATGGGCTAATGGTACGGCAGTCCGAGAACTTGATATGCATGATACCTTCTTGTCTGCAGATTATTCACACCCAGCTGATAATATTCCCCCTATTCTTGCAGTATCTCAGCAATGTAATCGAAGTGCGAAAGATATAATTCGTGGTATCATAATTGGATATGAAATTCAGATTGCTCTTGTTAAGGGAATTTGCTTACATAAACATAAAATAGATCATATAGCTCATTTGGGTCCTTCATCAGCAAGTGGAATTGGTGCTTTACTTGGTTTGGAAATTGATACTATATATCAAGCAGTACAACATGCACTCCATGTAACCTGCACTACAAGGCAATCACGAAAAGGGGATATATCCAGTTGGAAGGCATATGCACCTGCACATGCAGGAAAGTTATCAATTGAATCTGTTGATCGAGCAATGAGAGGTGAGAGGTCTCCCTCTCCTATTTATGAAGGTGAAGACAGTGTTATAGCCTATTTACTAGATGGTACAAATGGGGAATATGAAGTACCCCTTCCTGAACCTGGTGATCAGTTATCAGCAATTCTTGAATCTTATACTAAAGAACATTCTGCTGAATATCAATCGCAGGCATTGATTGATCTGGCTTTCAGAATGAGAAAAAGAATCAATAACTTTGATGATATCTCAGATATTACTATCTATACAAGTCATCACACCCATTTCGTGATTGGAAGTGGATCAGGTGATCCTCAAAAGTTAGATCCAAGTGCCAGTCGGGAAACTCTTGATCATAGTATTATGTATATTTTTGCGATTGCTTTGCAAGATGGGGAATGGCACCATATTCGAAGTTATCTACCTCAAAGAGCCCAACGTGAGGATACCGTTAGCTTATGGCATAAGATATATACCTTGGAAGATGCTGAATGGACAGCGTTATATCATCACACTGATCCTTCTAAAAAAGCTTTTGGGGGTAGGGTTGTTATTCAATTTAAGAATGGAACTTCAATTGAAGATGAAATCAAAGTAGCAAATGCTCATCCATCTGGGGAAATTCCTTTTAAAAGAAAAAATTATATCAAAAAATTTGATGCTCTCACAGAAGGAATTATTACATACCAGGAAAGGAATAGATTTCTAAACTTAGTTCAAAATTTACCTGAGCTTAGAAATGAACAACTCAGGGAATTAAATTTACAAGTAGAACTTTCAAAACTTGATAGAAACAAACGAGATCATCGGGGCATATTCTAATGTTATTTTCGAATAATAATCCTCAGAATAAGCGATTAAAGTTGCGTGAATTATTAAGAAAAGATAAACTTCTAAGGTTTCCGGGATCTTTTTCACCCTTAATTTCAATGATGATAGAAGATCTTGGTTTTGATGGTGTCTATATTTCAGGGGCAGTATTATCAAATGATCTCGGTTTACCCGATATTGGTTTAACGACTTTGACAGAAGTTAGTATGAGAGGCAGATCGATAGCAAGTGCTACAAATCTTCCGTCACTAATAGACATTGATACAGGATTTGGTGAAGTGGTCAATGTTGCTAGAACAATCAATGAAGTTGAATCATTAGGTTTATCAGGGTGTCATATTGAAGACCAGGTATTACCTAAAAGATGTGGGCATTTAAATAATAAGGTATTAGTGAATAAAGATGATATGGTAAAAAAAATAAAATGTGCTGTAAGGGCAAGACAGGATGAATCTTTCCTCCTGATAGCAAGAACGGATGCACGAACAACTGAAGGACTTGAATCAGCCATAGAACGAGCTAAATCCTATGTTGATGCTGGTGCTGATGCAATTTTTCCAGAAGCGTTACAAGATGAAAAGGAGTTTGAAACATTTAGAAAGCAGATAAATATTCCTCTTTTAGCGAATATGACAGAGTTTGGAAAATCAAAACTCTTAACTTATGATCTCTTAAATAATCTCGGTTATAATATTGTTATTTATCCTGTAACAGCATTACGACTTGCACTGTATTCTGTCCAAAAGGGTCTTCAGAGCATACTGGATGAGGGATCACAGCAATATATCATTGATCAAATGATGACCAGAAAAGAATTATATCGTCTGATTCAATATGAAAAGTACAGTGAGTGGGATGAAAATATTTATAATATTTAAAATTATAATGTCTGAATAAATATACTCATTATAAAATAATAAGAAAGCATCTTAACATATTTATGTAGTGTATTTTAAAATGTGTTCGATAAATTGGTTTGCAGATCATTTTGTAGAAACAGCTATTAAAAAGGGTTTACAATGATTCCTCTTTTAATTCTTTAATCCTTCCGTAAAATTTCTATCCAATGAACAATCATTAATGCACCCAAAGATAATGGACGAATTAGTTAAAATAATTACGGGTGAGGTTTATTGAAATGATGATACCTCTGTCGAAAAATATTAATAAAATGCGAATCTTGATTATATATGTTTATTCATTTAAGAGTTAATCAGATAAAATATTTTAAATTATCTTTAAAGAGTGCATTATTATCTCACTCCATTCTTTTATATTATCTTACATCAAGTTTTAAGGAGATAATATGAATAATCTAATCCCTGAATCCATTAAGAAAACAGGACTTTGGTCTTTGTTTGAGAATAACCAGGATCTCATTATAGACGTTGTCAACAAAGTGATTGATGTCTGGAAAGAAAACTCAAATAATAAAAAGATTACTCCAACAGACCAGGAAGCTATTGAAAAGATTATTGAGACGGCTAAGAAAAATGGTGTTAAGAATATTAAAGTAGGAAACGTTTCTGATAACAGCTATGGTATATTTTACAGATCAGAAAATCCAAGGGATAAACTAGGACTTGGAATGAGCTTCGATAATAACTACCAAATTGATATCACATTTAAGGATAACCCATGAGCGACAGATTACCCAGATTGTTAAGTATCTATCACAGACTCCTCCAAGGTGAGAAAATCACTCTGGATTTTATCATGGAATATGGTGAGATCAGTAGACGAACTGTATTCCAGGATATAAAGATTTTAAAGGATTATGGAATATCCATTCTATATGACAAGGTCAATAAAATGTATTATATGGATCCAATCAATAGAGATAGAATCCTTTCAACCAGATCCGATGAGATTATGCAACTTGCTGTTGCTATTAAAAGCCCACTACAAGATGAAGAAAAATTAGAACGATCATTAAAACCATTACTCAAAGAAGATCAGACAAAACGTATCGATAAATTAAAACACCATATCCATTTTAAAATCCCTCATTCCAAAATAAATCCAGATATCTGGCAGTCTATAGGTGAAGGGATTCTTGATAAAAAGAAACTCTACTTAAAATATAAATCCTTAAGTGCTGTAAAAGTCTTTCATGTTCATCCTTATGATCTATTTTTTGCTTATCAGTCCTGGTATTTAATAGGATTTTGTGAGGAAGAGGGTAATGTACGGGTATTTCGATTAAATCGTATTGTAACTTCAAACGCATCAATAAAAACTTTTACCGTACAACCCTCCTATGATTTTGAAAGACTTTATGGAAAGAAAGGATTTATCAGGGAAACAGGGAAAACCTTTACTGCTGAAATCTGGTTTGATAAGGAATACTCAAGGGTAATTAATGAAGTGGAGTGGTGTGAAAGTCAAAAGATAACTTTAAATCCAGATGAAAGTCTTATCTTAAAAGGGAAGTTTTATGATGAAGAAGAACTTATCCACTGGGCACTGGGATTTGGAATCCATGCTAAAATCTTAAAACCTGAAAGACTTGTTCAGTCTATGAAAAATATCGTACAGGATATTCAAAAATTATACTAGAGGTTTAATTATGGAAAAATATATTGAAACTTATGAAATTAGAAAGAATCAACTGGATTCTATTTTAAAACAAATAAAATATGATAAAAATAGAAAGGCAGATAAATCTGTATTAGAACATAATAAAGTGAGCCTCTTTTCCATGCTCTACGAATTTAGAGATTTAATTATTGAGGTGCTTGAAGAATATCTTTATTCCAGTAATTTTAAATATAAAATAAAATTATGGTTTTTTATGAAACGAATTAGTTTTAAAATGAGACTCATTGAAGTTTACTATCTTATTCATTGAAAAGGGGGATAATTTATATGTCTAATAGATTTTATAATATTCTTTCAAAAATACTATTATTTACAATTCCTATCATTATGAGTTATGGTGTTGTAATTTTATTTGAAAAATGGATTTATCAAGATGAACTTGCAATTTGGATAAAGATACTATCCGTTGTTCTATTAACTCCAATTGTACTTGTTATTTTATTTATCATAAGATTATTCCTTAGTTCAATTAGAAATAATAGCATTCACACCAAAAGACGAGGTGACAAAAAGAGGATTAATGGCCGGACAAATGAAGAATGGATTCGTTTAAATAAAAATGATTAATTACTTGAATTTATATAATTTTTATAGAGTGCAGGATAACTTCACAATCCCTTTATATATTATTTTAATATAGAAATATTTTTAGGAGGATGTATGATGGATCATTGTGAAGAACAACATGAGTGGTTAAATGATAACGCTCTTTATCACATGGAAATTGGTTATTATGTTGAAGCTATTTACTTTTTTGAGGAAATGCTTCAGATCAGACCCGATGATTCCAGTGTGTATAATGATTTATCTAAATGCTATAGAAAGCTTGGTAATTTTGACAAGGCACTTTACTTTGCCCATCTCTGCATTGAAGATAAGAATATTGGCTATTATAATCGAGCCTTAATTTATTGTGAATTGGAATATTATGGTCTGGCTATTGAGGATATGGATCAGGAAATCTTAGCTGATTGCAATCTTTGCTGGGCTTACTTATATAAAGCGGAATTTTACATCCTCCAGAATAAAACTGAAAAAGCCCGAGAAATAATTAATCAATTAGAAAACATTCTGAAGGATTGTGTTACTTATGAAAGTGACTTGTATTATGGTCTTGGGAACTGTCATGAATTTTTAGGTGATTATGAAAAAGCCATTGATAGTTATAGCACAGGTATCAAGATTGATGATGAGGATTATCGATGTTATTTTTACAGAGGACAGGTTTATATTCAACTTGAGCAATATGAAAAGGCACTTCAAGATTTGATCGTGTGTTATGAACAAAATCCAACAGATCATTTAAATATTCTGAGTCTAATGCTCATAGCCGTTAAAATGAATGAAATTAATGTAGCCAATGAGTATTATCGTAAAATATTACACATGTGTAAACTAGGGTTATTCCCTTATGAAGAAATAACAGAAGCACTATTGATCTGGAAGAAAAGTGAAGATAGATGGTTAAAAGATATACCCAAGAAAGATTATCGATTATTAAAAACGTTATCAAAAAAAATGAATTTTGGATAAAAAAATTATTTTTTTAAATTAAATCTAAATAGCAACATAAATGAATAAGTTGATAAAAAATTCTAAATGTAATGGAAAAAGTGACAACCTAATTGGGTGTTTGCTTGTATATTGGTTAGAAAGAAAATTAGGAGGTATAATAATATATGATAAAAGATGTGAGTAGCATTTTTAATAAATTCTCTGGTCTTATGCAGTTAAATCAATTTAAAGAAATTATAAAAAATGGAAAACTGGTTATTCCTGAAAGTCTTTTTAAGGAAGAACTGCAAAAATACTTAGAGAAAAAATATCAAATTCAACTTAAAGAAATTGAGCTATCAGAACAAGGAATAAGACTTCTTGCACAGTATGAATCATTTACTGTTAAGACTTTGTTTAATATCGATGATTTCCACTTAACATCTAAATCAAGATATGTGACTTTATTAGTTATCCAGCCTGTGGATATACAGAGTGAAAAAGTATTTTATAAAATTTTACTGGGTATCCATGAATACCTGTTGCACAAAATCTTTGATATGGATTATATATTCCCAGAAGGATTTGAAGGATTTAGAAAAGAAGGAGGTAAAGTAACAATAGATCTAGCCAATATAGAGAGTCTTAATCAATGGCTTGACATAAAAATACCAATAATAGGCGAAACTATAAATGATATGATTGAAATAAAGGAACTCCATGTCATTGATAAAGCTTTAGAAATTATTATAAAAAAATAAAAAGGAGAATTGTATTTGTAATTATGAGTAAATTGAATTAAATAAAAAATAATACAATCTGAATGTAACAAAATGTTATACTGATAATCCTCTTATTTTGAAATGGTCAACGGATGGTTCGACTACGCTCACCAACCGTTTTAGAAGATTTTGACTTCAATTTTAAAAGATTATTGATATACATAGATAAAAAAAACAAAAAGTTGTAAAATATTAATTGACTTTTTTATAGTTTTTTAATAATTAGGAGATTCATATGGATAATGTTGTTTTTATGATTAATTTATCAATTAGTATTATATTGATTTTTACAATAATTTATTTCTATTTTAATAGAAATAAGCTAAATAAAGAAATTAATGATTTGAAAACAGAAAAAGAAAATTTAAACAAAGAAATTGAACGAAAAGAAAGAGTCATTTTGAAACTTAAAAATGAAAAAGGCGAACAAGCAAAGTCAATTCGTGTTTCAGAAAACGAACATACAGAAACAAAACTGAAGTTAATAGAAGCTAAATCTCAGGTAAGAAAAGTTGAAGTAAATTATTTTTCAGAAATTAAAACAAATGAAGCTTTATTTTCTCATACTTATACTATAAATTATTACCAGCAATTTCTTGTTGATGGTTTACCTGTTGGTTCCCCAACATGGATTTCTCGAAATGAATTAAAAAAATACGATAAAGAACAGATAAATAAAACATTAGAAAGCTTTATAAAGCCAATTTTAGAAGCTGGTGTGAAATCCTTAACAGCTTATGCAAATTTAATTAAATAGCATTAATTATTATATCGAATATAATTAACTTGTAAGTAGTGGAGGAAATTATGGCAGATTTTATAACTGCATTTTGTAAGGTTTGTATAAAAAAAACAACACATATCATTAGTGCCGATGGAAAAACAGCTACATGTAGGTCATGTGGGCATAGTTTTCCATATAGCAAAAGTTAGAAAAATTTGGAGGTTAAAATGAAAAAGGAAGAAAAAAAAAGGAATAGTAAAAAAAACCGTAGATGATGCTAAATCCTGTTTTATAAATGGTGATAAAAAATCATGTGATAATACTAGAAGAAGAGCAGAGACTGGAATAAAGTTTCTTGAGATATTTAAGAAAAAAAAAATAATTTCCTATAATTTTAAAAACCTTTTTCCAAGAAGGGGTCGTTGGTAAAAACTGATATACTGAGGTAAAATTAGAATGGGTAAAGTTAGTGTTACATTTAATACAAATATTTCTGATGAATCCAATTGGAAACGGTATCTGGAGTTTCAAGCCAAGGTGAATAGTCAAGGAACTGGGGGTGTTTTTGAACACTGTTTCTCTGATGGTACTGTTTATGTGGGGAAGGTGAAGTTTCCGAAAGATGGGAATCCTGCGGGGAGAGCTATTTTTGAGATTATTCAGCAGCCGTTTAAGGGGTAAAAATTATGAGTGTGCCAAAGTGGTTTATTGAAGCCATAGATATTATGCGAGATAATCATATAGAGAGTGATACCATTACCTGGACGCCTTCTGAGAATCCTGAGGCTGAGGAGTTGAAGGTTTATAATCAGCGGTTGAAAGAGGGGGTTCGGTTGAGGAATAAGATTAAACCTCCAGGGAAGTGAGGTGGGGTTTTGAGATTGCCACGCTCCTTTCAGTCGCTTGCAATGACATTGGATCGGGGAAATTATTAAAAGTTGGATTGTGAAATATTTTTATACATTGTGTTGAATTGGGGTGGTTGGTGTCGAGGAGAGGAGAATGGTATTATGGGGGAGAGTTTGTTGAGAGATGTTATTTGAGATTCTGAATCCAGTTCAGCATGACAGACTAGGGGTTCAGCATGACGATTTTAGATGTCCAGAATGAGAGGTGGGGGTGTCAGAATGATAGTTAGTGGGTTTAGGATGACTGTTAGGGTGGCTGGGTAACAATTTGGGATGATAAGGCTGGAAGGGTCGGTTTTTTTTAAAGTGTAATTTTGATGTGTAAATCACATATTCTATTCCAATCTGTTATCCATCTCATGTCTCTATTGTTTAAACTCATTCACTCCGATAATTTCAGGATGTGATCGATGATTTGTTTTGTGGATAATTTTGTTGAAACGGCGGAGAAGTTTAAGATAATTCTGTGTTTTAAGATAGGGTAGATTACTTTGTGAATATCTTCTTTTGTGACAGAGTAATTTCCGTTGAGAGCGGCATTGGCTTTTGAGGCGATGACAATATTTTGAGAAGCTCTGGGTCCTGCTCCGAATGCTACGGCATCTTTAATATAGGAGTCTGTTGTGGATTGGGGGCGTGTGCTTGCTACCAGTTTTACAGCATAGCTGATAATCTTTTCTGAAATGGGGATGTGTTCAATGAAATTCTGGAACGATCTTAATTCCTCCTGTCCAATGACTGTATTTATATTTTCAATGTTAAAATAATTTTTTTTAGAAGCGATTTGAACTTCCTCTTGAAATTGTGGGTAATCCAGGTCGATATTAAAGAGAAATCGATCGAGTTGTGCTTCAGGTAACATGTATGTCCCCTCTTGCTCAATGGGATTTTCTGTGGCAAGGACGAAGAAGGGGAGGTCCAGGGTATATGTTTTTCCATAAACGGTTACCTGTTTCTCCTGCATGGCTTGTAAGAGTGCTGATTGGGTTTTTGGGGGTGTTCTATTGATTTCATCTGCCAGAACAATGTTTGCGAAGATGGGTCCTTTTACAAACTTGAAATGCCTGTGTCCTTTAGAATCTTCTTCTATGATTTCTGTTCCAGTAACATCAGCAGGCATGAGATCCGGGGTGAATTGGATACGACTGAAGGATAGATCAAGAACTTTAGCCAGACTATGGACGATAAGGGTTTTTGCAAGTCCCGGTACACCGTGTAAAATACAATGTCCATCCGCTAGGAGAGCTATGAGGAGCAGATCAAGAATTTTTTTTTGCCCTATGATGGATTTTGATAATTCTTTCAGGATGTTTTGCTGGAAATGATGGATTTTATTTATCATCTCCTCTGGTTTGATACTTGTTTCCATCGATAGGACCAGTTAGTAATTCAGAATATTAGATTATTTTTTCTTATGACGATTTGCACGTCGTTTCTTTTTTCGCTTATGTTTAGCGATTTTAGCCCGTCGACGTTTTTTTCCAGAAGGCATAGTTACTCCTTTTTAATTTTTAAATATTTCTATAATTTTAATTTATACTTTTTTATAAGATTAATGTTGATTCGGCTTGGCACACCAACCGGATTTGGTGATCCTGGTTTCAATAATTGTTAAGTATAAGTATATTATTTTGGATAGTTTTTCCTGTGATTCTCCTGTCTTTTTCCTGTCTCCCGGTAAACTTATTATAATATGACAGGAATTTGAATATATACTGATATAATCTTTTTAATATAATTGATTTATGTCAAATATACGATTTAAACAGCAAATGGATCGATTGAAAGCTATAATATAATAAAAAAAACATAAGTTGTAAAATCTTAGAGGAAATTCTTATAATTTTCCTCTTCAGAAATGGATTTAATAAGTTCTTTCAGTTTGTGTTCGTTATTTTTGTTACAAATTAAGATGGCATCGGGGGTTTTAATAATAACGAGATCTTTTAGTCCTACAGCACCAATGAGGGTATTTTTATCCCCGAGGATAATGGTGTCGCTGGTGTCGATGGAAATGACCTGTCCTGAGATTATATTATTATTTTCATCGGAATTGAGGCAACGATAGGTGGAAGACCAGGTGCTGATATCATCCCATTGGAAACTCCCTTTGATACAGAGAATATTACGACTTTTTTCCATAATACCATAATCAATGGATATTTTGGGGAAGTTTTCAAATAATTTTTCTTTGACCGATTCCTCATTATAATGACCAATGGAATCGGCTATTTCCAGGGTTGCACTGTAGATTTCTGGAAGGTATTTTGATAATTCTTCGAGGAAGGTTTGAGTTTCAAAGATATAGATACCACTGTTCCAAAGATAATTACCCGATTGGATGTATTGGTTTGCCTTGCTGTATTGGGGTTTTTCAATAAATTGTTTCACTTCATAAGCATTTGTACCACTTTCCTGACTGATTTCATAGCCGATTTCGATGTATCCATAAGAGGTTTCAACACGGGATGGCTGGATACCAATAGTTATTATACAGGATGTAGATTTGGCGATTTGGTAAGCATTATCAATTGATTGAATCAGCATGTGATGATCGTTTATTATATGATCCACAGGAAATATTGCCATTATAGCACCGGGGAATTTCTTTTCGATATAGGCTGAACAAAGTGCTATAGCCGGGGCGGTGTCTCTAGTAGCTGGTTCTATGATGAAATTATCGGGATTTAAATCTTGTAGTTCTGAAGCGATTTTTTCCTTGTATTGGAGATTGGTTGCTATGAATATCTGATCTTTGGGGATGAAACTCAGGATGCGAAGATAAGTTTGTTTAATCATGGAGTGTTCGCTGAATAATTTTAAGAATTGTTTGGGTTTTGAAGATCGGCTGAGGGGCCAGAAACGTTCACCGTGACCTCCAGCAAGTATTACAGCGATATTTGTCATATTAAGACCTTGATTCACTTAAGTTTAATAATTCGGGAGTTTGCAAGAAATCATGGATAGAGGATTTTATACCTGATATATCAGTGGGATAGAACCATTTAGTGTTTTCCATATGGTTAAATAATGTCCACTGACGTTTTGCGAATCGTCGGGTGTCCCTTTTGAAAAGCCGTATCGTTTCGGGCAGACCAGTCATGCCATTGAGGTGATTATAGAAATGTTTATATCCTATTGCCTGCATGGATTGGTGATGTAGGTTGAGTCCTTCGTCTATGAGTGCTTGTACCTCATTAATCAGCCCATTATTTATAATTTCATTGCACCGTTGGTCAATTCTGTGGTATAATTCCTGACGATCCATAGTGAGCCCTATTTGTATAAAGTTATATTGAGAATTTTTTTTCTGAGATGACCAAAATTGTGATAAGGGCTTTGATGTCATTTCGTAGACCTCGAGAGCACGGATAATCCTTTTTTTATCATTGGGATGAATTTTATCAGCTGAATTGGGGTCAATACTTGATAATCGTTGGTGCAATAAGTATAATCCATTGTTCTGAACTTCAGACTCCAGATGGGAGCGTATCTCTGGGTTTGCTGAAGGTCCTTTAAAGAGTCCATCGATAAGTGTTTTGAAATAGAATCCTGTTCCCCCTACGATGAAAGGGATTTTACCGCGATGAATAATTTCCGGGATTAATTGATTGCAGTGGTTAAGAAATTCCTGGACTGTGTACGAAGATGTTGGGGGTAGAATGTCAATGAGGTGATGTGGGACAAGATTTCTCTCTTCTATTGAGATTTTAGCGGTACCTATATCCATATTTCTATAGATTTGCATGGAATCTGCACTGATGATTTCTCCGATATTCCTTGCTAATTCAATAGAGAGATTAGATTTTCCACAAGCAGTGGGTCCATAGATTAAAATTACTTTAGGAGGCTCAAAACTATTTTTCATTCGATATTTCGGATTTGCTCCTTGATTTGTTCCAGGGTATTTTTCATATTTATGATATGAGTTGATACGACATGCTGATTGATCTTGTTGCCTATGGTATTCATTTCGCGTAGAATCTCCTGAGTGAGGAATTCCAGTTTTCTACCCACCTGATCTTCTGTGTGGATTATGTGATCAAATTGGTTTAAGTGGTGATTCAGTCTTTCAATCTCCTCGTTTACATCCATTTTAGATGCAAGAATACCCGCTTCCATGAGAACCCTTTGTTCATCGTAAGTATTATTTAAAAGATCTTTTAATTTCGATTTTATTTTATCGATATAGGGTTCTATACTTTGGGGGATAAGTTCTTTGACTTGTTTGAAATCATTTTGGATATTGTTGTAAAGCTCTTCTATATTATGAAGGGTTGATGTTCCTTCGAGTTTTTTTTGTGCGGATAAGGTGTTCAGGGCTTTATCAAGGTATGGTTGAATAAGGTTCCATATTTTTTCTAAATCTCGATCAGATTGAATATTGAGAATACTTTCTGTATTGATGAAATGATTTAATTGAATATTATCCTGCAGTTTTAACTCATCGATAATTTGTTGATAAACATTGAAATAAGCCTTTGTGAGGGGAAGATTTAATGAGATATTGATACTTGGGTTAAGATCAATTATTTTTATAACTAATTTAATTTTACCCCGTTTTGCATGATCAGAAACCTGTTGTTTGATTATTTGATCGTAGGATAAAAAATAACTGGGGCAGTCAATGTAGATATCAAGAAAACGGCTATTTAATGATTGGATTTCAATGGATATCTGGTAATTGTCGATAATTTCCTCGATATAGGCATATCCTGTCATACTGAGCATATTGGTACTATTTTCCTGACAATTAATTTGTATAAAAATAATATAATAACCTGAAATAGAACAATATTTTATTTAAATCGGAGTTGATTTAATTGATATCATTGAAAATTGGATAAGGATTGATTATTTTTAGCGGATTATATTAAGAATGACATGTTATTGAAAGGAAAATATATGGATATTGATACTTTACATCATCGAATAGCGAAATGGCTTATTGTTTGTGCTGTGACAGTAGTTCTTATTATGATGCTGGGTGCTGCAACACGTCTTACGGGATCTGGATTGTCAATTGTTTATATTACAATATTTCATGGCGTTATTCCCCCGACAAGTGATACGGAATGGAATGATATTTTTGAGCAGTATAAAAAAACCCCTCAATATGAAACAACTTACCGAAAACAGATGTCATTGGGTGATTTTAAGTCTATATTCTGGCTGGAATATCTTCATCGGCTTGTTGCGAGAGTATTGGCGGTAGTAATATTCCTCATCCCATTTTTATATTTTCTAATAAGATATTATTTTATACACAAGATTCTCTCTACGAAAATTATTTTACAAATTGTCTTGATGTTTGTTTTGGGCGGCTTACAGGCGATTATCGGATGGATCATGGTGAAAAGTGGCTTAAGTCCATCAACGGCACACATTCATGGGGATACGGTGAGTGTGAGTCCTTATCGGCTTGTGATTCATATGGGGCTGGCAGTTATTATATATTCCTATATTTTATGGGTTATTGCTAAGTTATGGAAGAATCCACAGGAAGAACAGGTTCAGGCAGATTATAATAGTTTGAAGAAGATAAGTTTATTGATTACAGTCATATTATTCATCGCGATTATTTCAGGAGCATTTTTAGCAGGTATTCAGGGCGGGACTATATATCAAAGCTTCCCACTGATGCATGGATATTTAATACCACCGGATTATTTTAGCCCTAATTATAGCTTTATAAGAAACTTCTTTGAGAACAAAACCGCAGTCCAGTTCCACCACAGGGTATTGACGATATTGTCCCTTATCCTGATCATTGCCTTCTGGTGTTATTCCAGACGATTTAAATTAAGTAGAGGATTCAGATTATTATTCAATGGATTCCTTGGTGCTGGTCTGATTCAAATTATTTTGGGTATAGTCACCCTATTGTCTTTCATACCCAGGGACTTATTTACGGTATACATAGCTAGTATTCATCAGGGAGGAGGAATAATTCTATTCACTGTTTCTTTACTGATATTATTTAAATTAAAGAGGTTATGACAAAAAAGACTTTTTAATTTTAATTTATTTATTATTATTAATTCAGTATGGTATTATTAAATAAGGAACAGAAAACAGCACTTATATTCTTAATTATCTCTTTCACAATAGGTTTTGTCCTAAAAGAGGTGATTAATGTCTCTTTTGATGAGAAAACTGTGAGTGTAAATAATATAATCTCAGATCAAGGGGAATATTCCTCACTAATATCTTTAAAATTGCATAAGAAAATCAAGGTGTCCATTCAGGGAGCTGTTAAAAATCCTGGTGAGTATGAGATCCGAAGAGGTACAAGATATTTTGATCTCATTGAATTAGCTGGTGGTATAACTGATGAAGCAGATGAGTCCCGTATAAAAAAAAATTATTACCTAAAAAATAATGATGAATATTACGTTCCCTATAAAAAATCTCATAAGTATAGTCGATATAAATATGATAAATGGATAGAAATAGAAATCTCAGGAGCTATCCAATCCCCTGGAAAATATCGCGTCAGGAAGGGTACACGGTATTTTGAATTAATTAAGTTAGCAGGTGGGTTAACACAGAATGCTGATAAAAAGAAAATTAGAAAGAATTATTACTTAAAAGACGGACAGTCCTTTTATATCAAACCCTTGAAATTCAGAACAAAACAGGACTACAATGAAGAATTTCGCACTCCAAATTCCGATAATAAAAATAAATTTGTAACAAAACATGAAAATATATATAAAACTCCTGTGAGAAAGGATAAAAAAATCGAAGTTGAAATCAGAGGCGCAGTAAGAAAGCCAGGAGTATATACAATGGTCTATGGATCCCGATTCAATGATCTGGTAAGCATCTCTGGTGGATATTTAATCAATGCAAGAAAACAATATAGAAATAATTATTTATTGAAAGACGGGGATAGTTATTATATCCCATATAATAAAAAATGATTTGACGAAATAAGGACGACATTATGGCTGAGGAAATCAAACAAACTACTGTTAGTAAGGAAGGCTTTGAAATCAAACCTGATTTAACTGAAATACCTATCCTATCGTTTGATGAAGAATTAAAAGATGATTTTGATGAATCTATGCTGGAAGGAGAAGAAGCGATTATCGATTTTGTTGAAGAAGATGAATCGATTATGGAAGATATTGAAGATAGCCAATCTATAATTGATGAAATAGATAACGAGTCTGATCAGGATTTCATGTCGTCTACACAAGAAATTGAAGAGGTGGTTGATTTTATAGATGAATCAGTAAAGATAGATCCTGATATTAATCATCACCTTGATGGCCATCTGGATATATCTGAGGAAGATCATGATTCCGATGATTTTAACAAAGTTCATGTCATGAATGATGAGAATGAAACTGAAAATACTGATAATAAAGAATATAACCAGCTTAAAGTAGATCCAGATATAGTTGAAACACCTCCTGGTTCAATCAATGAAGAGAATCAGACCGAGCAAAATAATACCATTCAAGATGATGCCATGATCGACGAGATGATAACTCTGGATGATACAGATATAACCGATGTTGAAGAAGAGGAAGATGAGGTATTTAAGAATTTTAATTTTATGGAAAATGGAGGTAATCATGATTTTCAGCAATCAAATGATACTTCTGAAGAAAACGATATTGTATTAATTATTGAAGATGAGATTTATGAGGCTAATAATGAAGATATTTACAACCCTGAATTATCAAATCTTAAACATGAGCCAGTAATTGAAGAAAATATAGACATCCCAATTCTTCCGGGTGAAAGTTTACAGGATGATAAAAATGAATTTGATGATCAAAACCGTTTAAACATTCATGATGATGTCAATGAGGAATTTATCCAATTCACTGAAGAGGATTTTGATGAACACCATATGAAAATGAATATTCCTTTAGAACAAATTGACAAAAAAGAGATTCACCAAGAAGATGACATGGTATATCTAGAAGACGATATGATTTTAGGTTCAGAAAATCATATAATTAACAATTTGCAATATGACAGTTTACCAAATAGTGGTTTAAGTGATGATTATGAAGAAGAATTGATTATTGATAATTCAACAGATGATATCAGTGATGATATTATAAGTGAACTTGTTGGAGAAGTCCATCTCAAAGAAGATGAGGGTCTTCTTGAAAGTCTGTCTCTAAAAGATGATGAGATTGATCTAAGTCCTGAAATAAAGCCAGATATACCTCCTTTTGACGAAAATATAACTAATGTTCATAAGGAAATGATAATTAATCTTGATGAAGATGATTCTGATTCACATCTTGATTATGTTCTCCTTGAGGAAAAACATCTTGAAATATTGCCAGAAAAACAAATAGAGGTGGATAATCATCAAATTCAATCACAAGTTATTGATGAAAAAATATCTGAAAATATTATCACAGATGACAAAAACTTACCTCAAACAGAAGAAATTAAATTAGATGTTTCTGTAACTGATTCACAAAAAGAAGAAATAAAAGAAATTTTAAAATATATGGATACTTTATTTGCAGATTTGCCGACAGAGAAAATTAAAGAATTTGCTAATTCAAAATACTATGAACTATATAACAAAATCTTCGATGAACTAGGGATTTAAATGGGATTACGTGACCAGGCTAATTTTCTGACTATGAGTCTTCGTGAGAAAGCATTATTTATTTTAGAAAAAGAAGCAAAAGAAGAAAGTTATTTAATATGTTCAAATATCGTTGATCTTTCTAATAATTCATTTCCTACACAAATAAATGAATCTATTAAGAATTTTATTATGGCTTGCATTGATCAATTTGAACTAGGGGATATAATTTTAATTCAATTAAATACCCCAGGAATTCCTTCAAAAGTATATATTCATGAAAAAAATAAAAAATCTACTATTATCCAAAAAGAACTAGATATTCCCATTGGTGATTTTGATTTATTTTTAGAATCAGAACAATTATCTGCCCCACAAAATATTTCTAAACATAATCAAAAAAGGAAATCACTTAGCGATTCCCTCCAATCTTTATTAGATCAATATGATGTTGAGCAATTGATTACTCTTGTGTCAAATAAAAAAACCGTTGCACTTTTATTTGTTGGGAAATTAAAACCTACAAAACCTTTTACCGCTGTTGAACTTAATCTTCTTCAATTCATATCCATTTTCGGTGGAAATCTTTTAAAAAACAATATTGAGTGCGAGAATTGTCAAAATAAATTATCAGTAGAGAAGTAAATTGGTAATAAATTTGGATGAAATGAATATCATCTAACTCATACCCGATATCTTGATAAAATTATTCAGTTCTTATATGTTAGTAAGATTCCTGGAAAAAATATGATCCAAGAAAAGACTTTTTTTCAATTACAAACTTCAAAAAACGGACTTCCAATCTTAAAATATAAAGATATTTGTCTCCATAGCCCATATGATCCAGTACGTGATGCTCAAAAAAGTTTATCCAGTCTTGATTTTAAAAATAAAAAGATCATAATAATCTATGGACTGGCACTTGGTTATCATGTTGAATATATCCTTAATCTTAATTTAAAATCACAAATAATTGTTATTGAGAAAAATCCTGAAATCATAGAATATTTAAAAAAATCTCATCGTCTTGATATATTTAGAAATCATATCCATCTCTTTGTGGATGATTTAAAGACCTTAGAAAATTCACTTGATTTCCTTATTGAAGAGCAAAGTGCTGATAATATTATCCAGTGGGATCATAAGCCATCACTAAGTATTGGTGAGGAATATTATAATCAGGCTAAATTTTGTGTGAATAAAATATTAAAAATTAAATTACAAAGTTATATAACAACACTTGGATTTTCTAAAAGATGGCATGAAAATATATTAAAAAACTTAAAATATATAAGACATTTTTATAAGTTAAACAAAAAACTAGATGTCCCGGTATTCATAATAGGAAGTGGACCTGGTTTAGATGATCATCTGCGACATCTTCCTAGCCTGAAAAATTATGGAATTATTATTGCCCTGGCTCCAGTATTTCACCATTTAATAAAACAGGGTATAGATCCCCATTTTGTCATATCAACAGACGCAGGTATTGCTAATCGAATTCATCATCTTCCTGATAATTCAAGTATTTCAAAAACAATTCTTGTAACGTCACTTTCCGTATCTTCTTATATTTTTAAAACATGGAAAGGAGATATTTTAATAATCAACCAGAAGCTCCCCCTTGAGGATTATTTATTAGATAATACAATGGAAATCCCCATGAAAGGAACAGTTTTTATAAGTTCTTTTGAACTAGCAAAACAAATATCTTCAGGGCCTATTATACTTTTGGGACTTGATTTTGCTTATCATAAAGGAAAATATCATTTTTGTGAAAACAACATGGAAAAGATTTTTTTATTCAAATCAAATAAATTAAACAATTTTGATAATCAGCTTCATCAATTTCTCCAAAGATTTCAAAAAGTAATTTTAAAGGGATATTATAACGATGATATATTAACAAATTCATCTATGGAAAGTTATCTTAATTATTTTCAACACGAAGTGCAACTTACAAAAAATAAAATATATTCTATGGATTCTCATGGAGCATTTATTAAAGGGGTAACTTTAATAACATTCAATAAATTATTTGGAATATTAAATACTCTTTCCCAACCTTTATCGCCAGAAATGATTATCAAAAAAACAGATTCATCTGCTATAAAAGTATTTCAAGATAAAATTAAATCTCTATTAAATGAATATCAGAATCTGAAAAAAGATATTGAATTAAAATCAGAAGTTACTGAAGGCGATCTGGTAGAAAATATGTATTATTCAAAGCCATTTCGAGATGTCTTACAAATGAGTTTATGTAGGATTTTCAAGAATAAATTACCTGTTAATGAAATATATTCTGAAGTATCCTCCTCACTGAATCGATCAATCAATTATATATTGAAATATCTTACATTAAATACCAAATAAATTGATCATCAAATTATTTAAAAAATAATCTGCAACAATAATACTTATGCTTGAGACAACTACGGCTTTTGTTGTCGCTTTCCCAACACCTACGGCTCCACCAAATGTTTTGAACCCCTCATAACAACTTATAATTGCCATGATCCCGCCAAAAAATGCTGATTTGATAAGACCACCTAGTATATCATACATATTTACATAGGTTGCAAGTCGCTCTAAATACAATTCACTATTTTGATTAAAATTATATACTGCAACCAGAGATCCCCCAAAAATACCAATTACATTTGCTATCATAGCTAATAATGGAAACATTGTTACTGCTGCAATCAGCCTGGGAACAACGAGATATTGTATTGGATTGGCAGATAAAGTAACAAGAGCATCAATCTGTTCTGTCACTTTCATAGTTCCTAATTCAGCAGCAATAGCAGAACCTATCCTTCCTGTTACCATCAGTGAAGTCAATGATGGACCAAGTTCTCTTACAAAGGATAATCCTACTACTCCTCCAAGAAATTGGGAAGATCCCTGTAATTTTTTTTCTAAGGTAAATCCAAACTGTAATGCTAATACCATCCCAACTGCAAAAGCTGTTCCAAAAGCAACAGGAATGGAATTATATCCAATCTTAACCATCTGATCAAGAAGATTTTTAAATGAAAAAGGTTTTTTAAATGTGAATAAGAGTGCCTGGAAGGCTATCATACTAACCTCTCCCAGTCTTATAAATAGAAATATGATTTGACTTCCGAATTTCTCAATAATTTTTTTCATAACCAAATATTACTTTTCAAGTGTTTTATATGAACAGAGTATTTTAATCGATTATCTAAAACATATTTATTACATATACTCTATAATCTTGATTATATCTATCGTAAGAAATGGGAAGAAATATCAACACAATAAAAAATATTTTGGAAAGTATCACTCAATAACTGGATAGAAATAATAATTTTAATATTTTCAATTATATTAAAGAATAAGTTAATTCTAATTAAAAAATCATCAACATAGCATTTTTAAAAAGAAAATTATAAGAAAATTTATGTAATCTTTACACAATATGTGGAAAAATTAACCTATTTATACTATAATCTGACTATATCAGGTTTGAAGAATAAAAACAATTTTCTATAGATTATGATTTAAAAATTATTTATTATATTTGAATGTATGGCATAATTATTGATTATAAATTATCAGAAATATAATTAAAATAAAACTATTTTAGTTTATTTATAAATTCTCTATAAAAATCATGAAAGAAACTCTAAAAGAATATAAACTTGGGACATAATATGAATTATACAATGATAACCAATGAAATCACTGATAAAGATTTCAAGAAGTTTAGTGATTTGATATATCGCGAAAGTGGAATCCACCTGAAAGATGAGAAAAAATCTCTTATTAATTCTAGACTAGGAAAAGTTCTCAGACAGCGAAATCTTAATTCCTATACAGATTACTATAATCTAATAGTCAATGACAACACTGGAAATGAGATTATTCAGCTTCTTGATCTTGTTTCAACAAATAAAACATTTTTTTTCAGAGAATATAATCATTTTGAATATTTGAACTCGAAAATTATTCCTGATATTACGAGAAATAATGAAAAATCTCACCAAATCGATATTTGGAGCGCAGGATGTTCATCAGGGGAAGAAGCCTATAGTTTGGCTATCACTCTAAAGGAGTTTTTTAAAACATCAATGGATTGGTTTATCAAGATTACGGCGACAGATATCTCTACAATAGTTCTATCCAAAGCACAAAATGGGATCTACCATCAAAGTGAATTTGAAAACGTCTCGGATCATCTCATTAAAAAATATTTCCAGTATGGGGTAGAACACTGGGATGGTTATTTAAGGGTAAAAAAAGAATTAAAATCTATTATCCAGTTTCAGAGGTTCAACCTCCTAGATAAATTTAATAGCCTGAGAAAGTTTGATGTTATTTTTTGTCGAAATGTACTGATATACTTTGATAAAGATACGCAGCAGTCTATTATCTCTAAATTTGCTGAACAGTTAAACCCCAAAGGATATCTCATCGTTGGACATTCTGAAAGCCTTTTTAATATTAAACACAATTTAATTTATATTAAACCTACAATCTATCAGAAGAATTGATGATTGTTTAAAATAAGAGTATAAAAATGATAATTACTGTCGGTGTCGCTGATATGAAAATCTCAACAAATAAGGATGCTAATTTAATAACTTATGCTCTTGGTACATGTATTGGATTATCAATTTATGATCAGCAGAGACAAATAGGAGGGCTTCTCCACTTCATGCTCCCTGATTCAACCAGAATAAGAAATAATAATCACTATATGTGTGCTGACACAGCGGTACCCTTATTTCTCTCTCATTTTGAAGAGGTGGGTGGTCGCCCGGGAAAATCTGTTCTAAAAGCTTCAGGTGCTGCAAACATCTCTGATAAAAAGGATTTCTTCAGAATAGCCAGTGGAAACGTGAATGCTTTAATTGATATTTTAAAGCAAAATCGGCTATTCCTTGATAACTTTGATTTTGGTGGTAATTTCTATAGAACCATGAAAATCTCCCTCAATAATGGAGATGTCACATGTCGAAATCATGATCGGGGTCATTGGAGATTATGATAAATATATTTCACATGTTAAACAAATTGATCCACCAGCGGATATATTTGATACATAATATATAAATTTCTCTAGGGCACTCATCAAATGAATAACGGATAGAGTCAAATGATAAAAGTTTTAATAGTAGACGATTCAGCGGTAGTTAGATCAATCCTTACAGAAACCCTCTCTTCAGATCCAGAAATAGAGGTAGTGGGAACTGCACCAGATCCATACATCGCAAGAAATAAGATCCTCAAATTCAAACCAGATGTCATTACCCTCGACGTCAAAATGCCCAAAATGGATGGATTATCATTTCTTGATAAAATTATGAAATATCATCCCATCCCGGTGGTTATTGTAAGTTCTACAACAAAAGAAGGGAGTATTAATGCCCTGAAAGCCCTTGAAATGGGAGCTATAGATTTTGTATCTAAACCAGGAAATGATTCACAAAGTGTATTAGAGATGAAATCAGAACTCATCACAAAGGTGAAAAGTGCATCGCAGGTTAAATTAAAACCAAGTCCCTATCAAAATCAGAATGACGAACCTGCACCAGTTATTCAGTCCAATTATAAATCAAAAAAAAAAAATCTCATCGCTATCGGTGCTTCCACAGGGGGAACTGAGGCTATTAAAGCTATTTTATATAATCTCCCTACAAATCTTCCAGGAATAGTAATCGTAATTCACATGCCACCGGTATTCACAAAATCATACGCAGATCGGTTAAATCAGGATTGCCAACTCCATGTTAAAGAAGCTGAAAATAATGATAAAATCTTACCCGGCCACGTATTGATTGCCCCAGGAGATCACCATATGGTTGTTAAAAAATTATCAGGACAATATGTCGTCCAACTCCAAAATGGACCCAAAGTAAATCATCAACGACCCGCTGTAGATACTTTATTCCAGTCTGTTGCAAAGGAGGCTGGCTCAGATGCTATTGGTATCATCTTAACTGGCATGGGGAAAGATGGTGCCCAGGGAATGCTTGAAATGAAAAATAATAATGCCTATACAATTGCTCAGGATGAATCGAGTTGTGTGATTTTTGGAATGCCAAAAGAAGCCATCAAAAATGGATCCGTGGATGTGGTAAAACACCTGCACCATATTCCATCTCACTTGGTACATCTTTTGATGAATTAGCTTATAAAGCTAAAAAAATATTATATTATCACTAAATTATACTAAATTGACTTGACCTAATAATTTTAAATATATATTTATTATATGAGATGAGAAAACAAAGATAAATTGGCTAAATAGGGAATAAAATTGAGCCAATGTAATTAAATATAATAAATATAAAAAATTAATAAGTAATATTCTCTTCAAAGGAAAGCTATTTATGGACCTCAATACCCTATTAAAAGATATCATCCAGAAGATTAATACTCTTTCAGAGGGAGATTTAATGTCTCTCAGTGATATCTATTCCCTTATCGAAGACCACTACCATGATTTAAAAGACATTTCTGGGGAAAAAAGTAAAATTCTTGTAAATTCCTTATTAGAAGTTATGAATCAAGGTATGAAAGGAATACTAAATGATTTTTCCCTCTTAAATGATTATCTCCTCAAAGGTATCAATATTCTTCAAAAATCTTTATCAGTAAGTGATGAAACATCCGAAGATGAAAAGCCCGATTATGATACTATAATTAATGAATTATCATTCTTGTTATCCTATTCTGAAGAAGATGAATTTGATTTAAATGATTTAAAAGCAGATACAGAAGAAAAAATAATTGATATCCAATCACCCATAAATAGAGCAGAAGAAACTAACGAGATGATGCAGGAATCAAAAGATAAATCAGTCTTTGAACCAACGGAAGATCCAGAGCTATACATGAATTTCTTCGCAGAATCCAACGATCATCTTGATAACGTTGAAGCTGAAATCCTTGAGTTGGAACAAAATCCATTAAATAAAAAATCAATTGATACTATATTCAGAGCTTTTCACACGATCAAAGGAGTATCAGGTTTTCTCAATATGAGAGAAATCAATTTCTTGGCACACGAAACAGAGTCACTCCTCGAACACATAATTCAGGAAAAAATATATCTCGAAGAAGATTATCTGGACACTATTCTCGACCACACCGATCTCATGAAAGAATTAATACACTCCTATCAGGCTAAATTTCAGAACAAAGATTTTGAAATCCCCTCTATTGATGAGCAATCGATTACCCAGAGAATCACAGAACTCATTTCCAGAAAAAAACAATACGTCGAAAGGAAGCAACTCGGTGAAATTATCTTGGAAAACAAGGATGTCGATGAAGAAACCCTTAATGAGGCTTTTAAAAAACTATCTGAGGATAAATCAAAGAAATTAGGTCAATTACTCATCGAAGAAAAAAAATTAACCCCAAAACAACTGGCTAAAGCTCTTCGAACCCAGCGTGAATCTATTAAAATTACTGATACCAAGGATAATCTATCTGAACTAGCAATGATTAAGATAAATGCCAATAAGTTAGATAACCTTCTAGACATGGTTGGTGAGCTAGTAATCGCAAATAATCAAATCACACAGAATCCAACAATAAATAATAACGGAAATACTAAATTGAATAAGGATGTTGGGAATCTAAGCCGTATAGTTTACGATCTGCACAAACTAGGAATGACTCTACGTATGGTGGAAATCCGTCAGACATTCCAAAAAATTAATCGATTAGTAAGAGATCTCTCTAAAAAGCAGAATAAACCTGTAAATCTTGTACTAACGGGTGAGGAAACCGAGATTGATCGGTCAATTGTAGACCAAATATATGAACCACTTGTCCATGTAATAAGAAATGCCATAGATCACGGTATTGAAACCCCTGAAGAGAGAGAAAATAAAGGGAAAATGGCTTCTGGTATTATTAATCTATCAGCCTATCACCAGGGCGGAAATATTGTAATCGTAATTGAAGACGATGGGCGCGGTATTAATAGGGATAGAATCCTTGAAAAAGCCCACTTAAAGGGAATTATTTCAGATAAACATGAACTTTCAGAAAAAGAAATTGATAATCTTATTTTTCATCCTGGTCTTAGCACGGCAAAAGAGGTTACTGATGTCTCAGGGCGTGGTATAGGAATGGATATTATCAAGAGTGAAGTCGAAAAATTACGAGGAAAGGTTGAAGTTTCTTTCGTAAAGGATATGGGAACAAAAATCTCTTTGAAAATCCCTCTGACAATGGCTATTATTGATGGAATGGTTCTCCTCATTGGACCCAATAAATATGTCCTCCCCACTCTTCATGTCAAACATATATTCAAAATGGATCCTAACAATTATTCTACTCTGGAAAATCGCGGAGAGATGATCCAAATCAGAGGCCATATTGTACCAATGGTAAGACTTTATCGGATTTTAAATGTTGAGCCACAAAGCGATAACCCTGAAGACGCAATTATGATTCTCGTTGAAAATGATAATCAGGAAAAATGTTTTATGATAGATCAAATCCTAGATAAACAAGAAATTGTCGTGAAAAGTCTTGGTGAAAGATTAGGGGATGTACAAGGAGTCTCCGCATCAACAATCCTTGGAGACGGAAAAGTCGGTCTGATCTTAGATGTCAAGGGTATTTTTGATATAAGTGAAAATACCAGAATATCTATTTCTAAATAAATCAAAGGAATCCAAAATGAGTTATATATCTAAATATTTAATCATTATCCCCATAATATTAATCGGATTGATTACCATCTCCATTATCAATAATTCAACACTGATTACAATAATCGGGAGCATTTCATTAATCTTTCTCACAATAATTTTTTTAATAAATCTCATAAACTACCACCACCTTTACAAGATAAATAACTTTCTAAAAAAAGATCAAGCAGATTTAACAACCGCAAATAACGAATTATTAAGGAAAATCAATTCCATAAATATAGTAAACCAGCATTCACAAATCGAAAACACCTCATTAGAATCAAAAGATCAACTCCTAAACGATCTTATTTATCTCGATTATAAATTCATATTACTCAATAGCTTGTTAAAATCAATTCCTGAGAGAACTTTAAATGAAACCAGTGAAGCAATCAATAAAATAAATACTATTTCAGATACAAACAAAGAAAATTACGAAAACACCATTCAATTCCTCAATCAGGTCTTGGGATCAGCAGGTTGTGACAATACAAAAACATCTTTCCGTTGTGTAGAAGACTCAGCCATGCGATTAGAAGAAATTACCACGCAAATGATACAAAACATTAATACTTCCAATACAGCAGGCGAGCATTTCATGACTCAG
This sequence comes from Spirochaetia bacterium UBA6919, assembly GCA_002450905.1. Lineage (GTDB taxonomy): Bacteria > Spirochaetota > UBA6919 > UBA6919 > UBA6919 > UBA6919. The sequence continues at coordinate 57,502 of DKAT01000015.1, forward strand.
GTTGAAACGAAAATGAGTAATATCAAAAATTTCATCAAAAAAATAGAAGATATTTCAGAATCAACTCATGTCCTTTCGATAAATGCATCCATTGAAGCTGCGAAGAGCGGTAAAGTCGCTAAGGGGTTTTCTGTCATCGCTGGAGAAATTAAAAAACTAGCATCACAGGCAAAATCAAGTGCTGATACCATCCGAAATATGATAATAGAAGCATTTGAAGCTACGCAACAATTAAAAGAACAATACGAGAGTATGTTTAGAGACATAACATCACAAATAAACAAAAGTAAAGATGAATTGGAAGAAATCTTTGCAATTCTCACCCAATCTTATAAAGATGTTACTGAAATGGTTAAAGCAACGAGTGAATCCTTTAATCAAAGCACAACCAATTTCAATAACGTGGTCTACTACCATTCCCAATCCCAGGATATTTTATCACAACAAATCAATCACATCCAAAACATAATCAAAACCATTGAATTAAAAATTGAATCCATCAATAAATTACTGGAGCAAAACACAAAATCTTCTCTCAATCATGATTCCATAAAAAAACAAGTCGCAATCGATGTCTATAAACTTCTCACAATGGATATCGAACGAAAATATGTTAAAAAATGTATTCAATCTGACTTCCATTTAGATCCAAATATATTAGATGAGCATAGTAATAAAGGTGTTCAATATACAAATCGCACGAAGGAGTATTTCGATGAAGAATTATCTGATACAATCACATTATTTTAAAAATTAATATAAGTTTATATATTTTACCATAGGAGAAACAAATGAGCAAAAACATCTTATCCGTGGATGATTCCTCCTCTATGCGTCAGATCATTAAATCCTGTCTTGGAAAAGTTGGATACACTGTTTCTGAAGCTTCAGATGGATTAGAAGGTCTCGAAAAAATCAATGCAGGAGAAAAATACGATCTCCTCATCGTCGATGTCAACATGCCAAACATGGATGGAATAACTTTTGTAAAAGAAGTTCGAAAAAACGGAAATTATAAAACTATCCCTATCATTATGTTAACTACCGAAAGTCAGGCAGAGAAGAAGGCCGATGGTGCTATAGCAGGGGCTACAGGATGGGTAGTGAAACCCTTTCAGCCAGATGAATTCATCAAGGTAGTTGAACGACTTACAAGGTAATTACCTAATAATTAAAATAAAAATAGGAGGAACTCATGGCAGATTCGTTAAAACAATCTATCAGCCAGCAAAAATCATCAGTCAACAAATATGTATCATTCTTTCTCGATAAAGAAGAATACGCCATACAGATCCACAAAGTCCGTGAGATCATAGGAATCATGGATATTACACCCGTCCCAAACACCCCAAAATACATCAAAGGGGTACTCAATCTAAGGGGCAAGGTAATCCCAGTCATTGATCTAAGACTCAAATTCTCAATGCCATTCAAAGAATATGAAGCCCGCACAAGCATCATTGTCGTAGAAGTCGACTTAAATGGCAGAAAGTCATTAATAGGAACCGTCGTCGATACCGTCTCAGAAGTCCTTCAAATCAGCGAAGAAGACTACGAAGAAACTCCATCCTTTGGCGTAGAAGTCAACACAGATTTCATCCTCGGAATGGCAAAGGTCAGAGGCAAGGTCAAAATCTTATTAGACATTGACAAAGTCCTAACCACAGAAGATTTAACCATCATCAACAAAATAAACCAGGAAAACGAATAATTTTAAAAGGAGAGTATAACATGTTTAAAAAAATTAAAATACAGGGAAAAATCATATTAGGATACGCGGTTATCCTCGTCATCCTCATCGTCATATCATTAATGTCAATTAGATATATTAACAACTTAGTCGCAACAACCGGTAAAGTGGGTATTTCCCATACCTACGTCGTAATCAGTCAAGCTGGAAAACTAATTAAACTCCTCGTCGATATGGAAACGGGTGAGCGCGGATTCCTGATAACAGGTACAGATGAATTCTTGGAACCTTATCACAATGGAAAAAAGGAATTTAAAAAAGAATTTGATACACTTCACCATACTGTTCGGGACAATCCTGCTCAGCAATCCAAATTAAAAGAAGTCTTAAAATTACATGATGAATGGCAATCCAATGTCGTCTCAAAAGCAATTGCACTCAGAAGAAAAGTGGTTCATACGACAAACACAGATGACAAATCCACAGCCATAACAATGAATGATGTCATAAATTTCGAAAATAAAAAACAGGGTAAGAAATACATGGATACCATGCGGAAGATAATCCTTGATTTCACATCAGTCGAAGAGGGTTTGCTTAAAAAAAGAGTCAAGGAACAAAACGATTTAGCCTCCCAGGCAATTTTAATTACTGTTATTATAGCAGTCATTGGTCTCGTACTGGGTATTATCATCGCTTTCACCCTAACTCGATCCATCACAAAACCACTTAAACAAGCAGTAGAACTTCTTTCCGACGCCTCAACCAATGTTTCCTCAGGATCACAACAAGTCACCACAGCAAGCCAGAAACTCGCATCAGGAGCTTCAGAGCAGGCATCCTCCCTCGAAGAGACCACAGCTTCCCTCGAGGAAATATCAGCTATGATTCAATCAAACTCGGATTCCGCTATCAAAGCCAATTCCATGGTCGAAGATACCTCACAAATAGTTACAACAGCCAATCAAAGCATGACCAAGTTACGGGAATCCATTGAAGAAATTAACAAATCCAGTGAAGAAACCGTTAAAATCATTAAAGTCATCGACGAAATTGCTTTCCAGACAAATCTCCTCGCACTCAACGCCGCAGTGGAAGCTGCACGGGCTGGTGAAGCAGGTATGGGATTTGCTGTAGTAGCAGATGAAGTCAGAAATCTTGCCCAGAGATCAGCAGAAGCAGCAAAATCCACCGCTCAACTCATCGATAGTTCTATAAAGAAAATCAAAGAAGGAAATGACCTTACATTAAATACTGAAAAAGCTTTTATTGAAGTAGTAAAAAATATTAAAAGCCTCAAAGAGATTATCCAGGAAGTCACCACCTCATCAAAAGAACAGGCAATAGGTATTGATCAGGTGAATAATACTATGGCATCCATGGATCAAGTCACTCAGCAAAACGCAGCTAGTTCTGAAGAAAGTGCCGCCGCCAGTGAAGAAATGTATAGTCAGGCGATGTCTTTACTCAATGTAGTAGAACAATTAATAAGTTTAGTAGGTGGTAGCGCCGGAACAAATGGGAATAATCGGGAGAAGATCGCTATTCCACACTATCAAACAGATATTCATGAAAATAAATCCGCAGGACTGATGACAATTCCAAAACCGATCAATACAACTTATAAGCGCTCAATGGATTATAATATGAATAATGGTCCATCAGATAAGGATTTCAAAAACTTTTAAACATCATTTGAACAAAATCATGAAACCAATATACCCATTCTTAGCCACCTCATGGGAAAAAGATGGGAAAATCATGGGAAAAACAATACCCTTGATGAAGGCTATATTATCTGGAAAATAAGTTGCTGGACTGCTTTCAAAATAAATTATTAAATCAGTAACTAATGGATATAAACTATTTTATGCATGAGATTTCTCAATTTTCAATTATTTTTTATAAAAATGCATGATTCTTCCAAAGAAATTTGACAATAATAGTTTTTTTATGTATACTTAGTCTTATCTATTATGAGAATGATAAGTAATTAACTAAGTATGCAGTCAACTTATTTTCCAATACTCATTTATAGCCTTATTGTCATCGGTTTAGGAGTATCATTTCTCTTATTAGCCATCCTATTAGGTCCCAGCCGTAAGTCTACACAGAAGTTAGAGCCCTATGAATGTGGGGTAAACCTCTTTGACAACTTCAGAAAACGTTTTCATGTTAAATTTTATTTAATTGCCACTTTCTTTATTCTGTTTGATATTGAAACTGTTTTTTTAATCCCTTGGGCTGTACAATTTAAAACAATGAATCCCTTGGCCATATTTGAAATGATAGTTTTCTTGTTCATTTTATTTATTGGATTAATTTATATTTTAAAGAAACGTGTTTTTGAATGGGATACGTGATCTGTATAAGTTGTTCATAAGAGGTACTTTAATTTGGGCTTAGAATCAAAGTTAGGTAGTTTTTTTACGACCAAATTAGATATGGTCATTAACTGGTCAAGAAAGAATTCTCTTTGGCCGATGCCTTTTGGAGTCGCTTGTTGTGCTATTGAAATGATGGCAGCCCTCTGTTCCCGATATGATATGTCTCGTTTTGGTGCGGAAGTAATTCGTTTCTCCCCTCGCCAATCTGATTTACTCCTTGTTTCGGGACGTATTTCTATTAAAATGATGCCTGTTCTTATGAAGATTTACGAGCAAATGCCTGAACCAAAATGGGTTATCAGTATGGGTGCCTGCTGTTCCTCAGGTGGAGTCTTCGATACTTATACTCTTGTGCAGGGAATTGATCAATTTCTGCCTGTTGATGCCTATATACCTGGATGTCCACCCCGTCCAGAAGCTCTATTAGATGCACTTTTATTTATACAGAAGAAAATTGAATCTGAACACATCCATGAACATATTCACGGTAAATAAGTTATGGCAATGCTTAGTAATGAAGATATATATAACTATTTAAATAGTCAATTTGGTGTAAAGATCAAAAATTATAATACATTTCGTGATCTACTTACAATCGACGTCTATTCAGAAGATGCATTCCATATAATTTCCTATATACATCATAATCAAGAGCTTGATTTCCCACTACTAATAGATATATCTGGGGTTGATTATCTGGAATATAATGATGATGTGGTGCTTGAACGATTTGCAGTAATTTATATTTTTTATTCCTTTAAAAATGATAGACGAATTAAAATAAGGGCGTTTGTACCTGAATCAAATCCTGTGATACACTCAATCTATAGTGAATACAAAGGGGCTTTATGGACGGAGAGAGAAGTTTTTGATATGTATGGTATTCATTTTAAGAGTCATCCTAATTTAAAACGACTATTAACACCAGAAGATTTTGGCTCACACCCCCTGCGAAAGGATTATCCTTTGAAGGGCAAGGGTGAGAGGAGTAATTTCCCAAAATATAATATATATGATAAGATGAATAAGTAATAATATGAATAATTTGCAACATCATGGCTACCAATTTGATTTTGAAGATGAGCTTGGGTCAAAAATGGTTATGAATGTAGGTCCATCTCATCCATCAACTCATGGCACATTAAGACTTGTTATTGAGCTGGATGGTGAAACAATTCTTAGTACTGAACCGGAGATTGGATTTCTTCATACTGGTTTTGAGAAATTAGGAGAACATCACAGCTATAATCAATTTATTACTGTCACAGACAGAATGAATTATATCTCACCTTTAAATAATAATATTGGATTTGCTATAGCAGTAGAGGATCTTCTTGGAATTGAGATACCTAAACGAGCACAGATTATCCGAGTGATAATGGCTGAGTTATCACGGATTGCGGATCATATTCTTTGTGTGGGACTACAGGGTATGGATCTCGGTGCCTTTAGTGTATTTTTATGGACTTTTGTAGAAAGAGAGAAATTATACGATATTTTTGAGGCTGTAACAGGTGCCCGACTTACGACAAGTTATACAAGAGTCGGTGGATTAGCATTTGATGTCCCTGATGATTTTAAAGAACGAGTGGACAAGGTATTAAAAACCATTGAAACCTGTATTGCTGAAATAGAAACGATGTTAACAGGGAATCGTATTTTTATTGACCGTTGCCAGGGAATAGCTGTGTTAAGTAAACAAGATGCTATAAATTATGGTGTTACAGGTCCCATGCTCCGTGCCAGTGGGGTTTCATATGATATTCGCAAAATCCGTCCCTATTCATCGTATGAAGATTTTGAATTCCTTGTTCCGACAGAAACAGCTGGAGATAGCTTTGCTAGGTACCTTGTGAGAATGGAAGAAATGAGACAGAGTGTTCGGATTATTAAACAGGCTTTGAATAACCTACCGGATGGTGAAATCAATTATTTTGACAAGAAAAAGATTTTACCTGATAAGGATTTAGTATATAATAATATGGAAGCTTTAATCCATCATTTTAAAGTGGTCATGCCTGGAGATCTTCACGGAATTCATCCTCCAGTCGGTGAGGTATATTCTAGTACGGAAGTCCCTAACGGCGAATTAGGGTTTCATATTGTGAGCGATGGGAAGAGTTCACCATATAGACTGAGGGTCAGACCTCCTTCTCTGATTAATTATCAATGTTTTAATGAGGTATCCAGAGGGCATCTTATTGCAGATATCCCTGCTATATTGAGTACATTTAATGTCATCGCTGGTGAGTTAGATCGATAGGAGATAATACGAGTTGAATCAGGTGAAACAATTATCTAAAGAGAGATTAGAGGAATTTGAAGAAATATTAACACATTTTCCCAATAAGAAGGCGGCTTTGCTTCCAACATTACGTTTAGTGGAAGAGGAATTTGGATATGTTGATACAGAAGGATGCAGAGTAGCCGCAAAGTTATTAGATTTGTCACCGGCATATGTCTATGGGGTACTGACATTTTATACGCACTATAAACGGGAATGGCATGGAAAGTATCGTATTATGGTTTGCGGAACATTGATGTGCGCTATCAGTAAGAGTTTAGAGATAGTAGCTCATCTGAAAAATAAATTGGGAATTGAAGTGGGTGAGCGGACTGCTGATGGAAAGTTCTCACTGGAGAAGGTGGAATGTCTTGCTAGTTGCGGTACTGCTCCTGCCATGCAGATTAATGATGATTATTATGAAAATCTGACAATCCAGAAAGTGGATGAGATATTAGAAAGTTTGAAATAATGAATAGGTGATTGATTTGGCTTTTGAACCTGTTTTACTAAAATATATTCATGAAGATCGCTCAAGAGAAATGGATTTTTATTTATCCCACAATGGATATGAAGGGGCTAAAAAATCTCTTGATATGTCCCCAAAAGATGTTATTGAGCTTGTTAAAGCATCTGGTTTGCGTGGAAGAGGTGGGGCAGGATTTCCTACCGGTATGAAATGGAGCTTTATTCCTCCTGATAAGAAACCTGTCTATCTATCCTGTAATGCAGACGAGAGTGAACCAGGGACTTTTAAGGATCGATATATTGTAGAAGGAGATCCACACCAGCTATTGGAAGGAATCATCATCTGTTGTTGGGCAATTCAATCCAACCAGGCATATATTTATATTCGCGGTGAGTTTGCCCTAGGTGCGAAAATCCTTAAGAAAGCTATTCAGGAAGCCCGAGAAAAAGGATTTATCGGGAAAAAGATTTTTGGCAAAGATTTTGATCTGGATATATTTGTTGTGAGAGGGGCTGGGGCTTATATCTGTGGAGAAGAGACAGCCCAATTAACCTCCATTGAGGGATCAAGGGGGAATCCCAAATTAAAACCACCATTCCCGGCTGTTCAAGGGTTATTTGGCAAACCTACAATTATAAATAATGTAGAAACACTAGCAAATTTACCTCATATCATGAATAATGGTGCTGAATGGTACAAACAATTTGGTACAGAAAAGAGCCCAGGTTTTAAAATATTCTCTATCAGTGGACATGTTAATAAACCGGGAAACTATGAAGTCCCATTGGGAATATCTTTAAAAGAATTAATTTATGATTACGCTGGTGGAGTTAGAAATAATAAAAAAATAAAGGCAATTATTCCGGGTGGATCGTCAACACCCATTTTAAAAGTGGATCAAATTGACATCAAAATGGATTATGAATCCCTTGCTGCTGCTGGAAGTATGCTGGGTTCAGGAGCAATAACAGTTCTTGACGAAGATACTTGTATGGTGGATGCAATTTGGAATCTTATGCGATTTTATCACCATGAATCCTGTGGACAGTGTACACCTTGTCGCGAAGGTACAGGATGGTTGGAGAAAATCGTCGCTCGAATTAAAAAAGGTTTTGGTACAAAAGAAGATTTAGATAATTTATTGGAGATTTGTGATAATATGCAGGGCAAGACGATTTGTGTATTAGCGGATGCGGCTGCTATGCCTATGAGAAGCTATGTCAATACCTTTCGAAATGAGTTTGAAGCAATGATTAAGTTATAGTAATACTGGTAATTTATGATGAGTATTGTTACACACACAATTTATATCGCATTTTTTTTAACTAGTAATTTGCCAACAACTAAAATGGATATGGCAAGTATTTTAATTGGTGAGTGGAAAGTTATTGAGCATGATTCAGTGACAAAGAATGGTGTTAAAGTTCAAAATATTTTGAAAAATATATATATTATGAATGATGGAACAATTGTTATATCATCAAAATATATGAGAGTATTTGGTAAATGGTCACTTCATGGTAGTGAACTGAATATAAGTGGTATCCAATATAGAAAATTTAGTAGAAATAATGATATTAAATTACAAATTCATTTTGTTAGAAATAAAAAAAAGATGTTTAAAACCGAGATAGAAATATTAAAAACTTTTAAGGTGGAAGATTCTAAATATCAATCTTATCAAATTTTTGCCTTAAAAAAAGTAATGTCTAACTGAAAATACATTTCAGAGGATATAAATAATTTATGGTTAATGTTACGATCAATGGAAAGCAATATCAGGTGGAGCCAGGGACAAGTGTTATTGAGGCTTGTAAACAAAATGGTATTAAAGTGCCCTATTATTGCTATCATAAAAACTTATCTGTAGCTGGTAATTGTAGAATGTGTCTGGTAAAAATAGAAAAACTACCAAAGTTGGCTATAGCCTGTGCTACACCTGTTAATGAGGGCATGGTCGTAGATACACAAGCTCCTGAAGTACTTAAAGCCCGTGAAAGTATTATGGAATTTCAATTAATCAACCATCCTCTCGATTGTCCTGTTTGTGATCAGGCTGGGGAATGTAAGTTACAGAATTATTCATATGACCATGGTAGACCCATTGGTCGTTTTAAGGATGAGAAAGTTGTTAAACACACTAAGGATTTTGGAGATCATGTTAAATACTGGGGATCACGCTGTATACTTTGTACCCGGTGTGTTCGGTTTACTGAAGAAATTAGTGGGACACAAGAACTGGCTGTATTCAACCGTGGAGACCACTCTGAGATCGATATATTTCCAGGAAATGAAATCAACAACCCTCTCTCTATGAATGTTGTGGATATTTGTCCTGTTGGTGCCCTTGTGAGTAGTGATTTCCTTTACCAAGCCCGTGTTTGGTTTATGGAAAGAAAAGAAAGTATCTGTCTTGAGTGTTCGGTTGGTTGTAACATAAGGATTGATTCATTAAATAACGAGATTAAGCGTATTGTACCAAGGGATAATCAAGATGTGAACCAGGTGTTTATGTGTGATCATGGTCGATTGAACTTTGGATATATTCAAAGTGAGAATAGGGTCAAATATCCAATGTCAAATGGTAAAATAATTAGCTGGAAAGAGGGAATAGGACTTTTATCTAATATAATTAATGGTCACAGTAATAACAATACATCCAATAAGGTATCCATTCTTGTTTCAGCCTGGAATAGTAATGAGACTCTTTATATGGTACATAAGCTCCAAAAGAATTATTTAAAAGAAAGCTTAGTATTATTTTATTCAAAAGAGAAAACTAACGATCAGATCTTTGCTAAGTTTAGAATCAGTGGGGATAAAAATCCAAATACAATGGGTATCAAGACTATTTTTAATAATGTCCATGATATTTCTGAGAAATCGATAAATCAACTGATCAATCAAGCTCTAAGTAATTCTATTGATACCTTGATCTTGATTGGAGGCATACCTAATGATTCAATTCCTAATAAATTAAAAGAAATATTTGATAATGTTAAAACAATAATTTTACTTGAACATAGTCAAAATGCTTTATCAGAAAAAGCTTTTCTCTCGCTACCAACTTTGACTTTTGCAGAGAAGAGTGGTAGTTATATTAATGACCAGAAAAGGATTCAAAGGATATTCCCTGCTGTTGAACCCATTACGAGTGGGAAATCAGAGGATCATATTATTCAAGAGGTTATAATTTCGTTGGGTGGTGCAGAAAAAGTGCTTTCCAGTTCGGGTGTGTTTGATGAAATGAAGAGTATACCAGCATTTAAAAACATAAATTATCGATCAATTAAAAACCGTGGTACATTATTAAATATATAACAAACAGAGGATTATCATAGAAGCATTTATTTTTTTAGTCATAAAATGTATTATCATTGCTGTAATTCTTGTTAGCACTGTTCCTATTTCTTTGTTAGCAGAGAGAAGGTTATCAGCATTTATTCAGGATCGTCTTGGACCCAATCGAGTCGGTCCTTTCGGTACTCTACAACCTGTTGCTGATGTCATTAAATTTATTTTTAAAGAAAACCTTGTTCCTGAAAAAGCGAATAAAATATTATACAATCTAGCCCCTTTAATTGCTTTTACACCCGGTCTTATTACGTTTGCAGTAATCCCATTTGGTACAACGAATTGGTCTGATCCCACAGGCAGTCTTGCGATTGCAAATGTAGGTATTGGAATATTATTTGTGATTGCTGTCAGCTCGTTAAATGCGTATGGATTGGCTTATGGAGGCTGGGCTTCATTTAGTAAATATTCTTTATTAGGTGGTTTAAGATCATCTGCCCAGATTATTAGTTTTGAAATAGCTATGGGCTTAACCCTTATTAGCTTATTTATGACAACAGGTAGTGTGAGTCTATCTGAAATAATATTAAGTCAAAAGGAAAGTCTTTATGGAGTTATACCTTCCTGGTTGTGTCTCAAGCAACCCCTTGCATTCATCTTGTTTTTTATAACTGCATTTGCTGAAACCAATCGTTTGCCCTTTGATATGCCTGAAGCGGAACCTGAGTTAGTGGGTGGATATCATACTGAATATAGTGGACTTGAATTTGCCATGTTCTTTATGGGGGAATATATTGCTATGTTCACAATGTCTGCTGTGATTGTTACATTGTTTCTTGGAGGTTGGTCTTTTCCTGGAATAGATAATCTATTACCATTAGCTCAGTATGGAATGTTTATTGTGGGGGTAGTTTCGGTTGCGATTTTTCTTACAAAAGTCGCTGTAATAATGTTCTTTTTCATTTGGGTCCGATGGACATTACCAAGGGTTCGTTGGGATCAACTTATGAAAATGGGATGGCAGGTATTAATTCCATTGGCACTGTTGAATATTTTGATCACAGCGACTATTAAATTAATTAAAGATATGCAATGAGGAATCATGAATAATCTTCTTGATGATAAAACAGAATATAAGCCTCGATCTCGTGAAATGACTTTCATCGAAAAATTATATTTACCTGCTGTATTTATTGGATTGGTAAATACATTTAAGCATTTATTTAAGTTCAAGAAATTTACTACAGAATATCCAGAGAAGAAATTGGTTTATGCTGATCGATTCCGAGGTGAGCACCGATTAAAACGAGATGAGAAGGATAGAATTAAGTGCGTAGCTTGTTATATGTGTGCGACAGCCTGTCCATCACAATGTATAACTATCGTAGCAGATAAAACCCCTGTTGATTATGGATCAGATCGGGAGAAATATCCTATTATTTTTACTATTAATGAACTTCGATGTATATTTTGTGGATATTGCGTTGAAGCATGTCCCTGTGATGCTATAGAAATGACTCAAAAACATCCTGTTGTTTATGGATCCAGACAGGAGTTTATTTATGATCGAGAGAAATTGCTAAATAATTAATTTCTTTTAAATTAAAGAGTTTTATTATAAATATTTTTTGTTTATATCTATTAATGGTACATTGATTTTTTTCTATAGATTTACCTGTCTTTCTCCTGTCCTTTTCCTGCCTTTGGACAATGGGTGAAAGATTTTGATCTGTTGAAAGATTATTTTAGATTGAAATGAAGTTTTGTTTAAATATAGGTATTATTAATTAGGTTGAATTGGTGAAAGGAGAGTTTGTTTGTTGGATGCAAAAGTAATTTTTGATATATTATTCCTGGCTTGCTCTATTACAGCAGTTGTATTAAGTATCCTAGTCGTTATTTTAAAAAATCCTATCTATAGTTCATTATCCCTTGTCGCTTCATTTCTACCTATTGCTGTTATATATTTGCTGCTCCACGCTTCGTTTGTTTCTATCATTCAGATTTTGGTGTATGCTGGTGCA
>DKAT01000047.1 GCA_002450905.1 Spirochaetia bacterium UBA6919
GCTTGTGAATACTCACTTGATTCTTTTGATAACGCTTTATTAGTGGCCTTAAAGTTGATAAATGGTAAACATAACCAAAAAGCATATTGAGTTACAAGGGGTTGTATATATGCTCTCATTAATGTTTGTTCATCTTGAGTAAGTGTTCCATTTTTAACACCATCGCTTAGAGCGTTTAATCCTGTTTCCCCAATTGTTTGTTGTAAATACAACTGTTGAGCCTGAATTACATAAGGTGAAATCTTATCCCAATCTACATTCTTTTCAACTGGTGTGTTAGCCAAGAAGTAATCCTGTGAAATGAAATAAACTACTGGTGTGAAACTCATAATCTTTTATATTAAATATTTTTTATCTTTTTCTGTATTACACAAGTATCTCATCTTGGGTCTCATCGTTTCCTGTATCAACGATTGAATCAGCGATCTGTAATGGTTCTTCATTTCTTGTTAGAACACCTGTTTTATCAGCAACAGAATAATCATTCAATACGATCTGTTCGCTGAATCCTATGGTCTCTAAAATACCATTGATTGCTTCTTCCATTTGGTTCTGTTTGATTGCAATGTAGTATGTTTGAAATTCAGCCATCAATTCTTTTCTTTCGTCTTGAGATCCCAATGAACCAGGAACAACCGATACCAATTGAATTGGACATTCGTGAGCTTGTGTAATTTGTTTTTCAACCATGTCTTGCAACATAATAAATCTCTCATCCGAGCCATTGTCAGGAACTGCAAGAATTTCAGGTCTCTGATCTCCCCCATCTGAATAGGTAATCATAATCTTACCTGAGTTCTGAGCTCCCATAAAGTTTGCTTGGAACGATCTGAAGAATTGGTTTTGTTCGTCAATGGTTGGGATACCTGTTGAAAAGTTCAATATGTATGAAGGTTGATANNTATAGGTCTGTTGAAGCTGGATTTGGTTCAATGTAATATAGAGCTTGTCTTCCTGTTCTATCTTTTGGATCAAATTGTTTGATATATTCAGGTTTGTATTCGTCTTTTTTATAAGCAGACCAATCTTTAGAATACCAGTAATAATCTTTTTCATCTTCACTATCTTTTAATCCAATACGAAGTGTGTGAATTGGTAGGTATTTAAGGTCAAAAGAAGTCCCCTCACGATTCCAAATGATTTCTACAGCAAATCCTCCATAGATCATAAAATCCTTTGCCAAATACAATAATAATCTCTCAAGATTATTTCTTTTAGCCCATTCCTTTAACTTTGGATCTTGGATGTCTTTATACCCAAAACCAGCAATCATCTTTGTTTTCTTATTGATGATCGCTCTATTTAGAGGTGAACCATAGTTATTATATAAGTTCAATAACAATAATGGATACAGGTTGTCTGATCCAAATGACAAAAAGTGATAATCACCCTTCTTTTCAAATTTATAAATTGGGGCTTCATAAGCCTGATTGAATTGAAATACCTTTGCTGATACCCCTTTCTCTAAATTTTTTTCTTTAATTTTTTCTGCTTCCATAATTATTTAAATACATATTGAGTTTGTGTGTTAGCAGGAGCATTATAAACAGGTTGAGCTGTCGTTCCTGAACTGATTATTGTAGCCAAACCACTTTCAACCACATCATTGATAGTTAAACCTGTTGTGGATAAAGTATTTCCTGTGGTCTGCCATACCTTATAATCATAAGTTCCCTCCACTAAATTGTAAGGAGTTAAATTGATTGAGTAGTAATTATATCTATCAATGTTCAAAGAGGTGTCTCCCGTTAGAAATAAGAGAGTATTTCCGTGAAGTTGATTAGAATATAACTCAAGAATATAATTCGTTTGATTTAGAGGAAATGTTGTCTTCTCCGTCAATGTAAACGGAGTTGAGCTTGTTGTATAATTTGGTATAGTAATCATTTAATGATTTTTTAATTAAATATTTTTTTCGTATATTTGTTTTATGACAACATTAAAAGAATTAGAACAATATCTTCATAAGAATCATTTTGGTCAATTATCTATTGTGATGATAGGTCTTGAAAAAAGAAACTTCAGAATAGATGTTATTTTAGCTCCAGGTATGTGGAATTACCATTGTTCTTGGAGTAAGAATACTCGTGGAATTGGATACTTTCACTATGAAGATTGGATCTATACAGAAGAACAATTAGTTGAAATTATTTTAAAAGATTTACCAGATTGGGTTAGGCAGAAATACAAGAAATAGTTATATTTGTAGAAACCAATTAAAACAAAGAAAAAATGGAAACAATACGGGAATCAATTGATAATATTGGATTATACACTAACTTTTAATTATGGCAAACGGGTATAAAACTTTTTATAAAGAATTCGATAAAAAAAATAATTTATTAGATAATAATAAATTAAATAAAATAATACAATCCGACAGTTTAAGTTATTTAAAGACATTACCTGATAATTGTATTGATTTGATTTTTACATCACCACCATACAACTTTAATATGAATTATGATGAACATGAAGATAAAATGGATTGGAATGATTACTTCAACACTTTGAATAATATTTTTACTGAATGTATCCGTGTTTTAAAATATGGTGGAAGAATGATCGTTAACATACAACCTTTTTTTAGTGAATACATACCTAGTCATCATATAATAACCAATCATTTATTATCTGAAGGTTTGATTTGGAAAGCTGAGATATTATGGGAAAAAAATCATAGAAATTGTGCATACACCGCTTGGGGATCATGGAAATCTCCATCAGGCCCTTACTTTAAATACACTTGGGAATTTTTAGAAGTTTTTTGTAAAGGTGAACTCAAACATAGTGGTGATAAAGAAAATATTGATATTACCGGAAATGAATTTAAAACTTGGGTTGACGCCAAATGGTCGATTGCGCCTGAAAGAAATATGAAGGATTATGGACACCCTGCAATGTTCCCACCGGAATTACCATATAGAGCACTCAAGTTATTCTCGTATCAAGGTGATATCATATTAGACCCATTTAATGGTGCGGGAACTACGACATTAGTAGCACAAAGAACTGGTAGAAAGTATATTGGTATTGATATTAGTGAGGAATATTGTAAAATAGCTGAAGATAGATTAAAAAATGAAATTTTGAAAGACTACTCAAAAGAACTGGATGAAAAACTTAAAATATTAGGTAAAGATAAATCTTTGAAAGAAAGGGGTGAAACACCCATACAAAAGAGCAATTAGTTGAAATTATTTTAAAAGATTTACCAGATTGGGTTAAAAAATAAAAAACCCCCTGAAATCCATCAGAGGGCTTATGTAGAAAACCTTAAAAGGTTTGGGAGCTTAAATTAAGCTACTGTGATTGTTGTTCCTACTAACGCTCCGTCAATTAAGAATGCTCCGTTAGCTGATTTCCAAGCGATAGACTGAGATAAACCATTCATATCACCAAGTAATGTTCCTAAAGAAGCTTCACCTGCAGATGCTCTACCAGAAGATTCAAGACCTAAATAGTAGTAGTCACCAGCGTTAGATTTAACAACTGCGAATAAAGGAGCTCTACCCAATTCAACCATTCTATTTCTTACATTACAATCTAATGTAATAAGTTTAATTGATAATACTGATTCGTAGAATACTGTTCCGTTTTCTCTTGAGTAATTTCCTGTTTGAACTAGACCTGCATGTTCAATATCCTGCTCAAAAGAGTATACTGTTAAACCAGTTGTAGTGATACCTGTGATGATACCGCAAGCGTCTTGTTGAACTTGCACATTATCAACCCATTCACCAATCCATACTTTCTCAACACCACCTATAGAAGAACAACCTAATACATAACCATCGTTAAGATTACATGTAAATGCCATAATTTTTATTTTTTTCTTTTGTTTATGTTTTAAAGGGGGTTTTTACACCCCCTGTTTTTTTCAATTCAGATTACAATGTGAAGTATACAACATAATCCCAGAAAGCTGCGTTTACACCTGACTTCCATTTTGCTACAACTCTTACTTCTTGGAAATCCATAGAGTAGAAAATCTCTAGGTTTTCATAGTCATTCATAAGGTCACATCCAAAATAAAGGTTAGATTTTGCAGATAAGAACATTTTGTTTGTTCCGTTCAATCCTTTTACTGCGATAGCTCTTACATTAGTTCCAGGAACCATTTGAGAGAATTGCTCACCTTGATCTTCAGCACCTGTATAGTGGAACAAGTTTTGATTTCTTAATGCTAATGCATATAATCTATAAGTATCGTAACCCATATATAAATACAAGTCATCGTTTGCGATAATGTTTACAGGAACTGCTGCTACCATATCATCAACTAATCCAACGATGTTGTTAGCTGTGATTGCTGTTGCTGATGAAGTGTTACCATTCACAGTTGAAGCTGAGTAAGTTCCTTCAGCAAGTGCGATGAAACCATCACATAATGCTAATTGAGGGTTACCTGAATTTGTATCACCTTGCCAGATTAAAGTATCAATCAATGAAGAAATTTGTGAAACTTTTTCTTCAGTGTATAATTGCTCAAATCCGAAGTCAGTATCGTAAGATCCTGGAGCCAACATTGCTTGAGTGTAGTATTGCTCAAGTGTGTCAATACAAATTGATTCGTTAACTTTTAACGGACACACATTCAATGTGTTTTGTGTTAAGATTGTGTCTCCATCATCAGTAAATCCACAACCACCTGCTTGTGCAACAAGGTTTGAAGATAATAAGTTGATAGAAGCTGCAGATTTGATATCAGGCTGAACAGTTAAGAAACTTACTGATCTACCACCCAAGATAAATTTTTTGATCAACGCCATACGCTCTTGATTTACATATGCCGTTAGTCCTTGAACATCTAATGCCATTTTGTTTGTTTTTTATTAGTTTATTTTTATTTTGTTGCGAAGAATCGTAACTTGTCTTCTTTTGATTTTAATTTAGTTACATTTTCTTTTTTCTTTGTAATAGTTTCTACTGATGGTTCAGCAGCGAACTTATTAAATCTTTCTTTCAATTCTGAGTTCTCAGTTTTCAATGAGTTTAAAGTTTCTTTCAATTCGTCAACCATTGACTTGATTGTTGAAACAGCTTCAAACATAGTTTTCATTTCTTCATTTTCAGTATCAGCAGCTTCTTCTGGTGCTGTTGATAATTCATTGATATAACCTTCTTCATCAACATTGATAGTTAATCCACCCTCAAGTTCGTGATCTCCTGCTGGTGCTTTTACAAATTCTCCTGAAGCATCTTTAACTAATACTTCATCACCGACAGATACCGCATCACCTTTAGACATAATTTTGACTTCAGTCCCATCTTTCAATTTTGAAGAGATTTCATTTTTGTATTCACCTGCCATTTGATCTTTCATATCTTCCATAGCAATAGGATTTGGTTCTTTATCGGCTTGGATCTCAGTTATTTCTTTGATTTCACCAGCCTCAACTTTAATTGATTTTCCATTATCTAATAGATAAGATCCATCAGGAAGTGGAGCTTCTTTTTCAGCTGCTATTTCTGCAACTTTTGTTCCAACAGTTAAATCACCCATAATACGAATGATTTCCCCTGTTGCTGCTGTATAGTCAGCACCAAACTTTTCTTCTTGAAAAAGTTCTTTAATTCTGGCTATAATGTTTGATTTTTTACTCATAATACACATTTAGATATTTTAGTTTATTTTTTGTTTAATCTGTTAAGATTCAAGATCCTTTTTAAAACCAATTAATGACTTTAATGATCTACCAAACTTAACAATCTTGTCTGTAATTCCTTCTCCTTTGATCCATTTAATCTTCTCATCAATTGATGTATATTCAATCCACATAAGAAGTGATGCAATGAACTTTGTAAATGCCCAATCAAACCAAATGTAATTTCTTGCGATCTCGTTAATCATAAACTTATCAACAAGGAAACAAAATAAAAGGGCTGTAAAATATATTATTAATTTTCTCATTAAACCTAATCTTGTTTTTCTACTTGTAACTACTTCACCTTTTTGACCAGCATACCATCTACCAACAAAGGTATCTATGATTGATGCAAATGTTACCAATAAAGCTAATGGTAATAGAGGGGCGATAAACACCATAAATGCCATTAAAAAGTTTTTCATTCTATATTAAGTAGTTTTTTTATCTGTAATTCTTTGGAAGTGTCGTCAGTGTCTGACTCTAAAATTGATTGTAGTTTTTCGGTAATTCTTTCAATCATATCATCTTCATATTTTTCTATGAAGTATCCCTCAAGTGAAAACCCATTGTATTCTCCGTTTTTAATTTTTTGCCATACTTCATCGTTATCAACATAGTAAGTAGCAACCCAAGATCCTTCGGGAAGATCAGGGAATATTTTTGAATCAGTTCTCTCCCCAACAATATAAGATTCCATCATATAGATTCCGTCTTTTTGTTGTTTTGGATCATGATTTGTATTAACTTTATGGATCTTGTTTTCCTTGAAGTATTTTCTCATCATCTTTTCAATGGTGTCTTTGGAAAACTTAACATAGTATTTACCTAAATCGGGGTTAAATCTTGGAATGGCAGTTTCAGCAATCATAACAGGTGCTGTAACTAATCTTTTTTCATCATCAATTGTTTGAAACTCTTGTTTAGAAAAAGGTAACATTCTTAAATTATTGTTGATCTGTTCCATTTTTCTAATAGCCCAATTCACTCCTTCATCTCCTCCCCAAGCATCCCACATAAGACCTCCACATCCTTTATCATAAGGGACATCTTTGTTTTGTTGGTGTCTTTTAAATGAAGCCATTCTGGCGATCGTCTCAACTGAAATGGATCTTCTATTACAAAGTTGGGAGGCTCTTGTCCACCCCACCTGAGTTCCACAATCAGATCCGTTCTGTTCTTTATATTTGATTGCTCTACAAGCGTTTTGTGAAGCTGATACAGGATAATCATTATAACTATCTTTTACTTCTTGAAACATCTTCCATTTAACCTCAGTCGCTGGTCTATCAACAAATGATAGAGCGTCCATACCTTCTTCCATTGAGTTCTCATCAAAGTCAAGGTATAATATTGGTTCTTCCATGTCCTTAAATATATATTTCATATTCTTGTTAAATTAAAACTCAGCAGATCTTTTGATCCTATCTATTCTCTTTTGAGTATCAGTTAATTCTGTTTCTACAACATATGCTCTTATAGGTTGGTTTGATTTATTATCTCCAAATAATTTTACTTCAGGATTTACACTATTAGTTCCTGGTAAATCAGGTTTTAATGATATTCCACCACCCGCCATATTAATTGAATTAAGTAATTCAGGATACATAGCTGATGACTGAGCGTTTATTACTGTCTCACCAGGAGCAAGTCTTGCAGGAACTGTATCAACCATTCCTGAACCAAATCCAGGGACAATACCTCCACCTGCAGCTGTAAACTCTTGTGATGAAATTATACCAAATTGTGCAGCAGCTAATCCCCCAACTAATGCCGCTAAGATTATATTAATTGGTGGAGGTGCTGAACCTAATGCTTGAAGGACAGCTTGAGCTCCTGCTATAACAGCATTTGCCATATTCAATCTTTTATTTGTTTGAAACTCTTGTCTTCTAAGTTGGATTGTCTCTTGTTCTCTTTGTTGATCTAATTCCTTTAATTTATTATCATATTGATCTCTTGTAATTATATTTTCAGTCAATTGATTTTCTAAAGCTTGCTTTTCAAAGTTATATTGACCTTCAATTCTTGTTTCCTCTTTTTTCGATCTAGCATCTTGAATCATACTAATAGTCGTTGATAAACTATTGAAAAGGGTTACAATAGCATCAACATAATCATTAATTTTTTCTAATGATTTTTGTAATGATTTTTCATCTAATGGAGGTTTTACTCCAGCATTAATTTCATTAATTTTATCGGCTGTCTCTTGACTCATTTTGATTATTTTTTGATCATAATCAGCTTGAGCTTGTTCTTTTTCAGATAAAGTTTTTGTATCATCATTTAAAGTATCATCCAAATTCAATTTGGCAATTCTTTTTTGTTCTTCAAGATTTTTATTTAATAAATCAATTTCTTGTTGTGCATATTTTTGTCTTACTTGGAGTTTAGCCTTATTTTTTTCTTCCTCAGTTTTTTTAGATTCATCAATTTGACGAATTGCTTCATTTTTTTCAAATTGAACTTGTAAAAGTTGAGTATTAGTTAAAATATTTTGTGTAGTTTCTTCAACTATTTTTTCTTTGATTGTATAATTTTCCTTAACCTTATTTAGATCTTCTTTTTGATAAACATCTAATTGTTCAAGTAATTTTTTTTCACTATCCAATAAATAAGTTTGGTAGTTATCTCTAATTACTTTAGCGGCAGTAATATAATCTTCTTCTGATTTACCTTCTGCCTTGAATTTTTCATCTAAAGCTTGTAATTCATTTTGTAATGCTCTGTCTATTATTGCAGTTCTTTCATCACCATATAATTTATTAATAGATTCAGTTTCTTTTTCTAAACCTGTTAATCTATCAGTTCTAAGTTTTTCACTAGTCTGTTGAACGGCAATTTCTCTGTCAAGTTTATTTTTAACCTCACCAAGCATTTTTGCATATTTCTCATTGGCATCAGTAGCATCTTCAACAGCACTAGTTCCAGTTTTAGTTTGGGCGGTATATTTCTGACCTCCATTTGTAACTTCATTAATCACAGAATTTACATCAACAGCAACTTTACCATAATTTTCTAATCTTTTATTAGCGGCATCTAACTGACCTTGATATTTTAATAACTCTGTATTCAAATCGTCAAGATCCTGTCGAATTTTACCAGCCCTTAAATCATCAGGTCCTAGTTTAATTGCCTTAAGATTTTTTATTTTATTTTGAGTTTCAACAATTTTTTTATTTATATCCGATTGTTTTTCAAGATTTCGTGTTATTGCCTCTTCATTTTTTTGTAATTGAAACTTTGCTTTTTGATATGCGATATAATTTGCAACTTCTAAATTAAGTTGTTGTTGAAATGCTGTCTCATCTTTAAGATTTTTAATAGTAGTTCCATAAGTTGAATTGATTTGTTTAATCAATGTTTCTCTTTCTTTTGAACCTTTATTTGTTGCCTTTAATTGATATATTAATCCAACATATTCAGCACTTTCAGCGGCAATTGTTTTTCTTGATTTTTCTTCTTCTTCTCTTTGAGATTTTAATGTATCTTTTCTTTTTTTAGCCGCTTTTTCAGCTTCACTCTCACCCATCGCATAAGATATTAATCCTGCAACTAATAAACCAAGAGCGGTTACAACTGCCACCAATGGAAGAGCATTTAATGAAGCCGCAAATAATCCTGTTGATACTGCCGCTCCATCAGCAGCAACCGCTTCACCAACAAGTGCAGCATCTGCTGTAGCTGTAGATGCGGCAACTCCTGTTTGAGCAGTTTTCATTAAACCTAACTGTGTAAGAAGTGGAGTAAAACCTGCTTTAATCTCTACTAATTTATCACTTAATCCACCAAAAGTTTCTATAGCTTGTGATAAATTAAGTAATGCTCCCATTTGAGCTAATGTTTGTTGTAGATCTTTATTTTCTACACCAAATAAAACTTGTGCAGATGATAAAGCTTGAAATCCTGCAACACCAAGTTGTATAGTATTTCCTAAAGCTCTACCAAAATTTTCTGTAATATTACCAGCAGTAGCAGAAATAACTGCAGATGTATCTTGTATTTGATCTCTTAATTGACCTGCTCTTTGGGATAATTCTTGAAATCTTTTTGACCCTGGTTCAAGACCTTGTAATTCTTGAGTTACTTGTCTTAATTGAGCCTTTAATGACGACGCACTTCCACCAGCGTTATTAATAGATTGAGATAATTTATTTACATTATCCTGTGCTTGTTTTGAATTAACATTTATATTGATTGTTGCTTGAGTAGCCATCTATAACTTTTTTTAGTAAATATTTGTTTTTTAGATATGTTTTTACACCCTTACCAACTCAACTTTAATATCGTTTCTTGAATCAATAATATCTTTAACTTGTTGAGCATTGTCATAGTGTCTAACTATTCC
>DKAT01000026.1 GCA_002450905.1 Spirochaetia bacterium UBA6919
TTCAAATTTTTCAGGCCACTACACCATTCAGACACATTACATCAAATGTTTGAAACAACTATTGATTATCATTACAATGCACCTCATAAGTATCGGAACTAAAATTTCTGATTCCGATGTTTCTTAGTCCTGTTATCATTGCTCAAATAGATGAGGGAATTATTAAATTAATTTGCTGAATTATCGTTGTTAAAAAGTTATTTTTTACCTCGTTTACCACCCTTGGCTTGTGGTAAGGCTTTTCGATCTTTTGGCTCCTGATAGGGTGTTGGTTTAATTTCTCCACTTTCTATGATAAGGGTTACATGGGTATAATCACTTTTAATTTTAAGTATTATATTTTTTATTGTGACTTCAGTACCTGGATATATTTTATCGAAGGCTGATATTTTACCCTGAGCCGTGAGACTGCTTAAATAAGATTTAATTTCTTCTATGTCCAGATTAATTTCTTTTAATTGCATGTCATATTCTTTTTTAGCTCTGAGCATTCTTTCAAGCATTAATTCACGTTCTGGGGATAGGGATCCCATTGATCTTTTCTGATTCTGCATGGTAGTAAGATTTACTGAGAGTTTACTTAAGTTGTCTTCGATGGTTTCCCGTTCCTTATCAAATTTGACCAGTTTTTCTTTAGCAACAGGATCAACACCGGCTTCAATCTTAGTTTCCGTATATGTTGTGGAGCCTATAACTTTAGAATTGACCTCTTCAACACTGCGGATATGACCGCCTGTGATGGTTCCTCTCTTTCCGAGAGAATATACCTGTTTGGCATCGACATAACTATGGAGAATACCTTCATTAGAGACGACTTTATTTCCAGCGGTGACCTTTGAATTTTCGATAAACTTCGCAATAACATTTCCCCCAGCCTTGACATAACCTTCTTCTTTACCAAGAATACCTCTTTGGACAATGATGTCGCCATCAGCCTCGACTTCAGCTTTACCAATGGTTCCACCGATGTAAATATTTCCAGCGGCTTTAACAGAGAAACCATCTTCCACATTTTCAGACACGATGACATCACCAAGGAATACGATACTTCCCGTTTTCAGTCCAACATTTCCCTTTATTTCGTAAATAGGTTCTACTTCAACAACACCATCATTAAAAACAGCCCGTCCGGCATTTTGGGCGACGATTTCTAGACCATTTTCTGATAGACCAGTATTTTTTCCAGCTTCAAAAGTGATATCTTCCCCATCTTCTGCTTCAATGACTTTACCAGTAATTGTTTTGCCATTAGTACCTTTTGTGGGAGGATTTTTAACGGCTAGAATCTGACCTGCAACAACATTTTGTATTAAACCCTGGTCACTGAAAAAATTAACTTTACCAAAATC
Source organism: Spirochaetia bacterium UBA6919 (assembly GCA_002450905.1). Taxonomy (GTDB): domain Bacteria; phylum Spirochaetota; class UBA6919; order UBA6919; family UBA6919; genus UBA6919. The sequence continues at coordinate 1,350 of DKAT01000026.1, forward strand.
ATCTTCTTCGAAGTGTAGATCATCAGGTTTTGTTTTGAAATGGAAATTAATTTCTGAATCTTTCCCGTGTTGAGGTGGGACACCCTCAGCGATGAGGATTGGAACATTGTAATGTTCTTCTTCAAGAATTTCTTTAATCTTCTCCTGTTTGATTCCAGAGGTGACGCCTTGATTTGTGAGAAGATCCATGATTTCGGATTCTTCCAGAATACGTCCTGAAAGATATGGAGCGGTGATCGTAAGAAATGCTTTTGTTTCATCATCATTGATTTGGATTTCTGCTTTGCTGTCATAATCTGGGTTTGGTGTATATTCACCGATTTTAATGAATTCACCCTTTGCTTCCTGAGTGATTTTTTTTACTAATCGACCGTCATAACTTCGATAATTTTTTGTAGCCATCATAGTCAATACATCATCAAAGGAGGCGGGTTGACCCTTTCGTAAAGGGGGTGTCACTTTTAAGTATGCACCGGATTTTCTTATAATCATTTTAACTTTGCCATCGATGGGACCAGTTTCTTTAACAGATGTTTTTTCAATGGATGCAAATGGGGAGTCGGCAGTGTGTTCTATACTTTCTTCATAGTATTCATTTTCTTGAGCAATTGTAATATATAATCTATACAATTTTTTTCCAACACCTAATATTCCTTTATTTCCTTTTTCGATGATTTCATAATGGAGTTGATTTTCTGGTACTTGGAACAGGTGTTTAGCTTTTTCCAGACATTCTTCTATGGAATAGCCTGTTATTTCTCGTCCTTCAGGAATATCTTGTAACATTTCTTGGGGTTTATTCTGCGGAACGTTATCTTGTAACATTTTTTTTAAATCTTTAAATGAAGACATATTAACCCCTTCTTCTTATATTTTATGAAAGAAATTTAACAAAAAAAAATTGAAAGCAATACCATTTTATTTATCAAACAGAGAATATATTTAAAATATTCTAAGTAGTCTGTATTATTATATTAATTTTAATCTCAAAAGATTTTCAGTATATTTACCACTATGTATTTCGGATAAGTGGACTGAATTCTGAAATGAAGTCTTATAATTATTCATTCTATGGATAAGAATAATATTTATTTTGTTTTTTTTAAATAGTTTATTACCTTAATAGAATATAAGAAATTTATATTGGAATATTCACAAATTTGAAAATTAATTCAGGAGTTTTATTATGATTAAGAAAATTGAAGAATTATTAGGCTCACAAGCGAAATCTCTTTTGGATCACCAGTGCAAGACAATATCCAAGGATCTTCTGCATATACCAGGTCCTCAGAGTATCGATCAGATTATGATTCCCACTGATAGGCCTGTGAATGTATTGAAGAATATGCATTTTCTGTTGAATAGTGGGAGGCTGGCTGGAACTGGGTATGTATCTATTTTACCTGTGGATCAGGGGATTGAGCATAGTGGGGGAGCGTCTTTTGCTAAGAATCCCATTTATTTTGACGGGGAGAATATTGTCAAATTAGCTATTGAAGGGGGATGTAATGGGGTGGCGTCTACTTTGGGTGTTCTGGGGAGTGTTGCACGTCGATATGCTTATAAAATTCCATTTATATTAAAATTAAATCACAATGAATTTATTAGTTATCCTAATAGTTATGATCAGATCATGTTTGGACAGGTGGAACAAGCCTTTGATATGGGTTGTGCTGCTGTTGGAGCGACCATTTATTTTGGTTCTGAGGAGAGTAAACGACAGATTGTTGAGATATCCGAGGCGTTTCACAGGGCTCACGAATTAGGTATGGTGACCATTTTGTGGTGTTATCTGAGGAATCCCGCATTCAAGAAGGATAAGGACTACCACGTCTCTGCTGATCTTACGGGTCAGGCGAATCATTTGGGGGTGACCATTGAAGCGGATATTATAAAACAAAAACTCCCAGAGAATAATGGGGGATATCCAGCGGTTAATTTTGGAAAGACCGATAAGCGTGTGTATGAGAATTTATCCAGCGATCATCCTATTGACTTGACACGCTATCAGGTGGCTAATTGTTATATGGGTCGATCAGGACTGATTAATTCGGGCGGTGCTTCCGGGGATAATGATTTTGCTGATGCTGTAAAGACGGCTGTAATTAATAAACGTGCCGGGGGTATGGGTCTTATTTCGGGTAGAAAGGCATTCCAGCGTCCTATGGCAGAGGGGATCAAATTACTCAATTCAATTCAGGATGTGTATTTATGTAAAGAAGTAACGGTTGCATAATCACTATCCATTAGGTAATTGTTTAACGTGACAAAGCAGATTGATATACTGATTATCTTATTATCTTGAAATCCTTTGAAGAATGGTTTTTAAGACCTCATGGTGATCGTTCTGCTCCCAATTTCATTTAAATGGATTTTCAGTATATTAATAACCCCAAAACTTCTAATCCGGATATAAACACCCCCTTCCAACCAGCCATTACAGATTATCTAATAAAATATTTCAATAAACCCAAAATAAATTATATTTCATCTATTGAAAACCACATCTCTTTGTCGACAACGAGGATTAGAATGATAGATGCATACCAATTTTTTTAATCATTTTGATAACAACGACCAGTTGGGCAGATTTAAACCAAAATCTCCTGAACGCTGTCAAAAACAATGACTTACCCAGGGTGAAGCTTCTTATCCAACAAGGTGGCGATGTTGATTACACCAACAAAAACGGCTTATTTTCGTAACTATGGATCCTGTAATTAATATTCTTATAAGATATAGTATCCGTTTGATCAATTAATATAAAAAAAAATATTATCATTTGCATTTTGCTGTGGTAATCATTTTGCTGAACTTCAGGGAGTTGAAGATATTTCTGATGAAAAAACTTTTGCTGATATAGGATTCGATAAAAAAATACTCTTTTATTGGTTCACAGCGGATCAAGAGGGTATGGTAATGATATTTTAACAAAGCATGTTGAGAGATTCCGTAGTGCAGGACTTAAAATAGATTCTACAGAGGCTTCAGACAATTTATCAGACCATAACAATGCAATTCAATGGGCTAAAGTGAATCGCAGAATTATTGCAAATCACTTTTTAGGCTGTATTGGATATTCTGGAGAGCTTGTTATCGATATAGTTCATAACAGCGTAACTCAAAAAAATATAGATGGTAATTCATTTTGGATTCATCGAAAAGGGGCGGCGCCTAATGATATGGGGGCTATCATCATCCAACTGGATTAACGTCTATTGCAAGAGAGGAGAGACCTCAATTTATGAATCGTAAATTAGCTCTAAGTCGCTTGAGTGCATTGTTCAAGGAGTATACAAATCAAGAACAAAGGAAGATGAACGATTCTATTTAGACTCAGCACAATGCATTAGAACGAGGTAATCCAATTAGAGTATACATTAATATTCCGTTTCAGAGACTTAAATGAAAGGTCACGAATTGTATTAATTAAAAAATTAATCATACAATGGAATTAACCATCCTGCTGATCATCCTCTATTGAAGTTATCTATGGATGGTTTGGAATTCTGACTGAGGATGTGGGGTGAGATGCCGGATCAAGTTCACCACTACAATTTGATTTATGTGGATATTAATTTAAAAAGTTATCAGAATATTAATTAAAATGAGGTGTTTATACTAGTAGATGAGGAGAATGGAGGTGTTATGTTTTTTCAAGCAGTTAATTACATTATACAACCAATCATCATGATCTTATGGTTGATTATTCCTATGGTATTAATTTATAAGTATAACAAGATTCCAATCAGAAGAGGCGAAATGATTAAAAAAACTCAAGAATCTGAAAAACAAGTGGAAGAACTTAAACACGCAGCATAAGTTTCTATGGCCTATAAAAAAACTTCAATATCGTTATGCTCATAAGCAGGTGCATGCACCAAGTCAGATAGGCAGACGGACTTATTCCTACGATGCCAATGGAAACCAGACAGGGTGGAATAATTTAGACAACGGGGAGAAAAGAGTTATCACCTGGGACAAGGAAAACAGGATACAGAAGATTGAGGATAAGGGTGAGACCAGTGAGTATAAGTATGATCACAGTGGAGAGAGGATCAT
>DKAT01000087.1 GCA_002450905.1 Spirochaetia bacterium UBA6919
TTTAATTTTTTATAATACTCTTTAAACTTGAAAACTTTTGAATCCTATATTTTATCAAAATCTTTCGAATGACATTTTAAAAGATTTTTAAATTAAGTAGAATATCAGAACACTTAATCATAACCAAATCTGCAGACCAAAACTGGGTCCGAAAAAATTGACAGAGCCTATTTTCACAAAATCATAGCCAAAATAGATTTCAAGAGAACTGAATACAAACCCCAGTTTTAATTTATGCTGGAGATAGAAAGCATTACCAAGGTTTCCTAAATCGATAGATAGGCCAATAGAAGCAGGTCTCACGGGATAGACATTTAGAAAATAGGATCCATTAAAACCCCCTTTAGAGCCTGAATAATCCATAAATCCCCTGCCTCCCAATCCCACATAGAATTGTGCATATTCATTTTGAGCAAATCGAAAGACTAAATTCACATCAAATATATGAAACTGATCAGAACCCGTGGATAATTTCTCATAATAATAAGTCCAGTTTGCTTTGAGACCTAATCGGATGCTTGTATCCATCATAAATCCCCAGGTGATACGATTAATATTTGAAAAATCATAGTTTTCTTCAGCAAATAAACTTAATGAAATCGCTGAAAGTTTTTCCTGATTAGGTAAAGTCTTTTTATTATCCTCGATATTTTTTTTCTATCAATGATTAGATAACCATCTTTGTTGTATTTATAAGGGGCTCCGCGAAAGTAGGTTGAATCTGAAAAATCATCACCTAAACCATCGAAGGGTGCTTTAAAAATTTATAAAATTACCCATTCAGCAATTTTAGCTAATGTATCACTATCATTATCACTGGATGATTCCTTTAAGGAATTACGATTTTTTTGACTGGAGGAGGATGAATTGATTTCTTTTCGGGTTTCATCAAGTTTTCCACCAAAAATAGAAATAGAGAGTATAAATAAGATTAATATTTAAAGAATGAATATCTTTGGAGCTTTCAAAATACTTTATGCCTTTTTAATTATTTATATCGATTTCATAAATGGAAAGTCATAATACATTATTTAAAAAATATATTTACAGAGACAATATTACTTCTTTTCTTCTTAGAAGTTTTATAAATAAACCCTCAAATCCTTCTCTCTCTTTTAATCTGCGAAAGATTTTTGAGATGAGATGATGAGTAAATCCTTTGTATTTTATAATATATTTTATTGATTTGTTTGTAACTTCTGTGAGTTGGATAGATGTGATTTCATTATCTTTTTGGAGGGCTCTTAAAAAATCCCTTTTTATATGATATGATATTTCTCCGTAAAGGGTTATATAATATATTTGTGGTTGGGATTTATATTTGATAATTGATTTTAATAATTTATGAATTGCTGGAGATGCTGAACTTAATAGTATTTTCTTCTGAACAGATTTTAGAGAATCTCCTTTTTTTTTTAGTGAAGTTTCTTCATTTCCAAGTCCCCTTGCTGTTGAGCTTTCATAGGCTGAAAGAAGAATTCCTCCATTACTCTGGAAAGTTTCGTTCTCATAATTTCCATCATCGAGGTGACCATTTACTTCTATATAGATATCCGCGTGGAGTTTTTTTGCGATTAGCTGTAGAAGAGCCATTCCACGGGATGATTTTTCAATTAAATTGGTATCTTTATTCAATCGGGTTATTTGATCCAATTCAATATAATTTAATTGAAAATTAGCTAAGATATGATTTATTCTCTGAACAATGATATCCGCTAGTTCTATGGGTATTTTTAGTTTATTTTTATCGTAATATACCAAAATAGTTTCATTTTTTAATACATTTATATCCTGTATTTCATTTTGATCTAAACTAATATTAGAATCGGTCTGGAGAATAGGTATTTTTAATTGGCGGAGTTTTTGTTTAATTTTATCTAGATCCAAATGGACTTTAGCAGTTACATTATAAACACCATCTCGCTTTGTTCTTGCAATGATTTCATGAGATATTGTGTATTTTCTTGAGCGATTGAATTTTTGATCAAAAAAAGTTGTCTCTATGATATCCTTATTATCATTGTATGAATTTGATCCGATAAGACGAATGATTCCTTTGCGTAATGCTTTATCGATGGCAAGATTAATAGCTTTGAAATAATTTGCATGTTTTGAGTGTAGGACAATTATGCCGTCGAAAGTATCGGGTTTGGTTTGATCTTTACAGGATATGAGAGAAATTATGATTAAAAATAGTGTAATGGTGTATTTAAATAAATGATAATTATATGAGTAATTATTATTATTTTTAAAGATATTTGCAAATTGAACGTACTGAATGAGTTTTTTAATTTTATTCATAAATCCCCGATCTTTTTATAATAAAATATATATCAGTACGGGGAAAATTCAAGTCAAATATTTATAAGTGTATATTAAAAGTTTATTAGGTTTCGTGATATTACTTCTAAATCATGGTCTGGAAGTATAACTATGTTTATTTTAATTAATTTTAATTGCAAGACAATTATGATAAATCATTGAACTTTTAAATTTGCTAAACGCTCCATAGGATTAACAATATTTGTAACTCTTGCACCGAAATTTTCATCAATCACTACTACTTCACCACGGGCTACCAAACGATTATTAACCAGCAGATCAACAGGTTCGCTTGCAGGTTTACCTAATTCAACGATAGAGCCTTCTCCCAGTCCGAGAACATCTTTTACTTTGATTGTTGTACGTCCTAGTTCTACAGTAACTTGTACATAAATATCCAATAAGAGTTCAGCATTGTGCTTTTGCTGTGAAGTCAAATTGCCCACATCCACGTTTTCAGTAGGGAGTTCCTGGGGTTTGGCTTTTTTCTTTACTTCAGCTGGAGGGGCACTCGCAACCTGATTCGTCTCGATCACTTCTTCAGCAGACGATTCATCTTCTTCATAATCATCCTGACTGATGTATCCCCCTGTATCATCAGAAATAATTTCTGCATTTTCTAATAATGATTCTAATTCGTCAGTAGATAATGTTTCATCACCCATACTAAATCCTTTTTAATGGAGGTAATACACCCATCGGTAAATAATATTTTTTTTAAATCAATTTTTATACTTTTATCAATGACGGCATAAGATTGTTTTAAATCAAGTAAATTATATTTAAAAATTATGATATTTTGTTTATACTTATCTTTATTGACAATATCAATTTTAAAAAAGACCTATCAGGTATCAGTTCCTAAAATACTCTTCATTCTCTATCGTCAAAATGTCTTCGGAAATATTATATTTAAAAGATTTTTTTATGTTTCCTTCAGTATATATTAATTCTAGATTATTAGTATTTTTTGAAATATGATAACTTCCTTTTTTATCAAGATATTCAGTAATCACTTGTTCATGATTTTGATTTAATATTTGAGGGGGAATCATAATTTTAGGATTGGTTGCGCTATTATATTGAAAAGTGGTGTCAGGAAAGAATATAAATTGTTTAATGGTAAGCTCTTCGTGGCGAATCCATCTTCCATAGATTCTCTTATCCCATTGTGGAGAGGAAGTTATTTCTAAAGCAGTTTGAGATCGTCTTAAGATTTCTTCCTTCAACCAGCTATCTTGAGTATAAAATATTTTTTCTTTTTTAATACGATTTTTTGTGTAGCCTAATTTGAGTAAAATTTTTTGTACTTCTGAAAATACGATTTTATTATTTTTATCATTACTTTGTGAAAGTTTTTCATAACAGAGAATTAAATAAGATATCGATTTATTACTGATCTTATTTGATTTTTGAACTGAAAGGATTTCTAGTTTATTAAGATATCTTAGTCGAACTTCCATAGGATGGTTATTGCTAATAATCACCTCATAATAAACAGGGAAGTATCGTTCGTTGATCTCCGATTTTTGACAGGACATCAAACTCAATATTAAATATATCAGGATAATTATCCTTATTGTCACATTATCCCCGTTTCTTAAATTAGATATTTTCCAAGAATATAGAACTTAAAATATTATTAATAGACTCATTTGTACAATTGATTTATAAGGTAATCCAATTGAAAGTGTTTTAGAATTTATTTTTCAGCTCAAGAAAAAATTCATAGTCCATTAACGGCATTTACAGGCAAAGAAAGTTACATAAGGACCAACTTTTGAAATACCTGCTACATTGATTGACCTATTTAACATATTCCTGTTGTGCCCAGGTGAATTTCTCCACCCATTAAATTGTGCTTTGGGTGTGCTATAATTCCAACCAACATTTTCAACACAGGTAAAGCACTTTGCTTGTTGGAATCTGGATGAAAAAAGATCATGACTTAAATTGGATTTACGCTGCATATATTGGCTATGTTGTTTTGCAAGCCTGTTTAATCGAGTGCTGAAAGATAATTGTTTTAATCCATAACTTGCCCGATATTTATTTATCAAAATGAGAACGTCTCTTTCATAAGTTGAAACACAGGAGTCTGCAGTGAAATTATTTGAATCTGAAGCAGAAATAATTATTAAACTAATAATAATAGTAAAATAAATTAATCGCTGAACTTTATTCATAGGAACCTCAATGAATATTTTTATAAAAATATATCATTTTAATTTGTAATCGTGTAAAAATGATTTAATTTTCATTCAATATATAATCGTGGAGTATAATATGGAATCTCAATTATTGTGGATATTTGCAATGTATTTGATTATAGGTGTAATATTTATAGCTATATCTATTCCTCTGGTACTTGAAAAAATCCCACCTAATAATTATTATGGCTTTCGGACTAAAAAAACCCTTAGTAATAAGGATATCTGGTTTAAAGTAAATAAATTAACAGGGAAGGATTTAATCAAATGTGGTTTAATAATAATTTTAGGTACAATTATATTATGGCTGGAACAAAAAAGCCTTTCTATTGATGAATTTGCCTGGATAGGACTTGGATTTACAATTATACCTCTTTGTATTGCAATTATCAGAGGGTTTTTATATA
>DKAT01000090.1 GCA_002450905.1 Spirochaetia bacterium UBA6919
TGTACAAAAATCTATTTCTACTAATATTCTAATATATCATTAATTGATATTTTGGTCAAGAGGAATTTATAAGGAAATGAGTATATTTGCATGGCAAGGTACAAGAAAAGAAATTATTTGTAAAATTTTATTATTTAGATCCTATCGGTTAAGATTTTATTTCTCACCTTTACCTACCAGTGATTCAACAGGTATCCCTAAACCCTTATGGAGCATTCTAATCATATTAACTGTTAATTTTCTTTTCCCAGCCAATATCTCGGATACCTGACTTTTCCCTCCAATAAAAGGTATTAAATCTACTTGCTTAAGATTATTTTGATCCATCCAAAATTTTAATGTATCAACAGGATCATCTGGTGGATCAATGGGATAATGCTCCTCTTCGTAAATCCATACTAAATTAGATATAACTAGTAGCTCATCTTTTTCTTCTTCGGTCATATCAAATTCATTTCTCTGAACAAGTTCATTCATCCTACTTACGCTTGCTTCATAATCTTCTTCTGTTTTTATAGCCCTAACTTTTACAAACATGTCAAATCTCCTCCGCATTGATTCTATCATACTCAGGATGAGTACCAATAAATCTGATATAAACTGCTTTCAACTGGTAATTTATTTTAACAACCAATCTATAATAATCTGAAATCTCAAATATAACACGGTTATCTGAAATAGGTCTTGCATTTGAAAATGATTTCATGACATCTATAGGATTATTCCAATCAGAATTATTTATAATTGAATACCAAGATCTTAATAGTTTTTCTGAATCTCTATGTATTTCCCAAAAGTCTTTGATTGTTTTCTTAGTAAAGATCCTCACATGAGAAATATAATAAAGAGTTCTCAAAATGCAAACAGTTTTAAGTCATAACTGGTTAATTAATCACTAAAATACCACCTCATAACCAAGATTTGACCTTAATTTTACTTGCTCTCTAAATCAGCATAACTAGTAGGAAGTTTAATTCCACACCATGGACAGAATCCAATTCCATAACCTTCTAAGCTCTTTCCATCCTCGTTTTTTAATGTTATTATAGAAAAAAATCCATTATCATTCTCAATACATGGATTATCACAATTTGTATAATAAGCTAGATGAAAGCATGGATAATCATGGTAATTTACCTTTTCTCGTATTTCAAAGTATTTAAGTAGATTATCAAGACAATCAGAGCATTCAATAGCATGCTCTACTAACAAGCTATGATAATTATTAACAGAGGTTATATAATATTGAATCTTTTCGTGTGGATTATATTCTAAATCACTGTCTCTTTTACTTACTTGATCTTTTAAATATAATTTATATTTTTTGGGATCAACCTTTGAAAAATACTTGGACATAGAATCTTCAAATTCAAAATGAGTCATAATCTCCCTTTTAATCAGGTGTATGGTATGAAACAACTTTGCCATCTCTTTCCATTAGTAATTCCCCATTTTTACGTTCCCATTTCTTTGTTCCATCATCTTATGTTTTATGTCTTGCACCTTTCTTTTTAAAATTTTTAACCTTTCTCATAAATTGTTCTAAAGACATATTCTTAAGTTGCCCAAATCGTTTATAATGATCCAAAATGTTTGCTTTTCTAGAAATATTTCTTCCTTTTCCCCATAACTTAACTAATTCTTTTGCCTCACTTATTTTTATCCTTGATAAAAGTCCGAGTACAATAAATGCTGATGCTTCAAGTAATGAATCTGAGCTTTTTAAGGGTTCAAATAAATCTCTTGAATTTTCCCATTGTGCGTTTGCGAGTCCCAATAGTGCAAACGCCGCTCCAAGACTAGGATTATTACGAGTATAACCCATAATTGAATCGCCGATTAATTTTAATCTTTTTTCTTGAAGAGCTTTGACTTTATTATTATACTCCTTTTCAGCATTTTCATAATGTTCTTTAGTTGCTCTTGTTGAATATTTTAAATTTTGTAAAGTATCTTTATACTCTTCATATGCTTCATTCAATTCTGTTAAAATCTGTTTATTTATTTTTTGTACATCTTTTTCAAAATGCTTTTCAAATGATAATCCATTTGGGTCGATGTACTTAACTGGGTTTTGTCCAGTGTAGGCGAGCAAATTAAGATTCTTTGGATTTAATACCCCTCCATTAGGTCTTCCATCCAAATAGGATGCCAGAATCGGATCCGGGCTCTGCCACACACTCGTCCGTGGATCATAATAACGCTGTCCATGATAGTATAACCCAGTTTCCCTATCGAGTTCTTTTGATGTAAAAAGGTAGGGAACTCTCTCAGTGTTGCTTGCCTCTTCCACCCAGGTCTCGCCGAAGGGGAAGTATTCGTTATAATGCTATAACCCTAAAAATAATGTATAGTTACAAGACCCTCCGTGTACAAAAATATGATTTCACTAATAATCTAATATACTTTGATTTAATATTTTGGTCAAGTGATTTTTATTTAATTGAGGTGCAATTGAAAGATGATGTTATAAGATATCCTCAAACCACCATTTATAGTCCATCCCATTCTTTGAGGGTTACAGTTCTATTTAATGCTGTTTCAAGTTGTTTTAAAAGACGTTTAAGTAAATCTACGCTGTATTCTTTATCAGAAGGGAGTGTTTGGGTGTATGTACCTAATCTCATAAAATGATGATTTGTACCAGGAAATGGACCATCAAAGCCAAGAGATTTTAATTTTTTTATAAAATCTTGCCTTTTAACAGGTCGCCATCGACTCATATTTTACTAAATGTATTGAGATCAATCTTATCAATAAGCGGCATCTCATCCCTTTTTGATAATTTTATTATAATCCATTCTTCTAATACCTCTTGTAGCTGTTTTTGGCAGTTGTACAAAGTATCTGTATATGCATTCACACCTGGACAAGACTTTATTTCACCCCAATATTTTCCTTCCTCAGTTTTTTCATAAACAGCTTTGGCCATTGCACTTTGAATATATTGAGTTAACATTATTTTACCAAGACAGTGAATTTAAGAACAGTAATGTTGTTTAATCAATATAATTACTAAATTAGATTATGTCAATAACAATTTAGCACAATCAATTACAATACACCAAAGCGGTAATTTTTGAAATTATTAGAAAGAAAGAGGGTTTGTTTTATTATAGAGTCATTGCATAATTAG
>DKAT01000077.1 GCA_002450905.1 Spirochaetia bacterium UBA6919
CTTGTTTTATTTGCTAATAGACTCAAAAGCCTGGCTAAACCCCCTAAACTTATTAATACTGCTGTTATGAGAAAATTATTAGTCTATTTAAATACTCTTATCAAAAGGGAATTTTATTCATAATTCTCTTGACTTATAACACAGTTGCTGTCTTTTTCCTGTATTTCTCCTGTTTCGAGGTATATTATCTAAAATTGATGATTAATCGAATCATGTCAGTTCTGTTAGGTGGTGTATTATAATTTTTTTAATATGATTTGGATGCCGCCGATGATTGCTCCTAAAATTGCTCCGAATATATTTATCCAGCTTAAATGTTTGTTTACTATGGTCATAATGATATTTTCGAGCTTTTCAAGGGGAAATATATTTATCCTGTCAAAGACCAATTGTTGTATGTTGATTGCTTCTGCTACAGACGATATTTCTTTTACAAGGAGATTCAGAAAGTATTCCGATATAGTATAGGATAGCTTATCCTTGTCGGATTGATTGAGGGTTATCCATTTACCGGGTTTACCGATTGGATATTCTTTTATCCAATGATAAAGATTGGTTTCTAAAAAATTGATGATAGATTGCTGGAATTTTTGATTTCTGAGAATGGCTAGAAGCATTTTATGTATTGAATTGTTTATTGAGTCGGACGTTTCAGTGTTGTTTCCAATAATTTCACTTATGGTTAGATTATGATAAGTTTCGTAGAGGGTGAGGAATTTGTCTTGCCATGTTGAGAAATTTGATGTGTCATTGAAATAGATTTGTATTTTGTCCATCAGATTGTCTTTGATGTTTTCCTGTGAATCCTGGAATAATTCTTTGATTTCTCGTTCCATTGCATTGTGTATAGATTTTTTTAACGAATTGATAATGTGTTCCTGGCTATCCTCGGATTTCAGATTTTCAAACACTACCAGAATTGCCTGTTGGATAACTTTTGGTAGATCTTCATCGACCCGGTCTTCAACTCCCCAGATATTTACTACGAATCTTTGTACCATATTCAGATTTTCGAGATAATTATATATGACTTTCCGAAAACTTTCATATAATTTTTGGTCTAATTTGCTTTCGTATACAGCTGTTTTGAGATTTTCCAGAAAGTCAGGGAGTTCTTTTTTTACCCATTTTAAAAGAACATTTATAAATTCATCTGGTAGTACTTCTTTTAATTGTCTGTGTGATTGTGCGATATCATCGAGACGTTCTTTAATCCAGTTGGATAAATTGGTATCTGCAGAGAGATTTTGAAATAAGTATTCTGTGATTTTTTTTATAATATCCTGTGCTGTTTCTGTCTGGATGAGATCTTTTATGGGGGTATTGATTATTTCCTGAGTGTTATTCAGTAGGAACTTGTATAAAGTATTTTCAAATGATGGACTGTTAAGATATTCTATGATTTTTTTATTAATTAATTTCTTGAGTTCTGAATATTGCTGGTCAAAAGTGCCGATTAGTTTGTCAGGTATTAATTTTATAATCGGAGGTATATCATAATTTAAGATATAATCAATTTTTGTGTTGATTAATTTATCCATAACACTGTGTGCGTGCGGAGATATGATTTGGGAATGGAGTGTATCTTTGTTAATAAGAACAGTGCTTATGACCTTTGATATATTTTCAGCCAGTTCTACTCTGTGTTTTGGGATAATTCCCGGAGTGAATGGTATTTTTATTCCCAAAATACGCCATTCAGTATAGGGTTTAAATATCATTTTAATAGCAATATGATTTGTAATATATCCAATGACTGCTCCGAGAAGGGGAGGAAGGAGGTATTCTGTTATTAATTCCATATTGGGTGATTATTTTATCCTATGAGAGATTCGTTTCCTGCGATGTTATCCACTACGGTGTTTTTAATGTCATCGAGAGGGTCTTTTAGTCTGTTGTATGCGATTTGTATTCGATCTTTTGCTGTGTTTGAAAAGATATTTAACAAAGATATATAATGGGATGCTTTGTTTTCACCGAGTTGATCGATGAGGCTTTCACATTTGGAGATACCAGCAAGGATTCCATAGAGGTCGATGGTTATATTTGCAATTCTTTCAACAACATATTCTTTTTTTACAATTTCAAATTGATATTCCATGACTGCAGACATGATCATTTCCTTGAGGTATTTTGAACCCTGAATGAATATATCTTTGGCATCATTTAAAGAATTATTGACTGTTTTTAATTGTGGTGTATTCTTTTGAATAGTTTCCAGTTTACCAGCCATCATTTCATTACCAAAATGTTTTGCTCCCTGAAGTGCGATGAATGCTCTCAGGACCTCGTTACTGCCCTCAAAAATCATATTGATTCGTGCGTCCCGGACTATTCTTTCATATGGATATTCTTTCATGTATCCAATTCCTGCAGCGATCTGGAGGGCATCGTTAGCATTTCTCCAGAGTTCTTCTGAGCAGAATACCTTGCATACAGCGGATTCTATGGAATAGTCATACTCTTTTTTATCACATATTCCACTTGTCAGATAGGTCATGGATTCCATGATGAAATTAGATGCTGTCATCCGGGCAATTTTTTCCCGAATCATTTCGAATTTGATTAGAGGGAGTTTAAACTGCTCACGTTTTTTTGCATGATCCAGTGCTAGTTTTAAGACTTTATTAGAGACACCGATACATCCAGCTGATAATCCGAGCCTACCCTGATTCAATACTTCCATTGCAACTTTAAATCCTTGTCCTTCGTCTCCTAATCTATTTTCTACTGGGACTTTTACATCTTCAAAAAACATGGTAGTGGTATTTGAACCTTTGATTCCCATTTTTTTCTCTGGAGTACCTGATTTTACGCCCATATCTCTGGTTACGATGAATGCGGATATTTTATCTCCAGTTTTTGCAAATACTGTGAATAGATCAGCTATTCCCCCATTTGTTATCCAGATTTTACTGCCATTTAATATGTAATGGGATTTGTCCTCACTTAAAACAGCTTTAGTTTGGATAGAACCTGCATCTGATCCTGATCCTGGCTCTGTAAGGGCATAGGCGGCGATGTATTCTCCTGTTGCCAAGAGGGGTAGATATTTTTTCTTTTGTTCATCATTTCCAAAAAGTAGTATAGCTTTCATTCCAATACTTTCATGGGCTCCGATGATTAGTGAACAAGAGGCGTCGTGAGAGGTTAAGTTGTTCATCACCTTGTTATACATTGTCTGGTTGAAGCCAAAGCCGTCATACTCTTCTGGTACTATGAGTCCGAATAATCCAAGTTCTTTGAACTGATCAATGATGTGTTGTGGAAGTTCTGCATTCTCATCAATTTCTGAAGGATTTATGGATTCCTTAGCAAATCGATCGAGGGATTCTAACAGCATGTCAATGGTTTCCTGTTTTTCTTGTTCTATTTTTGGATAGGGGAAAATGAGTTCGTTGAGAACTTCTCCTGTGTAGAGTGCTTTGATGACTGAAGTTTTCCTGGACATTGCGAACCTCCAAAAAATATATCTGTTCTATTATAAAATATATATAGTTTCGTATAGTTTGTGGAAAAAAACTTATATCGCTTGAAAAATATTTTATTATTTTGTTAATATATTATTTTGGAGAGAAATACATTGATATATAAATTGGGTAGAGATGTTGAGGATTCTGTTAGTTTAGTCAGTAAGAATTTGAATGAAGATAAACTGGTAATTATGCCGACAGATACAGTTTATGGTATTTCTGCAAATTATTATAAAGAAGAATTACGTCATAGGATTTCATCAATTAAAATGCGTTCTCCAGAAAAGAGTTTTATTGTATTATTTAAGGATATGAGGGATGTTATTTCTCAGTGTGGGCAAGATATTCCTGATGATATAGTAAATTTATTTCCTGCTCCACTTACCATAATTATTAAAAATAAATATCCTTATCTTTATGGAGAAATGACTTTAGCGGTTAGAGTGCCTCAAGATGATTGGTTATTAAGGATTTTAAGGCGATGTAATTTTCCAATTGTTTCAACCAGTGCGAATATTAGTAATCAATTAATTCCTGAGAGCAGTGAGGAGCTTGTAAAATTATTTGAGAAGAATGTTGATTTAATTGTATTAAAGGAATCCATAGTGAAATCTTCACCATCTACTATTCTGGACATTACTACAATGCCATATAAAGTCTTAAGGCATGGAGGGTACATTATTCCAGATTATATTTTAAAGTAGTTGCACTATGATATTATCCAAGAGAACAACGCCTTTTGGAGTAGCTGATATATTCTTGCCATTCTTAATAAGAAAACCCTCATTGATTAGTTGATCTAAGTTATTTTGAAATCTTTTAAACCAATTAACTGTGGTATTCTTTTCCAGTTGATGAATATCTAAACCTCTTTTTGTTCTAAGGGATAGCATGATATTTTCTTTATTTCGTGTTTCCTGATGTAGAGTTTCAGAAGTATGGACTGGAGATTTATTTTGTGAGAGAAGGTCTATGTATTGTTTTAAATTATAAACGTTTGTATATCTTGTATTATTAATCGTACCACAGGCGGAAGGGCCTAATCCAAGATAATCTTCTAAACTCCAGTATATTAAATTGTGCTTACACTCTTTGCCCTGATGTGAATAGTTTGAAATTTCGTAGAATTGATAGGCATTTTTTTCAAGAAAATCATAAGTATATATGAATTCATCAGCGACACAATCATCACCAGGTAGAAAATTACTTTCCTGATTTATTTTAGCATCAAGTATTTTTCGTCCCTGGATCAAACTATAAGAAGAAATGTGATCTGGCTGGAGTTGGATTATTTGCTGTAGATCCTTTTTATAATCATCAAAGGACTGATTTATTAATCCAAACATGAGATCAAGATTTACATTATCAAATCCTTTTTTTCTGATGAGAGAATATTTTTTTATAATCTCCTCATTCGTAGTTTCACGACCGAGAACTTTCAATATATCATTATTAAATGTCTGACAACCTAGACTTATTCTATTAATTCCCAGATCTTTGTAACACTGGAGCTTATTTTCATCGAGGGATTCAGGATTCGTTTCTATGGATATTTCAATATTATTTTTGAATCTAAAAGATTTGTATAGCTGATTAAACAGAGTGATCATCAGTGGGGTAGGGAGAAGAGATGGGGTGCCTCCACCTAAATATATAGTAGAATAAATATTTTCTTTATAAAGATCACTGAAATATGTGATTTCCTTTATGAGAGCATTAATAAATAATTCAAACTGGTCATTTTTGTTTTGAAAGAGTGTAGTTTTAAGGGAATAAAAATCACAATAATGACATCGTTTTGTGCAAAATGGTATATGAATGTAAATTCCGTGAATCATAAATTAAATTATTCAGGAGAAACACCAAGTCGAGCATATGGCCAATAAATTATAATTGGTTTCCCAATAATATATTTTTCATGAACAAAACCCCATTCCCTGCTGTCAGAACTTTGATCACGATTATCACCCATCATAAGATAATAATTATTTTTGATTTTTAAATTAATTGGCATTTGGGTGATAAGATAGTCGGGTATTATTTCTAAAAATATTTCAGGGTATTTCTCTACAAGAATTTCTGGATTTAAAACAATCTGATTGAAAATAATATTTGAATTCTCAATATTAAAATCATATTTCACTTGAAAATTATCTATAGCATCCTTTAATTTTTGTTTAAATGATTTTTCTTTAATTTCATTTTTTATAGTATTTTTAATATTTTTAACATAACCCGTATCATGTTTAATTATTTGTTTTATCAGAATGAGGTTATAAAAATCTTTGAACTTTGAGATGCTCATCCTGCCAATGGAGTTACCATCTCTTTTAAAGATAATTTGGTCAACGGATTGGGCGTTGTTTTGGAAAGCGATAGTAATTTTATCCCCTTTTCTTGGTATATATAAAAATGGAATAAGTTTAAAAGATCTTTTATCAGCGACCTGTATAATATGCTCCGATTTACCGATTTCTTCCGTCCATAACATCATTGAGGGATCAGATTTATCACTTCGATTTGACGTTTTCCCCTGGGATTCTCTTTTATACCATGATTGATTTGAACGATAATTATCTTCTATTGAGGGATCTTGAAAAATATCTTTAACTTTCTTCCACTGTACATCATTTAAAGAATCCTTTAATATGAGAGGTTTGTCATTAATTGCAATTTGTTGGTTCTTAAACGAAAAAATATCTCCAGGTAGCCCTATTAAGCGTTTGATAAAGTTTTTTGGCCTATCAGGAGTATTGACTCCCAATTTATCAGATAATATCCCAAGTGTTAATAAGTCGAGTATTTCTTTCCACCAGCCGGGGGATTTATATTTAGGGTAATGAAAAACGATGATTTCACCTCTTTTGGGATCACGTATTGCGGGAAGTTTCCATCCAAGGATTGGTAGGCGAACACCGTATATAAATTTGTTTACCAATAAACGATCTCCAACAATTAAAGTGGGAACCATACTACTAGAGGGAATTTTATATGCTTCTACAATAAGCATCCTGATTACAAGTGCAATTAATATTGCTGAAAAAATGGTTTCGATATTTTCACGTAACTTACTTTTATTTTTTTTAATAGGACTTGTCTGAATACTTTCTTCAATATTGTTTTCTTTCATAATTATTTTTCCATAATACTTTTCTGATTAGATTAATGATTAGTTTGATTATTTAATAGATTATTCATGATAATATTTTTTTCACCTGTTAAAATATCAATTATTTCAATAATTGTTTTAATTAAAATATAATCTTCTTTATCAATGTAATCAAATACGACACGACTAAAAAAAGTTTTAATTACATCTAAATTTTGTTGGATCATATTCTCGACACTAAACTCAATTTTAAAACGGGGTAAAAAATTAATTTTATCTGAAGAATTAAAATATTTCACTTCTTCAACATAGAGTTCAATGATCCCAATATTCTCTAATTCCTTAATTACTTTTGATAAATCAAATGGTTTAATATAAAAAAAGACCTTTTGCATGACATTATTAATAACATAGTAAAATCTTTTTGTCAAGTAATAAAATTTTTTAAGAAAAATCAATTTCTTCCGACAAGAGGTAAGATATTAGATTTTTTGATTAAAATCACAAATTTTAAAATAAAATAATTCAAATCCATTCGGGAGGGGAACATGGATTCTTTACCAATATTACTGCAAATTGTCCTGCCTTCGTTATTCTCGCTTATCGTCATCCTGTTTTTCAGGAAAGTTGATCGGGATAAATTTCACTTATCTAAAATTAAAAAGTTCACTGATTCTGTACTCAATCAACTAGGTAATGTCGTGCAGGAAAAAGAAAAAGATGTGAAGAACCATGTTATGGAGATGGAAGAACTCATCAATAAATCTCAGATGCTTGCAGACTATCTTAAAGAGCAGGTTGAACAAGTAAATAAGAAAATTGATATTATTCAAAGTCAAGATGGAATTATAGAAAATATTGATCAAAAATTACAACAAATCAATGAACTCAGTGAGAATGTTGACAAAAATATTACAGAGTTACAAAATGAGGATCATGAAATTAAGAAAATTGGTCATCGTGTAAATGTTATAAAAAATGCCCTCTTAGAAACGGAAAGAAAGATTCCCCAGATTGAAAAAGATATTATGGAGCAATCTCAATTGAAAATCAATCAATTGAAAAAGGGATTCGATGAGCATTTAATTGTCCTCTCAAAAAATATGGAAACCCAGGGGAAAGATACCTTCAATCATTTTAATAGACAACTTGAAGAATTCTCTAATAAATATGAAAATAAAGTTATAGAAGCTTCTAAAAATGTTGATAATTTCAATTCCACAGTCCATGAAATAGAACAAGGCCTCTATAAAACAAGGGATAAAATTTTAAAGGAAACAAATGATAGATATCAGGATTTCTACACAAGAATTACTGAAAGCACTAATGAATATAACAGCCAGATCAAAATGCTTGATGAGAAAATGGGTCATATTGAAAGTGATTCTAAATTATCCATTGAAAGATATATCCAGGATGTTCATGTTCGTATTGATGGATTCTCTAATTTCCTTGACAAAATAGATAAAACTGCTCAGGACTTAGAAGCTAAGTTATTGAGTGAATTAGATGAAAAAATATATTCCATCAGTGAAAATGCAAATAATAAAATTGAATTATTAAGAGATAATCTACGCTCTGCTGAAAATCAGGTGGATGATTTTATGAAATCTGCCACAAATAATATTTCAACTCGTATGAATGATTTGGTTCAGGATGTTGAAAAACAGCAAAAATCCCTCGAAACAAAGATTAATGATACAGAAATGAATCTAGTTAATTTTGCAAATAATCTCAAATCAAGATTAACAAAAGATATTCAGCAACTTGTCCAAACTGTTGAAGAGGAAAGAAAAAAGGCAAATAAACAGACAAGTAATATCAGTATATATCTCGATAGCTTTCTGGATAATGAAAAAGAACGCATCTCAAAAGAAATTAATAGCCTTTCCAATAAATTATCTGAAGATCACAAAGAGATCGAAAGAAATATCCACTCCCTAAATCGTGCGAAAGATGAAATCCGTAAAGAATTAGAACAAGGCTTAAATCAATCAAGACAATCCCTGGAAGTCCTCCACAATAATTTAAAAGATAAAATCTCGCAAAGTCATGAAGAACTCCACTATAAAATTGAAGACGAGAAAAAAACTGTCACTCGTATCTATGAAAATATGAAAACAAGCATGGAACATCTCCACAATGCCGCTAAAGACCGTATCTTCGCTGAATCCGAAGGACTTAGCTCCATGATTGAAGAAAAGAAAGATGAGATCGTATTATTCTATGAACACAATAAATCCATCATTCAGGATAAGAATAAAGAATTAGAATACATGATCAATAGCATCAAAGATTTCTATAATTCAGAACTAGAAAGAGTTATCCAAGGTATTAAATCGAATTATGAAAAAACGGAACAAGAGTATATCTTCAACAATACCAGATTACTTAGAAACACCGAATCGCAAGTCAAGGAGATTGGTAAAGAATTGGATGCCCTCCAGGAGCATTTTAAAACCCTCTCTACAAGTTCTGTAAAAGATATTGAAGATCAGATGGCAAAATATAAACATGAATTTATCTCGATGATGGATAATTTGGATAAACATGTTCGTGAAAAAGAAGATAAACTCATTGGAAGAATCGATGACAAAGCAAATGATCTTTCTCTAAAGGTAAGTGACATGGAATCACAGATCATACAAATAAAAGATAATGCTGTGAGAGATATGAGTAAACAAGCAAATGATATCCAGGTAAGTGTAGGACGTCTTGAGCAAAAATACGCTGACCTCTTCGATAATAAGATGCTTGAATACAATAATAAATTAGGAGACGTTTCAAATTATATCAGTCAAATGAAACTCGATTCACAAAAAGAATTCGAAAAAATGCTTATCCAATTTAAAGATCGAATAGACAAACAAGGTCGCGAGCTCGACAATAAAATGGCGATGAAAGTTGACAAGTCAGTAGTCAATTTAAAATTAGCTGTAGAAAAAATGGAATCTGAACTCAATACACGAATTAAATCATATATTGATAAAACAGAGATGAAAGTAAGTAGCTTGGATTCTGAAATCAAGAGAATCAAAGAATATGATCTTTCGGTAGAAGAGTTTAATCAAAGATTTGATCGTGAACTCCAAAGAGTCACAGATGAATTGATCCAATTGAAAGAAAAATTATCCTATGAAACAAAAGAAGAGTTCAAGAAAATCAATTCAGAACTTCAGTTAATTGACGAAAGAATAGAATCTTTCACAAAAGAATCCAGAATCTTCAAGAAAGCTGATAAGTTCTACGATAAATTGAAACTGGAGATTGATTCGGCAAATGATCAGATCAAACGATTAAGAGATGAAAAGGACTATCTAAATGATCTGGACAATAAGCTCAAATCAATGATGAAGGGTAGAGAAGATCTCATGACTGAAATCAATCGCATAGAATCCAAGAAAGCTGAGTTAAACACAATAACCAGTCGTCTTCAAGATCTCATAAAATTGTCTGGTGACACTGATAATCGCCTTTCAAAGGTCAACGAAGAGATGAATTTAATTAATAAAGTCAATGATAAGTTAAAAGAATTAGAGGTAATTTACACCAAAACAGAAAATAAAATTACTGAAATCCAGGACACTAATAATTCTATCAATAAATCGGTACAATCACTTTCTCAGGCAAAACAATTTATTGATACATTGGATGATAAAATTAATGGTATCAAAAGTGACTTTAATAATTTCACTAACAAAAATGATCAAATGAAAGATGCTCTACAAAATATTGAAAAGAAAATTAATCATTTTGAAAAAAATGAAGATAAAATGGAAGGTTTCATCGAGAAATTCTCTCAAATGGATTCTTTCATCATGGATATTGAAAAGAGAATTGATCAGTTGGAAATTGCCAGAAAACGTCTGACTGAAACTGAATCCCGACTTGAAAATATTCAGATCAATGCAGATAATAAAATAAAAGAATTATCGAGTTTAGTTCAAGTTAACCCTGGAAATGGTAATAAAATTGATAAAATAAAGTCATCTGAAATAATTGATCAGAATGCAAATTCTTCATCCCATGTAGCTACTTTACAAAAAAGTACTTTAAACAGTGAAAATAGACAAGAAGCTGTTATCAAACTATTTGAAAAAGGATTTGATATCGATCGAATCAGTACTTTATTAAATCTTAGCAAAAGTGAAGTGAAACTGATTATAGATGTTGAAAAAACTAAATTAAAATAATCCTTAACAATTATTTTTCAATATAAAATAAAAATTACCGCAGATTATTACGATATTTTATAAAATCTGCGGTTTTTTATTGTTTGTATGAACAAAAAAAATTATTTAAATTTATTATTCAATTAATGTTTTGGAAGTAATAGTGAAGGATAATTCAAGCCAGCCCAATGATAAGTTAATTACAGATTTAGAAAGTTATTTAAACTTTGTTAATTTATGTAAAAAACCCCGGCCCCCAGAAGTGAAATCAATTATTGAAAAAATTGTAAAAAGTGAAACATCCATAGTTAATCGTATAAAAAGAATTAATGAAATTGATGACAAATTAAAATACGACCCAAAATCATTTAAAAATAATAATAACAATCCATCAATCAAAGCTTTCCCTCAGTTGAAAATCGTTCAAAATAATTTATTTAATTATATTTTATTTCAAAGAAGTAAGCTAATAAGCTTTGGAACACGCACCAAAACCATTGATTTCCGTTTCTTTGGGCTAAAAAAAGAATTATCTGCATCTGCTATTGTTTTTTGGAAGCAATGTTATAATGAAGTGAAGGATCACCTCTATAAGCAGTTAAACTATATTGTCTTATATGGCTGGAAAGATCTAGATCCCCTGTCTTATAATCTTATGGCAAAACTAAATGATTTTATAGTTAAATTCGTTAAAGAAGGCGAGCTTCTTGACAGAAATCTTCCACTTGAACAAAACTTTAAAATTATTGAATCGATTATGGAGTCTTATCTATTACTTACCTTGTTACCCTCTTACAAAGATTTGATTAAAGAAAGTATTTTTCAAATATTAATGACTCATAAAGACTTTAAATCAACAAATAGAGATTCGATGAGGATTTTGGAAGAATTAATAAATTACGAGAAAAGAACCCTTGGATTTTTTAATATTCTCTTAGCATTCTTCTCTTTAAATTATAATCGATTTGTAATCCATGAAGATCTTTTAAAACATTTTCAATTTCAACAGATTGATTCTGATAAATTTATTTTTAACGAAAAAACCCTATCTGAAATCAATTCATATATGCAATCTATTAATGAAGAATTAAATAAAATTGAAAATGATTTATTTAGACTTAAATTTATTGACCCAAATCTTTCAGAAACATCACAGCCTGAAAATAAATGGGTTGAATTGTATAATAGGCTTTGTTTTTATGAACTTTATTCATCCCAAAATACACGTGGTTCTTTTAAAGAAGATGTTTATGATAAAAATCCTTTTCAATCTTTGTTTAAAGATGTATTAAGATATTTGGTTAGGGTAACGCAAGGTTTTATAAATACCTATGGACCTATTTTAAAAAATGAAATAGAAATAACAAAAGATCATCATACTACAAAAGTAAAAATATTTAATCCAGTACTTTTTAGAAAAGAATTCCAAACTTTTGAAGAAGTTTTAAAGGATTATGACTTTATAAAATCTCAAAGTGAAGTGATAACTATTACTTTTGACACTTATAATCAATATAATTTTACAAAAAAAATAAGTATTGAAAAAGAAGAAAAATTATGTAAACTTATTGA
The DNA here is from genome assembly GCA_002450905.1 of Spirochaetia bacterium UBA6919. Taxonomy (GTDB): domain Bacteria; phylum Spirochaetota; class UBA6919; order UBA6919; family UBA6919; genus UBA6919. Next base: position 12,327 of record DKAT01000077.1, read on the forward strand.
ACGTCTATTGGATACATATAAAATTATTTCTATAAATCTTACAAACCTTCTTTTAGGGCACTCTATAGCTAGTATTTCAAATCCTAATCAGTTACTTGACAAATACAAAGAACAAAATAAAATCATCGATTCCATTGATGAAGAAGAAAATCGATTGATCCCTTATGCTTTTGAAATTATTGTTCATAACAAATTCTTAGGAGAAATAAGGGTAATAGATTTATTAAATCAAATTGTTTTTTTTGTTAAAAACCTTATTTTTTTGTTTCGTGAAAATGAAATTCATAATCGTTATCTAGAGAAAGATAAACTAATTGAAAAAATGGAATCCATCCTTACTTTGAAGTCTAAAATCACAATATAATATTTTATGAACGATATTTTACGATATATTTCAACTCATAAAATTATAGCAGTAATTCGGGATGCAAATTTTCAAAGTGCATTAAAAACCTGCTATACTCTTATTGAAGGTGGGATTAAGATTATTGAAATTTCTCTGCTTACAAAGAATGCTTTTAAAATTATAAATAAACTTCGAAAAGAAAATATTTTTGTAGGTGCTGGTACCATTCAAAATGAAAACGAAGCTCAGCAAGTGATTGATGCGGGATCCCTGTTTAATGTATCTCCCTATATTGATGAAAAAATTATTAAATTAAGTTTAAATAATAATATAGTAGCTTCAGCGGGTTGTGTTACACCAAATGAAATAAATTTAGCGCGAAAATTAGGGGTACATATCTATAAAATATTTCCAGCACATGCCTTTGGTGGATTAAAATATTTAAAATCTCTTATAGATATTTTTCCTGATTTACAATTTATGCCAACTGGCGGGGTAAATATTGATAATTTCATAGAATATATAAAAATTGGTGTATTTTCAGTGGGGATGTCAGAATCACTTATCCCAAAACGATTTATTGATACACAAGACTTTGATAAGATTAAGGAAAATGCAAATCATTTTGTAAAATTACTTGATAATTATAATAGTTCTATTCATTAATTTATAATATTTTAATAAGAATTGTTAGCAATTTTAATTTTGAAATTTTTAGAAATCTCATTTTCTGAATCATCAACAGCTTTTATAGTTATTTCATAGTTACCATCAGGAAATTTATATTCTCCTTTGATATTTTTTGAACGAGTATCCCAATAATCTTTACCTTTTTCAATGAATCCATAATTTTTATTAATTAAATTATAATAGAACTTTCTATTAGTTCTTTTGAAATTATTTACGGTTTTTTGTGGTCTTTTAAAATTGAAAACTTTTTTTATATCCCCCTGAATAAAAATAATTAATGGATCTATCTTATAATCATCCATTGGTTTGATATTCTTGACTCCAGGTAATTTATCAAATTGAAAACTTGTTACATTACATATATAATATTTTTTATTTGATTCAATTCTTTGAATAGTAAAAGATATTTTATAGGGAGTCAGCATGTATGGACTGGGGGGAATCATGTCTATAATATGAGCTATGATATCTACTTTACCTGAAAGGATGTATTGATTATTTTTTTTATGAAAATAATCATTTGTATTGTGCATTCTAAAATAGACATCTTTAATTGTTGGAGGATCAAAATCATCTAGTTCTTCTAAATAGGGCATGGGATTTATTAATAAACCATTTTTCCATAATTCGACGTGGATATGAGAGAAATCAGGCATTTCGCCAGAAACTCTTCCGATGAATTCCCCTTTCTTAAAATATATTTTATCTTTAGAAAACGTCCTGATCTTTGATGGTATCGAATCAGGATTCAAATGTAATACCACCCATATCAAATGATCATCACCATAAATTACAAGTCCAGTACGAAATGAAATGTCATCTTGGTCCTGTACGAGTTTTACATAACCACTTGTCATGGAATAGACAGGGGTATTGGGTGGAGCCAATATATCAATAGCATGATGGAAATAATTAACCTCGCTTGAGATAGGGGTGTGAAAGAGATTCCCAATTTTGATAGAACCCTTTATAGGCCATGGATGTCGTTTTATGGATTCACGGCTATTGAGGGTGTAATTAAATAGCAGAAAAAAAATAATGGTTTTTAAAAGTATTCTTAATATCATAAGAGTATCTCAAATAAGTTGTTCTGATCGATCATTCATATATAAATTATTTTCTGAAGATAAGACTTTTTGCCGTAACTCCCTTTCTCCAATTCATAATAACCATATCCCCTTCATGGGCTTGTTCAATATCACATTGATTAAAATCTTTTAAATTATAATTATTCATTAAAATCTCCTTTCCTTCGGGTGTATGTATAATCAATTCATCCCGTATATTAAAGCTATTCATTACTTCTACAGCCATAACGGATTCTTTAATTGTCCCGATAACTTCTCCTAAACAATGATCCCTCTCAGTGATGTTTTGATTAACATGGCTATCTGTTTTATTTTCAAGAAAAAATCCTTCTGTGAAACCCTGAGAATAATAAGATTCCATTTCCTTTAGAGCTTTCGGTACATCGAATTCTTTTTCTGATGATGATATGATAGAATCAATATATTTGTGATAATGTTCTGTAATAATTTTCATGACATCGAGTGGCTTATTTCGGAAATCGAATAGAACATAGTTTAGTCCTATTTCCAAAACTTTTTTCAAATGGGGGAATAAACATAATTCTTTGGGGTATATTAAAAAAGATCCATGAGGGTTGTCATGAAACGGGAAATATTCTCCAGGTCGTTTTTGTTCTTCTAACAACAATTTATAATATTTCTCACCTCTATGATCTTCTTGAATAAAATCACTTTGCTCAATGAGACGTCGTTTTGTATAAAATAATAAAATGGGTCCATGGATTAGGATCTCATTTTCAAGACTAGATCTATGATTCATATCGATCAGATCATCTATTGGGACTTCTTTTGAAAAAACAAACGTCTTGAGCGTGGGTGATAAAGATTTTTCAAGAAATTCAAGAGATTTCCAGTTATCATTCCCTGTGTAAGTATTAATCTCTAAACGAAATTCGGGGAATTCATTTTTAATCAGAGAGGCTATACCTAAATCCTGAACACGGATTCCATCGTAACCCATGTTCTTAATTTTATTTAAAAAAGGCTTGATTACAAGGAGATCCTCTTGATGAGCAATAATATCCAGATTGAAAATTATTTGAAGTGATTTATTACTATTTTTTCCGTAACTTAATATCTTTTCAAGATAATTATAATCTATTTCATCCTTCCAATCTCTAGTACAAAGTAGGGATAACCGGGGCTCTTCGATGAGTAATTTATCATAATTTAACTCCAAAGCACATTTTAATTGCTTCAAGTCTTGTATGTATGTTGCAAATAATGGCATTTTCAATAGATAACTCCAGCATATCCCACAAAACTGTCATCCTTTCTTACATCATAACTTGTATAATAATCTACCAAATGACCTTTTGAACTGCCCATCACCCGACTGGCTTCCATGCAGGCTATGGCTCCTCCTACACTACAGGCAGATGATTCTTTCAGAGCGTGATTGATAGCTGAATCTTCATCCATTGAGAGGAAATAATCTATTATAAGTTTATCATTTTCATATTTAACCCACTGCAATGCTTCATCACTCATACCATGCGATGTAAAACCATAATTAGGACCATAGTGAGTCAGGTCTGTGGATCCTATAAAAACTCCATTCATATTCCTATTCTTCATTTCCTCGGCTATAATACATCCTAATCGTTTTGCCAGACTGGAGGGTGGGGATCTGAATGCTATTATCGGTGTTTCTGGCATAAAGTATTTTATAAACGGCAATTGTATCTCGACGGTGTTATCAATAGTATATTCAGGGGATGAAAATTCTTTTATTCTATCCAAAATGATATTAAAAACCTCATTTTCACGATAAATATTTCCTAAAGGTGTTTCAAACTGGTCAAAATCATAATATATCACATTATCGCCTTTTCGTAAATGCCCTCCAAATATTATTACTATATCTATATTTTTACCCATCGATAATTTTTGGATAACCTGACAAGCTAATTTCCCTGAATAATACCATCCAGCGTGGGGGACAATCCCTCCATGCCACTGATGATCAGGCAGATCCAAATTATATTCTTCAAGGTATTGTTTAATTTCGCTTTCACAAGATATTTTATCGTGGGGATACCAACCTGATGTCAGATCCATTTTTTTTATTTTCATATACCCCCCTTGTTTAAAAAATATTATTTTCTAGTAAAGCGATATCAAATATCTATTCGTTAAAATAATTATTTATGAATTATACTAATAATTTAATAATACATTACCCCGTATGTCAACAGCAACCCAATAAAATCATGGGAAGAGGTATCAAATAATATACAAGAGAAGAAGCAAATATGAAAGACAATTGATTTAATATTATGAAGGTATCGGTAAATCTGACAATTGGGGTAAACTAGAACAAACAGGTGGAGTGAAGGAAGACTAAAATATGAGAAAAAAATCATTAAATTTTATTTTAATTTTAAATGCTTATCTAGTTAGCTCCGAATATGTAATTCCTTTGGATGTGACACAGGCATTTAAGAGCCTTTCAAATATTTCACCCTGCCATTTTCTGCGGTTAAGACGATAACAAAACTCGTCTAAATATCTCTGGAGGTGCTTTTCCTTATATTTGCCATGATAAGTCCCCTTGATAAAGGCTTTTGCATTGGATGCCAGAATATGAACCCATTTCAGAACAAGATGAGCCTTCTT
>DKAT01000050.1 GCA_002450905.1 Spirochaetia bacterium UBA6919
TTTATAATCAATCAACTTATCTAAGATAACAGCAAATATACTCAAATATTCGTCAATATTAGCTGGGGTTATCTCAATATTTAGTTCAGATATTTTCATTATATAACTTATTAAAGATATTTTATTTAATAAATAATATCTAAGTTAAGTATATATAATAATGCCTAACCCCTGGATTCTATGGGTAAAGAAATATGCGAAAGAGCATAATATATCATATGGTTGTGCTATCAGTGAAGCAAAAGCAACTTATGTTAAGGTAGATAAAAAAGCTAAGGAGAATAAAGCTAAAGAAGAGGCTGACAAAGTTTATTTGGCTCTATTGAAAAGAATCCGCGCTCAGTATCTGGAATTTAAAGATAAAGATGCTACCAAATTCAAGTTTTTGAAATCTAATTTTAATAAAAAGAATGACAAATTTAAAAGCTTCGTTAAAAGTAAAGCTCCAACTTTGTATAATGAGTTGATTTTCAAAAAGAAAGAAGTTGATGAAGAAGAATAAGATGGTTTACATCTGATGAGGCGCCCCGGCGCCCTATTCAGTTAGGTCTTTTGATGATTCTAACAACTAGAAATAAAAAAGGTGGGAAATCAGCTATAATAGCAATTTACTTATAGAACTTTTGCTGGAATATCCATTTTTCCCACTTTTTACTGGTTCCAAGAAACAACAATCAGAATGAATAGGTCGATAGGGCATATTCACTGGCTTTCCATCATTCACATCAAAATATTAAATAGGATTTAAAGAATTATTTTCTAACTATTAATAATATGGAAAATCAACAAGTGAATGTAGAATTAGCTATTAGGCAATATCTCAAAAACAAACAGCGTGTTATTGACTATAATAAAGCACACCCAGACAAATGTCGTGAGCGTCAACTTCGGAATTATCATAAAACCAAGGAACAAAACCCTGAAAAACATGCCGCAATGTTAGCTCAAAAGAAAATTAAATATCAAGAAAAAAAGTTATCTGAAATTGTTAATAAAATAAAATAAAATAGTCTAGTTTTTTAAGTTCTCTAAATAAGGAAATTTAAAAAAATGATTTAAAAGAATATTTTCTTAATACATATAATAAGGAAAAATGTTTAAAACAGTAAATTACAAAAAACTCAACTGGATTAAAAATGCTTCTGAAAACGGCGGCGCTATGCAAAAAGTGATTGATGAAATGAAACCAACTGACGTTTGTGTTCATATCCAAAGTAAAAAACACGGAAGGATGTGGAGTTCAACCACTCAAGATTATTTACTCAAAATCATTGACAAGAACATCGGAGCATATGAAATCATAAGCAAATACCCTCATAAAGCATATTTTGATATCGACTGTGAAGATGGAACCCCATTGGAAACATTCAAACAGATTATTCAATCGAAAATTCCCGGCGAGATACATTGGTCTATCTCAGGAAGTGAAACACCAATAAAAAACAGTTATCATATCACACTTAATAATTATACCATCAATAATATTGTAGAACGTGAAAATTTCAAACAATTTGTGATGAATCTACATAATGAAAATAAAGGATTTGATACAAAAGTTTATACAAATAACCGAAATATGAAAATCATTAATCAATCCAAAGAAAATGATACTAGAATTCAATTAATTATCGAAGATGAAAACCCAAAAAATCATTTAATCACCTGCTTCCTAAATCCAAATTCAAAATCGGTATCTGAGTTTGTATCAACAAAAGTTGAAACCAAAACTAAAACTAGAAATAACCGAGTTAATATTTTAGCTTTACCACAAGTTGAATTGTCTAATACCCCAATTGATATGTCAAATTTATCCAATCCTTTAGTTCTTCTCAAGTTGCTTCCAATTTCAAACGAATTCGACCATAAATATACGTTCATGGTTGCCAGATTTGCTTATTCCAATGGAATAAACTTTAATCAATTTTTTGATTGGTATAAAGCAAAAGATAATTCAGATGATAAAAAGAATAAATGGATTACTCATTGGAATAAGCTTGATAATTTCCCACCAGTATCTGTAAAACAAATTATGTATATATTAGAAAAATATTATCCAAACATAACAAAGAAAAAAGAATTACATAATTTTATTAAAGTTTGCGATGTTTCACAAGCTCCATTTTCTGAAGTTGAAAAGCTTGACCAAATCCACTTTGAAACTTCAACTAAATCATTGATTATTAATATCAATATGGGAGGAGGGAAAACAACTCAAACGGTTAAATATCTTGAGACCAACTGTAATAATCCTAACCCAAATGATAATTTTATTTGGATGACACCGAATATTGCATTAGCTGACAACACATTTGAGAGAATGAAAAAATTTAACGATACCTTTCTATATAACGACGAGAAAAAAGCAGATAAAAAAGCTGAGAAAATACAATCATCCAAGAATTTAATGATATGTATGAATTCGTTAAAATACACAACTGATAAAAAATATAAAGTGGTTGTCATCGATGAGATTGAAACATTTCTTAAGAAGTGGTGCTTTAACGAAACTCTTGAAGGAGTCCAAAAACTATGTTATACTAATTTCATAAGTATTTTAAAAGGAGCCGATAAAATTATTTTACTCGATGCCTTCATCACCAACATTACTTTAAAATTTTTATCTAATCTAAATATTGATTATACCATCATTAAAAGAACCAATGATAAATCTTACAATAAAAGAGACGCTATTAAATTTAACAATTCGAAACATATGATTATCGATATTATTAAACGCCTTAAAGAAAATAAAAAATTATTAATCTTCTATCCATACTGCAGAGGCAACACCACAAATCAATCAATGGATTCACTTAGAGAACTTCTAACAACCCATACAAAGAAACAAGGTATATGTCATAATTCAATGACATCTGATAAAGTAAAACAAAAATTAAAAGACGTTAATAATCAATGGACTCAATATGATTTTGTGATTTCGAATAATGTCATCACTGTTGGAGTTAACTTTGACGTCAACCACTTTGACCAATGTTATCTATTTATTGCTGATTTTAATGAGATGAGAGACATCGTGCAATTTAGCTATCGACCTAGAAATTTAAAAGATAACTTGGTTAAATATACTTTTATTAAAGGTTATAAAAAATCAGACTCAAATGATAAATTGGACAAAAATAATGAGGTCATTACCCAAGAATATAAAGATTTGAGATTCATGACTTTCATCGAGAACACATCACCAAAACTTGAAACCTTCAACCAATTTTTATATATGGCTGGTTATCACATCCTACCTGATGAAAAAGAAATTGAACAACGAGAGTTGGAAGAACTACAAATAATTAAATCATCCGAGACTTATTATGATTATGACTGCATAGAAGAAATTGATGACGCCGTTCTTAGAGATTATGAAACTGAATTTTATTCTAATAACTGTTCGATGAAAGTCAAGCTAATGTTGAGAAAATACCATTTTGATAAGCATTTCAAAGCTGGTGTTGATTCATCAATTAAATCTGAAATTTGGAATAAAAACTATATCAAATTAGTTGACACAATTAAAAAATTGTTGATGGGGAATGATTCCCTAATGGATAAATTAAAAAACGATTATAAATGGGAACTTCACTTCCCCGAAGTAATTGATGATTTTAAATTCAATAATGACATGCTTGAAACCATCCTCAACACAAATTTCCTTTCAAAAAATCTTGATAATACCTCATCTCATAAAATCATCATCAAATCTTATATGAACCACTATTTTAATAGTGAAGTTATCAAAACTTTTAGAGACGAACATAATCATACTAAATTTGAAGTAAATGATAAATTTAAGAGAATCTATATATTGATTAAAGAATCAATTCGAGTGTATCCTCAGAACTTGGACAATGATGATGTCGAATTTAATGATGACATAGATGTTTAACACTAGATAATTATATTAATAATATTATTAATAATATAACTACTTAGACCTATTCCGATGTGAGTGATGGAACGCCGACGAATAGGTCCTATCGCCCTATTCATTCTGATTGTTGTTTCTTGGAACCATTAAAAAGTGGGAAAAATGGATATTCCAGCAAAAGTCTATATAGTAAATTGCTATTTTAGCTGTTTTTCCACCTTTTTGGTTTTTCGTTGTTGTAGTCATTGGATGTAAGAATGAATAGGGCGCCGGGGCGCCTCATCAGATGTAAACCATCTATTTACTAACATCAAACCGTTTAAGGTATTTCATCAGATTTGTATTTAAATCAGTTGATTCACCCCAAAGGATAAACCGGGAAGCCGAACCAGGGTTTATCATTGACCAATCTTCATTGACTGAATGGCGTTTAATATAGTTATCCCTTTTAAGTTTGTCCTTGTGATCGATGTATGTTAAACCATCACGTAAACCAAAATGAATAATTAATGATGGGTTTGAGAAGATGAGCATTAATCTTTTATCTTTCCTAGTAGAGGGTTTTAATCCTTCAAATTTCATATAACTAAGTTGAGATATTTATTTTGGAAGCCCGAGTTTGGTTGCCGCGTCACCCCTTCGACTATCAACACTGGGCTTCACTTCTGGGATATCATCAGGATTAATAAACATTTTCTTAACATCTAATGTATTAGCTTCAGCTTTTAATACTTCATAAGTTAAATCATCGAACCCTGGGAACTTCTCTTTAAGATACTCTTCGTCGAATACTTCCAAAAAGTTGAATTCGCTGTTTGTAAAGTTAAAGGCAGTTTCATCGTCATATTCTGCCGGGTTTAAAAATAAAGTTGATAATTTAGAAAGCTCCACATCATCCATCTCAACCCAGTCTTGGATTCGCTTATCCCCATGATCTCCACTAACTAATTCATCTAATGTTAAAACATCAAAAACATTTGCCGTCACAAAACTCATATTATATTATTAAATAAAATAAAATTTCTAAATATTTATATATAATGAGTAGTTATTCAGATGACAGTTCTTTGAGTGATTCAAGTGAAGATTTTGATATTAAACTTGAAAAACAGCAAGCCGCGTTACCCAAACCCGAAGTAAAACCATGCCGCAGCGACGCCGAACCTATCAAACCTAAAAAACCGTATGAACTGGTTGAAGTGAAACCAAAAAGAACTTACACACGTAGGAAACCAGTTGAGGCAGATGCAATGGCAGCAAAGATGCAGAAAGCAAGAAACAGCAGGAAGCCGCTACCACCAAAAGAAGAGAAACCAAAGAAAAAAAATAAAGAACCAGTCCAAATCATTAAAAATTATTATTACCAGTCCCCAGCGCCACAACCAGCTCCAGCCCCAGCCCCAGTCAAACAACCAGCTCCAAAACAAGTGATTCCCAAACCCAAACCATTAATTTTTATCTAACCTAATTTAATCAAATGGAAATTAAAGAAATTAAATCCAATCTACATGTTGAAAACTCAAAAAATAATTTAGATAAAATACTAAATCCCAAACTATCAGATGAACTACCTAATTATAACGGGTTCAACTTTGTTATATCAGGTTCTTCAGGCTCCGGTAAAACCACGTTATTATATTCATTAATGAAACAAGGTAAGAAGAAAGGCATAAGACATGGGTATAAAGGTTTGTTTGATAAAATTTATATTGTAAGTCCAACCATCGGGAATGACAGTATTAAAAATGACCCTTTTAAAACACTGCCATCAAATCAGATATATAAAGAACTAACTGTTGACAATCTTGAAGAAATAATAAACGAGTTAGAAGATAATAGAAAAGATAATAAAAACAGTTTATTAATCCTTGATGATGTAGGAAGTGAACTGAAGAAGAATAAAGCAATTGAAAAAAAGCTAATAAGTCTAATTCAGAACCGCCGNNTTAATGGATTATGTATTTGACTCAAAACATTCATTCTTGTATGTAGATTTATCATTGCATAAATCAGGTAGTTATATTTTTTATAAAAATTTCAATAGATTAGAACTAATTAAAAAATAATATCTACTTAGTTAGTATACATGGTAAAAGATATTAAACAAACAGTTGTTGTTAATATTCACGATAAGACGCCGAAGAAGCCAAAGAAGAAACGAAAACCCAGAAAGAAAAAAGCCGATGTAACCCAAGGACTAATACCAGGGACAGGTGGACCAGGGGGCTTTCGTCCGTCTATTCAAACTTTATATAGACCAATGCCAAACTATAACCCCTATGCTCAATTTTATAGCGGACCAGCTATTAATAATTTTGACGCTATCACATCAGCAATTAATGAAAATTTAAAAACAATATCAAAGACAAATCTATTGACAGCCCAACAGGATGAACAAAGAAAAAAAGAGAACCAAGAGAGAATGATAAAAGAATTAGAACTAAGTGAAGAATTAAAACAACAGCAGGCGCGATTTGAAGAAGGTGGTAATTATCTTTATGGTCAGATTAAAGAATTAAAAAAAGAGTTAGATACCAAAAATAAAAGAGAAAATAAACAACCATCATTGGTTGAAGCCCCTACCCCCACTCCATTCTACGAACCACAAAAGCAAGCCGATGAACCAAAGCAAGCCGAAGAACCTGAGGAAGAAGAAGAACCCGAAGAAGAGGGGACAGTGATGTTGGTTGATTCTCCAGCTCTTGAGGGTCAATCAAAAGAAATAACTAACCAGATTTTAAACGCTTCATCTAATTCGGCTTTTGAATATCCAAACGACGAAGAGATTATGATGCCAAGCACATGGGGTAAAACCGTTTTCGAAGCCGTCGATGAAGAATGGAAGCCGGGGATGGGTCCTAGGTCACCAAACATAAAAGCCCTCAGAGATGCTCTAAACAATTCTATTGATAATGCAAGGAAAAAAAGTAAAGACGCGTTGGTTATTGCAAAATATAGAAAAGAAGTCTTTGATAGATATTTGAAAACAAAAAAATAAAATCTAGTTAATAATATATGTCTTTTAATTTTGATAATGTTATTAAACCACAAAGTCAGCCTATCCATGTGGGATATTCTCAACCAACCAAAATGACAGGAACTAACCCCGATATATTCACTTATAAAATGTTATCTGATGAACCGGCTGATGCTCAATTTAAAGGAGTCTCAGGAGTAGCACAAATGCCGACCCATGGTTTACAACCCGAACCATTAGTAATGAACTTTGGGACCTACTTATATAACCAAACAACTGGGACGGCTGCTAACCAAAAATANNATAATTTAAATTATCTAATATAATATAATAATGTCATATATATTAGATACTAAATATCAAACTAAAACTATTTTCTTAAACTCGTTAAGAGCTCAAACAAGAAACCCTTTTAATTTTAAATTTACTAATATAATCAGTTGCCCCTATAACATGAACATGGTGATATCAGTTGAAGAATTAACTATTAGCAATACCTTTAATAATATTCATAAAAATAATGATAGAATCACATTTAATATAGCAGGTTCAGACTATTCTTTAATTTTTCCTCATGGACTCTACAATGCCAAATCATTCGTTGAAAAATTTAATTTATTGTCCAGTAGTATCGGAATCACCGCGGTCTATGATTATAAAATTTTTAAACTATCATTTGTTTCAACCGCGTCATTTTCTATAGTTCAACCAACTACCCTTGGGGATGTAATAGGGTTGAAAAAAGATGAAAATAACATATTTGAGTTCCCCTATACAGCAGGCACAAACCCAATGTATTCTTTATTTATGCATAGATGTGTTGATTTTTCAGGAACTCCATATTTATTTATTAAATCAAATGACTTAATTTTGCAGAATATAAACTCTTATGGTTTTGTGAATAATACAATTTGCAGGGTGCCCATTAACGCTCCATTTGGGTATAAGATATTTTACAGACCAACCGACTCTTATAAATTTATTATTAATAACCCTAATATATCAAATTTTAATATTAGTATTGAAGATGAACTAAACCAAAGCGTTGAAGTGAGTGGAGAGTTCCAGATGTTATTAAAAATTGATTATATATATACTCCCGATGAGAAAACCAACGTATTATTTGGAACTTTAGAAAACCACATAAAAACGCTTCCAGAAGAACCGGCTGAGCAAATTGAAGAAGAAATTGAAGCGACTATTTAACTAAGTCTTGTTATTTCGAAGGGAATAAAAAAATAATATCTAGGTTTTTATATATAATAATGGGTCTTGGTATGAAATCCACATTTATCCCCAAGCTAGGACAAAAACAAATAAATCGAATTTCTAAATTTGGAGCTAAAGCATCAGAGAACATTGGAGTTGGAGCCACCATAGCTGGTTTGGCTGGTGTTGCTGCCCCCGAGGTAGTTGTTCCCCTTGAAGTTGCTGGAATTGTTGGCAATAAACTCTTAAAAGGTTTAGAAAAATCTACTCGTAAAAAATGAATTTAAGTTATTTCGGAGGGAATAAAAAAAAATATCTAAGTAATATATATAATAATGGATTCCGAAGCCTACTCCGAAAGCCTCCAATTTCAAGCTGTAAAGAAGCGCGCCGTTGCTTCTCGTTCCTTCAGAACTAAAATTCCTTCAAGCAATGGGTTAACCTTTAGTGAAGGTCAAACCATTCAATTTGACTTGCCTTCTAATTTAGCCGCTCAATATTACAACTTCAATCAATTATATTTAAAATTAAAAGTAAGAACCGTTGGGGCTGTTATCCTTGATAGAAACGGTATTTATAATATTATTAAACGCTTGACCATCCAAACTGCCGGCTCTCAATTATGTGATGTGATTAACTACAACGCATTAATCTCTGCCTTTATCGATTTGCAAGCCTCCCATGAGTGGAAGTCCTCCAGCGGGGCAATCATGTGTGGGATGAGGGGTGACTCTCTTGCTGGTGAAAACCTTGCCGCCGCGACTGACCGCGTGTATTGCATCCCCCTCCCTCTCAATGTGCTAGCCTCCACCACCCCTCATCGTTTAATTCCTGCCTTCTCTCTCTCCAACATTCAAATCAGACTCCAATTGGCTTTTGGTGCTGAAGCCTTTGTTGGTGTTGCCGCTGGCAACTGCGTATACACTGTTGCCGAACCCGAGTTAGTATGCATGATGACACAACTAAGCCCTGGCGCTCAAGCTCAAATTGACCAAGCCAACAACGGGGTCTACAATATTCTAGCTCTCAATTACATGAATGCCCAAACAAGTATGGCTGACAATGCAACCACCGTTAACGCCACTCTTGGTTTCTCGATGTCTTCCCTTGAACGCATCCTTGTCCTCCACCGTAAGTCCAATGCCGCCAATGGGACTTACAATGTGTTCTCCAATTCTCGTGTTAGAAATAACTTAACTGAATATTCTTTTTTAATTAACTCTGAACAATACCCTCAACGACCAATTTTGGTTGATGCCGAAGGTGCTGAAGTCATGGCTGAAACCTTGATTAGTGACCACCGCCTTGTGGACTACGTGCGTGGGTCCAACGTGACTGTTGGATTTGTTCCCGTTGGAACCCTTGGTTTTGGTTCAAGTGATATGTCTGGGGTTGCTCCTGAACTTACTAAAACTAAGTCATACACCTTGGAAATTGTTGATTCTAGTGGAACCACTCCCGGGGCCATAGCTGCTGCCGGAACTGCTGCCACCCGTTCCAATGTTGGAACCTTCGTGTGTGGATGTGAGTTTGAGTCATCCCTCTCTGATGGTAAAAGCTCTAATATATACTCTGGAATCTCCACCATTGCTTCCACTGTCCAATACAAGGGGGTCTACGCCGCCGGCACTGTTGGTTGCCAACTTGACTTTTTTGCTGTTTACACCGTTCTCTTGTCTCTTGACATGAAAGGGCTTGGAGTATGGCAGCTAAGAGTATAGGTGAATTATTAATTTTAATTAAATTTATCATAATCTAATTAATTTTAATTAATTTTAATTAAATATTGACCGGCTTAAGTGCTATAAAATATATAAATTTAAATTTATATAAATAATTCTAATTAAAATTAACTTAATTAAAATAATTTATTCTAATTATCGCGCGCCCCCACCCACGCGCCCCTGGTTAATGGTCCTAC
>DKAT01000004.1 GCA_002450905.1 Spirochaetia bacterium UBA6919
AGGTGGACTAAGATATTTACAGAAATTAAGCCGATTGAATTGATAAAAAATTGTTTAAAAATAATCTTACACCTCATAAGCAAAGCAAGTATAGAGAATAATAATTATTAAATAAATTGTATTATATAATTGAGGTTATAAAAATGTCTAAATTATTAAAAATCATTCCCATTTCGATGGTGATATTGATGATATCCATTATGTCTTATCCAAAAAGAATGGCACCAAAACCTGTAAAACCTGTTATATATCAGGGGATTAAGTATCAAGCCATTCACTGGGGCAAGTCACGGGGTTTTAAGCAGAATGGTGGATATATTGAAGCATTTAAGGTTTCAACTGGTAAGCGTTTATGGGTTTTAAAGGTTTATCACATCCAATATGGTAGGCTAACAGGGGATGCTTATGATAATTTTATCACCAAAATGTGGATTAAAAATGGCTATCTCTATATTGAAAATGAGAAGGACGATACNNGACTAAGATATTTACAGAATATTATCCAATTGAATTGATATAATATTTTTCCGAATGATCTTAGCACCTCATAAACAAATATAGAGAATGTTATTAATAATAATTAATTTACTAATGTTAATAATTTTTTATTAAACAGATATATCAATAATCTTTAAAAATTAAAACTTCTAATTCGCTTGGTGAGAAGTCAAACCACCCGCTTGTTATTAAAAAATCAGAAGATTTTACTATAGATTACTCCACTATCACTTACTTTTACACCGATTTCCTTAAAATTATGTATAAAATACTCAAAATAAGTAATTATTACATAATTTTTAAAAAAAATTTATTATTTTTCAATTAGACAAACAAAAAAAATCCGAAATAAACAATTCTAAAACTTTAATTGTTTAATTCATATCGTTAAATTAACTTTAAATAATAATTCTGGCACAGTATGTGATGTCATTAGAAACAACCTATTATTTTTCTCTATCAATCTTTTAAAAAGGATAACTAAATGATTAAATTAACTCCAATAAAAAAACATTTTAATTCACCCAAAATCATAATCTTGTCCCTATCCCTCTTACTAATATTCGGATCTATTACCATCAATTATTTATATTCCGAACAGAATAAAAACGATGACAAGAAAAATAAAACCACATTAAATAAGGATATTACAAAAACCAAACCTAAAAATGACAATATCAATAATAATCGCAATCAACCAAAAAAAGTTATTATCAATGGGAAATTCACCCCAAGCCATGTTTATCAACAAGTTCAAAACATCATATCAGAAATTAATCTTATTCGCTCACATCGTAATGTTACAATAAAACCACGGGATCCAGGCAAGCAAGTCAAGAAAATGCCTCTCCACGCCTATTCTAAATCTATCGAAGTCCTTGAAAAGATCGCCCGATTTGCAAAAGAAAATAGTATGGAAGCCATAAATGTGCCAGGCATCCCCTTAAGAGAAATTACCCCTGGTCAAGTTTTCGACTCCACCCAAACAATCCTGGAAGAACTCCGTAAAATTAAATCGAAATTAGGTATCTCCGCAACAATTATTGAAGCTCCATTTAAAGATGGAAAATCCCCATCTAATGTCTACGAATCTATGTGGAAAGCCTCATATCTTATGGATGGTCTCGTTCCTGCAATCACACCCAGCCATGTTTATCATAATGTCCGATACATGATCCAGGAGCTCTCAAAAATCGCATCACATTTTAATATCTCCATTGAATCTACAACCACCGATAACACCAAAGATAAGAAACCTGAGCATGTTATGATAGAAAATTACATCAATATGTTCAAACTTGCCCGGATTGAACGAAAAATTAAAATGTATCCATTCTACGTTCCTCCCTTACCAGGAGGTAAAATCACCCCCTCAAACGTCTATGACACTACCAACATGGTTCTCGCAGAATTGGTTCGAATCAAAGTTTTTTTAAAAATTACTTCTGAACGAACTCCGGAACCTGAAGTTACAGGCAAAACACCTTCAGATGCATTTATCCAAATGAAATTATTTCAAAAAAATCTCGATCACATCCTGTCCAGTCTCAAATAATCAAGGAGCTATTTATGTTTAATTTAAAAAATATATCAATAGGTAAAAAAATCATTTCTGGTTTCATACTAGTCCTCCTGCTCTTTATAATTGTTGGTGTCATATCATATTTCAATCTCCAGTCAACAAATAAAGATCTTGATCTTATCCAAAAGTCTCAATTAAAAGCATTTGAAGCCTTGTCAACATTCACTACTGAATTTGGTAGAAACCAGGCAAGACTCCAACTCCTCTCGGAACAGGACAATCCAGAGATACCTTTCGAAGATATTATAAGAAATGTTTATACCACAACAAAAGAACTTCCAATATATTTAAAAACCTTTATTGATGCAAAGAAATTAACCCTCTCGTCATCTGAAGAGAAGCAACTCATTGAGTCAATCTCAAAAAATCTTAATATATATCTAAATGTCAATAGAACGAGCCTTGAAACCTTTAAAATATATGCAGATATCAGCACCGCCTCAGGCAAACTCTTGAAGATTCAACAAAAAAATACAAATCAGGCACTGGAAGTCGATAAAAAAAGTCTCACAACAAATATCTATACAATGATCATAGGTATTGGAATAGCAATTATCTTGGGAATTTTAATCAGCATTCTTCTTACAAGATCTATTGTCAAAACAGTTTCAAACGCAGTTGATACACTAACTTCTACATCAGAACAAGTAGCAAGCGGTTCTCAACAAGTATCTCAATCAAGTCAAAAACTCGCTTCAGGTGCTTCAGAACAAGCATCTGCACTTGAAGAAACTTCTGCATCATTAGAAGAAATCTCCGCTATGATTCAGAATAACTCTGACATTTCTATTAATGCTAATAAGTTAGCAGAAAATACATCCACTATAGCCTCAGATGCTAATAATATGATGAAACAATTACGCATTAAAATTGAAAATATTACAAAATCAAGTGAAGAAACAGGCAAAATTATTAAAGTTATTGATGAAATAGCATTCCAAACAAACTTATTAGCACTCAACGCTGCTGTAGAAGCTGCCAGAGCTGGTGAAGCGGGTATGGGTTTTGCTGTAGTTGCTGATGAAGTTAGAAATCTAGCCCAGAGGTCTGCAGATGCAGCTAAAAATACCGCTATACTCATCGAAAACTCCATAAAAGAGATTCAGGAAGGAAATAATCTCACGAAATCTACTGAAAGCTCTTTCAATAATGTTCTTGAGACAATGAATAAATTAAAAAAACTAATTAGTGAAGTGACAATAGCTTCAAAAGAACAGGCTCAAGGTATAGAACAAGTCAATGAAACTGTTGCCAGCATGGATCAAGTTACTCAAAATAACGCAGCTAGTTCTGAGGAAAGTGCTGCTGCCAGTGAACAAATGAATGCCCAGGCAATGTCTCTGCTAACTGTGGTAGAAGAACTGGCAGTACTAGTTGGTAAAAAATCAAATGGGCAAAATAAATCGATTACTCATCATGACACAATTAATTTGCACAGAAATAATCCAGCAAGTGGGGTTATGGTCTACAATCAACAAGGATTTCACCCAAATAATTATACACAAACAATAAATAAATCAAATGCTAAATCTATAAAGACTGATACGTTACATAATATGGATATCTCCATTGATGCCAGGGAAAAACCTCTTTTCAAATGGGATAATTCCTATAGCGTCAATATTAAAGCGATTGATAAACAGCATCTTAAATTAATTGAACTCATCAATAAACTGAACTCCGCTATGAGACTGGGTAAAGCAAATCATATCTTCCTTGAAATTCTCATAGGGCTAACGGAATATACTGAAAAACATTTTTCATATGAAGAAAAACTGATGAGGGATGCTGAATATCCTGGTTTAAACGAACAACTCCAAGAACATCGTCAATTTGTTCAACAATTAAAAGATACCCAAAATAATTATCAAAGTGGACAAATAAATATTCTAAATCTCATGTCCTTTTTAAAAGATTGGTTGAGTGACCATATTAAAGGAATAGATATGAAATACAAAGATTTTTTTAATAGTAAAGGTATCCAATAAAAAATATTA
>DKAT01000027.1 GCA_002450905.1 Spirochaetia bacterium UBA6919
GTATCTTCTATAGTGAAGTTGAGATCGAGTTTACTGTGCTCTTCATCCGGGTTTAGCATTTGGACTGATATTTTGATATATCCTGA
This sequence comes from Spirochaetia bacterium UBA6919, assembly GCA_002450905.1. Classification (GTDB taxonomy): domain Bacteria; phylum Spirochaetota; class UBA6919; order UBA6919; family UBA6919; genus UBA6919. Next base: position 87 of record DKAT01000027.1, read on the forward strand.
TTCTGTGAATTTAACGGCATTTCCAATGAGGTTTAGAAGAACCTGTCTGAGCCTTGTTTCATCGAGGACTAGGGCTGTGGGGAGGTTTGGATCAATATCTATGAAGAAATTAAGATTTTTATCGGCGATTTTCTGGAAGAAGATTTGTTTCATTTCGTTGAAGATGAAAAAGGGATTGACGGCTGAGTATTCGAGGGATAGCTTTCCTGCTTCGACTTTGGAGAGATCGAGGATATCGTTTATGAGGGTTAAAAGGGTTTTTCCGCTGGTTTGAATGGAGTTTATGTATTCCCTGTTTTGCCCGTCGGTGAGTCTGGAGGATAGGATTTCGGAGAAGCCGNNATTTCGTGGCTCATATTAGCGAGGAATTCACTCTTAGCATGATTTGCCTGTTCTGCTGCTTCTTTTGCAATGATTAACTGTTGTTGGGCTTGTTTCATGTCAGTGATGTCTCGCACGGAAGCATATAAAAGGACTCCATTATCTATATTAATTTTTACAGCGGTGATAGATGCAGGATAAGTTGTTCCGTCCTTTCTGGTGTGAGTTCTTTCAATTGTAACGGGTTCATAGCCTACATTATTAATTATCTGGTGGTATTCATCCAGCGATTTGATATCTTTGTCCCAATCTAATACATTCAGATTTTGTACCTCTTCATCGGTGTATCCGAGGAATTTTGAAACCAATTTACTATGGAATATTATACTTCCATCCTCTAATGACATGATAAAAATTCCGTCTGAAGAGAGGTCTATCAAGGTAAAGAATTTTTCTTTTTCTTTAATGATTTGTTTTTCTAGATTTTTTTGTTCTGTGATGTCATTTCGGATGGCAATATATTGATAGGGACTGCCATTTTGATCCAAGAAGGGGACGATTGTGGTATCCACCCAGTAGAATGAGCCATCCTTTGCCTTATTTTTTATAATACCTTTCCAGACATTGCCCTGTTTAATGGTATTCCATAGATCCGTGAAGAATTCTTTGGGGTGGTGTCCTGAATTGATGATATTGTGGGATTTACCGATTATTTCTTCTATTGGGTATTTTGAGATATTGATGAACTTGTCATTGGCATAAGTGATATCTCCCTTTGCATCTGTGATGGCGACGATGGCATGGTGATCCAGGGAGGATTGGATGTCTGACAACTGTTTTAATGTATTATTTAATTCATCATTTTTTTGATTTAACAGGGAATTGGAGGTCTGGATATCTGTGTAGAATGCTTGTAATTTATCTTGCATGTAGTTAAATGCATTTCCGAGTTGGTTTAGCTCATCGGATCTTTTTAAATGGATTTTTTCATTGAAATTACCCTGTGCGATTAATATAGCACTATTAGTCAGTTTATTTAATGGTTTGATCACGACATCAGTTACGGCAATCGTTATGATTATAATTAATATAACCAAGACGATAATTAGTAGAGGAATTAGATAATTATTGATTTTTTGAACAGATTTAATTTCCTGAGTTGCTTTTTTAGATAAATTATAGCTTATTGATGTCATTTCCTGGATCTGGATTGCTGTCTGGTCGATTAAATTGGATTTGATTTCCAGTGCCATTTTTAACTTATTTTGGTCATTAATGCTTTGAAAGTGTTTGATCATTTTGTTATTAATATTTAAATCATTGAGGAGTAGAGATATTTGGTGATTATTTGAGTTGATTGTTGTGGTGAAGGATTTGTTGTCCTCATGAAATGATTTTTTTAATTGGATGAGAGCCTTTTGCAGGGAGTTGTATGTTTTGATGACCTGTTGTTGCATACGTTGCTCACCGTGTATTAGATATTCGTTGAGGACGGAGCTGTGTTCTTGTAATTCTTTGACTACATGGATACTAATATTCGATTGATCTAATTTGCTATCGATTTTAGAGGAGGTTATAAATATGATTATGCCGATAGCGACGATGAATGTACCGGTTATAGTCGCAATTAAAATGAATATTGATTTTATTTTCATGTTGTGATCCTGATTATTCTCTTATTGAAATGGCGTTTGGTTTGACGGATTTTAATGGTTGCAAGTGAAAGTAATTTAGAAAGTTTGGGACTTGTTTGTGATTTAGTAATTTGGTATTGATGATCCATCTTGCTTGTTGTTCCATGGATATGAGTAGGGATTGGTCGATGAATATTTTGATTTGGTAGGATGAGTCCCAGTTTTGATCGATATTTTTTTGAGATAATCCGCTTTTTTTGGAGAGGATTNNTCTTGGACTCCTGACGATTATCTTTGATGAATTGTTCCGCTTTGATGAGAGCCTTTAGGATTCGTTTTAATGCTTCTGGATGGGTTTTTGAGTATTTTTTTGTAGTGATCATATTGAAAGTTTTTCTGTAGAGACCTGGGCTTGAGAATATAATTGCTTTATCACCCAGTAATTTTTTTCCTTTCTGGATGAAATAATCTCTCAGGCAGTATGCATCAATTTTACCATTTGCGAGTAATTCTGGTATATCCTGGCTTTTTTTGTATATTATTTTTACAGAGTCGTTGAGATAGTGTTTTGTGAGGAAATTATACAGAAAGAAATGTCCAGCTGCACCATTATGGGTGGCAATGGTTTTATTTTTAAGATCAGATGGCTTATTTATACCCAGATCCTTTCGGGAGAGCAACTTATTCTCGTTATTGGATGCTCCTATGGTGGATATGATTTGAATATAGTTTCTTTCAAAGCTGCTGAAAACAAATGGTGTTTCTGCAGAGAAAGAAATATCAACTTTATCCTTAAACATTGCTTTCATAGAACGCTTACCACTTGAATATACCTTAATTGTTAGATCCAAGCCCTCTTCCTTGAAAAATTGTTTTGATTCAGCGATCCAAATGGGGAGAGTGATGATTCCAATGGGTGCTCCTATGGATGCTTTTAAGATATTTTTGGGATTATTTTCTTGTTTGCAATTTGTTATAAAAAAAATTGTGATGAGAAATAGTGCTGATATGATGTGGTGAATTTTGTAATTCATTTTATTCATATGAAATCCTTTTTAAAATATTAGTTATTTTATATAATTTTGTATCATCATCTGAATATTAATGAAATTAAGTTCATTTGGGATATTATATACTAGAATATAAACAGTGTAATTATATTTGAAGCAGAAGATAATTAAAATTACTATTTATGATGACTTGAGAGTGATTTGCACCTCAGTTCCATGATTATCAGTGGAATCATTTTTTTCAGTTGAAATGATATTTATATCTCCTCCATAGGCTTTTACAAATTTTTGAACCAGTGCCATACCAAAACCTGTTCCTTTCTCGCCGATTGTACCCAAGCGACTTGTAATTTTACTCGTATCAAAGATTGAGGGGAGGAGACTTTCCGGGATTCCAAGTCCAAAATCCCTTATGGAGAGAGTGATCATATTGTCATGTAATTCTGATGAGATATTGATATTGGATTCAGGGAAGGAGAATTTAATTGCATTGGTTAAAATATTGTTTAATACAGAATTGATGAAAGATGTTTTTTCTACGAAGATAAAGTGGTTTTCTTCAACATCTAAGATTATTTTTATTTTTTTATCATATATAATTTTGCTGAGAATTCTGGATGATTCTTCGAGGGCTGATTTCAGTGAAATATGTTCCAGACTGAGTTCCATTTTTCCTTCTTCGAGAGCTCGAATATCCCGGATCAGATTAATTATAGATACACTGTTATCAATGGATATTTTTATATTTTCTTTCATTTCGTCGAAAAATGCGGGATCTTCTTCTGCTACTTCCAGTACACCAGAGACAAATCCAATGGGATTGGCGAGGTCATGGCATAGGATATGAAGGAGATGTTTATAGTTATTTTTAGCGATGATAAGACTTTCAGTTTTTTCTTTCAATTCCAGATGGGTTTGTATTCTTCTGAGTAATTCTCTTGCATTAAATGGTTTTGTAATATAATCTACGGCTCCTTCTTCGAATCCTTTAATCAGATCAGCAACATCAACTTTAGCAGTGAGAAAAATAATGGGGATATCTTTGGTTTCCTCAGAGAGCTTTAATCTTCTACAAACCTCATATCCATCCATTTCTGGCATCATTATATCCAGGAGTATCAAGTCTGGCAGGCTGAGATTCACTGATCCCAGAGCTTCCTCTCCATCCCGTGCTATAATTGTTTTATATCCATTTTGAACCAGGATGTGATTGAGGAGTTGTATATTTCTTGGGTTGTCATCTACAATAAGTATTGATTGATTTTCCAACAGATCCTGCCTTAGAGACAAATATATTAATAAATCAGTATTGATAATTTCTATCTAATCCTGATATATAGAGAATTAATTATTTTTTGTGAGCGGGTATTAAAATATTTAACACCTATAGATTAAATTTAACTAAAAGCATTGTATTCTGACTATCCTTGTTTCCAATAAATTAATAATTGATAAAATATTTTGAAGATAATTTAATAAGAATTTTATTATCGGATAAAACTATTAAGAATATTGAGATTTTAAGAAGTGCTCCATAAGATTATTCTGATTTGATATCTGGATAATTAATTCTACAGCGGGGGAGGATTTTTTTTATATCATCGACCTGTTGTTTTGGGATATTTTCTGGGTCTAGAAACAGCATTTCCAAGGTCTTAAGGGTTTTTAGGGGGGTGAGATTTTTAATATCTGTTTTGATAATCATTAGCATCTCAAGGTGTTTTAGATTGGAGAGGGGTTGTAAATTGGATATTTTAGTATCAGAAAGATATAATTCTTTGAGGTTTGTGAGATTGGAGAGGGGGGTGATATCGGTTATTTTTGTTCCAGTGAGATCAAGGGAATTGAGAGTGGTGAGGGTATTTATAGGGGTGATGTCTGTGATTTCTTTATATTTTAAATCGAGGTTTTTAATATGTTTTAATTCCTCGAGGGTATAATCCTTTCCGTATTGCTTTAACCAATTCTGTGTATCGATTAATTTGTTTTGAGAGCAGTTTTGGAGGAGTGGCATTATTGATAGGATGAGCATTAGTGTAATTTTCATTTCATAACCTGTTTGGATAAGAGTATCGGATTTTTATACTGTTTTGAAAATAACCTGATGAAATTCTGTATGAATTTCTTTATTTGAGAGTGTCTTTATAGATATTCCCGTATTGAGTTCCATAATAGATTATATTTTCAGTATTATTTTCATTTTGTAAAATTGGAGTGCTTATATGATCATTTTGTACGCCTTCGTATCGATTAATTGTTTTTCCAGTATTGTAATCAATTATATAAAATTCATCCCCAGAAAATGTGACATACAAATATTTTTTATTCCCAGTAATATAAACTTGTGCCAGATTAATTTCTTCTGACCAGACGATATTTCCCTTATCCACAGCAACTTTAATCAGGAATCCCTCATCGGTGCTTGCGTATAAAAATCCCTCTCTGTAATATCCTGGTGAAAGGACGATATGTTCTTTGATATGCCATTTTGGTGTGTTTCCCTGGATTAGACCATTTTTTAGTTCTATAGCTTTGATTCCAGCCTGAGTGAAAGTGATAACGGTATTTTCAACGATGATGGGGTAAGTGCTTATCTCTCTCTCGTAAGCATCTTTCCACTTATCGGTGCCCTTTAGAATATCAATTGCAAGGAGATCGAATTGTGTGCACAGATAGACATTATATTTATCGGCAACGGGTGTAAACAATATATTATTACTGGATTTGTATTCCCATAAGTGATTTTTGTCCTTGATGGATATTGATGTTATGGTGTTATTGTTTCTAGCAAAGATAAGTGAGTTATTTGCGATAATGATTTTACTCTTGGGAAGAAATGTTCCGAAGCCGGGTTTGTTCCACAATGATTTTCCAGATTTCATTTCAACACAATATATTGTTCCACTGGATGTTCCGAAGTAAATCATTTTATCATGTTCTATTGGTGCTAAGATGATATCTCCATCTACCGAAATATTCCAATTTTGCTTTCCCTGGGTATTAATACTTGAGAGTTGTTTTCCTTCTAAGGGTAGAATAAGGTTTCCTTCGGAGTTTAATAGGGGCTGTGCAGTGAATTTCTTTTTCAATTGGATAGCCCAGCTATTTGTTCCTGATGAATTGTCTACTGGAGGGGTTTTATCGGTGTTATTTTTCCGTAATGATTCATCAGGCTTATCTGTTTTGTCTGTCTTATCTGTTTTGTCAATCTTATCCGTCTTATTGTCCGTTTTATCTGTTTTGTCCGTTTTATTTGTTGGTTTGTCGGTTGTTCCGGTATTTTTATTGTTGTTGTCAGGTATATTTTGCTGTACGTTCGAAATAATTTTTTTTGTTGCAGGATAATCATAGATAATAATTTCGATATCTTCGCTATTAACGTATTTAATAATATTCTTCTCTTTGAATCGAAGGTTCTTATCCAGCTTGTACTTGAGGGAGACTTTCTTTACTAATTGAAATTTGTTTACGAAGTTCATTTCAGCGTTGTTAAATTGGATATACCCTGAATAGACCCTGATTTCAGACAGGCGAAATAATCTATCATAAACATATTTAATATAATTCCGGGCATAATTCTCCTGATTTACACGGATAACATATTGTACACGTCCGTTATCGTCATATTTAATGTCTTCATACCATTTTAAAAGCTTCTTATTTTTTCTGTCCGGTTGATCAGGATCTTTTTCAAAGAATTCAATTCGTCCAGGTAGACCATCCAGATTGAATGTGATTCTCTTAAGATGGATAAGATATTTGTGATCCTCTTTGCGATTGGAATACCATGCCTCCTCTTCGTATAACTTCCTTCCTTCCATAAAACCATATCGATAGTAAATATAACTTTCTTTTCCATTCGTTGTTGAATATATTGCACTTTTCTTTCTTGTTGGTGTATAATATTTATACTTTTTTTCAGAAATCAATTTCTTATCCATTGATCGGGTGACTTCTCTGATTATTTTATTATCTTCATTGTAATCAAATAGGGTATAGGATTCTCTTTCAAAATCTTTTGAAACCCTATCTTCCCTGACAAGACGGGAATCTTCATAGGTGTATACGCTATAATGCTGGATATTATATTCGTCATCGAAATAGGCAGTGGCTTTGGCAAGATATCTAAAGTGTTGTGGATATTCATCAGCCTGGAGATATGTAACTGAAATTAAGAGAATTATAAATATAAAATAGCGTTTCTTCATCTGAAAATCCTTTTGAATATTCCCCTTGATTATCGAAAATTGGGATATTAAAATCAAATTTCATCCCCATTCTGGATACAATTTTTCAAAATAATGAGTGAATTGAATAAATGACCTATATACCATAAATATATAACCAATAAAATTATTTTTTCAGGAATTTATAAAAAAAATATTTAAATTATAAGGGATTTCAGAAGCAGTTTAAAATAGAAGATATTTCGTAGGTATGGATAGGAATCAGTATCGGAATCAAAAATTTTAGTTCCGATAGTGTTTCTTTTCCCAGTCTTTGAATAAGTATAGACCACAGGTGATATTTTTTGGAAGAAACAAATGTTTTAGATTTTGATTTAATTTCCGAAAAGGTGTTTATAATATGGATATTCTTTTAAGGATCATTTCATGAAATGGATTAGTATAATAATATTATTTTTAATTAGTATAACAGCATTTGGACAGGACAAACCCGAAGTCAATAAAAAAGATCAACCTAAGATCGGTATTGAAGGTCAGTACAGGAAAATCAAATTGGGGATGAACAGAAAACAAGTACAGGAAGTATTATCCAGTGATCCCGATTTAGAGGTTGATGTGGAGACTGATTACGGTGATTTTGATAAACAACAAAAATTCTTATTGAAGGCGAAAAGAAAACCATTTATCCATCATATCTATTATCAATTCTACCATGATGAAAAACAGGATACAAAGAAATCAGATAAATCAGAAAACAAGACTGACACTAAGAAAAAAGACTCAGATGACAAGTCGTGGAAATTGTATGCCATTATCATCCAGTTTAATAATAAATATAACGATTATCCCACTCTCTATGAAAGGATTTTATCCAAATATGGTGAGGCGGATATTCGTACCTCCCGCTATGCGATGTGGAAAGCATCAGGAAGATCTACGTATAAGACCTCGGATGGAAGAAACATCGGGGTACTGCTAATACTTAATCATCCCAGCACCATTAAAATTATTGATTATTCCAAATACCAGGCTATGGTGGACAAACAAAGAAAATCACCTCAAGAGGCTGTGAAGAACTACCAAAGGGAAGTTAATGAAAGGCTCCTCGAGGATTTTACCCCTCAGTCCCCTAAGGGTGATAAAAAAACAGATGACAAGAAATCAGACTAATAATTTGCTAGTGTCCCTGTTATAGACTGGAGCCTATACCACTATTCAATTGATCTATTATCAATATTATCAAATCAGAACGGATTTTATCCATTCTTTCCATCCCATTACCTATAATATTCATCGGATCAAGATATTTAAAATAGATAGACATCAAATTATTTTCTTTCCATAAAAAAATATTCAGAACTATTACGAAATGGATTGTTTTTTTTGTAAAAAAAATATATCTTATATGATCAAATATACATCGTTCTAATACTTATCCCTGCAGAAAACGGATAACTATTCCTGCTCCAACTCCTTAGAGGATGTATATAATATTATTGAAGAGGTGATTGATTTATGTTATTAGAAATTGGACCCATTAAAAAGCTTTATGAATCTATGAAAGATATCCATGATGCCATGAGAAAGAGGACTGGAAAAGGACTTACCCTGACTGAAAAGATATTATTTTCTCACATGGTGGACTATAAGACAGCCGATATTGAAAGAGGTAAATCAGATATAGATATTATGCCAGATAGGGTAGCTATGCAAGATGCTACAGCACAAATGGCACTTCTCCAGTTCATGACTGCTGGGATGAATACGACTTCTGTTCCTACGACTATTCATTGTGACCACTTAATCATGGCAAAAGATGGTTCAGGAAAAGATTTACCCGTTGCACTGGATCAAAACAAAGAAGTCTATGATTTCTTACGGGCTGTTGCTATGCGATATGGTATGGGATTCTGGAAACCAGGATCAGGAATTATTCATCAGGTTGTATTAGAAAATTATGCTGTACCAGGAATGATGATGATAGGTACTGACTCTCACACCCCTAATGCAGGTGGACTTGGAATGATTGCTATTGGTGTGGGTGGTGCTGATGCTGTGGACGTGATGACAGGTCAACCCTTTGGTGTACGTATGCCTAAGATTGTTGGTATCCACTTGAAAGGAAAGCTCTCAGGTTGGACTTCTCCAAAAGACGTTATCGTGAAAGTAGCTGAAATAATGACTGTTAAGGGTGGTACTGGCAAGATTGTTGAGTACTTTGGTGAAGGTACATCCTCCATTAGCTGTACTGGAAAAGGAACTATTACCAATATGGGTGCTGAAATTGGTGCTACAACATCTCTTTTCCCATTTGATGAAGCGATGGTACGTTATCTGAAAGCAACTGAACGGGAAGAAGTAGCTAAATTAGCTTCTCAATATGCTGAATATCTTAAAGCAGACCCAGAAGTATTGATGAATCCTGAGAAATATTTTGATGAAATCCATGAAATTGATCTCTCTCAATTAGAACCTCAGATTGCTGGTCCTCATACCCCTGATCTTGTTCGTTCCCTCAGTAAATTGAGTGACGATGTAGATAAGAATGGCTTTCCTGCAGAGCTCAGTGCCGGTTTAATTGGTAGCTGTACCAATTCCAGCTATGAAGATCTCACTCGAGCAGTAGATCTTGTACGCCAGGGAATGAAAGCAGGTCTTAAGATGAAGGCTGATTTCCTTGTGAGTCCAGGTTCTGAGAGAATATATGAAACGATTATCCGTGATGGTATTATGAATGACTTCGAGAAAGTTGGCGGAAAGGTTCTTGCTAATGCATGTGGACCTTGTATCGGTCAATGGACAAGAGATTCCAAGGAAACTGCGAATCCTAATAATATTATTACCTCATTCAACCGAAATTTCAAGAAACGAAATGACGGAAGTGCCAATACCAACTCATTTATTAGTAGTCCAGATGTTGTTGTTGCCCTATCCTTCGCTGGTAGCATGAAGTTTAACCCCATGAAAGATGCTCTCAAAACAGCCGATGGAAAGGACTTTAAGTTCAATCCCCCAACAGGAGAAGAACTCCCATCGAAAGGGTTTACATCCAAGGATAGTGGATATGAGTTTTCCAATACAGGTGGAGATGTTAAGGTTAATCCAAACAGCGATCGGATAGCTCTACTCGATCCATTCTCTGTACCAGATTTCAATAAAGACTTTAAAGAACTCCCAATTCTTGTAAAAGCTCTTGGAAAATGTACTACGGATCACGTATCGCCAGCAGGACCCTGGTTAACATATCGTGGTCACCTCGATAACATCAGCAAGAACATGTTCCTTGGTGCTGTGAATGCTTATACAAACGAAACAGGAATGGGAAATAACATTCTATCTAACGAATCGGGTAAACAATTCCATGAAATCGCTCGTGATTATAAGAAAAGAGGCTTAGGCTGGGTTGTGATTGCGGATGAAAACTATGGTGAGGGATCCAGTCGTGAGCATGCCGCTATGGAACCACGACATTTGAACGGTCGAGCTATTATCGCAAGAAGTTTCGCTCGGATTGCTGAAGCTAATTTAAAGAAACAAGGTATTTTACCTCTCTGGCTAACAAATAAGTCGGATTACGAAAAGTTCCAGGAGAAGGATAAGGTATCCATTAAAGGTGTTGAGAATATTGCTCCAGGAAAGGATCTTGAAGTGGAGATAACTCATCAGGATGGATCCAAAGAGAATATTAAGGCATCACACACTATGAATGACCTGCAAATCAAATGGCTTAAAGCAGGATCAGCTCTTAATTTCCTACGTTTAAACCAAAAAAAATAATATAAACTGCCTGGGGATATTCTCTCCAGGCATATAAATCAATTATTATCTTAAGCGAATTGTCACACTTATACAAGCTATCTAAGCAAGATCTTATTTCCACTCATATTAATGTTCCATGGAAAACTCCTTCATAAACTCTCTGGGATCATAATATATTTTGAACTCCGTAATCTGTCCACCCTTCAGAGTAGCTAATTCAGATATATGGCATACTATATCCTTTCCAGAAGGAGCTTTAATATCCATTTCATAGATAGAACAAACTGTATTCCCATTTTCAAACTGATTGAGCATACGAGTTTTTTTGTGGAATTGAAAGAAACCATTATTCAATTGGATAAATTCTTTCTTACCCTTACACGTCTGAACTGGACCTGAAAATAATACATCGTCAGTGACTAAATCCTGCCATTCTGGACTCTTATTTCCAACTGAGTGATGGAATTGATTAACAATTTCTAATGATTTTCCCATGGGATACTCCTAAAATGAATTTATTATTTAGACGACGAAATCATCCCGAGAGATCCTGAAAAAATCATTTTTTTCTTATTTATTTTGAAATTAGTTTCCCTAAACGATTTATCCAAATATTATATATCGCCAATAGCATCCCTGGTTATATTAAACAGGAATTGATGGAGATCTGATGAGTGTGAATTGAGTGGATTGATTTTCTGAACAATATTTATACGAAGATTGAAAAGATGATCATCCTCAGGATAAGGGTTTTGAGCTTCTTGTACCATCGGTATATTTTCCAAATCCCTTTGAGGATCAAGATCGGGATACATAAGCTGATGCATTTCTACACATTGATAACACATGCCCTGCTTTCCTATTAAGGCACAGCGATCATTAAATATCCGTTTCATCTTATCCCGAGCATTATGGACGAGGTGTTTTACAGAAGTTTCCGTCTTATTCATAATTTCAGCGATTTCATTATTTTTAAACAAGTAAATCTCCTTCAACATCAAGGCGATCTGTTGTTCCAGAGGAATCGATTTCATGATGCAGGTGAAACAAAAATTGATATGGCTTTCTATGTCATATCGGGTGTTTAATCCTTCTTCCAGTAAACGATCTCTTTCATCCGTTAATGTTTTCTTTGAAGGACAAGCCTTTTTACCAATGTCCTGATTATTCTCAGGCCACCTCCTCTTCGCTCTAAAATGATCTCGGACAAGATTCGTACCAATTGCAAAGAGCCACGTTTTAAATGAAGATTCACCCCGAAAGGATTGAATGTTCATATAAGCCTTTACAAAGGTTTCCTGGGTGAGATCCTCCGTTTCATCAGGATGGGTAATCATTCGAAAGAGATAAGATCTTAAATTATCCCTATAAGTTTTTACCAATTCATCAAAAGCATGAGAATCCCCTAGCTGTGCTCTTTGAACTAAATCAGTCATGATTCTAATATAACAAAAATTAAATATCAAGAAAATCATTTTATAAAGATCATATTCATGATAATGCATGTAAATGTTATTTTCGGAAGAAAATATTAATAGGGTGATAATCGAATCTTTATAATTGTAAATCAATATATTACAAAAAATATTTTTTATTTAAATAATGATAAACTGAAGGACATGTCAAGAACCTGTGAAGTATCGGAACTAAAAAATCTGATTCCGATGGTGTGTAGTTATGAAATCATGTTATCAATTTTCCACAAACAGTCTGAAGATATTGCATTGAACTGCTCAAACAAGATTTCCATTTATTTTTAAAATATTTTTAATAAATTCTGAATGAATTCACAAAATCATCTGTTTAATATTACTCAATCAGACGAAACATTGTAGGGATTATAAGGGAATTGGAATAGATTAAACCAATTTTACTTGTCACCCGATAGAAAATCAATTAATATTATCGCTTATGAAAACCATTATCCATGCAAACAAATTAACGAAATACTATAGGGATATCCATGCCGTCAACGGGATTGATTTCACTGTAAACGACAGGGAGTGTTTTGGATTTCTTGGTCCCAATGGGGCAGGGAAAACCACC
>DKAT01000092.1 GCA_002450905.1 Spirochaetia bacterium UBA6919
AGCAAACATTACAAGCATTTAAAAGTATTATTCGAAGTATTTTTTTATAGAAAATAATTGTAAATAAATAAACAGCTATATCATTTCACAGACCATAGAATTTTATATTAGAACAGAGGGTTAACGACGAAAGAGTATCGGAATCAAAAATTTTAGTTCCGATTGTGTTTCTTTATGATAATATAATCTTCCAAGGGTTATTATTCTACAAAAATATGTTTTAATCCGTAATAAAGAAAGAATTACTGAAAGGAAAGCTGTTTTATCAACTCTGATAAATCATCCTGATGAGATTTCTTGATAAAATAATTTATTCTTTAGTAAGGCTCATAGTTAAGAGATGATATCTTGCTCTGGGATAGAATCCGATGGACTCATATAAGTGTTCCGCACCGATGTTATGACGTTCCACCTCAAGATAAAGCTGTTTTACACCCAGTTTCTTTGCTTCCACAATAGCTTTTTCAAGGACTACCCTGCCAATCCCCTGACCACGATACTTTTCTTCTATAAAAAACTCATCAAAAAAGGCATCTCGTCCGCAGTATTCCATGGAATATCCAAACGTTAATAAAATATATCCAATCTGATTTGTCTGATCTAAAGTAACAATCCACGCCCTTCCGATATGCTCATCGAGAATAAGGGGATGAAGGGCTTTTTCTGCTTTTTCTAAATCAAAATCAATGTGATCATAAGAATGATAAGCTTTTATAAATTGGAGGAGAATTGGGATATCTTTTTCCTGTGCCTGGTTTAGATTTATATTCATTGATCGACCATTATTTTAAGATGATGACGAATATAATCAATTATAACCGGATCGAATACTCAAATCCGTCTTTAAAGGGCATGGTGAGGGGATTGTTTGGTATGGTTGATATTTATAAATATTAAGTCTTAATCTGTATATTTAGGACAAAGTTCTTTTTTGATCTCTTTTTCAAAATCAGATAATGATTCTTTTAATAATTTTTCATCTTCATAATAATAATTTATTATATCATTTATATTATTTATATCACTCATCCGATTTAATAAATCAAATTTGTTTTCTATTAAATGTGCAAGTATAAATATTTTTATTTTTATATTTTGATAAGATAGCCTTAACGCATCTAAATCATCGTTTAAAATTATTTCATTATGAAACATTGAATAAGCGCTTTTTGAATGTGAACTAAATACTGCATGTCCACTTCCTAATCTACTTAGTAAATCTATACTTTTGCCAACATATAAACATTCACAATCGCGATAAAATGCATAAATACCCTTTTCACCAGCTAATTTTTTCAATATATCATTTTCTTTAATTTCACAAATTCTTGTTGACATTAAACAATAATTATCTGAATTGTCTTCTTTTATAACGTTATACAAAACTCCAGCGTATAAAATATCTTCTAGCGAATACTCTAATGAGTTGGCATTTTTATATATCTCGTTCATTTAGCATACCCTATGTAATAATTTTTCTCTATAAAAGATAACTATATTGAAAGCATTTTTTATTAAATAATAATAAACAATGTTTTCAGAATAAAAAACCCTTTCATTTTCTAATAAATCGAAATCAATTAACATATTTTAATCCAAACATCTTATTCGGGTTTCTGTGTTATAATCATTATAATGCTTAATAATATTTTATAATTTATGGTTTGGCAAGTAATTTTTATACTATCAATCCGAACTTACAAAGCTCTTACCCCCAATTCAATAGAAAGATATTCTTCAGCAATCATTTAACCTCTAAAGATATTCGTCATGTCTATCCGAAATCATCAGACGTGAGATTTATTTCTTTGAGGGATTTTCGATACGAGGTTTTATTGGATATGTCAGGTCAATTTATAGATAAACCCATTTTTGGCTGGTTATGTACCACCACAGGATATAGGAAGTATAGATTAGAAATGTACAGGTATAGATTATTAAAAGAGATATCAACATCCGGGATTTGTTATAGATTTTCCATGATCGGATGAGGGGATAGATCAAGACAAGTAAATAGGGTAGCCCGAGTCCTGGAAGAATGTAATAGATAATCAATGGTATATACGCGATCCATTCGATTTCTGTCAGTCCTGCTAAAAAATACATTATGAGATTCAGGACAAGTGGGACAGATAGGATATGGGTAATGATCAGGTAACGCTTCACTCTGTATAAACTATTTATTCAGGAGATGGTCTTTGAACCAGTCAGCGATTTTTTTATAGGCGATGAGACGATTGCTCAATTTACGGACACCGTGACCTTCATCCTCAAAGATAATTGACTCTACCTTACGATCGAGTTTTTTTAATCCATTGATCACCTGATAGGCTTCTTCTACCGGGACACGGGGATCATTTTTTCCATGGATCACAAGAAGAGGGGTTTTGATTCTATCGATTTTATGGATAGGACTGATGGATGTTAAAAAGGGGATGTCTGTCAGAGGACCATACTCCACTTCACGGATGGCACGACGATATATCCTTGTCTTCTTGAGGAATGTTACGAAGTTTACGATACCCACAATATCGACAGCAGCGGAAAACAACTCTGGATATTCGGTAATCATTGCCATCACAATGAATCCACCATAGCTACCCCCGCGGATGCCCAGCATTCCCTGACGGGTATATTTGTTTTCTATAAGCCATTTAGTAGCGTGATAATAGTCTTTTACGGAGTCCATGCGTTTTTTGTAATTATCGAGATTAATATATATCTTCCCATAACCTGCGCTTCCCCGCACGTTGGGTGCAAGGATACCGAATCCACGAGATAGAAGATATTGATACTCTCTGCTGAAATAGGGCTTAAACTGGCCTTCAGGTCCTCCGTGGGCATGAATGATAAAGGGGATTGGGTGTCCATTTTTGTAATTTGGAGGAAGATAAAGGAATGCAGGGATATTTAATCCATCAAAAGATTTGTAGTGGATTAATTTGGGCAGATAGAATTTATTAACAGGTATTCCATTGGATGAACTGAAAGTTGCCTGTACTGGTTTAGCTGATTCAAAGGGTCTTGAAATATAATACGAATTCGGGACTACCTTAGAACTCTGGAAGGAGAAGAATATATTATCCTTGGTGATTTTCTTAATACTGTACATCCCTTCGTCAAGGGGTTTGAATGGTGTGATTTTCCAGTTGTTATCAGGAGATGTGAAATATACTTTGTGATAGGCATTCTCATTTACAGTGATTGCAAAAGATCTTCTGTCTGGATCATGCTTTAGATCAATAATTTCCCAGGGATTTTCAAAAGATTTCAAGACTGGTTCAGCTTTGTGACTTGTCATATCATATCGCAGGAGGGAAGCATAATCCGTGAATAAATTGCTTAAGAAATAGATCTGCTTTTCATCTTGAGAAAATACAAAGTCGTAGAATATGTGTGGTTGCTGTTTATTCCAGAGAATAGGTGTAATTTTCTTTGTTGGGATATGGAATAGAAAAGGTCTTGACTCAACATTACTTTTATAATACAGAATAATAAGAGTGTCACCAGTTTTGTTGCTTTCTCTGACAATATTATATCCCTTAGAGTCGTATAGTTTTGTGCTCTTTTGATTTGCAATGTCGTATTGATATATATCGAAGTCCTTTTCTCTTTCTAAATTAGAGCTATAGAAGAAATAACGACTATCACGATGCCAGTGAATTCCACCGTACTTTGCCTTATTACGTCGTTTCGAGGCACCCTGATCTTTTAGCATAGATCCTTTACCAGACTTTGTTTCATATAGCCATAACTTGGATTGTTCATTTCCTCCTTTGGATACGCCCACAATAATATAGTTTCCATCAGGTGATAAGGAAGACCAATCGATACCTTCCTTGAAATGGGTGATCTGCTTATGTTTCTTTGAATNNTGACGAACTCCTCCGGATTGTTTTGACCACGCTGTGTAGACTGTAAAACCATTTGTGCCTTGATTGAGTCCTCCAGCTCCTGTGATGTTTAAAAAATCGCTTAGCGTATATTTCTGAAATGGATTAGCTTGAATATCAAGGGATCTCCCCTTCTCACATTGGTTCAAGGAGAGGATTCCAAGCATTATTATTACTATAATTGTCTTTTTCATATTATATTTCTGGTTCCTTTGCATATTGATTTGTAAATTGAATCAAGTCCTGGGAATTACCCAAGATAATAATTTTATCGTCCTTAATAAACATTGATTTAGGGGGTGGCGCAATAATGACCTCTTCAGTCTTCTGCTGGGTATCATAACGAATAATACCTATTACATAAACACCAAAGCGCTTGCGAATGTTCGTTTGAATGAGAGATTTATTTATAAATTCCTCTGGACATTCCATTTCAACAATTGATGCTTCCGTACTGAGAGAGATTTGCTCAATAAGATTTGGCATCATAATTTGTTTGACAAGACGATAGGATGAATCACGCTCCGGATATATTGTCTGAGTAACACCCATAAGACGCAATGCCTCAGCTTTCTCATCACTATCCACAAGAACAATAATCCGTTTGATCTTCGTCTTCGATTTGATATAATTTACCAGAAGAACAGTGACATCAAAAGCTCTTCTTAAACCAATAATAGCGACATCCATATTAGGTATACCAAGGTGATCCATAATTTCTCTATCCAGAACATCCGCTGTAATTGCCTTAGTAACCTCTGAACTAATTCTTTGAATGGTTTTTTCATTATAATCAATAACTGTCACCTCAGCACCGAGCTGAAATAGAGATACAGCGGTTTGATATCCAAATCGACTGAGACCAAATACCACGAAACTCTCGTTAATACGACTCATAATTAAGCTCCTTTTCTATCCTACAATGATATCTTCCTTAGGTAGGGTATATGTTAACTTTTTCCTTTCACCAATTAAAGATGTAGCTAATGCCAAAGGTCCTACTCTACCAAAGAACATACACAATATAATAATTATCTTTCCAAAGTCAGACAGCTTTGACGTAATACCCATGGATAATCCCACAGTACTCATGGCACTAATGACTTCAAACAAGTGTTCTATAAACAATCTTCGGCTATTTATAGCTGAAACACTGAGTAATTCATAGGCTTCTATTAGAGTTGTGCACGCAAATGCAGTTAAAAAATACAACGTGATGATGGTTAATGCTTTTGCAATGGTTGGATAGGGGATTGTTCGGTTAAATAATTCTACATTATCTCTGTTCCTGAGATTTGAAGAGATCAAAGCCCAGAATATTGCTCCTGATGTAGTTTTTATCCCCCCTGCTGTAGATCCTGGTGAACCCCCGATAACCATCAGTAGCATCGTTACAATAATGGATATATTTGTTAATTGCCCTACATCAATAGTATTAAACCCTGCTGTCCTTGGGGTAACGGACATAAACATACTCTCAAGAATCTTTGTGACAGGTGATTCTTTTTGTAATATATTATTCCATTCCAGAACCATAAAAAAAACAAATCCACCAAGTATTAGAAATCCTGTTGTATAGAAAACAATTTTTGTATGAAGTGTCAAACTGACAACTCTACCACGCCATCTACTCTTTAAAGTTTCGTAAACATCCGATACAACAATAAAACCTATTCCTCCTGCAACTATGAGAAACATGATTACCAGATTGACAGTCAGATCCCCCTTATACCCCACCAAATTATCTGAGAATAAGCTGAATCCCGCATTACAGAATGCCGAAACACTATGGAATACTGCATACCATAAGGCTTTTGAAAACGGGAAAACCAGTATAAATCTGAAGAATAATATCAATGCACCAATGAATTCCACTATGAAAGTGAATATAATAATCTGTTTTAATAATTTTCCCATGGGTAATTTCGTGATGGTGCCAAAACTACTGGCTGTGGATTGGCTTTGGGCAGAGTTCAGACGTCCTTTGATTGATAGTAACAACCAGTTAGAAAGCGTCAATACCCCTATCCCCCCAAACTGGATAAGGAATATCAATATGATATGTCCTTGGGTGGTCATGTCATTCTCGGTATCCACGGTACTTAATCCGGTTACACACACCGCGCTTGTCGAAATAAACAGGGCATGAACCCCTTTATCCTGCTTAAAATTCTTTGAAAATCCGAAAAAGTATAGAAGACCGGTACCCATAAGGATAAGTATAAGGAAAGTAAGGACAATTTGTAAGGACGGACGATTTTTCATAATTTAAAATTGACATAATACTACAAACGAGTCTATTTTTCGACAAGATATTTCATATAATTCAGGGATTTTTTTAGATATTTTTAAAGGAAATAAATAGGATTTGTTTATATTCTCACTAGTTATCATTTTTATCCTGATTTGCCTAAATATTCTATTATTTCACTAGTAATTTTGTAATCTATTAAATAGATTTAAAAATAATTTCGTCATCCCCTATTCAAAATCATCACCAGATTCGATAAATTGATAATAAAATAATTTGTGTTATATTATTATGAGAATTATAATCAGATAACAATTATATTGTATACAAGGAGAATGATAATGAAAAATATAATGTATATTATTATTAATGTATTTGTAATTATTATGGCGTATAAAATATATCCATCCAGTTTTGTTCATGCAGAGGGACATTATTCCAACAATCATATCCAGTTCAGCATAGAAACCAGTGATGTGTATGATCCTAGGCGTCGTGGCCATCAGACACCCCTAAACTATTTTTCTATCCGGGCTAAAAAGGGTTATTATCTCACCGGAAAAGCATATATAGTTATCAGCCATGATCATATTAATAAAAAATATTATTTTACAGGACAGAAATATAACAGAGGCTTCTATAAATCATCTCACGTCCTCAAGGTCCGGACTAACCGATATTACTCTAATTTTAAATACAAGATCGTTTATACTCTGAAATCCCCTTCCGGAGAGATGAGGACATATACCAAACACCTTTCAGCTTATCATAAAAGATCCGGATATAATAATGATTCTATTATTTTCAAGGTAATTAAATAATACGTTGATTCAGCCTTATAAAATATTATACTTAATTATTAATTAGTCGATAAGGAGTCAAAATATGTCATTATCTATAAATAAAACTACTTTAATATCCCTGATCCTCATTGGACTTACCCTGATATCCCACGATGTTTTAGCAAGTCGCTCTGTTAAAATGAATGGTATCTACTCTGGCAAGGGAATACTATTAAAAATCTATGCTTACAGTAGATCTAGTCGTGGTACCATTGGCGGCAATCGCGGTCCTAAAGATATCACCATCCATACCCGTGGAACAGAAATATCTATCAAAGCCAAAAAGGGCTATCAATTAGGCAGCGAAAGCGAGATAACTTATATCAGCAGCACTATAAATTTCAATGGTATTAACCCCGATGAAAAAGGATTTTACACAGAATCAAAGCCCTATGAAAACTACGATTTAGATTTAACCATTAGACATTATAAAGTACGTTTTCAAGTCGAGTATGTCCTCAAAAATAAATCCGGTAAGGTCCAAACCATCAAACTGGATCTAATCGCCAGAGCATCCGCTTATAACCGTTCAAAACTCCTTATCATGGATTACAACAAAAAATATTTCAAGCTAAAATCCTATGGTGACGAAAACAGTAAAGCCTTTCAGAAAACCATTGAACACATGGGCAATGCCATCTCTGTCCTGGATTTAAAATACAATAAATATCACCTCAAGAAGTTCAAATGGGCTATGGTTCATCTCAGTAATGCGGCAAAAATAGCCGGAAAATATGATCAATCCCTTTTCAGATACCTTAAAAAACAGATCAGGAAGCTCAAGATCGTTGATCAGAATAAGGATCACGAGCTTGCCAGAAATATAAGAGACGAAATAGAGTATATCATCATCGGTAGTTAAATCATCGGTAGTGCTACTTAATAAACTGATATTGCACCCTGAGCCCTATACCCCTGTCACCCTGAGGTTCTCGAGGGGTGAAAACCCCAAACTTCATCCTGAACTTGATTCAGGATCTCTTCCCCGTCTATTTGGTGAACATGCCAAACCACCCACAATTTCCAAAAAACATTTCGTCACCCCCTATTCAAAATCTTCACCCCTTACGATAATTTATAAAATAATATTGAAAATCATTTTTAATGGGTTATCATTTCTTGTATAAAAAAATAGGAGTTAAATATGTCCAATAAAATCCTTTTCATCCCAATGATATTGAGTATTTTAATCATGAGTACTTTCAGTTGTACACAATCCAGCACACAACCGGCCGTACAATTTTATAAAACAAGGATCCAGAAACAAAACCTGGGTATCATATTAAAAGCCCCCTTCCTCCACCAAACCAGAAAACCAATTTCATCCTCCAATGGCTCTGTTACAATGAAATATTACTATGCCCCCCAGGGACTTTTAAGTAGGACAGAGAAAATCGAGAAAAAAACCATTACAACATCCACATTTATATACAATAACCTGGGTCAACTCATCACAATCACTTTAAAGGACAACAAATATCCCGGTCAATCAAAATGGACTTATCATTATAATTCCAAAGGACAGATCCAATTGATTATCTTTACGGACGAGAAACATCGACAAATCTATGAAATTCAATACATCTACAATTCCAACGGCAAATTAAAGCGATCAAAACATATTTCCATTCATAAAAACAAAAGAAAGTTCTTTGCCACAGAAGACTTTTTTTATTATAAAAATGGTTTATTAAAACGAAGACGATTTCATGTCAATGTCATGTCTTACAGAAGAAAGGGACCTCTTTATAAATACAATTCATCAGGAGAACTGATATCCATTAAGGGATATTATGATATCGTAACCACCTTTCAATATGAATAACCCGTTTCCCCAATCGAGCCGGATGACAACACCCAATCACATTCTAATCTTACCCTCTCTCCCCCTGGGAGAGGGCTGAGGTGAGGGCAAACAGTTAAACCACGCCCCATTATTCATAAAACATTTCGTCACCCCCTATTTAAAATCTTCACACTATACGATAATTTCCTAAAATAAAATTGAAAATCATTTTCGATGAGTTATCATTTCTTGCATCATAAAATAGGAGTTTAAATATGACCCGAAAAATCCTTTACATCCCAATGATCTTAACGTTTCTCATTACAGGAGGTAGTCAATATGCAGGTAATTACGATTATAAAATCCCCCAATTCTACAAAACCCGTACCCAAAGGATTAATCTGGGACTCATAATCGAAGCTCCCTTTCTCCATCAAATAAGAAAGCCCAAATCATCAAGGGCTTATTCACGAGAGGTAAAAAACATGGGGAAAAAGAATTGGACATATCATTATAATTCAGCAGGTTTTCTTCATAAAACAATACATATATCTTTTGAAGGAGATGGACGCATTCAAACAACCATTAAATATCATTACGATAAGCAGGGTAGGTTATTATCAATATTTAAGAAAAACTCATATGGTGGTATCCATAAAACATTTTACCAATACAATTCAAATAAACAAATTATCTCAAATAATACCATATATACGTCTGCTAATGGTAAATCATCCAAATCAAAATACACCAACTCCTACAAATATAACTCAAAGGGTCAATTAACCTTTATATATAAAAAAAGCCCAATAAATAAATCTTATCTGATCTCTAAAATCTTTTACAATAAAATAGGTCTCCCGTCAAAAATTAAAACCGTTCGAGACATCAAATTTTCTTATAATTCAAAAGAAGAACTAATCAAAATTAATTGGGGGGGATTATACATTTTTGAATATCAATATTAATCCCCAAATAAACACCCAAATACCCCACTGTCCTTATCCCCTCTACCTCCAGGTGTGGGTTGAGGCGGGGCAGCAACCACAATCCACCACTCTATCCCAATTGTCATGGTGAGCCTGTCGAACCATCGAAGGGTCTAGCCACCTCCCATTATTACAAAAAACATTTCGCCAACCCTATTCAAAATCTTCACCCATTTCGATAATTTTCTTAATTAAAATTGAAAATCTCATAGGATGGGTTATCTTATCTAATAATGAATTATATTAATTATAGGAGTATACACCATGATAAAAAAATCCCTTTTCATGACCCTTTTAACGATTATCCTCATCACAGGAACAAATCATTACGCAGATTCGGTAAGCGATACAACAAAGCAATATTACAAATCAACCCTCCAGAAACAAAATCTGGGTATCATATTAAAAGCCCCCTTCCTCCACCAGGATAAGAAACCCACATTTGCAATCCAGGATGATCAAAAATGGAAATATCATTATAATACCATAGGTTTATTAACTAAGGTTAACTATGTTAACAAAAAAGATTTTTTAACCATGCTGTTTATATATAATAAATCAGGTCAATTAATTAAACTCAGAAGTCAGGATATTGAGCATGACGGAGAAAGGACTTTTAAGTACAATTCCAAAGGACAGATCGAATCTGTTATTGGATCAGATAAAAAAAATAAATATCTCTATGAAATGAAATACTATTACGATTCCACTGGTAAATTAACGAACTCAAAATATTATAACGATAGAAGAAAATTCTTTGCCACAGATACCTTTTTTTATTACGAAAATGGTCTTCTCAGAGAAAGAAGATTTCATTTCAATGTTATGTCTTTCCGTAGAAAGGGACCTATATATTATTACAATAAATCCAATGAACTTGTTATGATAAAAGGAAATGGAGTCATAACCACTTATCAGTACGAATAATCACCTTAAATTAATAAATCATCCAGATGACCTCTAAATTTCCTCTACTAACCTCAGGTCATCTGGTATGTTATCCCCATTTTTAATTATTAAACCTTAAAAGATATTAAATGTTACAACCTGATTATATAAAGAAACACAATTGGAACTAAAATATCTGATTCCGATACTCCTCGGGAAGGATGCCAAGATATTCTTAGTTTAAAAATATTCAATTCATTGTTTATATTTCTGATAGTGTATAGATTTTATTTTAACCAGCAGAATAATTCAATATATTATGATTTTATATTTCTGCTTAATTTATTATTTTAAAGGTATGGATAGAATACTGATTATAGACGATGATCCGTCGGTACGGCAGAGCTTTGTTAAAATTATTAAAACACAAAAATTAATCCCTATTGAGGCTGAGAATGGTGTTTCTGCTCTCAATAAATTAAGTGAGAAACCGTCTGTTGTCCTTCTGGACATCCATCTCCCTGATGTTCATGGTCTTGAACTTCTGTCAAAAATAAAGGAGAGCGATCCCCTTATACCTGTGATTATTGTATCGGGTTCCGGGGATATCCACACGGCTGTCGAGGCTATTAAACTGGGGGCTTATGATTATGTTGTCAAGCCACCGGATTTAGATAAACTCCTTATCCTTATCCAGAGAGCTATTGAAAATTATCATCTCAAAAAACAAGTTCATGCTATTGATACCTCCTTTGAAAATATTTTAGGCACCAGTCCATCAATGAAAAAAGTCATTAAGCAGATTAATCAGGTTGCCCAGAGCGATTTTTCTGTGGTGCTTCAGGGAGATACCGGTACTGGGAAGACGTTTATTGCTAATATGATCCATAACTTAAGTTCACGTTCAAAATATCCTTTCGTGAAGGTGGATATCGGGAGTATTCCTGAAACCCTTATTGAGAGTGAATTATTTGGACATGAGAAGGGAGCTTTCACCGGAGCAGTCAATCAGAAGAAGGGATTTTTTCAACTGGCGAACAAGGGAACTTTATTTATTGATGAATTGGAAAATATGTCACCTCATATTCAGGCAAAATTATTGAATGTTGTTGAGGACAGGAAATATTATCCTGTGGGCTCGACAAATCTTATTGAGACAGATTTAAGAATTATAACCGCAACTAATACAGATATTAAGAAGAGTGTTCGGGAAAATAACCTAAGGGAAGATCTGTTTTATCGTCTGGGGGAATTTTTAATTGTCATTCCACCTTTAAAAGAACGTATGGAAGATATTTCTTTCTTCTCAAATAAATTTCTCCTTGAGGCATCCAATGATCTGGGTAAGAATATCAATGAAATCAGTACTGAGGCAATGAATATCCTCCAGCAATACCCCTGGCACGGGAATATCAGAGAACTCAGGACAGTGATTAAGAAAGCGGTTTTGTTTGCAGATGGGGAGATTATCACAAAAGATCAAATCGAATTCCTCAACCAGTTTAAAGATAATGAGAAAACATCTGTACAATCCCTGTCTCTCAGAGAAGTAGTGCAGGATACGGAAATGCAAACCATTACCAGAGCACTGAAAATAGCCAAGGGAAATAAATCTCAGGCAGCCAGATTATTAGAAGTCAATTATAAGACTCTTCTCAGCAAACTTAAAGAATACCACATCGATATAGAAGATTAGGTAAACATTACCTAGTTATCCCCCACTTACATAAATTCCTTAAAATCCCCTGAACTTCAACAAAGATAATATTAATTAAATACACTTTGCCCTCAATTGTATTGAAACTAACAGTAACTATTATATTCTATCTCATCAATATTATTTTTTATTTTATTAATAATTTAATAATTATATATTTATTTTGTAGCTGGTTTAAGATGGTACATATTTTGCTTTATATAGAGTAGAATCGTCAAAATCTCATTTGATAAAGGTGTTTTATGTACTTACAAGTGATCAATGGTTATTCTCCTTCCCCGAAATATGGAGTATTAACGATCGATGGTAATCAGTCATCCCATTTGAAAAAGGTGTTTGATAGAACGTTGATTGGCAAATTACCGGAGCGTCTTAGTTTTCTTGTCAACGTGTTTGATCATATTAATGAAGCAGTATTGATAACGGATAATCACTTTAGAATACAATATATCAATGAGAATTTTACAAAAATGTCGGGCTACAAAATGGATGAATTATCTGAGCAGCTCCCCAGCATTTTTAAATCAGGAAAGCACGATAATAATTTTTATAAAACAATGTATCAATCTATATTTAAAGATGAATTATGGCATGGAATCATGTTAAATAAGCATAAATCAGGATCTATTTATGAAACATCTGTTCAGATCAATGCTGTGAGAGATATAAATAATAATATCACCCATTATATAGCATTTTATAAGTATTCAGACCAGATCATTAGTGAATCTAACCAGCAAAATAAATCAGTGCAATGGATTAAAGAGCGTCATGAAATTATTGAAAACCTCAATAAAACTGTGAAATCAGCTTCTGTATATGATCATAAAATGGCATTCCTCTTTATAGGGCTTGATTTTTATAAATATAAAGTCATTCATGAAACACTGGGAAAGGATAGTTTAAATACTGTGAGCCAAATTGCCATGCAGAGAATCCAATCCAACTTGCGATCCAATGACCTTACTTTCCAGTGGAGTAAAGAAGAATTCCTTGTTGTACTTCAAAATATATCTCATGCAGAAAGTGTTTCGGATGTCTCTGATCGAATTCTTAATTCCCTGTCACAACCATTCCTTATAGAAGAACATAACTTCCAGATTAAGGCTTCTGCAGGGATTTCTGTATACCCAGAAGACTCAAAAGATGTTGAGACTCTTCTAACTAAGGCAGATTTAGCTATGTATCATGCTCTCAAAGTAGGAAGTAATCGCTTTGAATATTATTCAAAGTCTATCAATACATCATTCTTCAAGATGGTTAAAACAGAAAGCCGTCTCCATAAGGCTCTTGAGAAGGAAGAGTTTTTCCTCAGATATCAACCCCAGATAAGCCTATCCACAGGAGAAATAACAGGGATTGAAGCTCTGATCACCTGGAATGATACTGAAAATAAGAAAATTGTACCCCCAAATGATTTTATCAAGATTGCTGAGGAAACAGGACTGATTGTACCCATGGGTGAGTGGGTGATTAAGACAGCGTGTACTCAACACAAGGAATGGCAGTCCCTTGACTTATTGAATGTCCCTGTAGCAGTAAATATATCAGCTCAACAACTCCATCAAAAGGATTTCCATAAAAGATTAGAAGACATCCTTAGTGAAACTTCCATGGATCCATCTCTATTAGAGCTTGAATTAACTGAGAGTATGTTAATCAATCAGGAAGAATTCATATATAAATCCCTAAAACAATTTAAGGATAAAGGAATTCATATATCTATCGATGATTTTGGAACAGGATATTCTTCTCTGAATTATCTAAAGCGTTTTCCAATCTCTAAACTTAAGATTGACAGATCATTTATTAAAGATATTTCTCATAATTCAGAGGACTATGCCATTGTCAATGCCATTATTACGATGTCTGAAACCTTGAATATCAAGGTGATTGCTGAGGGTGTTGAACGAGAAGATCAAATAAATACCCTGAAATCAATCCATTGTCACTCAATCCAGGGGTATTACCATTGCCAGCCCCTCCCTGCAAATGAATTAATTAATTATATAAAAAAAATTAAAAAATAATTGGAGTAAATTATGACAAAAAATATTTTAACCGTTGATGATTCCCCATCCATGAGACAAATTATTAAATCTTATTTAAGTCGTTATGGATTTAATATCCAGGAGGCAGAAGACGGATTAGATGCTCTGGAAAAGATCAAAGGAGGTATTCCTGTAGATTTATTCCTTGTGGATGTAAATATGCCGAATATGGACGGAATCAGCTTTGTTAAGGAATTGAGAAAAATTCAATCCTATAAGGGAATACCAGTATTAATGCTGACTACAGAAAGTATGGACAATAAAAAAGCTGAAGGAGCTAAGGCTGGAGCGACAGGATGGGTTGTAAAGCCCTTTGATCCAGATAAGTTTGTAAAGGTTATTGACCGTCTGCTAAATTAATCTGTCAATGTCGAATATAATATGAGGTGGTAATACATGACTCAAATAAATGAACTACAAAGAAATAAACACAACATAAATATCCACAAATACGTAACATTCTTTCTAAATAAGGAAGAATATGGAGTAGCGATTAACAAAGTACGGGAAATTATAGGAATTATGGATATCACCCCTGTACCCAATACACCCAAATATATTCGTGGGGTACTTAACTTAAGGGGCAAGGTTATTCCTGTCTTGGACTTACGTCTTAAATTCAACATGGATTTTAAGGAATATACCGAGAGAACAAGCATCATCGTCATGGAAATTAATGTAAATGATCGTAAAACCCTTATTGGTACTATCGTGGATAACGTATCAGAAGTCTTGTCCATTACCCAGGACAACATTGAAGACACCCCCAATTTCGGAACTCAGGTCAACACAGAGATCATTTCGGGTATCGCTATGGTGAGTAATCATGTGAAAATCTTGTTGGATATCGATAAAGTCCTAACTAAAGAGGACATCCATATTGTAAATAATGTAAATGACTCTATGAACAAGGATATTATAAATGAATAGGCCTCAAAATCTTATTAGTATTACCTGAATTTAATTCAGACAGAATTATTTTACACAATACAATAAAATAAACTTAAATTATTATTATCACCCTATTCAAGGAGCAATACTATGAAACTTAAACTATCTACTAAACTTCTAACATTTTTTATTTTAATAGGCCTGTTACCCCTCTTGGGAGCAGCCATCACTTCATTGGTCAAATCCTCCAATGCCATTGAGAAACTCGTATTCAATAATCTCACAGCCATCCGGGAATCCAAAAAATCCCAGATTGAAGATTATTTCCAGACCATCCGAAACCAGATTGACACTTTCTCGGAGAGCGAATCGATAGTTAATGCCATGAAGGATTTAAAATCCGCCTTCCATGGTATATCAGAGGAGAAAAAAAAATATAAAGACCTTGTGTCCTCTTATGAATCAAAACTTCGTGGATACTACCAGAAAGATTTCAAGACAGAGTTTGAAAAAAAAGGGGGTACCAACGTCAATGCAGACTCCTACTGGCATAATGACGACAAGTCCACCTACTTCCAATACCAGTTTATAGCCAACAATCCCAATGAATTAGGAAAAAAAGATAACCCCAAATTCATCCCAAATGACGATAGTACATACACAAAGCACCACAAGAAACACCACCCTGTTATCCAGGACTATCTCAAGAAATTTGGATACTACGATATCTTCCTAATTGATAACAAAACAGGACACATCGTTTATACAGTATTCAAGGAAGTGGACTATGCAACAAGTTTAATCACAGGTCCCTACAAGAATAGTAATCTCGCACAAGTCTTTAAATCGGTTCAGAACGCCCCCAAAGACACGATTAAAATTGCCGATTTCAAATCCTATGACCCATCCTATCAAGCTCCAGCATCTTTCATCGCATCTCCAATCTATGATGGAGACAAACAAATCGGTGTTCTTGCCTTCCAAATGCCAATTGACAAAATTAATGATATCATGACCAGTAATAAAAAATGGAAAGACAAAGGATTAGGTGAAAGTGGTGAAACTTATCTCGTTGCAAATGATTTCACCATGAGAAGCCAATCCCGATTCCTCATTGAAGATAAAAAAAATTACCTGATTGAATTAAAAAAATCTGGTATTAAAGATGATATAATTAATAAAATAGATAAACTTGATACATCCATTCTCCTTCAAAAAGTACAGACCAAAGCCTCAGAAAGGGCTATCAAAAGGAATTCTGAAACTAAAATTATCAATGACTATCGCGGGGTTCCTGTTCTCAGCTCCTATTCTCCATTAAAAATCAAAGGTTTAAAATATGTACTCCTGGCAGAACTTGATAAGTCTGAAGCCTTCGCAACAATCAATGAAATCACGCTCTGGATCTCTATCCTGGCAGTCGCTGTAGCTGTCATCGTAATTCTATTAGGATTATTACTTGCTCGCTCCATCTCAAAACCTATCTCCAGAGCAATACAAATCCTTTCAGATACAGCCAACCAAGTTACTGTAGGAGCAAGTCAGGTTTCCACATCCAGCCAGAAATTAGCCCAGGGTGCATCGGAACAGGCATCTGCTATCGAAGAGACATCTGCATCCCTTGAAGAAATGGCTGCCACCACACAAAATAACACAGATATCGCAGGGCAGGCAAATATGATGGTGGATAACAGCAGTGATATCGTGAAACAAGCGAATAATTATATGAAAGAATTGAAAATCGCAATCGATAGCATCACAAAATCCAGTGACGAAACAGGAAAAATTATAAAAGTCATCGAAGAAATTGCTTTCCAGACGAATCTATTAGCCCTCAATGCAGCGGTAGAAGCAGCGCGTGCTGGAGAAGCCGGAATGGGATTTGCTGTTGTAGCAGATGAAGTCAGAAATCTTGCCCAGAGATCAGCCGAAGCAGCCAAGAATACTGCGGATCTCATTCAAAACTCCATCAAAAATATCCAACAGGGAAATGAATTAACGACCAAGACTGAAAAATCCTTTGATGATGTGGTTGAAATCTCGAATAAATTGAAAGCAATTATAGAAGAAGTATCCAATGCATCCAAGGAGCAATCCTCTGGAATAATGCAGATCACAGAAACTGTAACTACACTGGAACAAGTCACCCAAGAGAATGCCGCTAGCTCAGAAGAAAGTGCTGCAGCCAGCGAGGAGTTAACAGCCCAGGCTACTGAAATGCTTAATGTCGTTGATGAACTTGTAAAAATCATCGGTGAAAAAAATCATCACTATTCTAAAAATCATCATATCAAAGAAATAAATAGAGAAACAGGTATAAAAACCCTACCCGATAGCTATAGAACAAGCCATGCAGTCAATCACCATGTCTATAAAAGATCTCATGACCTCTTCCCAATGGATGAATCCCGGAATGACATGAATGAAATTGAAATCAATGCTCAAAATAATCCCCTCTTCAAATGGAATGACAGCTATAGCGTGAACATCAAAGCCATTGACAAACAGCATCTCAAGCTGGTAGATCTCATCAACAAGCTCTACTCTGCAATGAAACTTGGAAAGGCAAATCATATTATTCTGGATATTCTTAATGGATTAACGGACTACACAGAAAAACATTTTTCATATGAAGAAAAGATGATGCATGACGCAAACTATCCAGGTTATACTGAACAGATTCACGAGCACAAAACATTTGTTCAGAAACTAAAAGACATTCAAAATGAATATCAATCAGGAAAACTACAAACCAATCAATTGATGATTTACTTGAAAAATTGGTTGAGTGATCATATTAAGGGTATAGACATGCAGTATAAAGACTTTTTCAATAGCCGAAACGTGTATTAATTAAAGTATTTAATAAAAAAACTTTTAGGAGTTATACCATGACACGAACTAAAATTATTATAATTAATATACTTATAATGATTTCCCTGGTACTGGTTGCTGAAACTGTTTTTCCAGTAGAACAATCACCAAACAAGAATCAGTACACCTTTTACAATCCAACCCCTGAAAAATATCAAAGGGATCTCAGTGCAGACCGACCCGATACCACAGAAAGCCCATACACCGTTGATGCTGGTGCTGTACAGCTTGAAATGAGTTTCCTCGACTTCTCAAGAAAAGATAAAACTAATACTTACACCATTACTCCATTTAATTTAAAGGTGGGGCTTAATAATTATATGGATATCCAGTTCGTCTTCAGTCCATACGTATTTAGCGGATCTGTTAATGGTGTAGGAGATTCTCAGATCAGATTAAAGATCAATTTATGGGGAAATGACAAGGGAAGAACAGCATTTGGCGTTATGCCATTTGTTAAATTCCCAACTGCAAGAGATAATATTGGAAATGGAAAGCTGGAAACTGGACTTATCCTCCCATTTGCAATGGAACTTACAAAATTAATTAACATGGGACTCATGTTACAGGGGAATTATACCTATGACGATTCTAACAAAAAGTATAACACAGAAATGTTACATAGTATAACTTTCGGTATCAGTCTAATAAAATGGCTCGGGATGTACATTGAATACGTCGGTGTTTCAAAAAGTGATTCCACATCCTCCTACGGTATGTTATTGAGTGGTGGACTGACATTCAAACTCACAGATAATTTTCTGTTGGATGCAGGGACAAAAATCGGTCTCAAGGGTGATGTCGACGACCTTAATTTCTTTGTTGGAATGACCTATCGGTTATAATTAAATAAATATATAGGAGCTAAGAAAATGAAAAATATATCCGTTGGTAAGAAAATAATGATCAACACGGTTATCATCTTAATATTTATGTTTTCTATCATTGTCATGGCATATTTAGGATTTCAAAGAATCCATACTGCTATTGGAAGCACAGAATCCAGGGTTTCACAGCTAAATACCACAAGTGAAATGCGTCTTCTGGGGATTAAAACCGTCCTATTAGCAATGGATATTATCATAGACAAGGGTTCAGGAGTTGGAAAAGAGCGGTTAAAACAGTTTGACGAATATAAACAGCGGTATAAGAAACTAGAAGACCCTTTCATCAAAGCCATGGACACGGATCAGGAAAAATATCTTGCTCAATCAGTGAAAGTAGACTTCGCAAATATCTTTTCCGAGTTGGATAAACTCATTAAGGATGTTCAGATCAACCGCGACAAGACCGACGGCGGACGTTACGATGATGTCATTGATGGTATCGGTGATAAACTCGAAAAGAATAATACCATCATATACAAATCCATAGAATCCGAACTGGCACAGGCAGAAAAGCACCAGAAAGCAGCAAAAGACATGTCCAGCACAATGATCCAATGGATTATCATCATCGGTTCCATAGCACTCATCCTCGGAATCCTTATTGGAACAATCATCGTACGGTCCATCACAAAAGTCTTATCCCAAGCCATTACTAATCTTGAAGAAAACTCTCAGCAAGTCTCCAGTGGGTCTCAACAAGTATCCATTTCAAGCCAGAAATTAGCAGAAGGAGCTTCTGAACAGGCATCCTCCCTCGAAGAAGTCTCAGCATCCCTTGAGGAAATCTCAGCCATGGTTCAAAACAACTCAGATATATCTGTGAAAGCCAGTTCATTAGCAGCCAACACCACTCAAACCATGGATCAGGCAAATGACAAGATGTCTAATTTACGACATAAAATTGATATCATCACTAAATCCAGTGAAGAAACAAGTAAAATTATTAAAGTGATTGATGAAATCGCTTTTCAAACCAACTTATTAGCTCTGAATGCTGCAGTTGAAGCAGCCAGAGCAGGGGAAGCGGGTCTTGGATTTGCAGTAGTTGCCGATGAGGTAAGAAATCTAGCCCGGAGATCAGCGGAAGCTGCAAAAAATACAGCACAGCTCATTGACAATGCTATAAAGGAAATTAAAGAAGGGAATCTATTAACCCTCTCGACTGAAAGTTCTTTTAAAGAAGTTGTTCAGACGATGAATGAACTGAAAGGACTTATTGAAGAGGTAACCAATGCTTCCAGAGAGCAGTCCCAGGGAATAGATCAGGTCACCACAACAGTTTCCGATATGGACAAGGTTACCCAGAATACAGCCTCCAGTGCGGAAGAAAGTGCAGCTGCCAGCGAGGAAATGAGTGCACAGGCAATCTCCATGATGAATATGGTAGAACAATTGGTAAAAGTTATTTATGGACAAAACGGACGTAATGGTAATTTCAAGCGTAATAAATTGAATCTTTCCCAAACTGAAGGGTTACAACAGAGAATAATACCTATATCCTACGAAAGGAAAAGAAATTTACAGGGAGATACAACTCAAGCTGATGTGCTGGGAAGGAAATCGTTTAATAATAAATCCAATTACTTAATGGTAGACATTGATGACAAAGATTTTAAAAACTTTTAATTATTGCTAATTGGGTTTTGAACCCATAGGAAGAGTACTAGAGGAGGATTTGGATACAATATCCTCATCATCAGATCACGAAAAGTGTCAATTTGTTAAAATAACTTATTTATACGTAAATAAAAGAAGGGTTTATTGAGTCGATATCGATCTACCCCAATAATTGATTTTCCTGTGATTCTCCTGACTTTCTCCTGTCTCGGGGGTATCTTGTGTATGAGTCATTCAGAAAAACCAGAATAAAACAACGTATAGCTATTATATTTGAAAATAAATAGATTTTAAAAAGGAGTAAGTTATGCAAAAAAATCGAAATAAGTTAAAAAGTTTCAGGATTACCATTCTGTTTCTACTTGTAGCACTGGTTCCCCTGATTATCTTATCTGTGATCTCGTTATATAATTCACAGAAAGCGTTAAATGATACGGTAAAATCTAATTTCACTACGATTTCTAAGAATCTAAAGGAAGTGGTGGTGAATGAAATTGAGGGATATAAACGTCTTGCGATGACTATAGCACATAATCCTGTTATCATGGAAGCGGCTGAAGAGGGAAGGAAGATTTCTGAGAAGGAAGGATATGATAAAATGACTATCCAGGCCTTAGAAGATAAGTTTAAACACCTGGGAAATACTATGGGTGTTAGTGAGAAGGCTCGGAAAGTAATGATGAGCTATGTGAATAAGCTTCCTGAGATTAAGGAGATTTTCTTCACCGATAAATACGGTTATAATGTAGATGTCTCCAATCGGACTTCAGATTTCGTCCAGAGTGATGAAGGATGGTGGCAGTTAGCTTTTAAAAAGGGTTTTGTGCTCAGTAAAGTGAAATACGACGAATCCGCCAAAGCTACAGGATTTACTATTAGTGTAGCAATTCCTCATCCTAAGACTGGAAAACACAATGGGGTGATAAAGATATTATTTGATTTTTCTGAGGTCCAAAAACTTCTTGCTAAATCACAAATTGGGGAAACCGGTGAGACTTATCTTGTGAATAAGAAAAAATTGATGCTGACAGAATCTCGCTTCAAAAAAGATCTCCAAAAAAAGGGTTTTATCAAAAATAGTTCTATACTTAAATTAAAGGTGGATACCCAAGGTGTTCAATCAGCTCTCAAAGGAAATGAAGGATATAATCATTATAAAAACTATGAAGGAAAAGATGTTGCTGGGTATTATATCCCCATAAAGGAGTATGGATGGGTTATGATCACTGAACAGACAGAAGATGAACTCCTTACGAATAATCGTACCCTGATTAAGTGGCTTATCATTAGTGCATTGGGGATCCTTGTTGTGATTGCACTTCTATCCACGTATTTTTCAAATATTATATCCAAACCTATTCGTAAAGCAGTGGATTCTCTATTAGATACAGCACAGAATATATATCAAAGTGCTAATCAACTTGCACAGTCCAGTGAATACTTAGCCCAGAGTACAAGTGAACAAGCATCATCCCTTGAAGAGACATCCAGTTCTCTGGAAGAAATGGCATCGATGACCCAAAGGAATACTGAAACAACTCAACAGGCGAATATGTTTGTTGAGAAATCATATAACATTGTGCAGAAGGCAGGTAATTCAATTAAAGATCTTCGGCTATCTATGGATGAGATAAGTAAAACTAGTATTGAGACAAATAAAATTATTAAGGTTATTGACGAAATAGCTTTCCAGACTAATTTGTTAGCTCTAAATGCAGCAGTAGAAGCAGCCAGAGCGGGAGAAGCAGGACTTGGATTTGCAGTTGTTGCTGATGAGGTTCGAAATCTTGCCCAGAGATCAGCTTCAGCAGCTAAAGAAACATCAATTCTTATTGAGACATCTATAAAAGGGATCCAAAGCAGTTATGACCTGACTCAAATAAGTGAAAAGGATTTTGAGGAAGTGGTAAACATTAGTCATAAACTAAAAGTTCTAATTGAAGATGTGACAAGTTCGTCTCAGGAACAAGCACAGGGGATAGAGCAAATTACAACCGTAGTTACAGAAATGGATGGAATGACTCAAAATAATGCCAAAAATGCAGAAGAAACAGCTCACACAGGTGTACAAATGAAGAACATGGCTGAAAATCTTAATGACATTGTTTTAAATCTTATTAATGTACTTGGTCAAGAGAATAAATCAAATAATCGTAATTTTAAAACTGAATTTACCAATCCAGAACCAATCAAATCACTTCCTATGGTATGGGAAAGAAGTATAGCCAATACCAGTGCTCTAAAGAATAAGAAATATAAGGATTTATCGGTTGTTCAGGATGAAAGAGACCTTGCAGGACATTTCAATAATTATTAAGGTTAATTTTAAAAAGTAACAATATATTATGTTCTATCTATTCATAAGAGGGCTATTAATTTATCTTGAAACAAACGTTTCTTAAGGATAAGAAAATTATTTAAGGATATTTCTAATGTTAGTTAAAATTAAAGTCCTCATTGTGGATAATTCACAAGCTGTGAGAAGTCATTTGACTAAGGGTTTATCAGCAGATCCAGATATTGATATTATTGGAACTGCTTCTGATCCATATACTGCAAGAGATGCTATCATAAAACTAAATCCCAGCCTTGTCATATTAAATATTAATGATATTAATATGGATGGAATCACCTTTCTTGAGAAGATCATGAAATATAACCCCCTCCCAGTGATTATTATCAGTTCTATAGATCAGGAAAGGTGTATTTTTACTATTAAAGCAATTGAACATGGTGCTGTAGATATTATTAACAAGACGAATGAGGAATTGATTCAGAATAATATTCTTATTGAACAGCTTATTGACAAGA
This sequence comes from Spirochaetia bacterium UBA6919, assembly GCA_002450905.1. Classification (GTDB taxonomy): domain Bacteria; phylum Spirochaetota; class UBA6919; order UBA6919; family UBA6919; genus UBA6919. The sequence continues at coordinate 23,498 of DKAT01000092.1, forward strand.
TTAAAATATCATATCTTGCTTCTGTAAAGAATCATTCCGTAACGTTCAAATTATTTAAGAATCATCTCTCATCAAATCGTACTCTGAAAATAAGAAATTTAAATAGGATATTATTTATATCCGTATCCATAGAAGGCATTGAGGGTATAAAAGAGGTTATTTACCGTCTCCCTATAAATACCCCTGGCGTTTTTGTTATAATCGATTTACCAGTAGACTGTTTGAAGATTTATGCTGATAAAATAAATGCAGATTGCCATTTAAATATCAAAGCTTATCAAGATGGCGATGAAATAGAATCAGGGAAAGTACTTTTTGTATCAGCAGATCAGTATATCAATATTCAGAAAAGAGATAATAAATACTATATACACTCAATACCTCTTTCTGATGACAATAAAATAAATTCATCCCATAATATATTATTCAAATCAGCATCTCAAGTGATTGGGTCTGATTTGATAGCTGTAATTCTCACGGGAACTAGAAATGAAAATATAGAAGACATGCAGAACATGAAGAATGCAGGTGCAATTATAATAACCACTGATGAGCAGACTTCTGTACTATATAATACGCAAAAAATACTTATACAAAAAGGATTAATTGATCACATTCTCCCAATTGACAGAATAGCAGATCAAATAATCGATTTACTCATGATTAAATCATGAGGTTCACAACACCTTTACAAAATAATAAGTAATTTTTTTGCAATTCACAACAGGGAAAAATTATATATTTGAATCAATCATGGAATCCACACTACCCGATTGTTATCGATTTTATTATATTATACGCCACAAAATGGATATCCCTTCCAAAAACAGATATAGATTATTTTATTAAATCCAATATTTATAACTATCAAATAAGGAGATAATTATGCCAGCACAAAGTCTTCAATTTAAAACAGAGACAAAAAAAGTTTTACATCTTGTTACTCATTCTCTCTATTCTAATAAAGATATATTTTTACGAGAGCTCATATCCAATGCTTCTGATGCCATCGATAAAATCCGTTTCGAGAGCCTCACTAATGCTGATTTACTAGAAAACAATTCGGATTGGAAAATCAAAATCATTTGTGATAAAGAAAAAAACACCCTTACTATATCGGATAACGGTATAGGAATGTCTCAGGATGAGATCATCGAGCACCTGGGTACCATTGCCAAATCTGGAAGTCAAGCCTATCTTGAACAGTTAAAAAAAGATGATTTGAAGGATAATCCAGAATTAATCGGACAATTCGGCGTAGGATTCTATTCAGCATTTATGGCAGCCGATAAGGTCACCGTCATCACTCGTAAGGCAGGGGATAAAAACTCCGCTATTCAATGGGAATGCTCAGGGGAAGAGGAATACACAATTGATGGTACAACGAAAGAATCCCGGGGTACTGACGTCATCCTCCATCTGAATGAAGAATCAAAGGAATATCTTGACGAATGGAAGATCCGTGAGATTGTGAAAAAATACTCTGACTATATTGAATTCCCCATTGCCATGGATATTGAACGCTCAGAAACAGAAAGAGATAAGGATGGAAAACCTGTTGAAGGGGCAGAGCCTGTTAAAACTATAACAGAAGAGACTCTCAATAGTAAGAAAGCGATCTGGCTCCGCTCTAAAGACGAAATCAAGGATGAGGAATACGAAGAGTTCTATAAACACTTATCCCATGATTTCTCAAAACCTCTTACCCATCAGCATTATAAAGTTGAAGGAACTACCGAATTCACTGCACTCATATATTTACCTCTCCAACGCCCATTTGATTTATTTATGAAAGACCATCCGAAGAATAATATACACCTCTACGTCAAGCGTGTATTTATTATGAAGAACTCGGAAGTCCTTCTCCCTGAGTATATGCGCTTTGTAACAGGAGTAGTTGATTCCAGTGACTTACCATTAAATGTTTCCAGGGAAATTCTTCAGGAAAATCGTATTCTAAAAACCATCCGAAAAAACCTCATTTCAAAAGTGCTTAGTACATTAAAAGATATCAAACAAAAGGAATATGATAAATATAAAGAGTTCTATGATTCTTTTGGAGTCCTCGTTAAAGAAGGGGTATACTCCGATTATGAAAATAAGGAAAGCCTTTTGGGATTATTGATCTTTCAATCAACGAGCTCAACAGGTGGTGAATACACCGATCTTGATAAATACATTGATAATATGAAAGAAGACCAGAAAGAAATCTATTACATCACGGGAGAAAGCAAAGATGACGTCGAGAAAGCTTCTCATCTTGAGATATTCAGGGAAAAAAATATTGAGGTCCTCTATTTCACTGAGCCCATTGATGAAATTATGATGCAAAGTGTACAAGAATACAAGGGAAAGAAGTTTAAGTCCATCTTAAAAGGGGATATTGATCTTGAAAAGAAGGATGAGAAAGAAAAGAAACAAGTTGAAGAAAAATATAAATCCCTTAATGATTTTATCCAAAAGACTCTTGATGAACATATAAAAGAGGTCCGCATCTCAGATCGTCTTGTGAAGAGTGCTTGCTGTCTTATTGGGGATGAATTCGACATGAGTGCCCATCTGGAAAAGATCATGAAGACATACAATAAGGATATTCCTAAATCCAAACGTATTTTAGAGATTAATCCAAAGCATCCAATTATTGACAGAATGCAGAATCTCTTATCTAACAACTCAGATGAAAATAAGTTAAAGGACTATGTCGAATTGCTATACAATCAGGCCCTTATCACTGAGGGTAGCAAAATTCATGATCCTGTGAGATTTAACGAACTCATCTCCAATCTGATGTTAAAGGAATAGCAATTTGATATAAAAAGAATTATCAATAAAATCTCATTTCGTTCTAAAAGATAATCAATTGATGGAAATGAATTAAGAAGAAACAGCATCGGAATCAAAAATTCTGGTTCCGATGCTTCATTATAAGGCGACTATAATATCCTCACCAGAATAACAAAATATATTTTTTATGGTACTTGATGTATAATTAAATGATCTTGGTCAAATTATACATCACAACAGTACAAATTAGAAGCTCTGTTTATCATTTAGAAAAAATCATTTTCTATTTATTATTAATTAGTATCTTTTTAAGAGGTATCCAGGTTATATTGGAGATTTTTTATGAAATGCCCCAATTGTGGTCAGAATATTCAATTCCTGTCAAAGGAGTGTATATCTTGTCGCAAGGCATACGATGAAACCACCTACGATAAACTGGATGTCTATTTTGGTGTTAAAAAAGAATTAGAAGGTTTAATCGCTCTCAAAGTCCAGTTTGAAAAGGGATTATCCAGTATTGCCGGTAAAATCAATAAATATCAATCCTACCTTGAAAAAGAACTACAATTATCCTCTGAAAAAGATTCACAAAGATTTATTCCCCATGATTCTCCAATCAGAAAAGAATATGAGCAGATTGTACTTGAAGAATCAAAATTAGAAGAAGAAAAGAAAGTCAATGTTCACTCCGAATTCTCTTTTTTAAAGGAGAAGGAAGAAAGTGATTTTGAAATTCGTTTGGGTCAAAAATGGCTTCTTATTATTGGCATCGTGACAATGGTGTTTGGAATAGGATATTTTCTAAAATATTCCTTCGAAAAATGGATATTCAGCCCATCCGTAAAAGTCCTCTTAGTCTATGTATGGGGGGGAATATTCCTTGGTATTGGTGGATACCTCCAAAGAAATGTTTTTAAGATCTATGGACTTTTCCTTATGGGTGGCGGGATTGCGGTTTTGTACTTTGCTGCATTTGCGGGTCATCACGTCTTTAATCTCCATAGCCAGCCTACAGCATTTATTATAATGATATTGATAACGCTATCTGCTGGAGTTTTGGCTGTTCTAACCGATAATAAATGGCTTGCAGTCCTTGGACTTATTGGTGGATTTTTAACTCCCGTCCTGTTATCTACGGGAAAGGATAATCAGATTGGTCTTATGACCTATATGTGTATTTTAAATCTTGGTTTACTGGGTATTGCATTCTGGAAGCGATGGAATCTTTTGAATATATTAGGATTTATATTTACCTATGTCCTCTTCTCTGCATGGTTCTTTCATCAATATGATAATTCTAAATTTACCACTACATTATTCTTCCTGAATATATTTTTCCTCATCTATGCAGTGATCCAATTTGTATACCTATTCCTGAGAGAAGAAGGGGATCGTCTTATGGGATATTTCATTATCATTCCCAATTCTTTCATTGCATTCGCTTACAGTTATATTCTGATCAGAGGTTATACCGATTCACGATGGATAAGCCTTGTCAGTATATCTTATGGTCTGGTCTATCTCGCTATGTGGTTTCTACTCTATCTTAAGGGCAAACGAGATTTAAAAGCCTTTGTGGTACTTATTGTACAATCAGCAGTATTTTTTATAGTCACCATACCCCTCCTCTTCGCAGAACAATGGGTCACTCTATTCTGGATTGTCCAGGGCATTGCATTAATCTGGATGAGTAATCGTCTCGAGAATACATCTCTATCCATCCTTGCTATCCTATTATTTTTCATTACTATCATCAAATTTATCGGCTACGACTACCCAAGGATATTTCACTTAAATTGGTATTACTTCTCAAATCAATATATCTATATGCTTCTTGAGAGGCTGATTACCTCCATATTCTTATTAGCAGGGACATACGGATATTACGCTATCCTCAAAAGATCTTCCAATATAAAAAATATACAACAGAGCTTTCAATCTATGTTCTATGGATTCTGGTTAACCCTGCTATTTATCGTTCTGAACATCGAAGTCATGGCATTTTTTCATGATTATCTGAATGAAGCACTATTTGCATCGATATCCGTTCTCTGGGCACTCTATTCCGTTGGATTGATGATTTCAGGATTCAAATACCGCAGAAGTTCACTAAGGACTGTCTCTCTGATATTGTTTTTCTTCACCGTACTCAAAGTATTTTTCGTGGATACAGCTCATTTCAAGACCCCTTACCGCATCCTATCCTTCATCATTCTGGGAATGCTCCTCATTGGTACATCCTATTTTTATTACCGGTTTAAATATAGAATCCTTTCCGCCATATCAAATGATAACTCAAAGAATAATAATCCTTCGGAATAATCTATAAATCATAATAAAATCCATTTGACTATTCCTATGAATATTGTTTAAATTCCCTAAGTATAAATCATCTAAAGGAGTAGCTATGATAAAAACCATTTTTGTATTCTTAATAATAGTCCTTTCATCCACATTATTTGCTGATAATAATAAAATAAGTCTTCTTGTATCCTTCCATTTCGTACCAGTACACTCAAAACCCTCTGCATTTTCAAAACAAATCTCTTTATATAAATTTGGAAAGGTTGTAACAGTTAACCGAATAATTGATCCCTGGATTGAAATCAATTTATCACAGGATAAAAATGGGTATATATTTAGAGAAGCGCTGGTGGATAAGAAGAGTTTTCAGAAGCAAATGAAATTAATCAGATTGAAAGACCAGAAAAAAGAATTAGAGGAGGATTTCGATATATCCATAGCGATTAAGAGACTCAATGAACTTGAGAAGAAGCATTATGAAAATCACTCCAATCTCCGGTATGACCTGGTGAATCGGCTGGTACGTTCAGGAGAAGTAAGAAATCCCCAGAAAAGGTTTATGATCTGGCGGAAGGAGGGAAGTCTTGGGGAATATATTGGTGTCACTGAAGAAGAGGAATAGGAGTATTTTATGAAATCACAAAACACTTTTAAACATAAATTGTTATTTCCCGTTGTCGTAGGGATATTATTAATAACATTCCAATGTCTTACTGTACATGAATTTGTTCCTGAAAAATATCACGGGGTATTTGATGCGGCAAAAAAATTTTATCAAGCCTATGACCACGATTTCTCCCCTATCGAAGAATATTACATCGGGCGGACGATATTGGCAACCCTACTCAAACACGAAAAGCTCTATGGATTCGGAAAATCTCCTCTCGAACAATATATCCAGAAGATTGGTTATACCCTGGCTATGGCTTCCAAACGTCCCTACACCTATCGGGGATATCGGTTTATTGTTCTGAAATCCAAGTCCCCAAATGCCTATGCCCTTCCCGAAGGTTTCATCCTGATCAACAGGGGATTGTTAAAAAAAGTCCGTAATGAAGAGGAATTAGCAGGAATTCTTGCTATCATGGTGAGTCACATTGCCCTGGGTCATCCTACAAAATCTGTTGATAATGCAAGAAAGAATTTAGCGCTTACGGGACTTATAAAAGAAGGTTCTAGAGTGGCTAGTGATGGTAAAGTTTCTGAGAGTATGATGAAATCATTTGATGGTGTGATCAATGATGTTATAAAATCCGTTGAGAAAGGATATACCATGGAACAGCAGAAGGAAGCAGATCTTTCAGCAGTGGATCTCCTAATTAAAACTGGTTATAATCCAAAAGGTCTTAGGAATGTCTTAAAGAGATTGAAATTAACCTATACTCAAGCCAAAAACCCTTATGAGAGAATTGATTTAGTGGATAAAAAAATTACATCCTACGGAATTTATATTCCACAAATGAATCCCAACAGGACTCATCGTTTTAAAAAGATTTTTAGTCAGTTCAAAGAGATAAACTAAGTTCATCAGAAATTTGTATTATTATATCCGGTTAACTATATCTATCCCTTTAGCGAAGTTACTAACTGCATAGAACTAAGACCCATCAGCATCGGAACTGAAAATTCTGATTCCGATATTGTTTCGCATTGCCATAAGTCTATTCCCAATGTTCTTAAAATGTGTTTTTATGTTATATAATATCTTGTCATAGAAAATAATCATCAGATATTTTTTTATGAGATCCTCAGTAATCTTTCAGAATGGTTATTCAGAATAAATTAATTCAAAACCTTTTTTAGCACTGTCACTACGATTAACTAGGAACAATTTTAGAGAACTCATCCAGCACTTCATTGGGATTGTTCTTAAACCGCTCAAAAAATCTTTTCAACTGTTCGTTATACGCTGGATCAATATCCATTTTACCAAAAACATTGATGAAATCGTTTATTTCCTTAGTTAGAAATGCCCTGTCTTCCTGATTCATCAGCGATCCTTCAAGTCGTACCCCCACTCCAAGTTGTTTTGGGTGAACCTTTCCGCGTATAAAAGCACATCCGGCTGTCATCCCACTACAAGCATAATATCCTATGGGTGATTTCAAGTCAAAGAGATTTAACAATATCCCAATGCCCCCCTGAGCATATTCCATGAAGTAATCTCCCATGCCCTTTGCCTTATCCAGACCAAAAATCCCTACAGGTGATTCCCGTTGATCAAGTAATTCTTTAAATGTCTCAAGGTATTTTGTCCAGCCAAGTTTCTCTATATTGGCTTTCCGTTTTTGATAGCGTAATAACAACTCGTCATAAACTTCTTCCTTGGTGTAATCATCGTATTTCTCGGGGCGAATCTTTTTCCAGATCTCAGGTAAACCTGCTTTAAATAATAATAGATTACGTACACCCCCACCTTTGGCTACACGAAATTTCCCTGATACCGCATAGGACGCAAACAGGTCATTAACCTCTCCTCCTATATTCAGTTCAGAGGGATTCGATGTATTGGCAACCCCCACCTGGACGTTCCCCTGGATTCGGGTATTCCCAGCAGTTGTTGGATAGGTTGTAATCTTCACGTCTCTTGTGAATGCGAAGGAGTTATTCCCCGACAGACCATGGACATGAATCTCTTTCGCCTTAACTCCAGTACCAATAAACCTCTGTCCAGCAACATTTTTTAATATAAACTTCTCAACACCCCTCTTACTTGCCTCTTTCATAGCAATATTCAAAGCACGACTACCCATTCGGTCAACACCCACATCAATCTCAATCGTGTCGTTATGAATATTTTTGAGGGCCTCGTCGATAATGCCCTTGTGCTCGGATCTGAGTTCAATACTACTTTTAAAAATAATATCTTCCTTGAGATTCACCAGCTTGACGTCAGCCAACTGCTTCTGCCATTCAAACTTCCCGAAAGTTTCATATAATAGAGGATCATAACCGTGATATCGGAATCGTCGGGAACCCACAACATCAGCCAGAGTACTCATCCCAAGACCTGCTGCAAGCCCTTCCATATCGTGAATCCAGCTTTGATTCATTTCATAGATCTGTTTAGAACCAACTTCAGGATCAATTCTCTCCCCATAACGTCTTGAAGTAATCCCCCACGCACATTGACCGGTATGACAACGCATACAGAGAGTACATCCAAGGGGGTGGAGGTGTCGCATTCCCATTCCAACAAAATCTGCACCCGCCATCAATACAAGAAACGCTGAGAAGCTATCCAGAATTCCTCCTTCAGCAATGAGAGAAACTGATTCCCGTAACCCTTCTTTTCTGAGAGCCAAATCTGCAATGTGGGTTAAATACACTGTATTCAAACCCCTATTCTGAAGATCCACTACGTGAGCGGCACCCGTTGAACCGTCTCCCCCTTTAATAGTGATATAATCAAAACCCGCTTTCGCTAATGCAACCACGATTTCTGGATAATTCCAGGCTGTTCCATAGGCATCCGCACCAATCAACTTATCATCACCCAATAGAGCCCTCAACGTCTCAACCCGCATGGGAAGTTCTTCAATGGAATACTGAAGGTGCTGGGGATTAGGTGCAGTGAGGGTCTTCAATGCCTCAACACAACGCAGGAGGGCTATTTCCTGATCATTTTTAGGACCTTGGAGTCTACCACCTTTCCCCTTCTTCGCATCCTGTCCGTATTTCATGTTAAATCCAGCGAACTTATCCAACTCAACCCAGGGACCATATCCCCCAGACCCAAATTGAATGATACAGTACTTGAAAGCAGGCTCAAAATCAGGGTGAATAAATCCTTCACCAGTAAAAAAAGGTCTTTGAAGTCTCATCGAACCCATCATACGAGACATAAACGCCTCATGACTATTGGATCCATAGCTCTGGTTCACGTCAAAAATAGGACTAGCTACTTTCATCTTGGCATTTCTTTTTCCCAAATAAGCCTCGTGCATATTTCCAGCATACTCATGACGGTTATCCCGCTGTGGACTTAAAATCTCAGCCGCGTCAATCATCCATTCACTCTGAATCTTCGATGGCATCCTACCGTAATGAGCTGATCCCACCATAGATACCCCACGACTTCGCTTAAGGGCACTGTTAATCACATTATGATTTGTCAGTTCACACCCAATAGAATGATAATCCCGCTCTTCATAAACCTGAATAGCCCCTCTGGGACATTCCTTCACGCACCGCTTACAGTTACAACACTCATCCTGATTAATATGCAAAATCTTATCTACGAAAACAATCTCCTCAGTCCCATCCGGTTGAACGCGATTTCCCTTAGCATCCACAGGGATCTCTTCCATCCAGAATACCCCGAAAGGAAGATCAGATCGCTCGAGATTATGGGTACATTCTATCACACAGGTACCGCAATGGATACATCCCTTCCCTGGTTCCTCCTCTTCCGAAGTCACTTTCACACGATACTCTGCACCGATATTGTGCATACCCAGTTTCTTGGGCTCATCATGGGTAATAAACGTCCGACGAATTAATTTATGGGCATCCTTTGGAAATCCCTCAGGATGGATAATTAAACTTTCAGGTAATTTTGTTCCACTCATAATCAACCTTACAAAATGAATTTATTTTAACGTTAATTTGATATACTCTTATGCTTATTTAATTTTTTAAATTACATACAATTATCTTTGTACCAAAGTATTTCTGTATTCTCAGTACACCAAAATCCTTCAAAAGAATATTTCTCAACATAGTTAGATATTACATCTTTTGGTCCAGCAAATATTATAAAAAAACTATCCCAATGCACTGTAAATAATATTTTCTCATCAGGACTATGAATATTAACATGCTCGTAATTGTAAACATCAATATTTAAATCTTTTATTCGAATCTCAGTTATTTCGTCGTACCATTCGTCAGCCAAGATAATACTTTCATAATTCTCATCTTTAAACACATTAATAATATCATTCAATGAATAATCTGAAAATGTTCCCTCAGGAGGTCCAAAATAGTGATGTTTTTCCAGAAAATCAATTAACCGTTTAGACAATTCCTCATCTTCGTTATTAATTGCTGATATTGATGATAATAGAGCATAATTTAATTGCTTTATATCAATAAATTGTCCTAATTCTATAATTTTTTTCCATGTTACTGGATTTGTTTTATTTAAAATAATTTTTCTATCAATTTCCCAATCTATTGATTCAAAATATTTCTTATCATGTTCATTAAATTTTAAAAAAGGGATTAAAATTATGTAAGCTGCTTCATGCTGATCTGAGAAATGCTTAAGGATTTTTTCACCATAATCAGGACATACTTTCATCATTATTTCCTGTGATATTCTATAAATAACTAATAATTACTCAATATCCGCACGCTCGAAGAAGGCGTCGCAGTTGTAGGGGCATTCTCCGTCGTATTCCATAAACGTATCCGGCTTTGTAAACACCACTGAAAACGGCTTGTTCGAATCGGGGATCTGGGTATTATAAAAATCCTTATCCACTTGATTAAAGTGCTCTTCTTCTACTCGTGCGAATCGTCCACCGCACTCCCCGCACTTCATCCGCGTCCCCAGCCTGTATAGCTCATCGGAATGCTTTTCTATAAATTGTCGGACTGTATCGTTCTCTTCAATAAGACTCATCAAACTTCCAAATAAATTATTTCTGGTTTAAGAAACTCATCAAAAATATACTGATAATTTTTGATATCTAAAATCTTTTGAAACATGGTTCGAGAGCCTCACCATGACAGAGTTGATATTATAACTTTAATTTTATAATAGTTTTAATATAATCAATATAATTTTCTATTATGACTATTGAAGAAACTTTATTGAATCAAAAATCAGTTCAATTTCTTGTAACCTGTTATCCTTCAATCGGAACATCTGTGCCATAGGGACTTTTATCCCAGGTTTAGAAAACCCGTATATTAGACAGACAGAAGATTCCTTCTCAAATATCTCTATCATCTGGTACTGAAAACCCTTTGGTGGATCGTTTTTCAAGGCATTGATGTATTCCTCTGCCGAATTGTATTGATGGAGCGATCCTTTGAATCTCAGGTCTGGACTAAATATCGTATACAGTTCATCGAAATCTTTACCCTGATAAACAATTTCCATATACCGAAGGGCGATTTCTCTAGGATTCATAGACTATTTCATTTAAACTTAAAATATCATCAATATTGCTAATCCATTTTAGATTCTGTATAAATTCTTTAGAACATTCAGCTTTAAATTTCAATCGCATATTATTCAAAGTAATTTCTACATAGTGCCAGTAATTATCCTGTGATTTGTCAACAGAATTACCAGTATAAAGATATTTATAATCCAATCCGTATTTTTCTTTAAATGGCTTCTGTTTAAACATATTTTGAAAACCATTTTTTGTAATGTAATCAATAACAAATCTTACATTACATGACTCATTATTCATTTCAATTCGTGCTAATATATATGAACTTTGACGATCTGTTTCAACATCAAGCCATTCGATATTAATTCAAGCTCTCCGTAACTTTATTTAATATTAAGCGGTCTTCTTCCACTCATAGTTTAAGCGTTCTGGGTGTCCATTCGTGATTTGGAACGCTACCAGTTTGCCTGCATCGGGGTTATAGATCTCCACATTCTCTCCCAGAGCAAATGCCGCAGAGACTACTGCCCTCTCTTCACTGGCTAAGAAAGTCACTCGACTATTGGATCCTATGGTAAATGGTCTTAAGTGGTCTCTATCTGTTAGAGCCACAATAACATCTCCCACCAGAACAATAGCTGTTGTAGGTCCACTGATCTTAAATCTGTTCAGAATTGGATCTGACGTTAATCGAAAATAATTTTCTCTGTCCTGATCACTTAACATTTCGGATTCAATGGGAAACTTTCTTGAAATGATCCACTCCATCTCCTGCAGGGAATAGCCATGATTGATAAGGTAATGTATTTCTTTGAATAAAGCTTCAGAGTCGGTGCCAACGTGGAGTGGAATGCCAAGTTGCTCCAGAGCCATGGCATTTGATTTATCTGAAGAAAGATGACCGTTATGAGTACCTGAAACATCACCGAGAGAAATGGGTTGAGGCCCCCACCATAATCCCCGTCCTGTACTGGTTGGCCATCTCATGTGAGTTTGTACAACAGATAGTTTTCTGTCACTGTATTGATATAAATCAAATATCTTTATAGTATCATCCAGACGGAATGCCGAAAGGAACGTCCCTGTATCTCGATTACTGGAAAAAATTCTTGCATCATTAATATAAGTTGTATTAAATTCAGTCACCTTTTTTCGAATAAAAATCATTGGATCTGAGATTTGATCGGTGTAAAGCATATCTTCAATCGGAGGAGAGCTGACCAGATAGTGATATATCTTGGGCATATCATACTCAAAGTACCATTTCTTCTCGATTAGAGGAGATTTATTTTCAATTTGCCATCCCCAATTCTTTAAGACAGCTTCAAGTTCTGGCATATGGTTGTGATCACGGAACATTATATGAAAGTGAAAGAGGTTATCTGCTTCATAAGGATATACCCCCTTCAAAGTAATACCAGCTCCTGTTCTACCACGATATTGGAGACAGAGAGATGCATTAAGTACGCTCTCTAATTTAAATTCCCCGACCGCTGTTAACAGACCACAAGCTCCTGGGGGAATTCCCTCTTCTCCACCACTGAATTCACGTATGCTCATCGGCTTATTCATAATATATCCTTATTTAATAACTTATAGAATCCAATTTAATATATTGTTTATCCACAGTATCTTTCCATTTGTCGTCATAGGGAACAATGGCCATAGCATTACGCGGACAGCCCTCAACACTATCTCTTGTACTCCAATCCACCCTCTCCTGAATAAATTTGTAAAAATGACTTGTCTTAGTAGGATTCCACGGTACATTTAACTTGAGAATTGCTTGATTGGAATAATCTCTACACCAATCACACTGGATACATATCCCACAATTCCAGCATCTCTTTGCTTTCTCCATAGCGAGTTCATTAGTGAGAGGTAATTCTACTTCATTAAAATTACCTATTCGATCTTCATATGGGAGTTTTTCAATCCGTACTCTCGCTTCCATTGCGAAATAACGTGTTTTAATAGTTGGATATTGAGCAACATTCAGGGTATAATCTTCAGATGCGATATTCTCTCCAAGATATTTTCGAATCTCTATGCTTGTATCTTTTGCAAGTCCAACAGCCCTTACGACCATTCCAGTAGCTGAATTGCTTCCTTGCAGGGCGTCTCCTGTGATAAACACTTTATCTCTTGTCTGCGTGTCAAGCTGGTCAATAAGAAGACGGAAGCCTTCAATTTTATAATCCCCTGGAATAAAGTCTAACTCAGGGGTTTCACCGATGGCTGTAATTATTGTATCCACAACAACAGAGTATTCACTGCCATTCACGGGATGAGGACGTCTTCTTCCAGAACTATCAGGCTCTCCTAACCACATATCCTGCATTATCATTTCCAATTGGCCATTACCACTCTTTTTCACCTCACAAGGTGCTGTGAGAAAGCGAAATTTAACCCCTTCTCGTTGTGCCTCTCTGACCTCTCCAGGATGGGCAGTCATCTCGTCATCACTTCTTCTATAGTAAATATGAGGATTTCCACCAAGTCGAACAATTGATCTTGCTACATCAAAGGCAGTATAACCCCCACCAATGATAGCAACTTCCTTTCCTATCCCTAATTTTTCTAATATTATTTTATAATTTCCCTTTATAAAGTCCTCATCAAAGTGAAGGTTTCTTAAAAACTCAAATCCAACCTTAATTCCGGGAAGACTATCACCAGGTATATCCATTGATCTTGGTTTCTGAGCACCTGTAGCAATTATCACCCCATGGTGTTCCTTGATTAATTTTAAGAGTAGATCGGCATTTACGTTTACATTGGTCTTGATTTCAACGCCATAACTCTGGATATACCGCAGTTCATAGTCCCGTACATCTTTTGGATAACGGAAAATAGGTATACCTTCAACGAGAATACCCCCTGCTTCCTGATGACGTTCATAGACAATTACGTCGTACCCGTTTCGAGCAAGGAAATACGCTGCGGAAAGACCTGATGGTCCTGCTCCAATAACAGCAATAGACTTTCCTTTCCTTTCTTCAACTGGTTTAGCCAGGATATTATTTTTAAACCCATAATCTGATGCAAATCGTTCGAGGTATTTTATATCAACGGGATCGTCAAATTTACCACGATTACATGCCGTTTCGCAGGGATGATCACAAAATCTTCCGCACCCACCGGAAAATGGATTAGTTTCTTTTAATATTTCAAAGGCTTGCTTATGTTTTCCAAGATATATGCTATATAAGAAACGGGCTATATCAGTATGGGCAGGACATCCCTTATTGCCAAGATGATCTACAGCATAACAGGGACTTTTTTTATTTAAATAAATCGGAAAAACTTTTTTCATGAAATCAGTACCTTATATATATTCTATAAATATCTAATAAATAAATATTTTTTTCTTGGGACAGATAAATCTCATTGTTCCAAGCAGGCTATTTGATTTTCAAGGATAGGTATCCTTGTACTATTTTATGTCTCAGCATGCTTTGAAAGATATTTTTATCTCATAAGTTCCTATCATTAGGTTCCACAAGTAAACAAGAGGGTACTGATGCTATTTTGTGAGGTTCTTTCTGGTTTATCTTATACTAGTCTTTTGATATCCCCTATTAATAAGGATTTTGTATATCTGTTTGGTTTTGATCTATATAAGTTTTTATTTGTCCACACTTTACTTTTACTTAATTTCCTTATGTATTGTATGTTTCCGTTCATAACGACAATACTTCTTTATTTCAAGCTTTGTTGTTGTGTTACGCTTATTCTTCATTGTCGAATACCGTGAAACATAGGGTTTTCCATTCTTTCGGCACTCAGTACACTCTAAAGTTATAATAATTCTATTATCACCTTTCTTCTTCGCCATAATAATTTCCTAAATCCTATTAAAATATAATAAAACGGTCTAAATTAAGATAATTGTTTTCGCGTCTCTTGTCAAGAAAAAATTCTATTTTCATCACAGAATTCAATTATCATCATTCCTATTTTCAACACTCTACTATTATTCTCCATTCAAAAATTTCAATATTAATTATATTTACTTGAAATTATATTAATTATTAAATTATCTATACCCATCAATCTACCATAGTCTCTTATAATTTATTATTCTTACTCCTTCAGCAATCAAATATTATTTCTTTGTACATATACCATATATTATGGATGGGTATAAAAAATGATATTCCTATTAATAATAGATATAAAAAAATTAAATAAAATGGAATAAATTATAGGGGTGGGGGGTTATACTAAATAAGAATGAAATAAAGGAGGTTTAAAATGACATCTCAAAAATTAAACCTAAACATCCTTGGAATGAGTTGCGGACATTGTGAAAAAACAATCCAGCAAGCCCTTGAAAAAATGGATGGCGTAATGAAAGCTGAAATCGATCATAAAAAAGAACAGGGTATCATTGATTTTAATCCTCATCAAATTCACCAGGAAGACATTGAAAATAAGATTATCGAATTGGGATATTCTATTAAGAAAGGGAAAATTCAAACATGGCTTGAAAAAATGGCTAAATCCAATGAAAAATCTTTCGGACACGGTAAAATGGATTGCTGTTCCATCAGAAAAAATTAAAGGGGTCTCTATGAATAATCCCGTAATGCACTGCCATGAGGTGGGACTGGCTAAGCATGAAGACCAGTTGATAAGGCTTAGAAAGATTGAAGGACAGGTTAAAGGTCTTCAGAAAATGATTAAAAGTGATCGGTACTGTATTGATATACTAACACAGATCAAATCCGTAAAAAACGCCTTATCTAAAGTGGAAGAAAATATTTTAAAACGCCACATTGAGACCTGTGTCAAAGATGCAATACAAAGTGGATCGAAAGAGGAGATGGAAACAAAGATAGATGAAATTATAAATATCATTTCAAAGGTCACACAATAATTCGGACTTATAAATAATTATAAGTTTAAATATTTCAGGAGGTTGTTATGAAACGCTTTTCACTAATAATAATTGTGATAATTTCCATGATTAGTTTGTCTCTCATAGGATATGCACAAACTTATCATCATTCCAATAATTATCAAATGATGAGAGTTGATAATGATTCTCATCACAATGATCGGGATCATCATCGAGGTCGTCGGGATGGAAGGCATCACCACAATGACAGCGATCATAAGTCTCATCACAACGATCAGAATCACCATAACCAAGGAAATCATCACAATAATCATTCAGGACACTGCAGATAATCTGTAGGGCTTCCGTGGGTTTATTCACCTGCGGAAGTCTGGAAAGTTTCTTTATATTGAGGAGATAACAAATCATGACAACCCATGAAGAAATCATTAAAATCAAAGGAATGACCTGTAATAACTGTGTGAGACATGTTACTGAATCTCTATCAATAATAGAAGGGGTATCTGAAGTCCATGTTTCCTTAGAAAATAATTCGGCACGTGTTCTAATAAATAATAATAGAACCGATATCCTTGAAAATCTCCATCAGGCTATTCGTCAGGCAGGATATGATATTGGAGAATCGATTAAACCTCCAATGACACCAATATTTTTAAGTGATCTCCCCAGTCTCCCACAATTGAACAATATATCACAAGCATCTATAACTCATGAACCCGTTATTACAAAAGAACTAATTAATATTAATCTCCCAATTACAGGAATGACCTGTGCCTCGTGTGCTTCAGCCATTGAAAATTCATTGAAGAAAATGGATTCTGTCACAGCCCAGGTGAATTTTGCTTCTGAGAAAGCTCATGTATCCTTCAATCCCCAAAAAACCACTCTGGATAATCTTATAAAAGGGATTCTTTCCGCAGGAGATTATCATGTCATAACAGAGAAGGCAGATTTTCAGATCACTGGTATAACCTGTGCCTCCTGTATCAATACCATCGAGTCCGCCCTCAATTCTCATGAGGGAACGATTTCAGCCAATGTCAATTTCGCAAAAGAAATAGCCAGTATTACTTTCATTCCTGGTATCACCAATAAATCCAATCTGATTAAAGTGATTCACGATGCAGGTTATGGTGCCATTGATCTGAGCAACAAATCCAATGGTAATGATATTAAAGAAAGGGAAATTGCATTATTACAAAAGAAATTATTGATTGGAATTTTACTAAGCCTACCTATATTTATAATAAGCATGGGCTCAGACTTCTTTCACTGGCAAATCACATATAAACATTGGATATTATTCCTCCTCACCACACCAGTCCAGTTCTTCGTGGGATTACAATTCATTAAAGGGGCTTTCAAAACAGCACGTCATTTTCGTGCCAATATGGATACCCTTGTCGCCATGGGAACCCTATCCGCCTATCTATACAGTACCATTGTCACACTAAATATCGTCAAGGGACATGTTTATTTCGAAGCTGCAGCCATTGTTATAACCCTAATCCTACTTGGTAAATTCCTCGAAGCCCGTGCAAAATCCAAAACATCCGAAGCAATACAAAAACTAATTGGTCTCCAGGCTAAATCAGCAAAGGTTATCAGAGATAACAAAGAATTCGAAATCCCTATCGAAGAAGTTATCATCGGGGATCAAATCATCATCCGACCTGGAGAACGTATCCCGGTAGATGGTATCGTGAAATCAGGAGAATCATATATCGATCAATCCATGCTCACAGGCGAGCCAATACCCGTTAAGAAGACTAATAATGATCAGATCGTAAGTGGAACACTAAATCAGAAAGGAAGCCTTATTATTATCGCTCAGAAAATAGGGATGGAAACGGTTCTTTCCAGGATGATCCAATTGGTAGAAGAAGCACAGGGATCAAAAGCCCCAATCCAGAGAATGGCAGATAAAGTAGCCGGTGTATTCGTGCCTATTGTCCTTGTCATCGCCATGATCACGTTTTCATTGTGGTTTATTCTACTTTCCTTAAATATCATCCAACCCTCATTAGATCAGACAATCTTCGCTAAAGCTCTTATCAATATGGTTGCAGTGCTGGTGATTGCCTGTCCCTGTGCAATGGGTTTAGCGACTCCCACAGCAATTATGGTAGGTACCGGAAAGGGAGCCGAGAATGGAATCCTTATTAAGAATGCAGAGAGTCTTGAAACAGCTCATAAAATAACTACCATCGTCTTTGATAAGACAGGAACTCTAACCAAAGGGAAACCTCAGGTAACAGATCTTATATCTCTTAATGGAAAGAAGGAATCTGAGATTATTAAACTCATCGCAACTGCTGAAAAAGATTCAGAGCACCCATTAGCCCAAGCCATTCTTCAGAAGGCAAAAGAGCATAATATCCCTATTCATAAACCAGAGCACTTTGAATCCATAAGTGGAAAAGGGATTATTGCCCAATATAACCAGCAAACCCTCATAATTGGTAATGAGAAACTGATGTCCGATTATAAAATCTCTATGGAGAAAGCCCAAACAACTGTTATATCTTTGGAATCTCAGGCTAAGACAGTTATTTATTTTGCTATCAATAAGTCTTTAGAAGGAATAATAGCCATCTCAGATCAGATAAAGGATTCATCTTTAAATGCCATCAAATCCCTTCACTCCATGGGTATTGAAACAGTACTCTTAACAGGAGACAATCGTTTCACAGGAGATGTCATCGCTAAACAGGTTGGGATTGACAGAGTCATAGCAGAAGTCCTTCCTCATGAAAAAATGGATACTATAAGAAAACTTCAGTCTGAGGGCAAGAAAGTCGCTATGGTAGGAGATGGGATAAATGATGCCCCTGCCCTTGCTCAGGCGGATATTGGAATCGCAATAGGGAGTGGTACAGATATCGCTGTAGAAGCTTCGGATATCACCTTAATGAAGGATAGTTTAATGGGGGTACCTGAAGCTATATTATTGAGTCGTAAGACCATGAGAACCATTAAGATGAATCTCTTCTGGGCATTTATCTATAATGTTATTGGCATCCCCTTTGCAGCCCTTGGATTCTTAAATCCCATGATAGCAGGAGCTGCTATGGCAATGAGTTCTGTATCGGTGGTCTCCAATTCTCTAATCCTCAAACAAGTGAAATTATCATCATGAAAACGATTGGATTAATTGGTGGAATGAGTTGGGAATCTACAATTTCATATTACCGAATTATTAATGAAACAGTTAAGAAAAAATTGGGTGGATTTCATTCTGCTAAAATTATTCTATATAGTGTGAATTTCCATGAAATTGAGAGAATGTTACAATCCGGTGATTGGATTGCAGCAGGAAAATTATTAGTTCAAGCTGGAAATTCTCTTATGGCTGGTGGTGCAGATTTCTTAATTCTATGTACAAATACAATGCATCGGATAGCAGAAATGATCGAAAATGAAGTAGGTATCCCATTATACCATATAGCAGATGCTACTGCTAAAGAGATTAATCAAGCAGGACTAACAAGAATTGGGTTACTAGGGACTCGTTTTACAATGGAACAGGATTTTTTTAAGGATCGACTTCTTCATCAGCATGGAATTGAAATTATCATCCCTGATGAAAAATCTCGAGAAAGTATACATAGAATTATCTTTGAGGAACTTTGCCAGGGAATAATCCTCGAGAAATCAAGAAGTATTTATCGGGATATTATTAACAAACTTATCGACAAACAAGTCCAGGGAATAATCCTTGGATGTACCGAAATCCCAATGCTTATTAATAAAGAAGATAGTTCTGTCCCATTATTTGATACTACGGCTATTCATGCCTGTGCCGCTGCAGAAGTTTCACTTGATAATCACTAGTGATCGCTTCTACCAAACAGGATCGGAATCAAAAATTTCAGTTCCGATTGTGATTCGTCTTAACTTCTGTGGTTTAATAAAATGATATTTTCTTGAAATTAGTTTTATCGAAATGATTTTACTATCGATGATATGAATTATTTATATGGAAAAAGTATTGCATCATTAAACCAAATCTTTTTTTATACCTAAAATCTTCTTCAAACCCTGAATTTTTTTATAAACCCTCTCCCAAATTATTTCTGAATTGGTTAAGTCAATACAGATTAAATATTCTTTGAGAGCTAATTTATATTTTTTTAATTTCTGATAAATCTGACCCATTCGGTAGTGTGGGAGATCATATTTGGGATCCAGTTGGCTTGCTTTGGTATATAATTTAATACTGGTTATATACTTTTTTAATTTATGAAATGCCATTCCCAGGTGATAATAGAACATAGCGACATTTTGATTTATAGAAACAGCCCTATTAAAGCTCTGAATTGCTTTCTTCAGATCATTTCTTTTGAATGCAATTTGCCCTGATAAATCATAATAATAGGCATTATCCGGATCTAATTGGATTCCCTGATGGATTTCAATTTCAGCGGAATCGTATTTTTTTAATCGGAAATAACATAGGGATAAATAATAATAAAATGCTGATATTTTTGGATTAAAAGATATGGCCTTTCTGAAGTACTTTTGAGCCTTTGAATATTTTCCGTAATTAAAATGAAGGAGCCCCAGATTATATATGGCGGGGAGATATTTTTTTTCGATTTGAAGGGACTTGATATAATATCTACGACCTATTTCGTAATCTCCTTGATCTTTAAAAAATACGGGATGATTGCTGTCTCCCAGAAGGGCATAGGCTTCGTGATCTTTTGGATTTAATTGAATTGCTTTTTTTGCATATTGGATCAACAAATTTCTCTTTTCAAATTGTCTTGAGTGAAGGGCAAGTGCTGTATAACCCTTACTTAAACTGGGATTGAGCTTTATGGAATACAAAGCATATTTAAAAGCTTTATCATAATAATAATCCGCCTTGCGATATTCTGCTTTCAGGGAATAGTGCTGACCAATTCTGGAATACGACATGGACAACATGGCATAGATCAAAGCATCTTCAGGTGTTCCGCTCATACAATTTTCAAATAGCTCTATAGCCCTTTGATAATCATTTAACGCAGATCGATTATAATATTCCATTGCATTATTAAAAAGAGATTCTCTGACCTTAGGATCTTTGATATTGACTGATGGGGTACATTTTCCCAAAAAAAATCCGCTTATCAGGAAAAGAATTACGGGGATTAACAAAATATTTTTACTGGACTTATTATAAGGCATTTATATTTTATCGACTTTTTTTTAAGAATATTCATTTCACTACAACTATCGATAAACAATATTTTGAAATTAATCAATAATTCCCAGTGAATTCAGATAAGATAATAATTTTGTTGATAGATTGTGGGTAATTCTATCCAATCCTTTGAAAAAATCTTTTAATTATTTTAAAATTAATCAATAAATCAGTGGTTTTAAAATGTCTGTTCTCTGTTGATAACTTGTTGATAAGTTGAAAATCGTTTGTCATTCGATTTATTGACATTTTGATAATACAATTAGTTGTTATTTATTAAAAACAATGTGATAAGTAAAATAATGGTAATCAATTTTCTTTGTATATTTGCAATCATTCTATATTCCTGTTGAAAACATTTTCGGATTGATTGAATTAAAATGATAATAGCAATAAATTATTTTAAGGGATTATTCTTAGTAGAGTGAGATGGTTTTGATTAATCTTCGTAGATCATTACGCGATTTTTACCTGATCGTTTGGCTTTGTATAAGGATTTATCAGCTAGTTCGATGAGGATTTGTTTATTGATTGGTTGGTTTGCAGTTTTTGAGGAGACGCCAATACTTACTGAGATGGAGAAATCCACACCATTAATTGAGAAAACCTCATTCTCCACTTTCTCACGGATTCTTTCAGCTGTCATTAAAGCACCTGTAGTATCAGTTTCGGGGAGGACCACAGTAAATTCTTCCCCACCATAGCGACAAATCACATCGGCAGTCCGACAAGAATCCATCAGTATTAATGCAATTTTCATCAGGACGATATCCCCTGTTTGGTGTCCGTATGTATCATTGATAGATTTAAAATTATCGACATCAATCATTAGACAGGATATAGGGAAACCTCTTCTATGGGATCTGGATATTTCTTTTTCAATTCTTTCTTCTAAATATCTTCTGTTATAAAGATTAGTGAGGGGATCGACGGTACAAACTTCTTCGAGTTGGGTTATTCTTTGGGTTAATTGATCAAATTGCTTAATTTTATCGTGAATATTTTTTTGTTGAGATACGAATATCAGATGGACATCTTTGAGATCATTCTGTGTTGAGATGTGATTAAATAAGTCGTTTTCTTGATTTGATGATGTATCCAGATCATAGAGGATAAAATCCGGACGATTTGATTTAAGATTTTCTAATATTTTATTACAATTGCTTGCATGGATGACAGAGAATCGTGTGTCTTTTTCAAGTTTGTTGATGAAATGCAGAATAGAGGTCGTAGTATTTTCTTCACCCTCAGCGAAAATTATAGTCGCAGAATCCATATACCCTTACCCAATAAATATACACTGTAGTCTAAAATAGTATTTATTAAAATAATATTAAAAATTAAATTAGTCAATCATTTTTTTTAAATTTAATTAAAATCCTTTATATTTTATTTGAATTTTATTATATATTTATAAAGAAATATGAATATTAGGTCATTTCGTCATTTGATTAGGTAAAACATGACAAAACAAGAAATTCACAAACAAATACTCAAAGAGATTGATAGTATACCGCCAATCCCTGAAAATATCAATACCATTAAAGCACTCATTAAAAATCCCAATGCAAGTATTGAAAAGATTTCATTTTATGTAAAGCTCGACCCAGCCCTAACCGCTGATCTCATTAAAATTGCCAATTCAGCTTGGTATATGACTAGAACTAAAGTGGGAACCGCTGAAAGAGCCATTACCACCATCGGATTAAGACAGTTTGAAACGGTGTTATTATCACTTGCTGCTAAAAAAGTCCTTTCTGAGAGGTATCAATTTGCTGAACAAATATGGGAACACTCCTATAAATGTGCTTTCTATGCCCAGCAGCTTGCTAAGATGATATCATTAACCGTCGAACTGGAAAATGCATATACTGCGGGATTGCTTCATGACATAGGGAAATTAGTTTTACTAACCCTTGATTCTAATATGGTAGAGCGAATTGTTACATTGAGTGAGAAAAAAAATATTCCAATCCATGAAATTGAGAAACTTGCGATCGGATTAAGTCATGCTGATATAGGAGAACTGATTGCTTCAAACTGGAATTTTCCATCTCATCTTGCTGTTGCTATAGGACATCATCATGATCCAAAACTAGTAAAAGAAGAATGGCAGACCCTCACTTATATAACCTATCTGGCAAATATTTTATCCCAGGACGACGAAGCATCTCCTGACTTATTCAATAAAATTGACAAAAAAGTCCTCGATTTTTTTAATATTGATTCAGATAAAAAATTAGAGATCACAATGAGAACGCTGTATGAATTTTATAAATCAGTTGCGGATGCATTAAAGTTTTAAGGAAGGGATCTTAAATTAGCAGGACTACCTGTTAAATCAATCATGTTATTAATGACTTCACTTTAATTAGAATGGAATGAATGATCAGAAGATATAGGGGAATTTCAAATGTCCAGTAGCACAAACTATTTTAATCATCACGCACATCAATGGGATGACCTCCAAAAGTCTTATTATGATGAAAGTATTATCCAGACAGCTAAAATCCATGGGATGCTAAACGATGAAATGGTGATTGCCGATATGGGATGCGGAACAGGATTCATGGCTATGGGATTAGCTGGGGATGTCAAAGAGGTTATCGCTATTGATCCTTCTGAAAACATGCTTGAGATCGTGAATCAAAAGTGCAAAGATAATTCTATCCAAAATATATCAACAAAACAAGGGGATATGCTCTCCATTCCCCTCTTGGATGAATCGGTTGACCGGGTCTTTTGTAATATGGTACTGCATCACATTGAAAATCCCTTATTAGCTATCAAGGAAGCCTATCGGGTATTAAAAAAAAGAGGTATTTTAATAATCACAGACCTGTCTAAACACCATGTCCAGTGGTTTAAAGAAGAAATGGCTGATATCTGGCTTGGATTTGAGCAGGATAATTTATTAGATTGGCTCACAGATGCAGGATTTAATAAGATGGGAGTAGAGCAAATCACGTCCAATTGTTGTACTGAAAAAGATTGTCAGAAGGTCAGTATCCCAATCCTAATTGCAACAGGTAAAAAATAATTTCATTACGCTATAATTATATATTCACAGAACATTTCAATATCCTGACGATAAGTTAGTATAAAATATAAGCAAGGCAACGTAACCGAAGAGCATCGGAATTAAAAAATCTGGTTCCGATACTTCTTAGATATCTTACCAGTGGTTTAATCGTATGAAAAAAAGATTAATCTATACATATTTGATAATAATCCCTATAAGATTGGTGTTTGAAAAAAATGATTTTCAGATGTTTGATTAATTTTCATAGAAATTCAAGTTCATAATCTAAAAATAAGATAATAGTATATATCGGAACGTATACAGGTGGTCACCATGAAATATGGCTATTATATAATTATTTTTTTATTACTCACGGTATTTAATTCATATTCCCAGACAAATAATACTCTCCAGAACGATGAAATAAAGTTATTCTATCTGATCAACAACATGAGGAAAGATAGAAACCTCAGACCCTTTAAATTTTCTGAGAAATTGTATAAAAATATCGTCAGCAGGAAAACAGGTGTGATTATCCGAACGGATTTTGGTAGTGGTGTAAATTATATTGAAGAACTGGCATCCAAGATTAAAAGCAATTTCGCACTATACCGTAAAATAATTGATCCTGATAATATTGAAGCGGCTCTTAAAATAGTTCCTGAACCTGAAAAAGGGAAATATTATTCCATGTTTCTTGAAGTTCAGGGTCCTCAAAAAAATCCCAATTCCTATTATTACGAGGTCAAGGAATTTGAAAAGATATTAAAGGTATTTGACCAAATGTTATATGGATATAGCCGTCAGACAGTCTTGCAAATGTTGGATGATTTTATTCATGATCCCACCGAAAAATATGATTTTACAATATCCACGACTTCCGTCACTATGGCTCTCAAAGATCGTCACAAGCCATTTAGTTATATCCAGCTCATCTTCTCAAACAGCATAGATATTTTTACAGGAATCCACACCAAAACGTACTTCTTTAAAGAAAAAGAGCATTTGGATGAAATAAAGAAGATTAAAAAGGATTTTAAATCTCTGGATGAGAAGTATAAAGATTTAGCCGGTCAATACAAGAAGTATTCTAGAATTACATCAGCCCTTCAGGATCATGAAAAAAACAAAATATCATTCTGGATTTCTGATAATGAGAAAGAAATAGCCGAGTTTCGCTGGATGGGGGATGAAGGGGTATATATCACTCGTACCCAATCCTTATTTGGTGTAAGATATATTAATTATCATAAAGAAGATTATGGGATTAAATATCCAATTCCTCAAAAGATATATCTACGCCTCCTTGTGGAATATCTGAGGAGAAGTTTACATTTTGAGGTCACAGAATTTATAAAACAGTGTAAGATATCCTACTATCAAACCGGGCTGGTCAAACGGGCTGAGATGAATTGGCAGGGTGATCGCATCATATTTCAATATTTTTATGATAAAAATGGCAAGATGGTTAGAGAAGAATTTTACTTGAATAATCAATACATGATGACCTGGAATTATTAATAATATATTTTAAACATAAGTTATACCCATAAAATAAAATCTTTTTTTATCCCATAATTCTTTGTATATTTATCCATAAATAAGAATTAAATGCTGGTATAAAATATGGTCTTATCCATCACAACAACCCACCAACCCGCGACTGATCTGGGTTATCTCCTCCATAAGCATCCAGACAGGTATCAGACTGTTTCAATGAAATATGGTTCTATCAAGGTATTTTTCCCGGAAGCAAGGGATGATCGCTGTACTGCCACACTTATTCTGGATATCGACCCGATCCATATCGTGAGGGAGACAAGATTCAAATCCAATGTGATGGATCAATACGTAAATGATCGCCCTTATATCGCCTCGTCGTTTATGAGTGTTGCTCTGAGTAATGTATTTCGGACAGCCTTAAAAGGGGAGTGCAAGAATAGAGAGGAATTATGCGATATAAAAATCCCCCTTACTGCTACTATCCCTGTAATCCAATGTAGAGGTGGCGAACAGTTTACCAGGGAGTTGTTTGAATCCCTGGGTTATCACGTCGAATTACATCGATATCCTTTGACGATCACTCCCCTGAATGGGGATTAAGCCCATACTATTCTTTAAAAATAAGTCATACAACACGCCTAAGAGATTTACTCCGCCACTTATATGTTCTCATCTCTGTATTAGATGACGATAAGCATTATTATATCAGTGAAGATGAGATAGAGAAGTTATTGCGACATGGGGAAGGCTGGTTGAAAGATCATCCTATGAGAGATATTATTACAAAACGCTATTTGAAACATCAAACCCGATTAACCCGGATGGCATTATCCCAGATCATGGATGAAGAGGATAATAACCCTGATGAGGAGGATGAGAAACATCAGTATGAGGAAGATAAATTAGAAAAGCCACTTAGCCTAAATGACCAACGAATCGGGAGTGTCATATCTGTTTTAAAAAGCATTCAGGCAAAACGGGTAGTTGATATGGGTTGTGGAGAAGGTATGGTCGTGAAATCCCTTGATTTTCTCATCAAATACAAAAAAGGGTTATTGCAACCCGCGATAAAATGCCGTGGACGGGAGTATCTGAGAATTATCTACGGACTGGACTACACACTAAATCATCATCTCGATGTCCTCAGAAATCGGGGTTTGGGTAAGAAAAGATCCTTGGCTATACGGGAATTTGCATTGGGTATTGAGGCTCTGCAAAGATTTGTTAGAAAGGAACCCCTTTATAGAATACATGAATGCGTATTTGGGATACTCTGTCTTGAAAGTGAAGCCATTGATCCCCGTTTATAATCATTTTGAGAGGGCATGTTAAAATAGAACAGATGGGTCTTGAATTCCTAATCACTGGAATAAAAATCACTTAATAACAAAACTATGGAATAAAGTATTTCATTCTAAAAATTTTCTGAGAAAGATCACAAATCCCCTTAAATTATATCAAAATTACTATAAACACCGAAAATGATAATTTATTAGAACACAGGTCATAACAAGAAACACAATCGGAACTGAAAATTTTGATTCCGATACTGATTGGGTGGGTATCTTTTCTCTAAAAAGATCCAATTCAGAAATCTTACTTTATTTAATTATTTTTTTGATAGAAACATCTTATTAACATATAATATTTTAATAATTTGTACTTGACTTCCTATAATTAAGCAGTTAATATATAGCCTATGAGATCATTATTTTATTATTTATTTATACTTACCGCATTAGTATTTTACGGTGTGGAAGTTTGTCCTTATCTGGAAGGGCTATCCAATACTTCAGGTTTCTTTATCCTTACAGGAACATTTGGTATCTTCTTTCTTAACGCCTATATAATCCGTTATATCATTTTAATGAACATTCTAAAGAATACTCCACTCATCCATCAATCCAGAAAACAGCTTTATCTTGAAGGCAGTCTGTTTATAGCTATTGGATTGGGTATAACCATTTTTGATACACTGGTATTTAAATTCCCTCTTGGAAGTGGCCTAAAAGTTCTTGTAGGGTGTATGGCTCTGGGGCTGTTTGCCACTATTGATATTGTGTTGGAAAGGGAGAGGGTTATACTTTCCTCTGCTGTCCAATCTGGAGAGAAACTAGGGAGTACGGATCGATTTATTTCTCTTCCCAGGAAATTCATGACAGTAACTGTTTTAGTCATGGTATTGATAATTGTTGTTCTTATTTTATTAATAGTTAAGGACTTTGAGTGGCTACTTCAAAATATTAAAACAAAAGGAATTATGGAAGCAAGACGATCTGTGATCTTTGAAATTATTTTTGTAATGATAGTTATTTTTGGACTGGCAATCAATCTTATATATTCTTATTCCATGAACTTAAAACTGTATTTCCAGAACCAGACGAATATTCTTGATCAGGTTTCTAATGGTAATTTTGAAGGGTATGTCCCCGTAGTGAGTCATGATGAATTTGGTATTATTGCTAAACATACCAATGAGATGATTGAGGGACTCCGAGAGAAGAATCGTATAAAAAATCTTTTTGGGAAGGTGGTGAGTCCTCAGATTGCCAAGAGATTTATGGAAGGGGATGGAACAGGTGGTCAACTGGATGGATCCCGCCAAAATTTAGTTGTTCTCATGTCAGATATAAGAAATTTCACAACGACTTCTGAAAAATCCGATCCAGATGTACTTGTCCAGGATTTAAATCTGTATTTCACTGAGATGGTGTCTATTATTAATTCTCATGGGGGCTTGGTGGATAAGTTTATAGGGGATGGGATATTGGCGATATTTGGTCTGGATAATCCGGATAATGCGGTGGAGGAGGCGGTTAATTCTGCAGTTAAAATGCAATTAAAGACGAAATTTCTTCCAATGAATGTATTTAAACCCCTTGAAGTTGGTATTGGAATTCATTGTGGGGATGTTGTAGCAGGGGTTATTGGTTCTCCTGACCGGTTGGAATATACTTTCATAGGGGATACTGTTAATACTGCAGCCCGATTAGAGAGTATGACCAAGCCATTGAATACATCCATTGTGATCTCATCAAAGGTCTACGATATTATTCGGGATAAGAATTCCTTTGTATGGGAGAATTATGGGGATCACGCCTTGAAGGGGAAGGAGAAATCCCTTTCTCTCTATGGTATTCACAAGGATAAATTATCTTAAATTTGTACTGTACATCTGATAGTAAATAATTTCATTTATATTACTGTATTTTTAAGGTTGAGAGAGCTACAAGGGCAAGGGTAGCACCTATAATCCATAATCGGATAATGACTTTTGACTCATGCCATCCACTCAGCTCAAAGTGGTGATGGATTGGAGCCATTTTAAATATTCTTTTCTTCTTCCATTTGTAATATCCCACTTGCATGATCACAGAAATTATTTCTAAGACAAATACTCCCCCCACAATAACCAATAATAACTCTTTTTTGATCATTAAAGCGATGACACCAATAATCCCTCCAAGGGATAGAGAGCCAGTATCTCCCATAAAGACTTGTGCGGGATGGCTGTTATACCATAAAAAACCCATTCCAGCTCCCACAAAAGCTGAACAGAAAACAGTTATCTCACTTGCATGAAGAACATGGACAATATTCAGATATTGTGTGATTTTATAATGTCCCGAAAGATATGCCAGAATACCGAATGCAATCCCAACAAATATTAAAAGCCCGATAGCTAAACCATCCAGCCCGTCTGTAATATTTACAGCATTGGAGGAGCCAGTTATTATGAACATTCCAAACAAGATATATATGTAGGGAACGTAGAATGGTATATTTGAAAATGGTAATTGAATTGTGAAAGAGAATTCTGATAAGTCCATGATGGGTTTGTCAACGAATGGAATATAGACTGGTAATAAATTGTTGTAGGGGAGATAGGATTTTATTATGTCCAGTGGGAGATATCCACCTCCTTGCACAAAATATTTCAGATCAGCAGGGATTTTTGAGATTTGCTCCTGGTATGTTATTTGTGAAATCCAGATAATAATAATCGCAGACAGAATTAATTGAAATGCAAGTTTCACTTTACCAGACATACCCTTTGAGTTTTTGAGGATAAGTTTTTTGTAATCATCTATCATTCCAACTAATCCGAAACCAATTGTTGTTAATAGTAGTAATAAGATGAACTGAACGTTTAATCGTGCCCAAAATATGGTAGATATTACAATGGAGCCAAGGATTAAGATTCCTCCCATTGTTGGAGTACCCGATTTATTGAGATGTGTTTGTGGTCCGTCATCTCGAATGGGTTGACCTAATTTTTTGCTTTTTAGATAACGTATTAGGTATGGTCCTATGATAAATGACAATAATAATGCAGTGATTGCGGCATAGGCAGATCGAAATGTTATGTACTGAAATAATCTTAAGAAAGATAAGTCTGTATCTTTAAATATAGGATATAGATATTTGTAAAATAATTCGTAGGCCATATTATCTCGTCATTTATTGTGGTATTGATTCTAATTCTATTTGCTGAGCAACTTTTTCAAGTTCAAGTCCTCGTGATGCCTTTAAATATATAATATCATTTTGATGTATCATTTTTTTTATATGTTCCGTTAAGGAATGATGATTTTGATATGAAAAAATATTCGACTCATTAAACCCAGATTCTTTAGCACCCTCTGCAATTTCAAGGCTAAAATTACCTAGGGTGAATAAGTAGTCGATATTGATTTTGGGTATGTATTTTCCAATCTCCTTATGGAGTTTTGCACTGTCTTGACCAAGCTCTAACATGTCACCCAGTACGCAGAACTTTTTCCCATTAGATTTTATTGAATTGAGATATTCCAAACCTGCTTTCATAGAAGATGGATTAGCATTGTAGCAATCTTTAATTAATATATATTTCCCTTTCGTAATTTCTGATCTCATTTTGAAGGATTTAATATTTTCGATTCCATTTATCAGATTAGATAAATTAATGCTTAATAACTCAGCAACCAATATGGCATAGTGTAAATTAACAAGGTTATGCTGTCCGCCCAGTTTGTAATGACATCTTTGACCAGAGACATTGAGAATATAACCATCCATACCAAGATTATCAATAATTTTAATATGTGAATTATTATTGAGAGAAAAAGAATTTATTTTTATATTAATATTTTCTTTTAAGAATTGAAAAAATGGATCCTCTTCATTTAAAATCGCTGTTCCAGATTTGCTCATTTCTAATAATAGTGATTTCTTTTCTTGTGCTACACCTTCTAGTCCGCCTA
This sequence comes from Spirochaetia bacterium UBA6919, assembly GCA_002450905.1. Classification (GTDB taxonomy): domain Bacteria; phylum Spirochaetota; class UBA6919; order UBA6919; family UBA6919; genus UBA6919. The sequence goes on from DKAT01000092.1 coordinate 54,540, forward strand.
AAAATTCTGTGTGAGCCTGTCCAATACTAGTAATAATAGCTATATCCGGTTCAATAATCTGTGCTAATGAAGAAATATCGCCTATTTTTCCGGTACCCATTTCTATGATAGCTATTTCATGGGATTTATCGATGGTAAAAACTGTTTTGGGAACACCAATCTGATTATTCAAATTTCCTTCATTTGCTATGACATTGTATTGCGTGGATAAAATACTTTTAAGAATCTCTTTAGTAGTGGTTTTACCATTGCTTCCAGTTATTCCAATCTTTATGGTATTAATTTTCTTTAGATAGTGCTTTGCTAATTTCTGATATGCTTGCAAGGTATCATCAACTGCGATAAGCCAAACAGGGTGATTATAGAGATCATATTCATTAATTAGATTTCTATTTTTATTAAATACTATAGCTTGAACTCCTTTTTGGATTACGTTATTAATATAATTATGTCCATCAAATTTATCTCCAACAAGGGGAATAAAGAGGTCAGTATTTTGAATCGTTCGACTATCCGTGGAAATATTATTTATTGTTTGATTTTTACTGCCGTGAAAAATTACTTCGCCGTTTGTAAACTGGATAATCTCCTCTATAGTAAGTTTCTCCATATTCTAACCTGTAAAATTATTCTTTAATCAATTATTCCGTGACATCATAAGAATTTAATTTATGATTTATTCTGGATTTGTAAAATTATTTCCTGTACAGTTTCTTTATCATCAAAATGAATTGTCCGATCTTTTAGAATTTGGTAATTCTCATGACCCTTTCCCGCTATTAAAATGACATCCCCCTTTTCTGATAATTGAATGGCTTCATTAATAGCTGAATATCGACTTTCTATAGACAAATATTTTCCAGTCGTTTGCTCAACACCCTGAATAATCCCTTTTAATATTTGTTGAGGATCTTCTGTTCTTGGATTATCACTGGTTATTATCGTAATATCACTCATTTTTCCTGATACAGCACCCATAAGAGGTCTTTTACCCTTGTCCCTATCCCCTCCACAGCCAAAGACAGATATAATACGATTGGGATTCAGCGCACGAATCGTCGATAGAACATTGATTAACGCATCATCGGTATGGGCATAATCCACGACCACATAAGCTTCATTCGGTGTTGGGATAATCTGAAAACGTCCCGGTACTGATACTTTGTCCATTCCAGTCTGAATCGCATCATTGGGAATACCCAGAAATATTGCTGCAGCAAAAGAACAAAGGGTATTGTATATATTAAAACGTCCAGGTAAAGGGATTTTTAATTTACTGTGAAAAGAACCGTTTTGAATTGTAAACCTACTGTGAGATAAAGAATATTCAATATTAGTACCTTTATAAGTAGAGTCATTATGAATACCAAATGTGACATAATTTAGATTTAATGACTGAGACTTAGAAATTAGATCCTTAGAAAAATCCAGATCGCTGTTCAGTATAGCCAGAGTACTTTTTTTATCACTTTGTGATAAGATATTCAGGATTTTCATTTTGGTAAGGAGATAATCCTCCATATTTTTGTGAAAGTCCAGGTGATCCTCGGATAAATTAGTGAAAATTACGCAATCAAAGTTCAGTCCAAGAACCCTATCAAGATATAGTGCGTGAGAGGAGACTTCCATGAAAACATGGGTAACCTGTTCTTGTATCATCTGGTGGAAGAGGGAATTGAGGTCAAGGGAATCGGGTGTGGTGATATTGTTTTCTATTTTTTTATCCCCAATATAATTGCATATTGTTCCGATTACTCCTACCTTATGACCTGCTGTTTGGAAAATATTTTTAAGCATGTATGTAATAGTAGTTTTGCCATTAGTACCGGTAACACCGACGAGTTTTAGTTTTTGGCTTGGATTATCATAAAATATTTTGGATAAAATGGCAATAGCTTTTCGTGTATCCTCAAAAACAATGATAGGAAGATTATTTTTTATTTCATCTTTAATATCATTTACGTGCTGTTGATCTATAGCAATACATGATGCTCCATTTTTATAGGCTGAGTCAATGTAAATATGTCCATCGCTTTTGTAACCACTGATAGCTACAAATAAAAAATCATTTTCCACTTTTCTAGAATCAATTGCGATTCCATTTACATTAGTATTATTATTTATAGCCTGTGGATTTAATATGAAATGAGATGTATCCTGAGACAATGATAAATTGTTTAAAATAAATTGGAGAGATTTGATCATAGTTACTCTTTTGAACTTTTATTATGGAAGATAGATAGGAGTTTATTTTTATTATGTATACCCATTTGAACAAAATCATTTCTTTCAGCATGAAACATTTGAAGACGTTCCTTTGCAAATTGGCTTATTTGATCAGAATTGCTGATTGTTTCGTATTCTATGTTAATTTGATAAAATAAGTTATGAAGCTCTAATTTTTCTTTTTCAAGTTGAGAAATCCTCTTGTCAAGTTCAAGACCTTTAATATTTTGCCAGACCATAAATGAGAAAAGATTAGTAATAAGCAGGATGACCAAAATAATCCTTGCAGTGGAATACTTTTTTGTTCGATTCACCCTGGACTTTTGATGATATCCAGTTATGTTTTGTTGTTTCATATACTTTTTCAACCACTCTTAATTTGGCACTACGGGAAGATATGTTCGTATCTTTCTCATTTCTATTCGGCGTAATTGGTTTTTTTGTTAATTTTTTTAGAACAGGTTTTCCACCACATTGACATTTCAAATATTCTTCAGGGCAGATGCATGTCTTTGAGTAATATTTAAAAATGTTTTTGACAATACGATCTTCCAAAGAATGGAATGATATGACTGCCAAACGTCCTCCAATGGATAATCTTTTTATACCCTGAATGAGTCCTGATTCCAGGTGGTCTAATTCGTTATTGATAAATATACGCAAAGCTTGAAATGTCTTTGTAGCTGGGTTTATTTTTCTATTTATAATTGAACCAGGATAAGCTCTTAAAATGATGTCTTGCAATTCTAATGCATTAGTTATTATTTTATTTTTTCTGTATTGAACAATACTTTTTGCAATTTGTCGTGATTTTTTTTCCTCACCATAATAGTATATGATATCTGCCAAATCATTTTCACTATATCCATTGATGACATCAGATGCTGTTAAATCTGAATTATTATCCAATCGCATATCCAAAGAGTTTGAATCTTTAAAACTAAAACCACGCTGAGATGATTTAAAATGATACATAGATACTCCAAGATCATACAAAACAAAATCAACTTTATCAATGCCAAGTAAATCCAGCACAGAATCCAGTTGTGAGTAATTGTTATTTCTTGTGATCAACAGCGTATTTTTATTTGATACTTGGTTAAGTCTGTTATAAGCAATATTTAATATTTCCAAGTCTCTATCAAGAGTAATAATTGTTCCACCCGGCATTTGGGACAGTATAAGTTCTGAATGACCACCCTCTCCAGTAGTGCAGTCAACGATAACCATGTTATTTCTCTGTGGAATATAACTGAGGATCTCGGATGTTAAAATAGGTTGATGGGAATAAGATATCGTACTGGTCATATTATTAATTTATTATATTGTATTAACAAACTCATTTAAAACACTCATAGTTGATAGAAATTTACAAAGATTTTTTGTTAGAATCAAGAAATATCCCGATATTGATGTAATTATTATTAAGTGGAATTATTGGAAAAGAGGGTTATGAAATTTATTGATCAATTGAGGAAAGAAAATATTCTTGTTGTTGGATTTAGTTATCGGACAGGTTTGCAGACAGCAAATTATTTGCTACAACACGGAATATCTGTTTCAATAAGTGATTCAAGAAGTAAAGATGAATTACGTGATCTTATCGATAAACTGGAAGGGAATGCTAAAAATATTTATTATGGAAAGCAGAGTTATGAACAATTGGATGGAATTGATCGAATTATTTTGAGTCCTGGTGTACCCAGAGCTATACCCTTGATCCAGGAAGCTGTTAGAAGGGGAATTCCAGTTACTGGCGAGATCGAATTAGCTTATTTGCTATGTAAACCCAAATTAATTATAGGGATTACAGGTACAGATGGGAAAACAACTACAACTACCCTTGTTTATGAAATGTTGAAGGAAGAATTCCCTGTATTGATGGGAGGTAATATTGGTATTCCTTTTATTTCCTTTGTGGATAAGGTGAGTGAGGATACAATTGTGCTTCTTGAGCTGAGCAGTTACCAGTTGGAGGACATTCCATATTTCAAATGTGATATAGCCAGTATTTTAAATATAGCTGAAGATCATCTGGATCGTTATAACGGGTTCGATGATTATGTGGAGGCAAAGAAAAATATTTTTAAAACCCAGGATGAAACAGGATATAGTATTCTCAATAGGGATGATTCTTATTGTGATAAGCTGTCTCAAGATATTAGAAGTCGAAAGCTCTATTTCTCAAAAGATAATACTATGTTTGATGCATATATTAAGGATTCACAAATATTTTATCAGGATGAAAAAATAATACCCCTGTCTGAGATTAGATTAAAGGGTATTCATAATTTAGAAAATATTCTTGCAGGGATAATCATCACAAAATTGGCTGGACTTAGTAATACAGCTATCAAAAATATTCTCAAGCAATTTAAAGGTCTTCCTCACCGTAACGAACTCATTTGTACGATCCAAGGTATCGATTTTATCAATGACAGCAAAGCAACTACGATTAATGCTGTTATGAAATCTCTTATCAGTCAAGATAAACCCGTAATATTGCTGATGGGTGGACAGGATAAAGGACTGAATTTCAGTATATTAAAGCCATATTTAAAAGATCATGTAAAAAAAATGATATTATTTGGAGAAGCAAGTGAAAAAATAGATAAAGAAATCGGGTTTTCGCCGACGATAAAAGTATCTACCCTCGATGAAGCATTTAAAATAGCGGTTCAATCTGCTGTACAGGGAGATGTTATTCTTCTTTCCCCTGGCTGTACAAGTTTTGATCAGTATAAGAGCTATGAAGAACGCGGAGAACATTTTAGGAAACTGGTTTTAAATTATGAAAAATCTTAATATTCCAGTGGATGAGAAAATATATCCATATGATATCCGGATATTAATTATAACCCTAATTCTAATTGGTGTAAGTATTGCTTTCATGTATGGAGCAAGTGCTGGATTTGCTGATCAGCGATACCATGACAGGTCGTATTTTTTTAGCAGGCAGATTATATACGTCATCTTATCGATGGTAGTAGTCATTATAACTTCCAGGATGAACCCCAATATATTTCTTCGTCTCACAAATGTATTTTTTTTAATATCGGTAGTTTCTTTAATATTAGTCCTCATTCCGGGTATTGGTGTCAAAAGAAATGGGGCTTGGAGATGGATTTCACTTGGGGTATTTCATTTTCAGCCATCTGAACTATCAAAATTGGCAATCATATTATATTTAAGTAAGCGCCTATCAAAAAAAGAAAATGACTTGAATGACTTATCCAGAGATATTTTACCAACTTTATTTGCTGTTGGTTTAGTTGTCATTCTTGTATTTGTAGGAAAGGATTTTTCAAGTTCTGCACTAATCCTTGGAGTTGCACTCAGTCTTATGTTTCTTGCGGGTACACCACTAAAGTATTATTTTTATCTTGCATTAACTGGCGTACCATTCATTTATTTTTTATTAACCTCCTTTCCATATATGAAAGCCCGTTTAAACATGTACCTTAAAAAATTTTTTGTTGACAATTACATCCAGCACCAAGAAATGTTGTCTAACAAAGCTATTGCTAATTCAGGTTTCTTTGGAAGTGGTCTTGGTATTGGAAGTTTTCATGCAAAAATTCCTGAATCCCATACGGACTTTTATTTTGCGAGTATAATAGCTGATGTCGGATTACTTGGAGGGTTGATAGTTCTATTTTTATTTATATTTTTATTTTATACCTTATATAAATTCGCATTTAATTTAAGAGAAAAGGATTTTTCATATATTGTACTTGGTATAACTCTACTATTCTCATTTCAAACAGCTGTAAATCTTGGAAGTGTCCTTGGTATATTACCTATAACTGGATTACCCCTCCCTTTCCTTAGCTATGGAGGGAATTCATTATTATTATCATCATTTTCCATTGGAATGATTATCAGCATAGCAAGATATCATATTAAGTCACAGCAACAAGTTATATGAAAATAACACAGCGAGGATGACTTGTCTATATCATTTAGTTATATTATATTTGACATCTGAATAAGAGAATTACATGAATAGGCTTCCAAAACGTATTGTGATAGGGATTATTTTGTTTACATTTATATCAATATTCTTATCAGCAGCAATATCCTACTATATCAACAGGGAAATCATTGATTCAAGCAATCCATGGATTATTAATGACATTAAAAAATTACCAGAAACCAGTGTAGCTCTTGTTTTAGGCGCTATGGTATGGGAGGATGGGGAACTATCCCATATATTGCTTGATCGTGTGAATACGGGAATCGAGTTATATAAACAAAAAAAAGTAAATAAACTCTTGTTTTCCGGGGATCATGGAAGAAAAAAATATGATGAAGTGAACGCTATGAAAAAGTATGCCATCTCAAAAGGCGTCTCAGTCGAGGATATATTTCTTGATCATGCAGGTTTCCGCACTTATGATAGTATTTATAGAGCGAAGAATATTTTTAATATTAAATCCATGATCATTGTAACCCAGTCATTTCATTTGAATAGAGCAGTATATACAGCCAGAGAAGTGGGGGTATCTGCTATTGGATTTCCTTCTGATAAAAGAATCTATATCCATCATTATGTTAATCATATAAGAGAGTTTCTTGCACGGGTAAATGCCTATTTGGATCTCCATTTATTAACAAAAAAACCAAAAATCCTTGGTCCAAAAATAGATATAACAGGTTCGGGAGTGATTACACATGATTAGACAGGGGTTTGATTAATATTCTTGTCAACGTAATTGTGATCAACAGTAAATTTTCTTTGTATCCTTACTTTCTCAATAGTTTTACTTGTCAATTCCTCTATAGTAAATAATAATCCATCCCACTCCATAGTTTCATTTAGTGTAGGAAAACGATTCAACTCATCTAATATTAATTTGCTTATTGTACGATGATTTTCAATCCGAGTATCAAAAAAATCATTTACTTCTTCAACAAGAGTATGCCCTGGGGCTAATATTTCATTATCTGAACAAATAACATACTTATCATCAATAAGATCATCCTCTCCTATAATATCTCCAACCAGTTCTTCTAATATATCTTCCAGCGTAGCAAGACCAGCAGTCCCACCATACTCATCAATAACTATAGCAGTATGGGATTGTGTCTTCCTCAATTCCTCCATAAGCTGACCAATAGGTTTATTCTCAGGTATAAAAAGCACTTTCTTTCGTAGCTTAAAGAGAGGGAATTCATCTTTACCTTTAATCAATGCTGATAAAGCATCATTCTTGTATAATAACCCTGTAATCTGATCTGAACTATCCTTATAAAGGGGTATACGGGAATATTTGCTCTTTAATACATCATTTTGTGCATTTTTTAATAAAGTATTCTCTTCCAAAATAAACATTTTAATCCTAGGAGTCATAATTTCCCTAACTGTAATATCATTTAACAGAAGAGCACGTTGAATAATTGCCTCCTCCTCCTTATCCAAAATCCCTTCTTTGGTTCCAAGGCTAGCATATATCCTAATTTCTTCTTCTGATATCAATGGAAAAGATTTACCCTTCTTAAAAGGTTTTGTCATAAATAATATCAACTGTAAAAAAGGTTTGAATAATCTTGTGATAAATAATATTGGTCTGGCTGATATTAAAGATATTTTATCAGCATAGCGTTCTCCTATTATTTTTGGTATAATTTCTGAAAATACAATAATTAAAAATGTAAATATACCAGACACAACCCCGATGACTAATTTATTATCCTCAAATTCATCTGCTATCAAACTCCCTACCACAATAGATCCCACAATATTCGATATATTATTAAGTATTACAATCGATGTTATAGCTTCTTGAATAAGTTCTTTTATTTTCAAAAGGTGTATTGCGTGTTTGATTCTTTGCTCAACCCAGACCTGAACACGATGTATTGGTACTGTAAACAAAGCAGCTTCTACCAGTGAACACACCGCAGAAAGGATTAATATTATTATGATGACGGATATCAGAGGAATCATTTTATTCGAATGGTCTTATCTTCTTTCAAGGATAAATATAATGAAATTAAAAATGTTAGTAAAGAAAGAAATCCACAATATATGAACATTATTTTATTCCCATAAGCTGATCGGACTAAACCTGATATATAAAATCCAATACTATTTCCTAGACCAAAGATCACTGCTGAAAATAACGTAATACCACTGGTTCTCAGGCGATCTTTAAAACGATATTCTGTATATCTTATAGAGACAATAAAAAATAATCCCCACGATACCGCATGAATCATCTGGCTAAATAATATCGAATAGAAATCATGGAAATAAGCCAGGACAAACCATCGTAGGGATGTAAAAATATAAGTAAATGTCAATAAACGAAATGGAGAGAAGTAGCCTAATATTTTTCCAGAGTAATGAAATAAAATAACCTCACTTAACACCGAAGCTATCGTAAATATTCCTATAGCACTTGGCTTATAATTTAAGTCTAAAATAAAGAGACCAAAAAAGATATGGTATGCCGCCATAGTTAAGGTATGTAAAAAATTAACAAATAAAAATAAAATGATCTCCTTATCCTTTAAAATATTAATAATTTCCCTAAGACTAATCCCAGTTTTCCCAGACACCTTCGCAGGAATATTCAATGAACTCAAAAAGGACATAAATAAAAATATACACATGACATAGAGTATCGAATTGAAAGAAAATACCTCCTTAAAATCCAATAATACCCCAACAATCACTGTTCCAATAATAAATCCAAGGGAGCCCCACAATCGAATCTTCCCATAATCCCCTCCTTCGTGCATTATATTTTCTAAAGTGGTACTGTCCACAAGGGGTAGAATGGGATTTCTAAATATTGCAAAAAAAATTGTAAGGATAAAAAATCCTGTAAACAGATCAATAAAGAGGACATCAACAAATAAATATAATATGGATACAACGAAACTTAAAAATGTTAATATCTTTAATATCCGCTCTCCAAGATTAAATTGATTAGCGATATATCCCATGAACATTGTAATGATGATGTGGATTATGGGTAAAATCATATTAATCAAAGCAATTTGTTCATCGGAGAAGGATAAGTTCTTTAAATAGACTCCAAAGAATTTAAAAAATACCCCCATGAAAGCAAAGTGGAAGAAGTTTATCGATTTTAATGATGTTTTAATCCCTGTAAAACTCAAGCCAG
>DKAT01000029.1 GCA_002450905.1 Spirochaetia bacterium UBA6919
CGGAGCTAACTAGATAAGCATTTAAACAAATTACCAGGAAGCCACCTTTATTTCCTTGATGATCATTTATTTGGTAACCAAGCCTTCGCTGAATCCCTGTTTGAGGGTATGAAGGGGATGAATCGCTTGTGGCAGGCAGCTGGAACAGTTCAGGCTGTTTTAAAGCCCAATTTATTGGATAAAGCAGTAAAATCAGGTTTACGAAGTCTGTTTATTGGTTTTGAAACAACTGATACAATGAACTTATACTCACAAAACAAGATACATAACATAAATTACGACTATCAACTGGCAATTAAACGACTACAGGAGAGGGGTGTAATGATCAATGGTAGTTTTGTATTCGGATTGGACGAAGATGATGAATCAGTGTTTGATAGAACTGTGGACTGGGCAATAAAAAATGGTATTGAAACTTCTACTTTCCATATCCTCACACCCTATCCTAGTACAAAATTATATCATCAAATGCTCCAATCTAAACGCCTGTTCCATCAAAACTGGGATCTCTATGATACCCGTCATACTGTATTTCAGCCTAAAAAAATGACCCCATCTGCCCTTGAAATGGGATATCACAGAGCATACAAGGATTTTTATAAGTGGTCATCCATTTTCAAAAGTTCAATGACAAAGGATGATCCCCTGTCAAAACTAAGACATTTTGCATATTCTGCTGGCTGGAAAAAGTTTGATCTCCCCTGGCATCTTCTAATCACCCTGAAGAAATTACCTGTGATGAGAGGACTCCTCGAAATCCTTTTAGATGGTATGAATACAACGCAACCAACAACTCTAACACAGGTTCAGCCTATCCAGAGGACTAATCAAACTCTAATTTATGAGGAACAACTTTTAAAAAAATCCCAATGATAAACCAACATCCTTTGCGATGGGAAAATCATGGGAAAAGTATGGGAAAAAGTTTTGAAAGGTTCACAGTAGGAACATCGTTGTAATTTGTTTTCATTTTTTACCAAAAATATTAAGTTTATAGACTAAACAGTAGTAATTTCACGGAAAGCCCTGTCGAACCATGTTTATAATATCACAATTAGACATGATTTTAGTAGATAATCTAATCAGGCATCTTTTTTTGATATTTGGATTTTGATAGAATTTCTTGATCGGAATCAATATTTTTTCTATCTATTTTTAAATTGCGCTGATGGATCTTTTCCTGGCTATGCCATCGCAGATTAACTCTTCATCTTTAATTATAAATTTAAAATAAATAGGAAAGGAATAATTATTTCTAATCCGTAAATCTTTATAACCATAAACAATAGCAGCATCAGTACCCATTGGTGTATAACTTTCATCTTCTTTGTAAATATCAATACTATGATGATGTCTTTCAACTATATCTAATCTAGCGATTAAAGATATATAAAAAATAATTCCAGTCAACTGACACAATCCCCCAACATAAACATATTTCAATTCACCCGACACTAAACCTCTCACTTTTTTAAAGCCATTTTTTTCTATAGGCTTTTTTAACAACTTGTTCAAGACCTGAAATTCCTGTTTATGAATATATTGTCCATAACTATGATTAAATCGATCTGTATCGTATGATTCAGCGAGATCTTCATAATATTTGTATACCTTATTATCTGTAGGATTCATAATTTAACTTCTTGCGCTCATGTAGAATTGATTGAAACCTGTTCCTTATTATTAGATATCATAAATATGAATATCGACGAAATAGGATTAAATCCTTTAGAATTATTGACCTCTGGAATCTAAATTTTGAATTAACTCCAAGACCTCTAGGGTATCCGGATTAATCACCTCCAGCCTGATATTTTTCCCATGGATATGCAAGAAAACCACGGCATTTTGAGTGGAAAACGTTTTTAATAAAGAACTCCAGGGTGTTTTCTCTCGGGCATAATAAGGAGCACCAGCAGCCCCGTTATTAATTTGACACAATATAAGTTTTCGTTTAAAATCATTATTCTTTAAAAGTTTATACTTAGCTGGATAGCCCTTTGGATAAATCATATCAGTTGTCATATCGGTTACATTGATCCTATTATAGTTATGTTCATCTCCTGTAAAAACAGCAATCACTTTCTGACTCCCTAAGAGTAACTTAAGATACCGATCCCTTTGCTGGAGGATACCATAATCCACGGGTTTTCCTGCTATATATGGTCTATAACTATTATTTCCATCATACCACATATCATCTTTAACATGTCCGCCATTAGGGAATATAGGGGTATGTTGGGTGACAAAGATATAGTCGATGTTCTTATCCTGATCATATTTTTCAAGCTGGTGTTTCAGCCAGTCGATTTGATTATCCATTAAATAGCCATGTAAATTCCCTCCTATATCCTTACCAGATTGAGTGAGAGTACGGGAATACCAGTAATTGCTATTTAACACAATAACAGCAATATTATCATAGGTGAAGGAATAGACGTTTTCTTTATAGGTTGGAAAGTCCATTTGATTCGGGTTGGGATCATATTTTGAGCCATCTTCACTTTGAGGACCATTGGTCGGATTGACAAAGGCTTGGGCAAATATAGCTTCGGTAGAATCCGTTTCAAATGGAAAACGATCGATGGGTATACCATGATTTGAATGATCCTCGAAAATATATGGAATGGATTCATGATTTCCCATTCCAACGTATACTGGTAGATAATGAGCAAATGGCATAATTACCTGTTTCCAGTTTCTGTATTGCAATAGTGTTTCTTGGGGAGAGGGGAGATAACCATTGATCATATCTCCGGTGAATAAGAGAAATGTACTCTTCTTAGCTGTCACAATGGCCATAATCTTTTTCATAATATAAGCATTTGTGCCATAAATATCCCTCTCACCACCCCCCTGTCCAGTCCTTGAATCACTGGCGTAGGCAAATATAAATGGGGATCTTGACCCAGGTTTAGGAGCTGTTTTAAGAAAATACGTCCTTTGAATATTACCACAAATCACACGGTAATTGTATCTTTTAGAAGGGATTAATCCTGATATCTTAATTTCATGGTGGGAAGACATTATTCCATCGGTAAAATCTCGATGACCAATCCGAATCACACCCCGACTATCTTTTAATGTATCAAAAGAGATAATCGCACTCTGATGGGTAATTTGATGAACAAAAGGACCTTCCACAATACTCATGGGATTAACCATAAATTGATTATCCTTTATCAGAAAGGAGATTTGGCCATCAAATAATATGCTCCCCTTGTGATTTATCACCCGATATCCCAGATCTCCCATTTTATTCTTCTTCCAATCAATGAGATCGTATTTACCAGAAAGATTCTTAACAATATTGACAAAGACTTTACCGTTTTTAACTTTCTCTGAGCGTTTAAAGAAGATCATTTGGGGGTATTTTGTGTGTTTATATTCGATAAAGCCGTAATAGAGTGTTCCATTCAAAGACGTATTTTTAAAATCAAATCGGATCCCTGATAGATCCCCCTTTGGATTTCCTCTTAACTTATCAATCGTCCACTTGGAATGATATTTTCTTAAGGGATATTGCTTATGACTGTTTTTATGAGTTATTTGAGCGATGAGATTTCCATGATTATCCCGCTTGATATTGGAATAGACAGAAGGTATTTTTACAATTTCTGATGATACCTTACTTTCTTTGGAATTATTCTTAATATTTTCTATCAATTTCGGTATGGCAAGCATGGATAATAGTGTAATTATTACAATTATTAAAATAACTATATGGTGTGAACCCCAAAATGTGTA
>DKAT01000002.1 GCA_002450905.1 Spirochaetia bacterium UBA6919
TAATTATGCAATGACTCTATTAAATAACTCAAACCAACCCCGGTGATACTTGTTTCTGATAAATCAAGTGACACAAGATTTTTAATTTTAGAGATTTCCTCAAGACCTTTATCCGTTATGCCCGTTTGCCTAAGATCTAGTTTTTCTAACTTATTCAAATGTTTTAAATGGATAATATCTTTATCATCTATGGTATCAGTATTAGCGAGATTGAGAGATTTCAGATCTTTTAAATATATTAGATGATGCAAATCCTTTTTTAATTTCTCAACCTCTTTATCAACAATTCTTCCGCATCTCCAGCTTTCAAAATCTATATGAGTTATTTTTTCTATGTTATCCAGTGAGATATTTTTTACTTCTATTTTTTTTAACCAATTGTAGGTATTTAAAATATTGACATTTTGAGGATGGTTTGATTTGACCATTGGTTTGGAAATGGATTTTTTTGTCGTTTCTTTATTTGTGTGAATATCTTTACAATTGTAATTTATATAGAGAGACAACACTGATAAAATTATTAAATAACATATTTTAAGAATATTTTCCACCGATTAAAATGCTTTTAATAAGATACCAAATTTTCGGACAAGCATCTATACTTTCTAAAGACTATTATTTTAGGAATATCTTTTTGAATAAATTCTATCCACACATTTTTATGGAGAGTCATACAATTCTTTATTTATATTTTAATTGTGATTTTTTGACTGGTGTCATTGCGGGTGCTAACGAAACTATCGGTATTGATTATGCTAATAATTTACAGAGATGTTGGATCCGAGTCATAAGATAATTATTTGTTTTCTTGATGACCCGGTTTTGTAATTTATAAGATTTAATCTTCTTTCAGTTGGATACGCCTTTCATGGGTATGATTGGACGATATTTTTTTCTTACCTATACCATCTATGGAATAGAAGTCGTCACGGTGATTACCATTTTCCTGGAGTTCGAACTGATTCATCATATTTTTCAGAACTTCTGCGTGGTTTGCCAATTCATTAAAACTGGCAGACATTTCTTCCAGACCTGCTGATTGAGTTTGTGTGACATCATTGACATTATTGACAGCACTTTGTATCTGCTGAGAACCATTGGCTTGTTGTGCGACTACGTTATTTATCAAACCAATATTATTGGTTGTCTTTTCTACATTAGATAAAATCTCTTTGAATGCTTCACCTGCTTTGTGGACAATCTCGGTACCATTTTTTGTATTTTTCTGACTTTCTTTAACAAGGACTTCAATAGATTTAGTGGATTCAGCGCTTTTTTCAGCAAGCTTGGAGATTTCTTCGGCAACGACAGCAAATCCCCGTCCATGCTCACCTGCTCTGGCGGCTTCAATAGCTGCATTCAACGATAGCAAATTGGTCTGATCAGCAATATCATTAATGACTTTAACGATTTCAACAACTTTATTTGAGCTGATATTAATCTCCTCCATCCCTCTGATTGCATCATCAATAAGTTCCAGACTTGCTCTTGCAATTCTTAAGGTCTCTTCTCCCTGATTAGCCATATCCTGGGAATTGGTTTGGAGGGATTTTATAGCCTCAGCAAATTCATGGAGAGTCGCAACGGTTTCTTCAACATTAGCAGCCTGACTTTGAGCGCCATCTGTTAAATTATTTGCAGTTGCGTTCAATTCTTCACTGGAAGCAGCGAGATTAGATGCAATCTCATCAATCTGATAAAGAGTTTTGCTTAAGTTATCTTCCATCGTGTTGATGCTTTGACCGATTTGACCGATTTCATCTTCACTATTTATTTCTACTCTATTTTTAAAATTACCATTGGCAACATCTTTAAGAGTATTGACCATATGACTGATAGGCCTTGTAAGATATCTGATGATGAAATATAATAGAATAATACCCAAGGCAATAACAATAGAATTAATTATTGACGTTTGAAGAGTAGCAGACTTTGCTAAACCCTCACCACTTTCATGGATTTTTTTTGAGGATGCAGAGATAAGATTTTTTGTTTTCTTCAGGGAGAAAGTAAGTTTAAAAGCTCCGTGAACATTTCCTTCCTTCCATCCCTCCATTTTAACACCTGTGGGATCGAGTCCCTTGTCGTTACCCCATAATTCCTTAGAGGTTGTCGGATCGCCGTGACAGTAGAGACAGACCTTATCCAGACGGACAGCTCGGTAATAAGTGACGGTATCATTTTTTTTATCTATGACGAAATGCTCATCCATGTATCCTGCTAATTTAAGGAGATTTATAATAGTATTTTTATTTGATTTATCAAGAGTTACAGCAAGTTTATAGGATTTACCCTCTAGTTTATAGAAGGACTGGATGCGGCTTTTATCTGTTTCATTTTGGATATCCTTAAGAATCTTATTTTCAAAATCTTGTTTAGGTATTGATGTGGGGATTTGTTTTTCAGATAATTGTTTTAAGATAGCTTCTTCTTCTGGAGTTGGAGTATTAATGGGATTTCTTGGACTTATTTTGGGGACTTTGAATTGGATACCCAGTTCATTGGCTTTGTTCTGGACAGACCGCATGGAGGCTACGATAGGGATAGTCCCGAGATATGCTTCGTATTCTTTGCTATTTTTAATTTTGAGGTTATCCAGGAGCATTTTACGGGTGTAGACCTGGTCTCTCCATTTTCTGGCTTCCCCTTCCCGAACACTTTCTGCCATGATGGTGAGATTACGACCGATGTCTACAGCCTGTTTAATAGCCATATCATTCATTTCTTTCTCTGCTTCAGAGGTTAAATTTTTATCCATTCCTTTGAGACTGCTGTTAAGAAAGTAGAAATTGAAAGCAAAGGCAATTAAGAAGATGAGGATGGATACAATGAGGATCTTGGTTCTGAACTTCAGTTTTTTTAACATATTTAACTCCTTTTTGTGAAAGATAGATGCCGATATATTTTTGGTGTGATATATTTTGATTAAATCATTTAATAGTTGAATAACATTTAGTAATTTGATTTTAATATAACTTAACTTTCAAGTCTGAGACCCTCTGGGTTATGGTATCCTCCATCAAACTCAGTATTGGTTTCACACCACCATTTATATTTAGGATTTCAGTCCAAAAGATTTTTTGTATGTTAATTTAGTTCAAATCCATTATAATAATTTAATTAATACATCAACCCTTATTTTAAATTCTATACTATATGTAAAGATGTAGTTAAATTTATCTGTCGTCAATCAAATATTGAAATATTAAATCTTTTTTATAAATTCCATACCTTATTTAATAATTTTCATGGATCAGTTGGGATAATTTTTCAGTAAGATTGTGGATTTTAGTAAATTGTGAATTGATATCCCCGTGGTTTTCGTGAGTTGTTGAAATGATATATTTGTATAGCTCAAGGAGTTGATCATTTAGTAGATAAATAATCTTTTTGAGTGACTGGATAAGATCTGGATATCTGCTTTGCTTGTTGTATTGATATTGTCGATTTTCTTTTAGGATGATCATTTCATTATTTGCATCCTCTAAAACAGCCTTCAAATGAGCGAATCTGTATTGAATCATCTCTCGTTTTGTTTTCTCATCTTCTTTTTGTGACTCAATTCGTTTCATAAGGATGCCTATGTGGACAAGATTTTTGATTTGGCTGAGGAGGATGTTGTTATTAAAAGGCTTTGTGGAGTATCCCCAGGCTCCAAGATTGAGTCCATTGACCTGATCGGTGGGATTTGTTTTTGCCGATAAGATGAGTACAGGCAAGCTGATATGACGGATTCTTTCAAGGACTTGAAATCCATTTAATTTTGGCATCATGATATCGAGAAGGAGGAGGTTAAAATAGTTTTCTGGCGAGGATTGGATGATATTTAATGCTGTTTCGCCATTATTTGTTTTAATTACCTCGTAATCATAGGATAATAAATCATTGAGGACTTCTGTAATAAGTTCATCATCTTCTGCTATAAGAATTCGAGATTTATTCACTATTTGTATCCTTTAAAATTGGGAGGGAGAAACAAATATTTGTTCCAAATGATTTATGACTCTGTTCAATCCAGATAAGTCCGTTATGAGCGTTAATATATTTTTTACAAAGGAATAATCCAAGTCCCTGGCCTCTGGTGTGATTTAATTCTTCATATCCTGTCCAGAATTCCTGGAATACGTGCTCAAAATCCTCATCATTGATACCTATACCGTTGTCTAGAAAAGATATAATTAAATAATCAAAATAAATTTGAGCCTTAATGGATACAAAAGGATTGCTATTATTGTTATGCAGGATACAATTGTCTAGTATTTCATGGAATACGGAATTCATGATTTTAATATCAACTGCAATTAATACCTGAGGGATAGGTTCCTGGATATGATGATTGAGTTTTTTAGGGCTGTTATTTGTAATCATTTGGTGTATAAAGATGTCAAGGGATATTTTTTCTTTTAAAATAAATATTTTTTTTTGATTATAGAGATTAGTAATATTTTTAGAGTTGTTTATGATTTCCTGAATAGCATGATTCATCCATTGAATAGATTCAGTCATTTCTTGATTTATGTTATTCATAGAGGTTTTATCGATTAAATAAAAATCATTATCTGTTGTAGTTTGATTACAAATGGATTTCATGACATTTAAGAGTTGGGTTTGTAGTTGGATTGTACCATAGATAACGCCAATGGGAGTGACGGTGTTGTGATGAACCAGTTGAAGACGTTTGTCCCGTAAATTGATTTTCATTTGGTTATCTAATTTTTTTTGTATTTTTAGCTTCAATTCATTTATAAAAAAGGGTTTTGAGATATAATCCTCTGCACCGAGTTCTAATCCTTCAACGCGATCATTGGTGGTGTATTTTGCTGTTAGAAAGATGAAAGGAGTATTATTTTTTGAATTAATCATATGCTGAGCAACCTGAAATCCATTTTTATGGGGCATCATGACATCAAGGAGGATAAGGTCAAAATTGTTGTCATCAATCATTTCAATGGCTGTATTACCATCTTCTGCTTTATCTAAGGAATAATCCTGGCAGAGAACATCATATAGTAGTTCTTGTATGTAATTGTCATCATCGACAACCAGGAGTTTAGGTTTTGATGCCATTTTGATTTACCTCCTTTTGCTGTAATTTAAATTGAGATATTATAGGTAAAGTGAGAGTAAAACAGGAACCATGATTTAATTTACTTTCAACAGAAATTTTACCTCCGTGTTTTTGGGCTAGATTATTGGCATAGTGGAGTCCAATTCCTGTTCCATTTGCCTTATTATTCTGTATTTTTCCCTGATTGAATCGCTGGAAGATGTTTTCAAGATCATTTTCATGAATACCGCAGCCTGTATCTTTGACGGAGATTTGACAGAAATCACTGGATTTTATGGTTTCTATTCTTATTTCTCCAGATTCAGTGAACTTATATGCGTTACTCACGAGATTGACCAGGATTTTATAAATATGATCCGGGTCGTGTTCAATAGAAAAATTTTGTATATCTACATGGAGATTAATTTTTTTTGCTTTACAAAAGCCCTCAAATGTATCCTTAATTTTTTCAAGGATTTGCTGAATATTAAAATTACAGAGATTACAAGATAATTTTCCCGCTTCAAATTTCGAGAAATCTAATAATTCATTGACCAGATGCAGGAGATCCATGCTGGATGTTTTGATCCGCTTGACCCTTTTTAAAATATCGGTTTCAGATAGTTTATGGATGGTGTCAATAATATAATCCGTGGTACCGATAATGGATGTGAGAGGGGTTCTTAATTCGTGATTTACATTGCTGATGAACTCATCTTTCATTTTTAAAAGATTTTGGTCATGAAGGATAATTTTCTGGATTTCAGAATTGGCATCATCCATAGTTATATTTAGGAGATTAAGAGCTTGTTGAATTTTTTCTTTTGCTGGATCATCAAGGTTTCCGTAATAACCCAGGGTAACCATGTGTAGGATATTGGTTATATTAGCGATTTCTCTGAACTGGTAATCAATTTTGCTGATGTTTGTCATTGTTTTCCTTTAAAATATCTACGAGTAGATGAATTAAGTTAAGAACATCAAATGGTTTTGTTACAAAGTCGTTACAACCCGATTCCATAGCTTTCCTTCGGTCTTCTGGCAGAGCCTGAGCGGTGAGAGCGACGATATAGGTGTCATTTGTTTCAGGATCCTTTTTTATTTTATTTGTGGTTTCATAACCGTTTAATCCTGGCATATTGATATCCATGAGGACAATATCGGGTCTTTCTGATTTGACTTTCTCGATGGCTTCGTATCCATCATAGGCACTGAGCATTGTACATGGAATATACTTACTTACCCCACCTATATTATTTGTAATCACATCATTTAAAATAAAATGTCCTGATTTCTGATCTTCTACAACAAGTATTTTTTTCATAAATTTACCCCGCAAAGAAATAATAATTAGCCAGAAATGTCCTTTAATAAACAATTGATAGTTCTTGATTATCCTCCGATTTTAAGTTGTCCTCGTTATTTATGGGTAGATTAACAGAAAATATAGTACCCTGATTCAATTTGCTTTCTACATTGATCTTTCCACTATGCATATCGATAAAACTCTTAGCTATAGATAATCCCAATCCAGTACCTGAATTATTTTGGTATGGCACCTGATAGAAATCTTCGAAAATGTGAGTAATGTTTTGTTTAGAAATACCTTTTCCGGTGTCCTGAATGATGATTTGAATATATTGCGAGGATAATTTCTTGATTGATATTTTTATAAAACCATTATCAGTGTTTTTGATTGCATTTGTCAGGATGTTGGAAATAGCCTGACGTATTCTCAGGGCATCGGCTAAGATATTGACAGGATCATCGATATCTTGTTTGATGTCAACATCTTTTCTAATTAATAGAGGGGACAAGTTTTGAACAAGATCCTTGATTATTTCTGAGATATTGATCCATGTTTTCTGAATTTTCATTTTATTTACAGAAAGTTTTGAATAATCCAGTATATTTTGGATAATAAATAATAATTCCTCGCTGTGATGCAAGATTTCAGAGTGCTTAGTCTTTTGAATATCATTGAGAATACCAAAGAAACCCTGGTGGAGCATCTGTGCATTGGCTAGTATAACATTCAAAGGGGTTCTTAACTCGTGAGACATTTTAGCAAAGAATTCTGACCTTGCGTTACTAGCTTTTTTTAGTTCTCTATTGGTTTTTTTTAGTTGTCGAGTTGATTTTTCCAGCTTCTTAGAGATTTTCAGAATGGTTTCCTCATATAATTTTCTTTGCGTGATATCAGTAATGATACACAATATTCCTTCTGTTACAGGATAAATGTGATTTTCTGACCACCCCAAATCACCATTAATATAAGTGAATTGATCGATGACTGCTCTGGGTTTCTGCTCTGCCATGACTTGTTTATATGCAGAAAATACATTATTTTGTTCTATATTTGGGAAGACCTCAAAAATACTTTTATTTATCAGACTCTCCTTGGATTTTGAAAAGAAGTGCTCAGTACCATCATTTACCATTAAGAATACCCAGTCATGACTTAACACAAAAACACCATCTGTAATAGATTCTAATAGCATACGATATCGCTCTTCACTGTTCTTTAAATGTTTTTCAATTTTTTTACGCTCAACAACCTCCTGTATAAACTGGTTATTTATTTGGATAATATTTTTGGTTCTCTTCTGAACAAGTTCTTCAAAGTGTTCACTATGTTTTTTTATTAAATACTCAGAACATATCTTTTCCTGAGCAAAGCGGATGCAGTAAGAAATAGTCTTTCGGTCAAGATCTCCTTTTATAAGGTACTCCTGGGCACCATTTTGTACGGCATGAATAGCTAATTGAATATTGTCATGTTCACACAAAACAATTATTGGGGTACCTTCAGATATATATTTTATTTCTATAAAAGAATTTAAACCTCCATTGTCAGGAAGAATCAGATCCAACAAGATTAAATCATAATGATTTTCGATAAGTCTCTCTATTGCATCCTGAAGTAGTGTAACATGGTGCCAACCTAGGGAGAGCATTTTCATTTCGTCATTAATTATACTTCGGATAATTTGTGCATCTTCTAAATCATTTTCAATCAAGAGTATATTCATATGATTCATCCATTAATCGAAATAGGATACGATCTCTGTAATTTATCCTGCAATGATCATGCCAACTATACTAAAACATATTATACTAAATATCTACCATCATAAAGGTATTTGAAAAACCATTTATCATACAAAATAATCAGATGAATTGCATTGATAGAATACACTGATTCTGCTAGATGTAGGTTATCAAGACATTTTTTTCAATATTTTTTTTCACGATATTAAAGATCACACATTTGATAACCGAATCAATTTTTATGAAGGCAAGCTCAAGGACACTGGCATGGACGCCTATTCATGGAGCATTGCTATACCTTTCAACATACCTTATTGTAAAATCCAAGGACACGCTACGAAAAAATTATTTTTCGAATAATCAACATTTCAAGGAGGAAATCAATGATTATCAATCACAATATTAGCTCGATCTATGCTCACAGACAGCTAAAATTTAATAACGTCACTCTGGATAAGAGTGTAGAAAAACTGTCATCAGGAATGCGTATTAACAGAGCAGGGGACGACGCTTCAGGACTTGCAGTTTCAGAAAAAATGCGTGCTCAGATCAAAGGTCTAAGAAGAGCAGCTATGAACGCAGAAGACGACATTTCATTTATCCAAACCACAGAAGGATACTTACAAAGCACACAAGATCTACTCCAAAGAATCCGTGTTCTTGCTGTTCAATCCGCTAACGGTATTTATACAAATGAAGATCGTATGCAGATTCAAGTGGAAGTATCACAGCTTGTCGATGAAGTCAACAGAGTTGCTTCTCACGCTCAATTCAATCACCTCAACATGCTTACAGGACGATTTGCCCGAAACTCCAATACCAGCGTAGCACTAGCCAGTATGTGGTTCCATATCGGTGCTAACATGGATCAAAGAGAAAGGGTCTATATCGGCACAATGACTGCAAAATCTCTTGGAATCCAGGATGCTGCTTCAGGCGATATCATCAGTTTAAGCTCTCCAAATAAGGCTAACAAAGCGATTGGGGATCTTGATACCGCTTTAATGAAAGTATCTAAACAACGTGCTGATTTAGGTGCATATCAAAACAGACTTGAGTATGCTGTTCAGGGAATCATGATTGGTTACGAAAATCTACAAGCTGCTGAATCCCGAATCCGCGACACAGATATGGCTGAAGAAACTATTACATTGACTAAACAACAAGTATTACTTCAGGCTGCTAATGCTATGCTTGCTCAGGCTAATGTTAAGCCTAAGTTAGTGCTCCAACTTCTGTCATAATGATATAATGACAGGATGAGAAGTCTTCTAATGCTCATTAGATTTCTTTTCAGAAGAGGAGGTTATTATGCAAGTTACAAATTATGCTGTTGGACATTTTGTAGATACAAATTACAATAAATTTGCAAATCAACAAGATACTCAGCAAATAAATAGAGAGATACAAAACACTCAGCAAGCTAAGTTGAAACATAATTCAAATCAACTCAATATTGTAAAAGAGTTAAATGATCTCAAACAAGTACAAAGTGATTTTAACAAAACTCTCTGGTCAAACAATTATTTAGAAAAATTACAAAGAGTTTTGGAAAGGTTTAGGGAATTCAACAGAGAAATTGCCCAGGAATTAATTAAACCTTCTTCCGCAAAAGCGGTTGAAAAATCAGAAAACTTCAATAATGAAATGGAACAACTTTTCAATGAATTTCCATTATTAAAAGAAGTGATAACAGAACTTGGAAACTTTAAGGTAAGGTCCTTTATAGGAACGAATAATAAA
Organism: Spirochaetia bacterium UBA6919; assembly: GCA_002450905.1. Classification (GTDB taxonomy): domain Bacteria; phylum Spirochaetota; class UBA6919; order UBA6919; family UBA6919; genus UBA6919. The sequence continues at coordinate 9,842 of DKAT01000002.1, forward strand.
GAAGTGCCTACTGAAAATATCCGTTCTCGTGGTGGAAAAGGGGGGTATAAAAAACTCCTAAACAACGTGGATAAAGCGATATCATCAGTAGAACAAAAAAGAATTCAGCTTCAAAAGCAACTTGGGGAAATTGAAGATAGAATCACTCTCAGGAAACCAAATCAAAATGATATGAAAGTCCTCATGAGTGATATCAAAAATAATCAGATGCCTTCTTCAATACATAGAGACCTTGAGTCGAGTCAAGTGATCGAACTCATGGCTTAATAGAAGTAGGGAGTGCAATATGTGCTCCCTATCTCTCCTTTCTCACCCTTACATAAACTTCATTGGATGCTTCACTTTCATGTCCATTCCGATCCACTGCCGTGATTACAAAATAATATACCCTGTTCACAATCAAATGATTAATCGTAAAAACAGGATGATATTTATCAGAAAGCTGATTAACGTTAATGACAATAGGTTTCTTGCCCTCTAAATAATTCCCCGATTCAACCCCATAATATATTTTATATTTCACAACATCTCTTTCAAAAGTTGAAGCCCACTTTAAGAATACTTTACTATTCTGACTATATGCAATTAAACGACGAGGTGCAAAAGGATTTTTATCTATACTAAATTCAAATTGAATATCTTTTAATGTTGGTGTGTATTTCCCATTCCCCGAGCTATGTAATACTGCTCTCCATTGAAAATAACGACCTTTATAATTTTTAAAATTAGATTTATAAGGAGATCTCACATCAAGGGATTTCCAGGGTAAAAAGGCTTCTGGCTTGTCATGGGTAAAAAAATGATTACTCATACGATATTCTAAATTAATATAGGTTCCACGATACTGCTCAGAATTAATTTTCACTTTCTTTAAATAAGATCCAGTTTGATTAAGATCATAAATTGTGCTAACGACCATTCCCCCTCTGGATGTATATTTTTCAGTATTAAAATAACCATTACCCCTGAATTGATCACCATACCGTAATATTTTCTGCTTGGAAGTCTTACTGATCTTAGAAATCATAAATTCATCTATAAACCCAAAATATTTTTGCCCAATTACCAGCATGGATCTTTCCTGTGGATAGAATCTTGGAGTGAGGACAGTATCTTCAGCCTGTCCGGATTCGGTAACAAATATAGAATGATCCTCTTTCCCATCAATATAATAAGTTAACTTCCCTGAATTCCTGTCAAAAGTAATGGCATGGTGTCTCCAGCGATTCATAAGAAGACGTTGACGGCTTGTGATTTGGATTGATGACTGCTGTTCTCCTTGTTTGCGTTGATTCAGATAATGGAAGAAATGATGGAATTCCCAGTTGAGCCGACGATTTTTAACCCTGCAAATAATTCCGCTATACTTCGTCGCAACACCATTTTCTATGACTGGACCATATCTTTGAAATACTATTTGTCCATCGCTGAGAGTAGCAGGACGTAACCAGAATTCAATAGTAAAACTCCCTGCATGCTGTGTTTGATTAAACCACGATGTATGTCTTGGACGGAGCATTAGGGTATTTCCTGGTTGTGCAAAACGTCCAGAGGATTCTCCAAATACTTTAATTCTCTTATCAAACGTAAAATATTTTTGTTTCAATTCATAATGTCCGCTAAGATATTCACGCCAGAGCATATTATCAGTTCCATTAAAGTGGACCAGCAAATCTACCGTATTATCAAACATATATTCATTTTCTCTGAGTACGACATCAAAAGATCCGTCCTTTCCACGAATATACTGGGCATTTTTTAGATATACATTTTGCCAATGAAGTTGTTTTCCGACTTTAATTTGTAAAGGATAGGAGTTTTGTATAGATAGAAATTGAAATATAAATAGAATAAATAATAAATAACTTTTTTTCATATAATTATGTCCTTTTGATAAGGATACTCAATTCTGGATATAAAATAATTTTTATCCAAAATGATACCACGCTGTTGTTTTTGTCGGCTATTTTATATTTTGATTGAGATATTTTTCATGAGAAAATTGAATACCCTTCTGAATTATTATAATGATAAGTAATTACCTGATATTCATTTAAAAAGAATCATATTCCTTTATTTAAAACTATTCAATAAATTATTATTTGTTTATACTTAACAATATTATCATATCTTATAAATTATTTTATAATTTTAATAAAATATTTTGTTATTTTTATCTGGAATCAAATAAAATATCCTATGATTTATGAAAATTTAGGATAAATATAATTTTGGAGGAAACATGAAAAAATATTTTCTATTAATTAGTCTATTAATCCTATTCCATGCTTGTCAGTCTGAAGGAGTTAAGGATAAGGATATGCAGGTATCAGAAAGCTATGTATCACCCAATGGATTGGTGTATAAGAAGAGTAAATATGATGCTGATACAACGATGAATCGTTTGAAGGACTTCTTAATCAAGAATAAGAAAAAGGGTTTTGGAATTGCTCTTCAATGGTCTCATTCTGACAGAGCTAAGAAGTCTAAGTTAAAGCTCGATCTTCGTCATACAGAACTTCTTTTGTTTGGGAATCCTAATGTGGGTAGTCATTTCTTTACCAGTAAACAAACTGCTGGGGTTGATCTCCCTATGAAAGCACTTGTATACCAGAATGAGAAGAAAGAAGTTTGGCTAATTTACAATGATCCTATGTATATAGCAGTTAGACATGGCATTAAAAATAGAAATAAACAGATTACTATGATGAGGAATGCTCTCAATGGTATGACGTCATTAGCGACAGGCGCCCCTAAAGTAAAGATGGATATCCAATACAGTGCTTCTATAGAGGGTGAGGGATTAATAACAATGAGAAGTCGTTTTGGAGTAAAGAAAACTAAGAAACGGATGATACAATTGATTAAGAAGCTAAGGAAAAGAGGTCTTGTCGTTGCTTTACAATGGTCTCATTCTAAGAAAGCTCGAGCATCCAAAGCTAAAATCCGTTTAAGACCCACTGAACTTCTGTTGTTTATAAATCCAAATCGTTGTACTTATTTATTTTCCAGTCAGCAGACCGTTGGTATTGACTTTCCAGTAAGAGTTGTCATTTGGCAGGATAATAAAAAACGCGTATGGGTAACATATAATAGTGTTCAAACTCTTGCTGATCGTCATCAAATTAAAGATCAAGCTGAGGCAATCAAGAAAATTACTGCTGGTATTGAAAGAATTGTCAATCATGGGATTGGGAATAAGTAATAATTATTGATTGATTATTAACTTCACAAGTAGGGGGTTTATTTTGGTCACTAGGATTTCTCTTGTAATACATTTGATAAACTAAAGTATAGTCTATTATGGAACTATTCGGGAATCAATCGAACACCACAATAAAACCCCTTGCAGAACGATGTCGCCCTAAATCTTTTAAGGATTTCTACGGTCAGGAACATATTGTTGGGAAGGGTGGTATTATTCAATCAATGATCCAGAAGAGAGCACTGCGATCTCTTATACTCTGGGGACCTCCTGGAAGTGGGAAAACAACTTTAGCTCATCTAATAGCCATTGAATGTAACGTCGAATTATTTGTATTAAATGCCATCTCATCAGGTGTCAGCGATGTGCGGAAAGTTATTGAGAAGGGGAAAGTCCAATCAGAGCACTATGGTAGACAGTGTATCTTATTGATTGACGAGATTCATCGGTTTAATAAGGGGCAGCAAGATTCATTACTCCATGCTGTGGAACAAGGTGAAGTTGTCCTGATCGGTGCAACCACAGAAAATCCCTCATTCGAAGTAAATCCTCCATTATTATCCCGCTGCCAGGTCCTTCAGCTAAAATCTTTAGACCATGATCATGTTAAAACTATTATACAATCAGCTATTCAAAATGATCCAACATTTAATAAGCTTTCTATAGAAATAAATGACGAATCTCTTGAAAAAATTGCTCTGCTATCAAATGGAGATGCCAGAGTAGCTTTGAAAATTCTGGAGTCGAGCATTGAATTATCATTAAATCAAAATAATCACCATGTCATTAGTCCTGATCTTATAGAGAAGGCATCCCAGAAAAGAATTCCTTATCATGACAAACAGGGTGAATACCATTATAACGTAATTTCTGCTTTCATTAAGAGTATGAGGGGAAGTGATCCTCAAGCTGCCTTGTATTACCTTGCTGTAATGTTAGAGGGGGGAGAGGATATTGAGTTCATAGCAAGAAGAATGATTATATTAGCGTCAGAAGATATTGGGAATGCAGATCCCCAGGCACTTATCCTTGCTTCATCCTGTTTGACTGCAATTAAGAATATTGGCATGCCTGAAGCGAGAATTATCCTATCTCAGGTGGTGGCATATTTATCTGCTGCACCCAAGAGTAATTCCAGTTATACAGCTATAGAACAAGCCCTCTCAACAGTCAGAGACAGAGAATATGATATACCCTTTCATCTGAGGAATGCACCTACAAAGCTTATGAAAGATCTGAAATATGGTAAAAATTATCAATATCCCCATAACTTCGATCAACATTTTGTCAAAGAAAATTATCTCCCCGATGAATTACAAGGGAAAATCTTTTATCAACCCACAGACCAGGGATATGAGAAGCAGATCAGGGCGTATTTAACATATTTATGGGGAGAAAATTATGATATTGATTGATATATAACTTTTTTAATCCATTCATTGATAATCGTTAAAAAGTGGGTTATACTTATGTTTGAATAAACATCTCTGGGGTTAATTATGTTTAAAAAATTATGTTATTTAATGATTCTATCGTTAATTAGTCTTTTAAGTAATTATAATTATGCATTTCATGAGACAATCTACACTCAAAAAGGATTTTTTGATAATAACTTAAGACCATCCAAATTATTTTTTTCCTATCAAAGCAATGATGATAATTACGAACAAGGGGGTGATCAAATTAACTATGATCAATCCAAGAATAGCAAACCAGTTTATAATCGTAACAAAAGACCTCTGTTTGCAGTTTATGCATCTTTAGGTGGATATGCATTTGGAGTCGGAGTATGGGCTGAATTTTTCTTACTACGCTGGCTGGGAATAAGTACTGGGTTTGGTGGATTTGTTTATAATGACAAAACAAACACCACTGTAGATAACACAAAAGGGATATTTGCAATGCCTTTTCTAATATCTTTTTATGCTGGTCATCATCCAAAGCACAAGGTATATTTTGATGTTGGAGGGAGCATTTATAATGGCAGCAGTCTTTCCAGTACATCTGTGATTAGTAATGGCACAACATTTCGTCCTATAATTGGTTTTGGATATGCAAGAAAACATGATAAGAGTGGATTTTATTTTAAGGCAGGAATGGCTATGATAATAACAGGTGGTTCTGTCAGAGCTGCAGGTGTCTGGCCTACAAGACCAATATTGGTGGTACCGAATATAGTTTTAGGATTTTCATTTTAATTTATTGGGAGCTAGAGGGATCGAACCTCTGACCCCCTGCTTGTAAGGCAGATGCTCTCCCAGCTGAGCTAAGCTCCCAAAAATAACATTAAATATAGCAAATTTATATTACGAGTCAAGGTGATTTTGAAAATCTTTTTAAAACTTAATTTTTTTTTCATACTATCTATTTTTAAAAATCCTATTATCTTTGATTTATAAGTTTCTCAATAGTATAATGACCAGGTGTGAACTTATGTTCTTAAGATATTGTATTATCATAATTACTCTCCTATTCATATATCAATGCCAAGATGACCCCACTTCAAGAAATCCCTTTTATGGAACTGGGACTCCTCCTGCAAAACGTCTATTCTGGGCTTATAATTTTACGACAAGTAGTCATTACCAGGTTCAGGCAACTTTGCGGGCAGTCAGTAATCAGGCTATTGTCTATGTAGCAGATGATCAGTTATCCCGAATCAGTGAATCCCGAGGTATACTCATAGCCAATGAATTTGATAATGTGATTTATCCTACTCTCACAAGCTCTTTTGGTAGCTTTCCAGATGTTGATGGAAATAATAAAGTAATTATTTTGTGTTTGAATATCCAAGATAGTGGAACAGCTGCCACTGGTTACATAGCTGGTTATTTTTCAGGGGGTCAGGAGTCATTAGGCTCCTATTCAAATATATCAGATGTTTTATATATTGATACTTATCAACTGATTAATTCTGATCCTACCTTCAAGAAGTTTTACCAGACAATGGCACATGAATTTACACACATGATAGAGTTTAATAGACAGAATCTTTCAGAAGGGGGGACATTTACAGAGACATGGATATCAGAGGGACTTGCAGAGATGGGTGCACACTTATGCTATGGACAATTAACAGATGATACTTCTTTCTACACATCGGATCCATATAGTCAAATTAAAAATGGATTATCACTTGTTGACTGGAAAAGTCAATTTGCTAACTATACCCAGTCCTATTTATTTATGGCATTCATATTAAGTCAGTCTACAATTGGAAGCCAAATATTTAAGGCATTTTTATATAATAGTGATAATAGCATTTCAGGATTAGAAAGTGTCTTGGGCTCTTACGCTGGAAATAACTTTCAGAATACCTATCAAAATTGGTTAATAGCTACTTATAAGCAGCGTCTTGGAATCAGCAATAGTTATAACAATGTCGTAGTATTTGGTGGACCACCCTTTGCTACATCAGGTGTGACAAGTGCCTCTATACCTCCCTATTCTGCGTTGTTTTTGAAATATTATTCAGCCAGTTCTTTGACTGTAAGTGGAAGTTCAAGTAATATTATATCTTTTGGAATCAATGGAAGTGGTGCGGTGGATTATACAAACCCTTATAGTACCTCAGGGAATGGGACTTTAGTCAGTTATAACTCAGATCAAAGCTGGAGATCCAGTGGAAGTTATTCGACTCAGAATACTGGTACATTTAGTTCCCCCTCTGAACTTCTACAAGCCCAGATAGCTTATACAAATTCTTATTCTCTATCTCATAGACATTGTGGGTTCGGTCAATATAGAAAAAAATATGGTGGACGGTGGATTCGATACCGTAGAAAAAAATGATCTAAAAAAATATCTTACAATATTTTAATATACTTTTTAATTGCCTATATCCTGAATCAGTAATTTTTGTATTAGTTATATATAATTTTTTTAAATGCGATAATTTAGCTATTTGATTCACACTCCTATTACTTATAACTGTTTGTTCGATGTCTAATTTTACTAAATTTCGTAGATATATTATGTAATTAAACCCCTTGTCCGTTACTGGAGTTCCTTTCAGCCGAAGTATTTTTATTTTTTTTAGATAAATTAAATATTTAAACATATTATCAGAAACAGAAGTATAACTTAAATCTAATCCCTGGAGATTATATAAGTATCTTAAATAGATTAATCCTTTATCAGTAATTTTAGTCCACTCAAGATCAAGTTGTTTTAACTTTTTTAGAGATATCAAATGTTTTAAAGTATTGTCTGATACATTTGTCCGACTTAAATCAATCCATTCAAGATTCCATAATTTTCTGATATACAATAATCCTTCCCCGTTAATTTTCGTGTGTACTAAAAATAGAACTTTTAATCGATTAAATGGTATTAAATATTTTAAGGAGTCATCATTTAATGAGGTTCCTTTCATACTAAATACTATAAGTTTCTGAAGATCTTTTAGATGTTTTAATCCACTTCCAGTGATATTTGTTCCATCAAGGCGAAGGCTCTTTAAGGTGGTAAAATCCTTTAAATATATCAGTCCATCATCAGTGATTTTAGTTAATCCAAGATCTAGCGATACTAAATCGATTAGATCTTTTAAGTGACTTAATCCCTCATCACTTATTTGAGTATAACTTAAATCTAACCACCGAAGTCCCTTAACCTGCCCAACACCCTTTAAACCTTCATTAGTTATCATTGAATCCCATAAATAGAGCTCAGATAACCCTATAATATTCTTTAGGTGGATTAACTCCTCTCCACTCAGAGAAGTACGAGAGAGATCAATCTTACTTAAAAAATCACATTTCGTCATAGATTGAAATCCTGATCCCGTGATATTCGTATTACTTAAATACAATTCCCTTAAATGGATGTTTTCTTTCAGATAGCTTAAGTTGTTGTCAGTAATCGGTGTGGAATTCAGATGAAGTATTTGAAGTTTTCTCATTTGAGAAAGATTTTTTAAACCATCATTGACAATTTTTGTCCCGCTCAGATTAAGATACAAGAGATTTTTCAGGTCTTTCAAATGAATGATACCTTTATCAGTGATTTTGGTATAGCTCAAATCTAAGTATTCCAGTTGTTTCAAGGGTTTAATATGTTCTAAATCCAAATCATTTACCATCTGATCAGCAAGAACCAGTTTTTTAATATTTGAAAGTTCTTTAATACTGAGTTTTATCCCATATTGAGCCAGCCATCGTTGACTATGATTTATAGTAATGACTTTATTTTGCTGGACGATATTTGCGTAAAAATTGATAGAAAAAAAAATTATCATAGCTGATGTTAGAATTAAAATAGTTTGAAATCTGGTTTTCATGAATTTCCCCAAAATATTCTAAAATACTGAATTGGATTCTCATTTGAATATACTTATATATATAAAATTAATCAAGAATTTTAATCGTAACTTACCCATTGCCATTTTCTATAAACATATTATTATTTATTGAACAAGATTCCGAGAGATAAATATATGTATTTAACCGTCAAAGATTATTCAGAAAAATACAATATACCCATGATTAAGGTTTGTGCAAGAATTAAATCCAAAAAACTTCAGACTATTCAAAATGAACAGGGTGTAACAATGATTCTTGTTGAAGAAGATCAGACTAAATAATTAATTTATACTTCCACTATGAATGAGTATTTGCTGACTAAATAAAAAAATTATTGACAATTCCTTGCATATTCTATATTTTTATCCTGTTTTTCAAAGATTATTTAAATACAAATAACAGGGGTTTTCATGTCCTATACAATTGATCAACTTAAAGAAGTCGCTAAAGATCTTCGTATCAAGTGTATTGAAATCTTAACTGAAGCCGGTTCAGGTCACCCTGGTGGATCGCTTTCATCCATGGATCTTATCACCGCATTATTTCTAAATAAAATCAAACGCACTAAAGAAAACGCTCTCTCTCCTGACAGACACCGATTTGTATTATCCAAAGGACATGGAGTACCAGCTCTATACTCAATTTTATCACATCTTGGGCTCATTACCCCAGAAGAATTAAATACATTGCGTAAATTAGGTTCCCGTTTACAAGGTCATCCTGATTATGTAGCATTGCCTTATGTAGAAGCATCTACAGGGTCTCTTGGTCAGGGATTGTCTATAGCTCAGGGTATTGCTCTAGCAGGAAAAATTGATAAAAAAAATTATAAGGTATATTGCCTGCTTGGAGATGGCGAAATCCAGGAAGGTCAGGTCTGGGAATCAATCATGTCAGCACCAAAATTCAAATTGGATAACCTCTGTGCCATATTGGATTATAACAAAGGTCAGATTGATGGCTACGTGAAAGATGTTATGAATGTTGAACCCCTTGCCGATAAATTAAAGGCGTTTAACTGGAATGTGATAACCATCGATGGGCATAATTTTGATGAAATATTAAATGCGTATAATCAGGCTGAAGAAACTAAGGGAAAACCAACTTTCATAATTGCTAATACCATCAAGGGAAAGGGGGTATCTTTTATGGAGGGAAACAATGAATGGCATGGGAAATCTCCGAGTAAATCAGAATGTGAAAAAGCAATTCAAGAATTATCATCGGTTAAATAAGGTATAAATCATGAGAAAAGCCAAAGCTAGTCGTGTAACATTTGGAGAAACTATTGCAAAACTTGGAGATAAATATCCTGAAGTAGTTGTCCTCGAAGCAGATCTTGCAAAATCTACATATTCCTATATGTTTGGAGAAAAGTACCCTGATCGCTATTTTGATATGGGTATAGCAGAAGCAAATATGATTGGAACTGCTGCTGGACTTGCGTTTTCAGGAAAAATACCTTTCATCTGTAGTTTCTCATGCTTTCTTACAGGCCGATATGATATTATCAGAATGTCTCTTGCCTATCCCAAAGCTAATGTGAAGCTTATAGGAACCCATGCTGGTATTGCTATTGGAGAAGATGGAAACAGTCAGCAAGGTCTGGAAGACATCTCCATCATGCGATCCCTCCCAAATATGAGCGTGATCCAACCTGTGGATGATATCGAAACGGAACAGGCAATAGAATATGCAATAAAACACAAAGGTCCTATATTTATCCGTCTCACACGTCAAAAACTTGAACCAGTACATTCAGAAAACTATAAATTTCAATACGGAAAGGGCGATATCCTCAAAGATGGTAATGATCTAACAATTTTTGCTTCGGGTGGAGTTGTCTATTACGCGCTTCAATCGGCATATCATCTTGAAAAAGAAGGAATTAATGCTCGTGTAATTAATATCCATTCCATAAAACCCATTGATGAAGAACTCATTATTCGTTGTGCTAAAGAAACTAAACGTATTATGACCATCGAAGATCATAACATCATAGGGGGATTAGGCTCCGCTGTATCTGAAGTGATCAGTGAACACTATCCTGTTCTGTTAAAACGCATTGGGTTGAACGACTGCTTTGGAGAATCAGGTCATCCTGATGAACTTTATACAAAATATGGACTCGATATCAATGGCATTCAAAGTTCAATAAAAGAATTTATGGAGAAAAATCAGGCTATCATTGTATAGCACTTCCTTTAAAGATACTATTCTTAAAAAGGTTTAATATCCTCTTGACAAATTAGTATTTTCACACATATTTATAAAATCTATACAATTACAATGGCATTACAATAAATCATGAAAAATATATCCATCGGATACATCGAATTACAAATCGATCCCCAAATTAGACTTGAAATAATAACTTTTCTAAAAAATTGTTTTACAACGATTAATTTCCATGAACAACCTGTCAGTAATAATATCAGTCTTAAAGAACTCTTAAAACAAGTTGATATTTTAATTTCAAACAAAACTGTAGAACTTGATGAAAACCTCCTCAATCACTCATTTCTCTTCACAAATCTTCCTGCCCTCCAGGATAACCTAAAAATAAAGAATAAATTACTTGAGTATAACACATATCTAATTTTCCCAAGAAACCGAAAAGATTTAATTGACATCCTTCACCAGCATTTTGGGAAAGTATGGTTTGTTGGGGCTGGTGCAGGGAATAAGGAACTTATCACCGTGAAAGGTAGAAAAAGAGTAGCTAATTCGGATGTTATCATCTCAGACTACCTATTGGATCAGAATATTTTAAAAGATTACACCAATAAAAATACCCAAATTATTTCCCTTACTAAATATGGTAATCGAACGAAGAAAAATAAGGTGTCCCAAGAAGAAATTAACGAAGCAATATTAAGATATTCCTTAATGAATAAGAGAGTTGTTCGTTTGAAGGGCGGCGATCCCTTTGTATTTGGACGTGGTGGAGAAGAGTGTGAATATCTCCTGCCCTTCCACATTGAATATGAAGTTGTGCCTGGTGTATCAGCAATGCTCAGTGCGTTAAGTTATGCAGGTATCCCCTTAACACACAGGGATTATAACTCTGGCTTCCTTGTGATAACTGGATATAAAAGAGAATGTGAAGAAACATCAGAATGTCTTAATCGGATAGGTGAGAATATTAATTATGCCTTAGAAAATCGTCTTGTAGCATTGTTATTCATGTCCTTAAACAACTGGAATAATTTCTCTCACTTAATTAGAGATAAAGAATCACCTTTAGCCCTTATTGAATGGGGAGCTTATCCAAGACAACGGGTAATCACTACTACTGTAAAGAATACCCAGGAAGTCATATCCAAAGAAAATTTTAAATCTCCTACTCTAATTGCTATCGGAGAAAATATACGAACACGAGATCATTTAAAATGGTTTGAGAGCTTACCTTTAAGTGGAGTGAGAATTATTATATTTGCTTCAGAACTTATATCTTCTGAACTGAATGAAACATTATCTGCTTCAGGCAGTGATTGTAAAACATATGAGTTATATAATTTAATCCCTAAAGATATTCATGAAACATCTAAATATCTATTTTCGCTATCAGAGTATGATTATATTGTAATTACCAGTCGAAATGCGTTTGCTATATTAATAGAACAAATGAAAATTCTCAAAATTGATATCAGAAAGCTTCCTAATATTATCGTAACTGGAAAAAAAACTGAGGAAGAGTTTAAGGCAATAGGTATATATCCAGATATTGTTCCACAAAATTATTCAACAGATGGTATAATAGAATCATTGTCTCAAAAAGTCATTTCAGATAAGAGATTTCTGTTTCCTAAAAGCAGTCTTTCTAGAGGAGGTATTTCTAAATATATTGCTGAGCAGGGGGGTATTATAGATGAGTTTATCCTATATAATAATGTTCCAAAGGAAATTTCAAAAGAAACAATCCTGGAAATTCAATCTTTTAAAGCAGAATACATAATTTTTACCTCCTCATCCAGTGTAGATTATTTTTTTCAAAATATTAATCCACAAAAATCAACGTTTAAATCCGTATCAATGGGATTACAAACAACAAAATCTCTGAAAGAAAAAGGAATTGAAGACATAATACAACCCGAAATATTTACCTCAGAAGGGATTCACGAGGCTATTATTAAAAATCATAATAAAATCTCACTTAAATAACTGAACTTCTAATTTGCTAATTTAAAAATAAACTAGATTTTACTTGACAATTTCTAATATCTTACTATAATTATATTCTACGAATTTACTTGATTAATTTATATTGTTATTTCCAATTTTTATTTAATTGATTATAAGTAAAAAAACACAAACGGAGTTTTTATGCCAAGAGACAAGTTTCCAGGTGGACCCAATATATTTGACCCTCAAATACCCAGTGCAGTAGGATCTAAAAATAGTATTAATCTGGATGGAAGAGATAAACATCTTGAAGCTAAGCAAATTATCGAGGAAGAGGTGGAAAAAATTATAGGTCACATCTCACAAAAACTCCCCCCAGAAGTACTTAACAAACTTGATATCATGGCTACAATTAAAGAAAAGGTAAGTGATTATGTAAATATATCTTACGTGAATATGTTTAATCGTTATCTCACTACAACAGAAGACGAGCTAATGAAGAAAGTCCGTGATTTTGTTGATAAGGAAGAATATAGATCTCTTAATAAATACACACCAAAAGAAATTACACAACTGATTGACAAATTAGCTGGAATGGAGAGCTTCAATACAGGCGAAATGGAGAAGTCCGTTGTTAATATGTATGGACACCTCCAGGGACACATCCAAAGAGGGCTTAATGATTTTGAAAATGTTACAAACTCCTTACTGATGCAAAAAACTGATGTGGGATCATTTGTGCAAGGCGAAAATGCCTATTCTATCCTCAAATGTTCATTTAAAGATAATCCGATGAAACCTGAAACTGTTTGTGATGTTAAATTATCTATCAATATACTAGATAGTGAGCTTATAAGCCCTATATTTCAATACCAATCTACAGCTGATTATTTAATCAGAGATGTTATTTCAAAGCATATAACTGAGGCCATTGACAGAGACCTTGAAGATAGTATGCGCATTATTGAAGAGAGCGGTGGATCGCAGATGACAAATACAGAGGCTTTTTTTGAGCGTATCAATCGAATAGAAGAGCATACAAATGATGAACATGAAGATTCTAATTCTTCTAGGTACAGATATTTACAAAAGCATTTGATGGATAAAATTACTGGGTTGAAAGCAGATATCCCTTTGTCAGAGTATGATAGTTTAAGTATTCGAGAGAATATAAAAAAGATTTTGGATACTGAAAATATCCGTAATCGTGGATACAATACTGCTTTAAATTCTCTCACAGCTATATTGGATACCAGCAAAATGGGGTATCAATATATTGAAAACCTCAAAAATGCTCGTGGAGTGGTGATAAAAGAATATGAAAACAGCAATTCCGTGCGTCTCCCTGATGAAAGATATCAGATAACACTAAAATATCTTGATTACGAAGAGCTTACACTCATGCAGGAAGCTCATGAAAAACAACTCAGTGAGTTTGACAGAGAAATAACATTAGTTTGGGATGTGTTAGAAGCCATCTATCAGACCAGAAAATCATTTCGATCTATTAATGATTTTGATGATCTTCATAGCAAAGTAAAAAAGCATATCAAACAAATAAAACGTCTGTCTAATCCTGATTTTGAGGAAGAAGAATCATCCTTTAATAAGGAATGGAATGAAATCTCCTATATTAAGTCCGAGGATAGTGAGATTGAGAAAGAAAATAAGACTTATCAGTATGATCACAACTATAATAAAAGCCGTTTTTTACTCCTTCGAAAAAAGTTAAAAAGGATGTTTAGTAATCAAAATCCCAGGGAAAGAATTGTTCTTGAAAAAAGAATTGATTTTATAGAAAAAAGATACGAGGAATTTTCCTATATGATTAATCCTTATCATATCCAGCCAGGACTTGTATTAGATATTGATATTACAAGTATTAAGAAAAAAAAGGTAACCCTGACACGAATGGCAAATGTAATTACCGAATTTCTAAGTGGTATCTCCAGAGGATTTAAAGATCATGCTTTCTCGTCTTTCAGTCGTAGAAGGGCAACTTTAAGAGATGATATATCAAGATCCTTTTCTAATAATTAATTTCAATGTCTTTTAAGAATAATTAAGGATTGATAACTGAAAAATTGGTTATAAGAAATATTTTCGTGTTTGCCGTTTTCCCAAGATTTTCCCATCTTTCTCCCAAGGAAGGGTCATATCAAGTTAAAGTATTAAAATATTTATATCAGGTTTAAATTGATTTTCATTAATCAGAATTTTTATGGAAAACAGTAATATATGGAATTATTTGTCAGAAAAATTGTTTTATAACATAATCGATAAATATTAAAATTTTACGTAAAACAATCAATCGGTTAAATACTAATTATTTGATTTGTCAATAGAAGTACTACTGAAATATGTTGAATTATTTTTTGTTATTACAAGAAATACTTGACATTTTTGTATGTGTGATTATATATTAGCATAGGAGTTTTCTATGAACAATCAAACGAAACAAACAGACGTCCATGACGTCTTGAAAGATAGAGAATATAAATATGGTTTTGTAACCGAAGTTGAGACAGATACTCTCCCCAAGGGGCTTAGTGAGGATGTGGTTAGAGCAATCTCTCAGAAGAGAAATGAACCGGATTTTATGCTGGAGTTTAGATTGAAAGCCTATCAACAATGGCTTAAGATGACTCCCCCTGCCTGGCCTCATTTGAAATACCCTCCCATTGATTTTCAGGATATCTCGTACTATTCAGCTCCCAAGAAGAAAGAGAAGTTGGAAAGTATGGATGATGTAGCACCTGAGATTCGTGAGACTTTTGAGAAATTAGGTATACCATTATCTGAGCAAAAAAGATTAGCAAATGTTGCTGTGGATGCAGTATTTGATAGTGTTAGTGTAGCTACTACCTTTAAAAAGAAACTGGCTGAAGTGGGGGTTATATTCTGCTCCATCTCTGATGCATTACATGATCACCCTGAACTTATTAAAAAGTATTTGGGATCAGTGGTTCCAGTTGGTGATAATTTCTATGCAGCCCTCAATAGTGCTGTGTTTACTGATGGGTCATTTGTTTACATTCCACCCAATACAAAATGCCCTATGGAACTGTCAACCTATTTTCGAATCAATACGGAAGGGTCTGGACAGTTTGAAAGAACTTTGATTATATGTGATAAAAATAGTCAAGTCTCTTATTTAGAAGGGTGTACAGCGCCCACTTTTGATACTAATCAACTCCATGCGGCTATTGTTGAACTAGTGGCTCATGAACATGCGGATATAAAATATAGTACTGTCCAGAATTGGTATGCTGGTGATCCTGAAACAGGAAAAGGTGGTATATACAACTTTGTAACGAAGAGGGGTAAATGTGAAGGTGATCATTCCAAGATATCCTGGACTCAGATTGAAACGGGATCAGCAATTACCTGGAAATATCCAAGTTGTATTTTAAAAGGGGATTATTCTGTGGGTGAGTTTTATTCTGTTGCGCTCACCAATGGAATTCAACAGGCGGATACAGGTACAAAGATGATTCATATTGGTAAAAACACCCGTTCATCAGTGATTTCAAAAGGTATATCGGCAGATCGTTCCAGCAATGCTTATCGTGGCTTGGTGAAAGTCTTGAAAAGTGCGAAGAACGCAAGAAATTATACTCAATGTGATAGTATGCTTGTGGGTGATAAATGCAGTGCCCATACATTTCCTTATATCGAAGGGGCTAATCATACAGCACAGCTTGAACACGAAGCTTCAACTTCGAAAATCAGTGAGGAGCAGTTGTTTTACTTCCAGCAGAGAGGGATTTCAAAGGAAGATGCTATCAGTACAATCATTAATGGGTTTTGTAAGGATGTATTCCAGCAATTGCCGATGGAGTTTGCTGTTGAGGCTACTAGACTGCTTACACTTAAATTAGAAAATAGCGTTGGTTAATTTATATATAAATTTAAACTATTTTTTATTTTCCATTATAATGGACTATATTGATCCATAAATACTTATAAAAATAACAAAGGTTTGTATTATGTTAGAAATAAAAGATTTAAGAGCTGGATATGAAGGGGTTGAGATTCTGAAAGGGATTTCTCTTAGTGTTAAGAAGGGTGAGGTGCATTCTATAATGGGACCCAATGGATCCGGGAAGAGTACATTGTCTAAAATAATTGTTGGACACCCGCTTTATGAAGTGATGGGAGGGAGTGTCCAATATGAGGGCCAAGATTTACTTGAACTCGAACCAGAAGATCGTGCTCAGAATGGGATATTTTTAGCCTATCAATACCCTGTTGAGATTCCTGGAGTAAATAATGCGGAGTTTCTAAGGATGGCATACAATGCTAAACTGAAGAAAGAGGGTAAAGAGGAAGTGGATCCCCTTGATTTTGAGGAAATATTAAGTGAAAAGATGAAAATACTAAGTATGGATAAGAAATATAGAGAGCGTTCAGTAAATGATGGCTTTTCAGGTGGGGAGAAGAAGAAGAATGAGATACTCCAAATGGCTATCCTTCAGCCTAAGTTAACAATACTGGATGAAATTGATTCAGGTCTGGATATTGATGCTCTTAAAGTCGTTGCAAATGGAATAAATAAGTTGAAAACACCAGACAAAGCGATGATTGTGATTACTCACTTCCCAAGACTTCTTGAATACATCCAACCGGATTATGTTCATGTCCTCAGTGCAGGTAAGATCATTACTTCGGGTGATAAGAACCTTGCACATGAGTTGGAAGCAAAGGGATATGATTATCTATTGGCGAAAGCTTAAATAGGAGGTCAATATGTCAATTAATATTATTGAAACACATATGGGTAGTGAGAATCATTTTATTGGACTTAGCCAGAAATTAAATAAAGTTTCAAGTAATAATCTATTGAATGCTTATCGTGAACAAGCATCCAGGCGATTTAGTGAATTGAAATTCCCATCTAGAAAAGATGAAATGTTTTCCTACGTCGACACCAGAGAGCTGGCAAGTATTCCATTTGATATTAATAGTAAAGAATTAGAAGATATTGATACTATTATCCAGGAAAACAAATTTCATTTGGATGTCGAGAATATAATTGTTATACAAAATAATAATTACCTTGAAAATAAGTCTCGTATATCATCGATCAAAGATAAAATATCTGTTAAATCATTTAGTAATGCATTAGAAGATGATGAGCTCCAGAAATACTTATTTGGATTAATAAATAGAGAGCATGATGTCTTTGCATCTCTGAACTACTCACTGATTCAAGATGGTTTATTTATAGATATTCTCCCTGATAGTAAAATTGATAATCCAATACAACTAATAATTCTTTCTAATAGCGATGAAAATCATGCTACTATCACATGTCCCAATGTCTTTCTCCGACTTGGTCATCATAGTGAAGTAAATATCTCTGTAAATACGATTGGAAGTGGTAAAAATTACTTTCATAATTATCTATTGAACGTAGTGCTATATGAAAATGCTCATCTAAACTATCATTATATCCAGGGCGCTGGAAATCATTCTTGGCACTTCACAAAACTCAATGCTACCTTATATAAGGACAGCCGTTTTAATTCTGTTTATGCTTCTACAGGTGGAAAAATAGTTCGCCATCACTACGATGCTCATCTCATAGAGGATGGTGCAGATTTTAATATTAACGGAATATCTGTTCTTAAAGATCAGGAGCAGGTTCACAATTATGTGAGAGTTCATCATCAGGCACCAAACTGTAATAGCAATCAAACATTTCGTAATATTATTTTGGATAAAGCTCATTCAAGTGTAGATACAACGGTTGTAGTCCACGAAGGTGCTCAGCAAACTAAATCAGCTCAGCTTATTAATAATTTAATGCTCTCAGAAGATGGACGGGCGGATACAAAACCAAATTTAATGATCTACGCTGATGATGTTAAGTGTTCTCATGGTGCAACGGTTGGACAAATACAAGAAGATCAACTTTTCTATTTAAAAAGCCGTGGTCTGACTGAGCAGGACGCACGAGCTCTTTTAACATCAAGCTTTGCAAAGAGTATTATTGAACGGATTGATCACAAGGAAGTTATACAAAAGGTCAACGGTCTCTTGATTAGTAAACTGGAGGCTTGTAATGGCTAATACAAAATCTATTGCTGCTGATTCACAAATTGATATAGAGAGTATACGTAAAGATTTCCCAATGCTTTCCACTAAATTAAATGATAAACCCCTTGTCTATTTGGATAGTGCAGCAACAACACATAAACCATGGTCTGTAATTGAGGCAGTAAAGACATTTGAATCTCAACACTATGCTACAGTTCGCCGTGGAGCATATAAACTGGGTGAACTTGCTACTACGCAATATGAAGGTGTCCGAAAGAAGATCGCTCAATTCATTGGTATTGAAGACCCAAGACAAATTATTTTCACCAGTGGAACAACCCAATCCATTAATCTAGTTGCTTATAGCTTTGGTAAGAGATATATCCAGGCAGGCGATGAAGTGATTATTTCTACTATGGAACATCATGCGAATATTATACCCTGGCAAATTATGTGTGAAGATAGAGGAGCGATTTTGAAGGTTGTCCCTGTTAATGATGAAGGGGAATTTCAAATGGATGAATACGAAAAACTCCTGAATAAGAAAACTAAAATCGTAAGTGTGACCCATGTATCAAATGCTCTTGGTACAATTAACCCAATAAAAGATATTATTTTTAAGGCTCACAGTGTAGGAGCAAAGGTTATGATTGACGGAGCCCAGAGTACACCTCATATTGGACTTAATCTAAAAGAACTGGATTGCGAATTCTATGCCTTTTCAGGCCATAAAATGTACGCACCAAGTGGAATTGGTGTTCTATATGGGAAGTATGAACTTCTTGAAGACATGCCACCCTATGTAACAGGAGGTGAGATGATCAACCTGGTTACTTTTGAGAGAACAACATACACAAAACCACCTGCAAGATTTGAAGCTGGTACTCCACCAATAACTCAGGTCATCGGATTGGGTGAAGCCATTGATTACATTACGAAAATTGGTATATCAAACATTGAAGCATACGAGCATAAGCTGTTGGAGTACGGAACAAGTGTTCTATCAGGTATCAAAGGTTTGAAACTAATTGGTACTGCTAAAAATAAGGCGAGTATCCTTTCTTTCTCGCTGGATAACGTACATCCCCATGATATAATCACCTTATTGGATCAGGATGCCATCTGTGTCCGAGGTGGGCATCACTGTGCACAACCAACTATGAAGCGGTTTTGTGTGCCGGCAACAACCCGTGCATCCCTTGCTTTCTATAATACCTGTGAGGATTTAGATATGTTAGTCAAGGGGATACAGAAAGTTCAGGAGGTGTTTTCATAATGTCCTATCAAAGTGAATTATATCAACAGGTTATATTAGATCATAATAAAAATCCACGTAATTTTCGTCGGTTAGAACAGGGAACTCACTTCTGTGATGGTAGAAATCCTTTGTGCGGAGATGAATTGACGTTATATTTAAATGTAAATAATGACGATATTATTGAAGACATCTGTTTTTATGGATCAGGTTGTGCGATATCCAAGGCTAGTGCATCGATGATGACCACTAATCTCAAAGGAAAGTCTATTGATCAAGCGAAAGTCATGTTCGAAGAGTTCCATAAGATGGTTCTTGGTGAATTTGAACCTGATCAACAAGAACACCACTTGGGAAAGTTAACAATATTTATGGGAGTTAGAGAATTTCCATCTCGAACAAAATGTGCTAGCTTATCATGGCATACACTGATTTGTGCAATAGAAAAAAAACAAGAAACTTCTACAGAATAAAAAAATAGAGTAAACATCTTATGTTAAATGAGCGTGAAGCAAGAAAACAGATCGTAGAAATAGGTAAACGTCTTTATGATAAAGGGCTAATATCAGCGACAGATGGAAATCTATCAATCAAATTAGGAAATCGGATTATCACTACTCCAAGTGGTGTTTCAAAAGGTTTTATAGATGAATCTGATCTTGTAATTGTAGATGAAAATGGTAGTAAAATTACAGGTAGAGGAAAACCATCTACGGAACTTCAAATGCACCTAACAGCTTATCGGAATAGACCTGATATTAAAGCAGTTGTTCACGCACATCCTCCCAAATGTCTTGCATTCATTATTGCTGGAGAAAGTTTATCTCAATGTGTAATACCAGAAGTAATAGTATCGATAGGAGCAATCCCAACAGCTAACTATGCAACACCTTCAACTGAAGACCTTGCAAAGTCAATTATTGAACCAATTAAAAAATCAGATGTCATTATGTTAGACCGCCATGGAAGCTTAACAGTCGGTGATGATATTTTTTCTGCCTATTACAAACTGGAAAAAATGGAACACGCAGCTGAGGTTATGCTCTATGCAAAGCTTCTGGGAAATGTCAGAACGTTATCTAAATCTGAAGTTGATAAATTAATGGTACTGCGTGAAGGAACCTATGGTCTCAAAGGAAATGTTTTACGATGTGATGACGAAATCTTTTCAGATAAATCTTGCAGTATAAGTAATTCTCCAAATAGTGTAACTGTTAATAATCCAAGTATTGATCTCGTTAAGGTTATTACTCAAAAAGTACTTGAGAGATTAAATCAAGTCTAATCAATTCATAGGTGTATTCCCAGGGATAGTTGCAATAAATCACGATATTTAAAAAAATTAAATCGTTTTGCAATGTATAAATTACTATAATTCTCTATAAAGTGCTGATAATTAAGAGAAATTTCAAAACGACTTATTTTACTCCAAACCCCAATTTCAAATGAAATCCTCTTTCTACTATCTGAATAGGGAGATTGACCAATCTGTAATCCATATAAAATCTTAAAACCCTGTCTGAATAAAGAAAATAAATGGTTCATATTGAAATATAATATATCTGCCTCACTTAATTCTTGATTAAAAAAGTATTTCCGTCTATATAGTATTACCATCTCACTCTGATACTTATCGTAAGATCTGAATGACAGGGATATCGAGAAATAGGATGTCCCGGGGAAAATATATAAATTATTACTCAATAAATATCTATCTAATAATATATGATCATTTGTATATTCATAAAATAAAATTACACTGCGATGAAATGGAAAATAGATTTGAAAAAAATATTTTAAGGTATTGAGATTAATGTTCTGATAATCGATCCTTTCTAATAATAGATTTCTGAGATTCCACTGAATAGAGGAAACTAGAATTAATCTTTGGAAAAACTTTATATTAAAGGAAAATTTAAAACGATTTTCTATTAACTTTGAATCACTAAACATCTGATTAGCTATATTTTCATGAATCATTTCTTTAAAGGGATGATAAGAGAATTGATACTGTGAATATAATACTAACCAATCAAGGGGACTATATATTATATTAAAACGAAGATTAGAAAAAATAAATAGTGATTTATCTTTTAGCGAGTCCTTTGTCATAGAACCGAATGAAGTATCTAACTCTAAAAACCCATAGACCCTACCCAAAGACGTTTTCATAATCTTATCATAATGTAAATAAGGATTTCTAACCAAAATGTCTTCATTATCCGTAAAAAAATAAATATTCTCACCGTATGCAATTCCTTGGAAAATGGACAAAAAAAATAATATAACAAATATTTTGTATAATAAACTAAACATTCTCAATATAAAATAACGATATAAACTATTATTGGTTATAAATTCACATTATGTATTCATTGATCATAAATATAACAAAGTTATACTAAAAATAAAGTTTTAAAGGATTAAACTGTGGATGAACTAAACACAAGGCATATAACCTCTAATTCATCAAAGAAAGAAGAAATCCAAAGTCTTATAAAACAATTAGAGGAATATAAAAATGAAAATTCCTTTCTGAAAAAATATTACGAAGAATCAGAAAAAAAAATCGAGGAAAATAATAAAAAATCAATACTTATAAAAAGTCAATTTATTAACCAATTAGCCTTGATTGTTGAGCAGGGATATTTTCATAATTTCTATACTCAGGATGCGATGTATTATGTTGTAGAACTTGATTGGAATAATATGATCACAAAAAATAACTCTCAGGAGCCATTAATATCTTTCATAGGCTACTCTCCTTCAAATCAAATAAACTTATGTGAACATTTAAGGGTAGATTCCATGATTGGAATTGAACTTCATAATGATGATCCTATGCGGCAACTAATATATAAAGCAATTAAACAGGATAACCACTCTCCAAATACTGATATAATTACTTGTCCTGTATCTGAGCAGATATATAATCGCTTTTATATTGCAAAAAATATGATCATTAGAAATGCAGAAGGAAAGGTAGAGGGGGGGTTTGGGATAGGATATCACTTGGATCTTGTTCCAGAAATAAAAAATGCCACCACCCAAATAACCGATATTCTCACGGCCATTTCCTCCTCTCAAATTCAATTAACCCAAAGTGAAAATTTTAGAACCTACATAGAATCTTTCTCTAAATCAATCACACAATTAAATAATCATAGCCAGTCAATACGATCAGCCCTCAGTCAAGTAGAAGCGATAGCAGAACAAACAAAAATCTTATCATTCAATGCCACCATAGAATCAGCAAGGGCAGGAACATTGGGGAGGGGATTTAGTGTTGTGAGTAGCGAAATTAGAAAACTAGCTGATAAAAGTAAACAATCAATTGATAATGTCACCAACATCATGACAGAAATGCTAGACAACATTGAAGTTATCACAAACATCGAACAAGGATTTTCAGACATTTTAAAAGCAAGAATTGAACTGACCACAGAAAATGAAATGATTATTCAGAACTTGGATAAAAAAATCAAAGAAATTCAAGAACTCAATAAAAAAATCAACCGGCAATTCCACAATAATTAAAGTAATTTAGCGTTTTAAAGATTTTTCTAAATTACACAAAATCATTGCTTAATCTAAAAACTTTTGTTATATTGATAATTATTATTAAATAAAGGAAATATCTTGATGGACTTATCAAAACTTTCTTCATTAAAAGGATTCTTAGGTGCGTTAGAATTTTCACCTGAGGGAAAACTCATTGCCAAAGCTGGTTCCGTAAATGATAAAATTGGAATGATGTTAGCTGAACTATGTTCTGCAAATATGAGAATGGGGAATATGGAAGCACACGGTCTAACAAACTTCAGCAGTTTAAAGGGTTTTGAGGAATGCAAAGGATTTGCAGTATCAGGTCCCTCGTTTAGCCTTTGTGTCACAGGAAATATTAGCGTGTTAGTTGAAAATTCCCAGGTTGATTTCAATGAAGTATTTAAAGCACTAAATAATTTACAATCAGTGAATTGAAAAACAGAATTATAAAATCCTATAAGCAAATCATATTTATTCCTTCTGTTATCCTGCTTATCCTTTTTGCAATTTATTTCTTTGCCCTCCCAGTCCATTATAAATATATCATTCGTGGTATATATACTACTGACACTGAACTGCAGTTCATAGCCTATCGATATCAAAGGGCTGATAAGATTAGAAACGGTTTGTATAGTTTATTATTAAGTTCAGAAAAGATTTTGAGTGAATATCTACCAAACAGCGAAGTCTCTTTAATTAACCAGAAAGCCTTTGAAAAGGATATCCCCCTCTCAAATGATTTGTATCCAGTGATAAAAAAAAGTTTATACTATGGAAAGCTATCTGATGGTAAGTTTGATATAAGTATATTACCTCTGATCAGGCTCTGGAAAGCAATTGATAAAAATGATCAGAGTATTCCCAGTTCAACACAAATTCAGGATACAATGAAACTGGTAGATTACAAATCAATTTTACTGAAAAATAATAAAATCCGATTTCTAAAAAAAGACATGCAAATCGGGTTGGGGGCAATTTCTAAAGGATATATCATTGATAAATGTATAGATTACTTAAAAAAACAGGGAATCAAAAATGCCTTACTTAAAATAGGTGGTGATTTATATGCCCTCGGAAACAAATTGAATAAAAAAAAATGGTTAATAGAGATAAAAAATCCCAGAATAGATCAGATTTCAGGAAGTGGTATTGCTTATGTTTATCTACAGAACAAGGCACTCTCTACTTCAGGTGATTACGAGAGATATCGGCTAAGTAAATCAGGTATGCGTATCCATCATATCATTGATCCCAAAACAGGTTATCCATCCACGAAATCAATCAGCGTATCCATTATTGCTCCAAAGACGATTGATTCGGATGCCCTTTCCACAGCAGTTTTTTTAATGGGGCCAGAAAATGGGATTCATTTAATCAACAATCTTAAAAACGTTGAGGGATTAATTATTTATGAAAAAAATAAAGAAATAAAATGGATTATGTCCAAAGGATTTCCATTAGAAAAAAATATCCCTCTAAATCATCTTATTAAAAAATAACAAATACCCTCATTTCTTTCATTGATTTTGGAATATCTTGCTAAAGTATTAAATATTTTTATACCGTAAATCATCTAAATTGTGTTATTTTTAATGATATTAATTTTCAAATGGAGGAAAGCTTGTATTTTTTAATAAAACGATTACCTATTATAGCTTTCATTGTATTACTATTCGTTAGTTCAACCTATTCTATAGAACCTGAACACCTTATTGATGGCTGGAAACTCGTTAGATTAGTTGATTTCTCAACAGGTGAGCGTAATAATAATGTAAAAGGTGTTTATATGCAGTTTTTCGATGGAGGAACCCTTTCGATTACAAATGTTACTATGCGACGCAGAACAACCTTCAACTGGATATTGAAAGGAAATCTTTTAACAATCACCACGACTAATAATAGTGTTAAGATGGTAGGTTATGCTCAACTACTCAAGTCAAAAGAAAGATTAAATGTTATATACCGATTTAGTCGGTATGAATTAAAACAGATTAATAATAAAAATGTATACGTCATCAAAGGGCGATTTGAATGGGTTCTGGAAAAAGCATTTTAAAGTCTTATGAGCCAAAAACCCCCATTGAAAATCTGTTCACATTGGGGGACGATCCCTACTTGATTCCACATCTCGTTGTAATATACCCTGAATAATTTCCAAACCCACTCAAGATTCTTGACACTCCAACCCGAAATCACCGTACATGAAAAAATATTTTCCTTGACAAAATATCCATACCAATATTATATTTCCATTTAAAGGAGTATTATTTTATGAAAAACAATTTAATAATTCTCAACGTCATTCTAACAATCATCATAGTAATACTTTTTTCAATAAACAATTCCTGTACAAAAAAAGATCCAGCGATACATCAGCAAACGAGTCCCTCAAATAACACCAAAGAGAATCTGGATAAGCTAACCTATAGAGTCGATGTACCCCAACTCATCCTAAGAAACGAACCCAATATTAAATCTAAAATTGTAACGACATTAAAACAAGGAGCAATAGTAAATTTCATTCAAAAAACAGAATTCATCGATACTTTTGATCAAATCACAGCCCCCTGGTTTCAGGTTAAAACATCGGATGATCAAACAGGATTTATATTTAGTGGATATCTTATAAAAAACACCAAAGAGATCGAAAATCTCTTAATTACTCAAAAATGGCTTGAAAAGTATGAGATTTATAATCCGAAACCAAGAAAAAATCTCAGGGAATTAGTAAATATAACTATAATTTATGTCGGATCAAAGGGTTCAAAAGATAGTCAGATGAAGGATATCACCCCTATTCAATATCTCACTAATCTGAAGGAACTTAATCTGGGCGGTAATGCAAATCCTGACCCGGTATCCGATCTCACTCCCCTTAAACATTTAAAAAATCTGGAGAAATTGGGAATATTCAATACCAAAATATCTGATATAACTCCCTTAAAATATCTTAAGAATTTGAAGTTTCTAAGCATTGGATATTCCCCAATCACCGATCTCACCCCATTAAAAACCCTTCCTAAATTACAGACGCTACAAATTATAGATATTAAAGATATTAGTAATTTTAAAGGACTTATAGAACTCAAATCATTAAAAAGCCTTTCTCTTGGGAATATATTGGGTGGTGGCAGTGGTTTACTATCAGACATCCATTTATTAAAATACATGACCAATTTACGAGAATTGGTTCTTGGTGGTTCTAGAGTATCAGATATAACTCCTTTGAAATCCCTCATAAAATTACAATCACTTAATCTTAGTTTTACTAAAGTATTGGATCTCAGACCCTTAAAAACACTTACGAGATTAGAAGAAATTAATCTCACTAAAACACAGGTGTCGAATCTCAATCCACTAAAATCCCTTATCAACTTAAAATCTCTTTGGCTTCCAGATACAAAAGTGTCAGATATCACTCCTTTAAAATCCCTTTCTCAATTGATTGATCTTAACCTCGGTGGAACAAGAGTTCCCAAAGAACAGGTGGAAGAATTAAAAAAAATCTTACCAAAATGTAAAATAAATTATTAATTTTGAATTAAATAATCCTCCTTACCCCAAAAGCCCCTCTTCCGAATTTCCCTGTCCCAAAACCCCCCTTGGGAATTGGTTCATAGGGCGGGATAATCCCCACGTCGTACCACAGATCCTCGATGCCCTTTCCCGAATCAGGGAGAATCCCATATCGCGTGACATTGAGCCATTGATGAGTGTCCAGATATTTTAAACTCCTGCCCAATTGTTTCATAAATGATTTCGTCTTCCGATAAGTATAAATTGCTTTGATGAGTCGCCGATCTCGCACTTCCAGCATCATTTTTTTCTGTGACTCTTGATAAACTATAGTATTTGAGGTATTGGAAACAGTGTCCAGAGCCAGAGAATGATTTCCTAGTTCTAATGACTTCATCCGATAGGTCACGAGAAACGAGGATAGGAATGCCCTATACCCATCCCTAAACTGATGATCCACAGCGATAAGATCCCAGTAAGGCTTATTTGATTGTTTCTCAAAATTCTTCCAGCGATTCACCCCCTCTGTTAAAGCACTTCTCTGTTCCTGTTGGATTTGAGTCTTGGGATTGGATGGTGGGACTTTAATCTTTATGTACATCTTCCCGAGCTTCGTTCTCTGGACAACGTGTTTCCCAATTTTACCCCACATCACCGGACTGTGATCCACTCCTTCTAAGAGTATTGCCATTAGTAACTCCCTTATAGACTAATATTCAAGTAATCTCGACAACGAAAATGAGAAATCTCGACAACGAAAATGAGAAATCTTGACACCCTGATGAAATAGTTAAACGAAATCGGAATCAAAATTCTTAGTTCCGATGTTGATATATTATATTGATTTTCGTGGTATGTTCTCAAAGAAATGTATATTAAATCATTGAATCACTTTCCCTATCGATATGCATACTGATACCCAATATATTCATGATTTGTATGTAAACAATGATTCTTTAATTATAGATAGAATTATGACCTAAATTACTTGTCAATAATATTAGAGTGAGTGGACATTATTTTTTATGTGGTATAAAAAGATTTACTCTATATATAACAAAAGAGAATCACAGATAAATGAATAGTTGACAGTAAATAATTTAAGAATGGATGATCGATTTCATTGGCTTAACATATGTTATAGAAAGTTTAAATAATGATTCCTGCGACACAAGCTGTGAGAAATCCAGCCAAAAGCCCCCCCAACATTGACTTTAGACCAAGTTGAGCCAGTTCACTACTCCTATCGGGGGCTAAGGAACTGATTCCGCCAATCATAATCCCAATAGATCCTAAATTAGCAAAACCGCAAAGGGCATAGGACAATATGATTTTAGTCCGATCAGTCAGGATTAGCTTACCCTGTTTCACAATCCCTGCGAGATCGGCATACGCAATCCATTCGTTAATCACGACTTTCTTTCCAAGAAGGGATCCCGCTATTGAAGCATCACTCCATGGAATTCCCATTAAATAAGCGATGGGTGTGAAGAGATAACCTGCTAATTCTTCAAATGTATAAGGTTTAGCAATACCTAACCAGGTTTGGGGTGTGGTTAGAATTAAATTAACAAGATATATTAATGCCACAAAGGATAATAAAATCGCTCCAACATTCATAGCGAGTTTGAGCCCATCTTTTGCCCCTGTTGCTGCCGCATCGATCATGTTAATAGTCTGTTTAGGTATTTTAATGTTTAAATGTCCCATAGTATCAGGCTTGGCATCTTCAGGGATCATAATTTTAGCGAGAACAAATGCCGCTGGGGCACTCATCACACTAGCCGTAATTAAGTGTCCTGTAATATTAGGAACTGCATCCTTAAGGATTGTAACATAAACACCCATCACACTACCAGCGACTGTAGCCATGCCACTAACCATAACAGCAAATAATTCTGATCGGGTTATTGTTGAAATGAGTGGCTTGATGGATAAAACGGCTTCAATCATCCCTACAAATACGTTGGATGCCACAGCAAGGCTCTCTGCCCCACTGGTTTTCATTGTTTTAGACATGATAACAGCGAAAAAATTGATGAACTTCTGCATGATTCCAATGTGGTACAAGACAGATATGAGTGATGAGAAAAATACAATGATTGGAAGTCCTCTAAATACAAAATTATTGAATAAAGACTCATCAGAAGGATTTTTACCCAGCATGAATGCCATTCCTTTGTCACTGAGTCCTAAAATAGCATTTACAATAAGATTTAATTGCTCAAAGAACCAGGCACCGGGGCTTGAATTTAATTTAAACAGATGAGCAAGCCATTGATTAAAAAAACTCTCGGGTATCACCACTATTCCAATGATCACCTGAAGAGCAATACCCCAGATCACAAGACGCCAATCGATCTTATTTTTATTGACTGAGAAAAGATATGCAATACCAATGATAACAAAACATCCTGTGAGACTTAATAGTTTCTCCATGATCACTCCATTTTACCAAATCCTAATTATTTTGTGGAATAATTTGATAAAAATTAATAAATTTAATACTCAATCCATAGAAAATATTTATCTTTAAATAAATATAAATTATCATCAATCGTATAAATAAAATTATGAAAAAAAAAATTATATTGCATTCCGTCATAGGTATTGTTTCGATAATAATCCTTCACCTGATATTCTTTTCTATTAGGTCATACATAGCTGAGAAGTCAATTAGTCACCATGTCGATGAGATATTAAATTCTCCTGAAGAAATGAAACAATTATCAGAACAATTAAATAATGATATACAGCATAAAAATTCCTTATTAGAAGAGATAAAAAAAAGAAGTGAAGCTCCATTTGATAAAAAAAACATAAAATACAACAATTTGAAAGAACAGCTTGTCCAGGAATTGACGAAAGAAAAAAAAACATCTTTCCTACAGGCATTTGGCGTCCATTTCATTTTCTTTATTTTGGGTGGAATTGTATTTCTGCTATCTGCCCGATTATTTAAGTCAAAAAAGAATAGCAATACATAAATTAGAGGCATTCATGACACAACACGATATCCAATCAACCCTCCAGCAACTTGGTGATTATGTTGAGGACATCAAAAGGATTTTTGAATCAACTTCACAAGAAACCCTTTCTTATAAGGAAAGTTCTGATAAATGGTCACCAAAAGAGATATTGGGACATTTAATTGATGTTGAACTTGTCTTCCATTATCGATTGAAAAAGATCATTGAGGAGGATAAGCCAGCTTTAGCTAATTTCAATCAAAATATTTGGGTGGAAGAACAGCAATATAATCACTGGGACACAGCTATTTTAGTCAACTCCTTGTTGGCCCTCAGACGAAACTTAGTATTTTGGCTTGGAAGAATTAGAGAAGATCAGTGGGAGAGGGAAGGGATGCATTCAAAAAGAGGATTAATTACCTTTCGCTCAATAGTAGAGCTTCTTATATCCCATTTAAAACATCACTATCTCCAAATTAAAGAAAGGATCAAAAGATGAGCTATCTCGACACAGCTATTCATTGTGTGGAAGAGACAAAAGAAATATTTTTAAGTGGATATTCGCAAAAAAAAAATATTACCCATAAAGGTATGTTTGATCTTGTTACGACTGTCGATAAAGAAATTGAGGATAAGGTGGTCCAAATTATCCAATCAGATTACCCAAATCATGATATTTTAGCAGAAGAATCTCATGTCACTGAACGAAGAAGCAAACATCGATGGATTATTGATCCACTGGATGGGACAACAAACTTTGTCCACTCTGTTCCTCATTTCTCAATATCAATTGCTTTAGAAGAAGAAGGAGAGATTATTTTAGGAGTAGTATATCAGCCCATATCAGGTGAATTATTTCTAGCTGAGAAAGGAAAGGGGGCATATCTTAATAATTCTAAAATCCATGTATCCGATGTTACATCTTTATCAAACAGCATATTAGCTACAGGATTTCCTTACGACAAGTACCAGTATGCTGATTTATATTCCTCTGAACTTAAATTATTTTTAGAAAAAGTACAGGGTATAAGAAGATTTGGAGTAGCATCCCTTGATCTCTGTTTCTTATCTTGTGGACGTTTTGATGGCTTTTGGGAAAGGAAATTGAAACCATGGGACGTCGCTGCATCTATTCTGATTATCAAAGAAGCAGGTGGCATGATTACAAATTTTTCTGGAAGCCCATATTCATTCCAAGACAATACAATTATGGCTAGCAACTCTCTGATTCATAAAGAAATGCTGAGTACTATAAATACAAATTAATTTTAATATTTTTTTTACATCTTATCCAAGTAATTTATTAAATTCTTATTAGAATTGAAAAATATGCAATATATCAATATATTTTATATCTTATTAATTTTGGAGGTTTTATGAGTATTAAAGTAGGTATTAATGGTTTTGGACGGATTGGACGAAACATTTTAAGAGCTGCTCTGGACAATAATGTAAGTGGTATAGACTTTGTAGCTGTGAATGACCTTACTGATGCAAAGACCCTGGCTCACTTATTTAAGTATGACTCTGTTTTAGGGAACTTTAAAGGCACAGTTGAGGCAAAGGACGACATAATAATTATTAATGGTAAATCAGTTAAAGTTCTAAAGAAAAATATTGATGAGTTGCCCTGGGGTGAACTGGGTGTCGATGTGGTAGTTGAATCTACTGGTATTTTCACAGATGCTACCAAAGCAAAGACTCATATTGATCGAGGTGCAAAAAAGGTTATAATTAGTGCCCCAGCAAAGAATGAAGACATCACGATTGTATTGGGAGTCAATGAAAAGTCTTATGACAAAACAAAGCATCATATTATATCTAATGCTTCCTGTACCACAAATTGTCTTGCTCCAGTTGTCAAAGTATTACAAGAAAAATTTGGACTAAAACAGGGTATTATGACCACAATCCACTCCTACACAAATGATCAGAAAATATTAGATCAACCCCATAAAGATTTGAGAAGAAGTCGTGCGGCAGGAGTTTCTATGATTCCTACATCCACAGGTGCAGCGAAAGCAGTAGGGCTTGTCTTACCAACGGTGAAAGGAAAATTAACTGGAATGGCTATTCGTGTCCCAACTCCAAACGTATCATTAGTTGATCTAACAGCGGAATTAGAGAAACCAGCCTCCAAAGATGAAATAAATCAGGCTATGAAATCTGCTTCTAATAGTGAATTAAAAGGCATTTTAGAATACTGTGAAGAACCCCTCGTCAGTGCAGATTTCAAAGGAAACAGTAATTCAAGTATTTTTGATGCTCTTTCAACGATTGAAATAGAAGAAGAAGGGGGGAAAGGTAAATTTATTAAGGTTCTGTCATGGTATGATAATGAGTGGGGTTACTCTTCTCGTGTAGTAGACTTGATTAAATATATTATGAAATAAAAATATTATCTAAACAAGGATTAAAATTAAAATGACAAAGAAAACAATACGGGATATAGATCTCAATGAAAAGAAAGTCATTATACGTGTTGACTTCAATGTTCCTTTGGATGATCACCAGCAAGTCTCAGATGACACAAGGATCCAATCGACTATACCAACGATTCAGTATTGTCTGGAGAAACATTGTAAGGTCATTTTAATGAGTCATCTCGGAAGACCTGATGGGAAGGTTAATAAGAAGTATAGCTTGTTACCAGTGGCTAAACGCCTTTCAGAAATACTAAAAATGGATGTTTCTTTTGCACATGATTGCATAGGAAATGAAGTCAAAGCGCAAGTTACTAAATTAAAATCAGGTGATGTCCTCCTACTTGAAAATTTGAGGTTTCATCCTGAAGAAGAAAAAAATGACTCTGATTTTGCTAAGCAGCTTTCAGAACTTGCAGATATCTATGTCAATGATGCTTTCGGTACTGCTCATCGTGCTCATGCTTCAACAGAAGGTATCACAAAGTTTCTTCCGTCTGTATCTGGTTTTCTAATTGAAAAAGAATTAAAGTACCTTGGTCAAGCCCTTTCTAAACCTGAAAAGCCATTTATAGCTATCATTGGTGGATCAAAAATATCTACTAAAATTACTGTATTAAAAAATCTCCTCGAAAAAGTAAATACTCTAATTATTGGTGGAGGTATGAGCTACACCTTTTGTAAAGCAGAAGGATGGCTCATTGGTAATTCCCTCCTTGAGGATGAATACATAGAAACGGCAAAACAGATTATTGAACTTGCTAAATCTAAAAAAGTGGAATTAGTAATTCCTGTTGATCATATTGTTGCAAATAAATTTGAAAATAATGCCCGTGTCAAAGAGGTAGTTGGAGATATCCCAGATGGATTTATAGGAATGGATATTGGTCCACGTACTATTGACTTGATCAAACTAAAGCTGAAAGACGCTAAAACGGTTTTATGGAATGGACCTTTGGGTGTATTTGAAATGGAAAACTTTTCAAAAGGGACAAATACTGTAGCAGAAACTCTTGCAAATATTAAAGCTATAACTGTTGTTGGTGGTGGAGATTCAGTTTCAGCTATCAATCAATGTGGTGTTGCAGATAAAATCACCCATATATCAACTGGTGGTGGAGCTTCTATTGAGTTCATCGAAGGAAAAAAACTCCCAGGTATAGAGGCACTCAATGACCTGGCTTAACTTTTTAGTAAATATACTTTTTATGAGGACAGAATGAGAAAACCTTTTATAG
Source organism: Spirochaetia bacterium UBA6919 (assembly GCA_002450905.1). GTDB lineage: Bacteria > Spirochaetota > UBA6919 > UBA6919 > UBA6919 > UBA6919. The sequence goes on from DKAT01000002.1 coordinate 43,464, forward strand.
CTGGTAATTTCAAAATGCATAAAACTATTAAAGAAGCCTTGGATTATACTAAATCTCTAATCAATGTAGTGAATACCATTAATGATAGAGATATATTAATATGTCCGCCCTTTACATCATTGTTTGAGATTGGAAATATACTGAAAAATTCTTCTATCTTGCTTGGTGCACAAAATATGCATTATGAGGACAATGGAGCATATACGGGTGAAGTCTCTGTAAGTATGTTACTTGAGACCAATTGTAAATATGTCATTCTTGGTCATAGTGAGCGTCGCCATATCTTTCACGAAACGGATCAATCAATAAATCTCAAGGTCAAAATGGCAATTAAAAATAATTTAAAGCCTATCCTTTGTGTAGGAGAACTCCTTGAGGAACGTGAATCTGGAATTGCCCAAATTGTGGTTAAAAATCAGATAGAGCATGGCATAAATGGTTTATCAGAACAAGATATAAATAGTTTAGTAATTGCTTATGAACCTGTGTGGGCTATTGGAACAGGTAAAACCGCTAATCCTAATGATGCCCAGGAGATGCAATCCTTTATAAGAAAGATATTTTCAAGCCAATTTTCAAACAATATCTCTGATAACCTAAGAATTATATATGGTGGCTCAGTAAAGCCTGACAATATAAGCGGTTTGATGGAAATGCCCGATGTAGATGGTGTTCTGGTTGGAGGAGCATGCCTTGAGGTTGATTCTTTCAGTAAAATTATTAAATTTAAATAACAGACATGTTTGGTAATCCTGTTAATTTATACAAATACTTTTCAAAGTATATTTGATTGNNAATTAATTTGTTATCGGGGTTGAATTATGAATAAACCTGTTGCTTTAATTATTTTAGATGGATTTGGAGAGCGAGAAGAAATCGATGGCAATGCGATTAAAAATGCATCTACTCCAAATCTTGATTCATATAGATCTAATTTTCCTTTTACTACCCTTGGTTCATCCGGCTTTGATGTAGGTCTTCCTGATGGACAAATGGGAAATTCTGAAGTCGGTCATTTAAATATAGGTTCAGGAAGAATTGTGTATCAAACATATACTAAAATCGATAAGTCCATCGAAGAAGGGAGTTTTTTTGAAAATGATGTTCTGTTGAGTGCTTTTGTAAGGGCGAAGGATAAAAATTCAAATGTACATCTCATTGGTCTGTTATCAGATGGTGGAGTCCATAGCCATATTAATCATTTTTATGCTCTCTTACAAATGGCTAAGAACAATGGTATCTCTAAAGTTTTTATCCACGCAATATTAGATGGTCGAGACACTCCTCCTCGCAGTGCTGAAAAATACTTGCTGGACTTTCAAAATAAATCAAACGAAATGGGTATTGGTCAAATTATCACAATCGCTGGTAGATATTATGCAATGGACAGGGATAATCGTTGGGAGAGGGTTGAAAAAGCCTATCAGACTTATACTTCAATTGAAGGTTACCAGGCTAATTCACCTCTGGAAGCACTTAAAATGGCATATGAAAGAAATGAAAATGACGAATTTGTCCAACCAACAATAATTTTAAAGAATGGCAAACCAATTTCTACCATTCAGGACAATGATAGTGTAATTTTTGTAAACTTCCGTCCTGACAGGGCAAGACAATTAACCAGAGCACTCACATCTAAATCGTTTGATTTCTTTAATAGGAAATATTTTCCTGAGGTCCATTTTGTTTGTATGGCTCAATATGATGAAAAATTCCCATTACCTGTAGCATATCCCCCTGTCCAATTGAAAAAAATCTTAGGGGAAGTCTTGGAAGAGAATGGGAAAGCACAATTACGAATCGCTGAAACTGAAAAATATGCTCATGTAACGTTTTTTTTTAATGGACAAGAAGAGAAACCATTTCCACATGAAGATAGAAAATTAATTCCATCACCTCATGTACCAACTTATGATCTCAAACCTGAAATGAGTGCTTATGAAGTCGAAAATGATCTGATAGAAAAGATAAACCAGGATAAGTATGACGTAATCATTTTAAATATAGCTAATCCAGACATGGTAGGGCATACAGGTATTTATGAAGCAGCAATCAAAGCAGTAGAAACTGTTGATACTTGTGTAGGAAATATAGTCAATACCATTCAACAAAAAGGAGGTTCCGCACTCATCACTGCAGACCATGGTAATATCGAACATATGTTTGATGAGCAAAAAAGGCCAATCACAGCACATACTACAAATCGTGTGCCATTTTTTTACGTTGGAAAGGGTAATATCAAGTTAAGAGACGGTGGGATTCTTGCTGACATTGCACCAACAATTCTCGATATGCTAAATATCGAAATCCCAAAAGAAATGACGGGAAAATCATTAATTATTCACTAGAGGAGAATCACGCAAATGCAAGAAATTAAATATATTCTTGAAATATTAATAATCGTTGTACTTGTTATCGTTTGTATACTAGGCGTATTATTAGTTCTAATCCAGTCCAGTAAAGGAGGTGCAGGAGGTTTATTTGGAGACGCTGGGAGCAGCCAGAGTTTCATAGGTTCTGATCGAAAAGGAGATTTTTTCAGCAGACTTACAGCTATATTCTTGGGTATTTTCATCGGTGGTAGCTTTCTACTGGCATACCTTCGACAAAGTTCTACTGTCCACAAAGAATCAGACAAACAAAAACAGGAATTAAAGAAAGGTAACACGACTTCAAAGGATAACTCAAATAAAACACCAGCAACAAAGACTCCTAAAAAAGATGAGCCTGTAAAAGTAGATGAATCAAAGTCAAATAAGACTGATACTAAAGATAAACCAGATACAGAAAAGAAATCAGATCAATCCAAGTCAGAAAATAAAGATACTAAACCCGTTGCTAATGAAAAAAACGAAAATAAGCCTGTAGCAGATAAATTACCAGATACAACGGGAAATAAGACAGATAAAACAGCTGATAATAATGCTCCAAAAACTGATACTACAAAAGAAAATACTCAAATAAAGACTCAATCAGCGAATGAAAAAAAAGAGGATAAGCAGTAATAAACACTGATAACATAACAAGATATATCATTTACTCTCAGATCAAAGGTATATTGAATTTATCTTTATCAAAGTTAAATGAATATTTTGTTTGTAGATGTCTATTCGAATTAGAATAATATGGAATCTCCTGAAAAATTAAGTAATCCCCTGGTTAAAGAAGTGATCAGAAAAGAAAATCTCAATGATGATATTCTGGGAATGTTTATCAAAACAGATCATGCGAGAATCCATCTCTCTGATTTCAGGAGTAAAGATATTTTGTCAGGGACTAAAACGCTTACACATCCTCCTGATGGGAAAAAGGCAATTGTATATCTGGGTTCCTGGTCAATTAATTTTGGTAAATCAGAATTAGAACAACATAAATTAAGCCAATTAGCTATAGATTATGGCATTCAATCTTATGAAGGAAACAAAATTAAATTAGAAGTACGTACTGGTATTCGTGATAAATACGGGGATCAGCCCTGGAATGCAACCATAGAACTTATTGTGATGTTTTTTAAATAGTTAAAATACATATTATTAATCGACCCTTTCAGGATTTGACATTCTAAACTATAACAATAAGCTTATACCGAAACAACATCGGAATCAGAATTTTTAGTTCCGATGCTTCTCGTTTTTAATACTTTGATTGGTATACTCTTAAATATATTTATAATGAGAGATCAAATTTTGATACAGTTATTATAATTAATTGGTTGTTATCAAAGCATACTTGTAATTTAAATGATTAAATAATATTCAGAAGATAATAACTTTGATCTATAGTTTATTTTAAATCCAGTTCCAGATAGAGGGGACAGTGATCTGAACCTTCGGTGTCAGGTTGATACCCTGCATCCTTCACCTTATCAACTAAGTCAGGGGAGATGAAAAAATAATCGATCCTCCAGCCAATGTTCCTTTCACGGGCACGGGTTCGATATGACCACCAGCTATAGATATCCTTTGCATCAGGGTTTAAATGGCGATATATATCCACGTATCCATTTTCGATAATCTTGGATATCCAGGCTCTCTCAACGGGAAGGAATCCAATGGACTCTTCATTCTCTTTGGGGCGGGCGATATCAATTTCAGTATGGGCAATGTTATAGTCTCCACAAGCGATGACGCTCTTGCCCTGCTTTCTCAGGTTGTTGATATAATCTAAGAACACTTCATAGAACTTTAATTTGTGGGATAACATTTCCTCACCCTTTCGGGGACCACCGTTTGGGAAGTAGATATTTAATAGGGTAAAATGTTTATAATCCGTTTCTACTATACGTCCGTCTTTATCAAAAGCCTCTACGCCTTCATGAAATGCTGTTTTATGGTGAACTGATTTCTCCTTTGAGTAGGTGACTACTCCGGAATACCCAGCGATTTTGCCATCGTGCCAGTAGGCTGAATATCCATCGGGTTCGACGAGTTCTTTTTCAAGCTGATCTGGGAATGCCTTGGTTTCCTGAAGACATATGATGTCCCCACCAGAGTTTTGAAACCAGTCTAAAAAGCCTTTTTTGGCAACGGCTCGGATACCATTAACATTCCAAGAGAAGATTTTCATAGGATACCTTATTTTGTGGGATAATTGATTGGTTTAAAAGATTATCGGCTGGATTATTAAAATCTGTAGACTCCATTGGAAATAATTTTATATTGGGTTGGAGATTTCATGGGAAATTATTTGATATGGTAATTCAGGAGGATTGTTTCTTGAGATTTCTTTTGTGAGAAAGGAAATAGAAATATATACCAACAGGGATACTAACAACTAAGTGAATTATATAATTATTGATATTTTGCAGTAAATTATACATAATAACAATACTTATGATTGCTCCAAGAAAACTCCCCAGAACCGTCCACCAGTATCCCCCTAGTTTCTTGAATCCGTATCGCCCTGTGAGATAGATAAGTAAAGATTCCAAAAGTATTACTGCTGGAAATACAATGATCCACCACCAGATGAAATCCACCAATTTACCGAGGGCATTTAAACCATTGGCATAAGAAATATTGCTGGTAAAAATTATAATTACGTAAATCCAGAAAAATATCCATTTCATCTTTCTATCCAGTGAACTATTCCATTATAAAATGTTATTAATATTTTCGGTAATTTACGGTCCTATCCATAGGGGGGCTAAAAAATTTCTATTATGAGCTTATAAATTTAATAGAGTTATATTCGTAGTATCCTTCTGACCATTTTTACTTATCTTGAAAGTTCCAACAATAGAATTTAATCGTTCTGCTAAATTATGAAGTTCTGAAGTACTACCAGCCATTTCTTCACTACTGGCAGTTATACTTTGTGTAATTGTATTGATTTCTTCAGTTGCTTTTTGAATTTGCCCACTACCACTATGTTGTTCTTCCATGGATTTGCTAATTTCATTCACAACTTTATTGTTTTCTTCAATGGTAGATACAATAGAATCAAATGAGCTTGTGGAGTCTTTAACTGATGATACCCCTTTATTGATCCTCTCTATACTTACTCGAATGAGATTTTCGATTTCTTTGGTTGATTCAGCACTACGATTAGCAAGAGTAGAAATTGCCTCAGCGACAACAGCAAATCCTCTACCATGTTCCCCTGCTCTGGCTGCTTCGATAGCTGCATTGAGAGAAAGGAGATTTGTTTGATCGGCTATATCATTGATTACTTTTATAATATCACCAATTTTTTCTGTGCTTACGCTGATATTAACCATTTCTTCTGAAACCTGATTGATGTTTTCCTTATACTCCTGGGCTTCTTTAAGAGAGTCATTGGATTTATCTCTCATTGATATAGCGTGATCAGAAACTTGTTTAATAGCTGCAGTTAACTCTTCAGTAGACGCACTAGTTTCTTCTACACTGGCAGCCTGGGTAGAAGCTCCTTCGGATAAATTGTTTGCAGCAGCATTGATTTGTTCACTACTTGCAGCCAGATTGGAAGAGATTTCTGACATCTCTTTAACAACTTTTTTTAGGTATTGAAGCATTTTTTTCATGGAATCAAGTAATTGCCCCATTTCATCATTATAAATGATTTCATTGATTTCTTCTGTCAAATCACCTTCAGCTAACTTATTTGCAATTGCAACCCCTCTTGACAACGATTTAATTATTCCTCGTGAAAAGAAATATATGAAAGCAATGATCGATATGATTACACTTATAATAGTTATTATAAATATTAAATTAATCATATTTTTTATGTAATCCTGGTAGATTTTATTTGATTTATCAATTTTGACTAATACAGGATCCAGTTTGTGAATTGCTTTACGAAAATGTGTCTTCTCTTTTTGAACAATTTTCATATGTTTTGCCATATTATTAAAATCTTTGTGATATGTATCTAATTGCTTTCTAATTTTATTTTTTAAATCAATTTTGAGATTTGATGCCGCTAAGAGTTCTATAAAATGTTTTGTTTCAATGTCCATATTTTTTAAATATTTATCATTTTCTCTCATTAAAAAATCTTTTTCATGACGACGCATCATGAGCATCGAATGGGATAACTGGATCATGTTGTGTATTTTTAATTCATTTTCTATATTATGGACAGCATTTCTGAGATTGCCTAAGAGGCCTTTTTTTTCATTTAACCCCAGTTCTATTTTTTCTTTTACCACTTGATTAAATGCATTTTCATATTCCTGTATAGTTTTTTCAAGGGTTTTGATTAAATTATACTGATCTTTGGAGATGATGAGTTTTAATGATTTTAGAATTGTTTTTATTTTAAGAATATATTTTTTATGATTATTTGCGTACTTTTCATCATCTCTGAGTAAAAAATCCTTTTCATTTCGCCTTGCTTCAAGGACATAGATTTTAATGTGGTCTAGATTTTCATCAATTTTTTTTGCAGTTTCCTGAATATTTGTGCCTATAATATAAACCAGTCCCAGGGCTATAAATCCTATAAATACTATGATCCCAAGAACAGCCATTTTATATTTGATTTTCATATTTTTGTAAAAACGCATATTGACCTCCTTTATTGATTAGTGATTTTTAGGAATACCTGAAAGCTGCTCCTTAATCTCTTCAAATGATTTTTCAGGGAATGGAAGCGAGTATTCCTCATTTATATATTTTTTTAATCCGGATATTTCTATTTCATCTAGCTGTCTAATTTCATTAGATGAAAGCAGGTCACTTGTCTTTAATAGTACGATCAACCGTCCTTCTAATCTTGCAACTCCTTCAACATATTCACTGGATAGGTTATTAGTTATTGGAGGGGGCGGAGCAATACTTGATTCTGGCACTCTAATGACCTGAGAGACGTTATCTACAACTATCCCAAGTTTCTTATCAGAAATTTCTATAATAATTACACGTGTTTTTTCAGAATATTGCTTTGAGATCAGTCCAAATTTATCTCTTAAATCAAGAACAGGTATAATAATACCCCTTAAATCAATTACCCCTTTAATAAACGAAGGGGTTTTAGGTAGTTTTGTTATTTGGGGTAGTCTGCCAATTTCCTGCACATAGAGTATTTCCAGACCATATTCTGCCTGATCTACTTTAAATGTTACAAGTTGTTTGAATAACATGTTTTGTTCATTTTCTATAGATATATTCATGATGTACCTCCATTATATATAATAATTTATTAGTATAAAATTATTTATCATTTTATTGTGTACATGGTGGATCGAAGAGATTTTCCCCATCGAAGAATATTTCTTTGCAATACAATTTTCAATATATGTGTTTTCATAGTAAATTGATTCTTCAGCTAATTTTCCATGTTGATGAACTCTTGAAGTTAGCATAAAAAACTCCCGTAGAATATAACCCCCTACAAACTTCCATTATTCTAGGAGGATCCCCCCCAATTGAGGGGGGATTTGTGAAAGGTTTGTTGGGTGGTTTGTACTAATTTACACATAACTAATTTAACTATTAAATTACTAAAGGATAAGTCCCCAGTGGGGGACAAAATAATTAATTATTCAACAAAGATGATTGTTTGCAACGATCATAGAATACATTTGAAGAAGGGGATTTTATAGAAGAAGATTAAGCGATGGTTTCTGCGATTATTTTAGAAACGTCTTTTTGGTGGAATAAATTATTTTTGTGGTCAACTCTTGTTTCTCATACCACTAACACAGGATCAGTCATTCGTAAATGGATTGTCCACCTCAATAAAGTCCCATAGATTAGGCAGTTTTAGTTTGTGTGAGGCTCTTTTGAGATGGGTGAGTACAGTATCTCGTTTGATATTTAAAAGTTCAGAAATCTCATCGATAGATTTCCCTTCCTTTCTATATATAACAGCTTTCAATTGGTTTCCTGAAAGTGTTTTTAGTCTATCCTTAACACTAATGAGTTCACTAATTAACCCAAGAAATTCATCATTCGTATGAGGTTTATTGGTAGATATGATCTGATCCTGATGGGAATTATCAATATTTGTAATGATTTGATCAATGATCTTCTCACCCAAACTCCCCTTCTCAATATAATTAAGTCCAAGATTATTGGCATCGGATAGTGATTTACCATCATAATCATCTGCCATTATCATAATGTGGATATTGGATTTCTTTGTCCTACACATCTTGGCACACTCGATCCCTGTCATATCCGATAACTTGGTTTCAATAAGACAGACATCCGGTTTAAAAGGTGAGTTCATTGAATGAATAAGCTGTTGTCCTGTTTGAAATGCTCCGTAGAACCATATTTCTGGATTCTGAGTGAGTATATCCTTCAATGTGATAGTGTAATTTGAATCATGATCTGCAATGACCACTTTAATTCGTTTTCCTCCATTTGCCTTGAAGATATCTTTCATAACGCCCCCCCGAATAATAATCTATATAATAATTGATAAATGTTTTATCAGAATTATTTTATCAATATGTATAATTATTAATAGTCAATAGAAGCCATAAAAAATAATAATAATAATTTTTGCCTAATAAAAAATAATATTAAATTGATTATTTCTTTTGTCCCTTCTTTGTTACCACTTTAAATATTCCTGTTATAAAATTATCCTGATATCAGTTTAACAGGGAAATATTATGTAATCTTATAATAACAACGACTGACAAGAAAGTGTAAACTTTTTTTAATTGGATCGAATAATTATTTATTCTACTTATAATAATATTATATAGAATTTCCTTGTTAATAGTGAGAGCTATTTTTGAAGAATAAACTCACTTTAAACCCTTGCCATAAATTGTTCAATCAGATAACATATTGAATTAATATAGATAACTATACTTATAAATCATCTATGTTAAATATATTCCTGAAATACCTTCTCCCGTTGAAAATTGGTACCCCATCAGTGACATTAGATTTATTCTGAAAATTGTTAAAATTACCAAGCAAATACAACATGGGGAGGTTCAAATGTTAGCTAAAAATGTTTTATTAGCAGAAGATGAAGAAATTATTGCACGACATATACAAAGTACTTTGGTGGATCTGGGTTATCATATGTCATCCGTGGTATCCAATGCAAGCGATGCTCTCAGGTCAGTTGAAAGGGTTAAGCCTGATATCGTTCTGATGGACTTTACTTTAAAAGGAGAAATGGATAGTGTGGAAGCTGCCAGGCAGATGTATTATATCTATGATATCCCAGTAGTCTTCCTTTCAAGCTATATGGATGAAGAAATCCTCCAGCGAACCAATAAAACAAATCCCTTTGGATATCTGATCAAGCCCTTCAAAGATATTGAGTTGTTATCAACCATAGAGATTAGTCTACACAACCACCAGAAAGAAAGATCCTTAAAAATGAATCAATACTGGTTTTCATCTGTCCTTAAAAATATTTCCGAGGCTGTTATTGTAACGAATCAATCCAATGAGATAACATATATGAATAAAATGGCTCAAACCTTAACAGGCTGGTCATTTCAAGAAGCCAATGGGAAGATTCTCTCCGATGTATTTTTTGTATCCAAACTTGTCAATTCCTATACCCCCTATACCAAAAATTATTCAGACAAAAAATATATAACCAATGAAATGTTAATCAATAAAGATGGTATCACAGTTATTCCCATACAGACAAGTAGTACTCAAATTGTGGATCAGAACTCCAGATTCATAGGAAATATTATAGTATTTCATGATATTACGAATTATGAGAAAATCATTAAGGATTTAATGAGTGAAAATAATATTCTTCACGATGATTTGTCAAATTACGATCCTATCGACGTCGATTGTCAGGAAAGTGAAGCGCGTTTTAGAAAAAGAATTCAAAATATTTCCGGATATATCTATGATGTGGAGTTCCAAAACAACCAGGTCATATCCACTTATCATAGCCCCCGTTGTTTGGAAATTACAGGATATACCCCGGAAGAATATCAAAATAATCCAAATCTCTGGATAGAAATGGTTTTTCATGAAGATAAACAACACGTCAGAGAACACCTTAAGAATATCCGAAGAAATGTAAATCACCCCATTATAGAGCATCGAATTATCCGTAAAGATGGTTCCATCCGATGGGTATCAAATACCTGCACCATACAAACAAACTCAGAGAACAAGATCATAAGGGAAACAGGTTTCATTATAGATATCACAGACCATAAGAAAATTGAAGAGGAATTAAAAATAGCAAAAGATCAGGCTGAATCAGCAAATCATATAAAAACAATGTTTCTTGCAAATATGAGCCATGAAATCAGAACTCCTATGAATGGTATTATAGGTATGATCGAAATTCTCGCTGACACTAATCTAAATGACAAGCAGAGAGACTATCTTTATACAATAAAAGAATCTGCTGATTCCCTGCTGATGATCATCAATGACGTCTTGGATTTCTCTAAAATTGAAGAGGACAAACTCACTCTTGAATACATCCCTTTCAATCTGGCTGATTGTCTTTCATATACGATTAAACCATTTGCCATCCAGTCATCTAAAAAAAATGTCGAGTTAATCTATTTTGTTTCTCCTAATGTCCCGGCAATGCTTATCGGTGATCCGGGACGCTTAAAACAGATCATCATTAACTTAATTGGAAATGCAGTTAAATTCACAGAAAAAGGTAAAATAATCTTTCAAGTCGAGGTTGATCCAGAACAAATCAACTCTCAGGACAATTCTGATAATATAACATTATTATTTTCTGTGTTGGATACTGGAATTGGTATTTCCCCAGATAAAAAAGAATCTATTTTCGACTCCTTCTCTCAGGCTGATCCAATGATCTCAAATCAATATGGAGGAACAGGTCTTGGTTTGGCTATCTCACAAAGGCTAGTTAAAATGATGAATGGGAAAATATCCCTGGAAAGCAAAATAGGAAAGGGATCAAAGTTCTTTTTTTCAATTATTTTTAAAATACCAAATCAAAATGAATGGATAGTACCTACTCTGGATAGTCTGGGTAGTCTTAATAATCTATCGGTTCTAATAGTGGATAATAACCCGGTAAATTGTTCTATCTTAAAAGAAACTCTTATTAACTGGAAGATGAAACCCATCGTTGTGAGAAATACAGCAACGGCTCAGGCTGTAATTCGTAAGGCTAAAAAAAATAATCAATCCTTCCAACTTATTATTATTGATCGACAAATGCCCGATAAAGATGGTTTTAAATTGGCAAAGTCCATTCAAAAATCGTTAAAATCAAAGGATATTCCAATTATCATGATCACCTCAACAAGTTTAAAAGGTGACGCCAGGCTTTGCAAGACCAATGGAATCTCTGCTTATCTTGTAAGACCTGTTGAGCAGTCTGAATTATTACAAACAATTACTATGGTCATAAATCCGTTGATTAATTCAGATCTGATTACAAGTCATTCTTTAAAGGAAAATATAGTTCACCTTAAAATTATGGTCGCAGAAGACAACAAGATAAATCAAAAGATCATTATCAATATTCTTGAAAAATGGGGTCACCACGTCATCCTCGCTGAAAATGGATGGGAGGCAATTGCACTATTAGAAAAAAATCATATTGATATAGTCTTCATGGATGTCCTTATGCCAATTATGAATGGTATAGAAGCCACTGAAGTCATTCGTGAAAAGGAAAAAATTACTGGACAACATGTTATAATCGTTGCTATGACTGCCTACGCTATGAGAGAGGATAAAGAACGCTGTCTGAGAGCAGGAATGGATGCATATATCTCCAAGCCAATTAAATTAAAAGATATCTATGATCTAATTTATCGATACACATGTAAACTACAAAATAATCAAGCAATTAATGAACTGGTTATCCCATCAAATAAAATCTTTGATTTGGATCAGGTTCTTAATAATCTTCAGGGTGATAAAGTCTTTTTAAAGGAACTCATAGAGTTATTTCTTAATAAGAATCCTAAAACACTGTTTGAAATATCTCAAGCTATTGAACGCCAGGATATCAATGCAATTGCTATGGCTATACATTCGCTGAAGGGTGTCCTGTTAAATCTATGTGCATTTCAATCTGTTGATTTCCTGGAATCTCTTGAAAAAAAACTTCAGGTGGGTGATTTTGACAAAATTAAGATGATGTATAATAAATTATTAGAACAAATAAGTATTTTAAAAGAGGAACTGAGAAATATAAGCTAATCAAAATCGCAACTAAATAAATAATTATAAGGAGGTACTTATCATGAATACTAATGGGGATCTTGAAAGTATTTTCGACAATATTGTGGAGGATATTCTAAAAAGCGGAGTCAAATGTAAAAGTTTTGTTGAGCATATAAAATGGAATTTTATTGGGAAATCTTATACAATTTTACATTGCTGTCAATGTCAGGAAAATAATAAGCATATACTCTGTGATATAGAAGATTATAATGAATATATTGATATTCTTAATGATGTATTTTGTTATAATCGTTTAAAAGTAAAAGGGGCATATTTTTGTACCAATTGTTATACAAAGCTCTATAAATCAATATTCCTAAGTTTCTATCACAGCAATTACTGGTCAGTATAAAATGACTTGATAATTTCTTAATAAGAACAATATTTACTCTTGTTAAACGATAATTTGAATAGAATATATAATCCTTTTGAAATTATTCCTAAACATCAAACTGCCCTTTCATGGGAGAAGTATGGGAAAATACTTATAAACATTATTAATTTTTTTTAAAATACTATAGCTTTCACTATAAAATCCGCCAATCAACAATTTCGAATGCCTTATTTAATTCAACAAACTAGGACGACTAAATTAATAATATTTTACCAACCAATTTCTAATTAATTTAACTTCTTCCTGGGATATTTTTTGTGGCTTCATCTGAGTTCCATCAACTCCTTTTAAGACACAATCATTAAAATCTTTATCCGTTCGGGAAGCCATGTGAGGAAGTGAAGGATAAGGTTTTTTGCTAATCCCTTTTGTAACAGAATGACATGCCTTGCAGCCATTTGAATTAAAAAGACTAATTGCTTTAATATCTTCAGCGGATTTAATTTCCCGTGGTTTTCTGGGTTGAGTTGATTTCCCGCAGTTAGTTATAGCAAAAGTAATTGTAAATATTATTATAAGAATTAGATTTTTTTTCATTATTTCTCCTTGCACAAAACTTTTAGAATTAGAAGTCGGATGATGATTTGGTGGAATCTTTACGACTTCTGGATGTTTTTACTTACCTTTGTAAAATTTGGTTAACAAATTGTACATTAATTTAATATCATCTTCCGATACTTTATCTTTATAAGCAACCATAGTTGTCCCTTCAACACCTTCCAGAACACTTTTTTTAAATTCTTCAAAAGTTCTGCTTGCCATGAGAGGGAGTGAAGGATAAGGTTTGTTTTCCATACCTGTTTTTTTGTAATGACAAGCCCTACACCCTTGCGCATTAAAAATACGTATTGCCTTCTTATCTTCAGCGGTCTTTTCTTTCCCTGTATCCACGGGAGCTTCTTTTCCTTTGGTGCTATTACTTGCTAAAGCATTTGTACTTAAGTAGCTTGCAGCAAAAACGGTTGTAAAAATCATCACGAGAACTAGAATTGTTTTCATCGTATCTCCTTATTTATACAAACCCTTTTTTATTTTAGAAGCCGAATGAAACTGCTGGTAGTCTCATACGACTTTTTTTATTTTACTGACCTTTGTAGAATTTTGTTATCCAATTGTAAATTAATTTGATATCATCTTCTGATACTTTATCTTTATAAGCAACCATAGTTGTTCCTTTAACACCATCCTGAATACATTTTTTAAAGTCCTCTGGGGTTCTGCTTGCCATGTGTGGGAGCGATGGATATGGTTTAGTTTCCATGCCTGATTCTTTAAAATGGCATGCCTTACAGCCTTGTGCATTGAAGACCTGAATTGCTTTCTTATCTTCAGCGGTTTTTTCTTTCTTTGCACCCTTGGGAGCTTCTTTTCCTTTGCCACAACTGATTGCAAAAGTCATTAAACTCATTGTGAGTGCTAATATTAATAATTTTTTCATTTAAATTCCTCGTAATTTAATATTGTTTATGGTTTTTTTAAATGGCTTGTATTTTCTTGAAAAAGATGACAAATTTTAGCTAAAAAATCCAAAAAAGGAAAGATTCTTGGTTAAAAAAATTATATTTTGATATTGGATATATTATTATTTCTATTATAAAATATCCGTATAATTATATGTTTAATTAATAAATATCATGCCAATACGTCTTATTATTACTGGAATCTTTGTAAAAAAATATGTCATTAAATCAATTTGAAATTTCTAAAATAATTCATGAACTAAAAAAAATTATCATCCCCTCAAAGATTGAGAAAATTATCGAAACCTCTCCCTTAACGTATCTTTTTAAGTTATTTAAAAATGAAAGTTATCATCTTCTTGTATCGTTAAATACAAAGGAAATGCGTATTCATTTATGTCAGGATTCCCATAAAAATAAGGAACATCCCCATCATTTTCTTGAATATTTAAAAAAATACGTTCAGAATGGGAAATTGGAGGACATCCAAACCTTGAACTCTGATCGGCTTGTTGAGATGAAAATCATGAGTCATGGGAAAATTATTTATCTGGTATTCGAAATGATTCCCAGGGTGGATAATATAATCATATTGGATGAACAGAGAAAGATTACTTATAATTTAAAACCACTGAGGGTTCCACTATGTATTAATGAGGAATACTCTGTTCCAGAAAAAAAAGAATATATTAGTAAATTAAATATCATTGAACAAGACAATGAATTATATAATCAAACAGTGGAGAAGTATTATAATAAAATAATTCAGGATAATCAGTATCATGAAAATCATTTCAGGATTCTATCTTCACTGAATAAAGATTTAAAAAAGACCCAGAAACTCCTGATGAATCTTGAGAACCAGTATAATGAGTGTAATTTATGGGAAGACTGGCAGAGGAAAGGAGAATTATTGAAAGCTAATTATCATTTATTAAAGAAGGGTTTGGAGCTTATCAAAGTGCAAAACTATTTCGACAGTAATTTAGATGAGATAAATATTCCACTAGATCCTCAGAAAGATCCTTCTGAAAATATAAATCATTTTTTTACCAAATCCAAGAAACTCAAATCAGGGATCAGTCACATAGAAGGGAAATATACCACGACGAAAGAAAAATACACACAGCTAAAACAAATGACCGATGAACTTCAATCTATTCCAGATCAAAGAATATTGGATGAGTTTACAAGAAAATATAAGTTGGATTCAAGAATATCTCATGAAAAGAAAAATAATTCTCCTGCTAAAAAAGAAAGCAAGGCTCTAGGGTATCATATTTTCATGTCTTCTAAAGGCGTTCCGATTTATGTAGGCAAGAAAAACACAGATAATGACAGATTAACCTTTAGTATAGCCAAGGGGAATGATATGTGGCTCCATGTTCGTGATTATCCGGGATCTCATGTTGTTGTTCCGTTAAATAAAACTCAGGTAATTAATCAGGAAACCCTTTACGAAGCAGGACAATTAGCTCTTAATTATAGTAAAGCAAAATCTCATCAACAAGGAGAGGTTATGTATACTTATAAAAAGTTCTTATCCAAAGCGAAAGGATCACCCCCAGGACAAGTCCAGGTATCTCAGTTTAAAACAATGTTTATCAAACTGGATAGTGAATGTCTCCGGGATATTAAAGAACGCTCACAATGATATTTCATTCCTCAGATCATTTTATAAATGTGGGTCCTGTAATACAATATTCTATATCTTTTCAAATCCTTTAAAATCCCTTGATGCAATGGATCTGTATGAATTGAAGGTATCTTTTAGAAAATGACCTTTTTTTTGTTTCTCAGGCTTACTTTCATAGTCCTTGATCTTTTCTTCAATTGACTGAATCGCCCGTTGAAAACTATCATTGTTTTCATTGCTTGATTTAGTAAGTTGTTTTTGAAGATTTTGTAAAACGCCACTATAGTACAAATAATTAATATATTCCACAAAGCCCTCCATGTCGCTATAGGCATCCTTGATATGTCTAATTTTGTCGGTAGAAAATTGTTTTGGATGAATGAAAAAAAAATAGTTTGTTAATAGAATTATAGAAAAATTCTGTAAATATAAAATATATAATGTATAATACCATCAGGTTTATATATGGAGTGAATAATAAAAATTGTTATAAATATAATTATAAATTAATAAATATCTGATAATTCATAATCCCAATGAATTCCCTTGTAAATTTGTGGTAAATGTATTACCTCCATCTGTGGATATACTTAACCCACCCCCATTAGTAGCAGCATATATAGCTGAATTATTTTGATTGGTTTCTTCATCACAAGTTGCAACAAAAAATATTGATACAAGTATATAAATAGGTATTAAGAATAGTTTAATTATTTGATTTTTATTATTGAATATACTTTTCAAAATAAATCTCCTTTTAAAAAATTGTTATAAATAATAATATTTTCTATGCTGATAATTTTTTAAGATTTAGCAGAGAATGGTTTCCTTCGCAAGCTCAGATCAGGCTTCACACACTATGACATTTCGGATGAGCAGACTTCAAATTTAAAGAAATCCAGATTAAATAATAACACAAAATTACAAAAAAACTATTTGGATGATTTATTTATAACTGTATATATTCTACTCTTCAACAGGTATCCGGAGTAAAGAATCTTTTTATCACCTCAAAAAGTTTTTAGAAATGATAACCCATACTTTGTTAAAAAAAATTATATAAGATTTTTTGTTATTAAGATGATTTTTATTTGGCTTTTTTCTTGTACTCCTGTGATTTGAGTTTATTTCCAAGTTTGAAATAGATATGAGAGAAGAGNNAGAGGTGATAAGTTTCTTTAGTGCGCTTGTGGGACTTTCCTAATATTTTTTCCTGGACTGGAAGAGCTTTTAACAAGTATTCAAGGGATTTTTGATATTGGTTTAAGTTGTAGTAGCAATCAGCGATGTGAAAATAGGTTCTAGCGGTAGTATAATGGAGTTTTTTATAAATATTTTGCTCTATTTGTAGGCATTTAAACAAATATTTAAGGGCTAGTTGGTATTGTTTCATTAGTTTATACACAACTCCTATGTTATTATTACTAACAGCTGTATCTTGATGAAAATTGCCATAGACTTTCTCATAGATCTTTAAAGCTCTTTTGTTATAATCTAACCCCTTTTTATATTGTCTTTTATAAGCATATGCCATTCCAATGTTCCCATAGCTTCTAGCAGTGTCTGGATGATTCTTACCAAGTATTTTTTCATAAATCTTCAGAGCCTTGTTATGATAGTTTAAGGCCTGATCATAGTCCCTTTTTTCAGAATACACCAATCCGATGTTATTGTAAATGTTTGCAGTAGATGGATGATTTTCACCAAAGATGTATTCTCTTATCCTGAGGGCTTTGAAATGATAGTCAAAGGCTTTGTCATAGTCTCCTATCCTTGAATATAAAATCCCAATCACATTATAACTATTTGCTGTAGAAACATGATTAGGACCAAGTATAGTTGCCCTTATCTGCAGAGCATTAAAACAATAACTTAATGCTTGGTCATATTTTCCTTTCTTTAAATACACCCATCCGATATTGTTGAAGATGGTAGCCTTTATAGGGTAATCCTTTTCATTTATCTTGAGGGCTTTAAAATAATAGCTTAATGCCTGGGCGTAATTGCCTTTTGCAGAATACACTACCCCAATGTTATTATAAGCAATGCCTATCCACCGGAAATTATTGTCTTTCTTTGCTTGTTGAATTAATTTCGTGCGATAGTATAATGCTTTATCGTATTTTGCCATATCTGAATACTTTCGTCCCAGCCTGTTTAAAATCTTTAGGGAGTTGGGATTTTTTTTATGCTCTCTTTCGAGTTGTTCCAAGACTTTCTGGTTATCTTGTGGATTTGATTTGCTGTAGGATGGTTGTTTATAGATCAGAAATAGGGTTAAGTGTAGAGTGATAAGGATTATTAGTCGTTTCATATTGTTTTTTCTCTGTTCCAGCCACGAATATTATATTTTTATTTTGATTATTTAATGAATTGTACATCCAGAAAGTGGGAGGAGCAGGATATACAGGGGTCATAGGCTCTCACCATCATTTCCAGGTCATGGGTGATTTCATTCTCTGACTTACCGATGATTTCAGGGACATACTTCCTTAAATTGCTTTCGATATTGGCAAGATTCTGACCTGTGGGGATAATGCAATTTGCCTCTTCGATGTATCCATCTTTGTTTACAGTGTAGTCGTGGATGAGAATTCCCCTTGGGACCTCGCATATACCTACACCTCTCCCTGCTTTGATATTGTAATCCTGGTAGTTTTCCTGCTGGAGTCCTTTATTTAATAACTTATCAACTCGATCAATGGAGTCGTAGACACAATGAACTGTTTCAATCACCTGTGCGGTGTTATTATGAAAGGTATTGTTACATGGGGTCTTAAACTGGTATTGATCC
This sequence comes from Spirochaetia bacterium UBA6919, assembly GCA_002450905.1. Classification (GTDB taxonomy): domain Bacteria; phylum Spirochaetota; class UBA6919; order UBA6919; family UBA6919; genus UBA6919. Next base: position 62,347 of record DKAT01000002.1, read on the forward strand.
ATGACATTCTTTGCCTGTGGATGGAGTTTATCGGCGGATAAATTAAGCCTTGCGAGGGCTCCCACCATGTATGTATCCTTCGTTGCTTTGACATGCTTTGCTGATGAGTGTTCGACGACTCGTTCCTGAATCAGGGTTAGGTAGTCCTCTGGATTGATTGATTTGCCCATTGTGGATGTAACTTTCCCATCATATAGTCCGTACTCTTCTTCTGTGAGAGCGATATATTCTGTATCTTGTTCAAAATCAGGTTGCTTAATAGAGGAGAATAGATCGACCATTTTATTAATATCCTTTCTGGAAGATTCAAGGAGTAGTTTACATTTTAATAAGTCTTCTTTAGTTGGGACTCTTGAGAAGCCGTTGATCTGCATTGCGAGTGGATGAATCTTACGTCCAACAAGGATTTCGCACATATCATTCCCTAATTTCTTGAGTCTTAAAGCTCGTTTCACTTCTTCTGGGTGGGAATGAGCTAATGGAATAACAGATGTGACATTCAGGAAGTCTGGAAGGACTAGGAAGTAGACATGGAGGATGTGACTCTGGATGATTTCTGCGTTCAGGATGATTTTACGGAGTTCAATGGTCTGTTCACTGGGGATGAGTCCAAGGGCATTTTCACATGCTTTCAAGGATGACAGCGTGTGTCCTACGGAACAGATACCACATATCCTTCCAGTTATTTGGGGAGCGTCTTTTAATTGTCTACCCTTGAGCATTACCTCGAAGAAACGAGGGGATTCGACGATTTCTAATTTGAAATCCTCTACCACACCTTTATTATAGTTCACTACGATGTTACCATGTCCTTCTACTCGGGTGATGTGGTGGACATTGATATTTAACTGTTTCATAATACTCCCTCTAAATTTGTGTTGGCATTGAAATAGGAGAACTGATTGATAATGTCTTGTTGACTCAGTCCATGTTCCTTTAAGATTTGAGCCATACTTTTGAGATTTGCATGATCAAGGAATCCACGACAACCATGACAGGGCTCGCCAAATGATGTACAAATAGCTTCGCATCCTCCTCTGGTCACAGATCCAAGACAGGTATCTCCCTTATGGAAGAGACAGACAGTACCAGACATTTTACATTCTGTACAGACAGAGTAGTTTGCCTGTCTTAGTGGGATTCCTAATAATAATTTTTTGGTTACCTCGACGAATTCCTTTTTTGAGATGGGACATCCGTGGATTTCATAGTCAACTGGGATGATATCTCCAATCCGTTTGGCAGGAATAGTTTCAAATAAATCTGCTTTCTCCTCATAGACATACTCTTTACAATGCTGCATAGGGAAATGATTCTTGAGTGCGTTCACACCCCCAAGACAGGCACAGGAACCGATAGCAATGATTAGCTTTGCCTTTTCGCGAATTTCCTTGACTTCATCGATCTCTGAGAGGGTGGTTATAGAACCTTCTAAGAAGGCAATATCGTAGTCCTGGGACTTTTCATCAATCGCTTCCCGGAAGTTTACAATGTCAATATGGTTTAATAATTGTAATAACTCTTCTTCGAGGTTTAATATTTGAAGTTGGCATCCTTCACAGCTTGTAAAGGAGAATACAGCAATCTTTGGCTTCATTATAATGCCTCCTTTAAGTTCCATTCAATCATATCAGAGTATTTGAATACGGGGCCCTGCTGGCAGACGTAGACTCCGTTGAGCTGGCAATGACCACATTTTCCTAGACCGCATCGCATACGCCGTTCTAGATCCATATATATTTGATGGATGGATATATTTTTTTTTAGCATTTCCCGTATAACGAATCGATACATAACCGGTGGACCTATGATTAAAGCCATCGTCTTCTTTGGATCAGGCTCTATAAATTTGAATAGCATGGTGATGAGACCGATATTTCCGTTCCAGTTTGGCTCAGCAATATCAACTGTTTCGATGAATCGGACATTCTTATCGGAAGACCACTCATTGATTTCCTCTGTGAATAATCGATCTTCAGGTTTCTTAGAGCCATATAGAAGTGTAAAGTCTTTAAAATCCTTTCTGTGCTGAAAAATATATCTGATGAATGATCGGAGGGGAGCTAATCCTAAGCCTCCTGCAACAAGCAATAGGTCTTTCCCTTTAAAATCATTGACAGGAAATCCATGTCCGTAGGGTCCACGTACCCCAAATGTGTCTCCAAGATTCATTGAATGAAGTTTTGATGTAAGACTCCCTACCTTCCTAACACAGAGCTGTATATTCTTATCATCCGGGCTGGAACAGATACTGATAGGAGCTTCACCAAATCCAAAAATTGAAACCATATAGAACTGCCCTGGCTGGTGATTGGGTTGCTTTAACCCCTCAATCGAAATGTTAAAAAGCTTTTCATGGGCTGTTAATTGATTTATATTGGTAATTGTGGCTATTAAAGGAATATAATTACTCATACACTACCTCTTTCAGTAAATCTCTTTTGTCAGGGCACGATTATATATATCTATTAAACTAATATTTGCTATACATGAAGTATTACAACGCCCACAACCAACACATCCACTCTCACCATAGTTATCAAGCACATAGACTTCTTTCTTAAATATTCTATGACGATTTCTCTGGGATGAACGCTCTCTAAAGTTCTCTCCACTACCGACACAGGCAAATACTTCATTCTGGCAGGAGTCCCACTTTCGACACCGGACACCTTCATTGAGTTCAAGATTAATGTCATCATAAGTATCAAAGCAATAACAGGTTGGACAGACAATATTACAAGATCCACAGGATAAGCACTTCTCTCCAAGATCCTGCCATATTTTACTATTGTAAACATCTATGAGAGATTCTTTCAGGTTATTAATATCCAATACAAGATGTTTTGTAAAGGACTTTGATTGATGATCATAAAAGTCTTTTTGGAAGGTCAAGAAATTATTTTTATACGAATTAAAATAGGATTGATTCTCAATTAACTCTTTCCCTTTATTTGATTTAACTTCAATAATATAAGTCGACTTGTCTTCCCACAACAAGATATCAAAACCAGAATCCGCTCTGTACGTACGCTTATCATAGCAAAGAGTCCTCTCAGAGCAGGGTGAAAAACAATTTAAACCAATAATATATGTATCTTCCCGTCTGGACAAGTAATACTCATCCTTCGGATCTTTTGAAAAGATTTTATCCATCAACTGAATGGAATGGATGTCGCAGGGATGCACACCCATCATGACCTTTGATTTCTTTGGCTGAATATTACTTTTAATCTGATGAAGATCATGGATATTATATGATAAAAGGGTTTCATCATTGGGGAAAAAAACTTTGATGGGTGGAAGGATGGATGTTGGATAGTCCAGTCGTAAATCACTGGGATCATAAATCTCTTCGAATATAAAGAACTCAGATATCTGGCTGGTAGTCGATAATACACTTTCCTTTAATTTAGGTCCAAATAACTGATACTGCTTTAATAAGTTTTCTAACCAATCCTTAATATTCGTTTTATTAATCTCATAAAATGATTCAGACATAGAGCCTCCTTAATCATCTATCTATTAACATATTCTTGGTAACTGATCTCCTGCAGGTATATCCAATATTTGTTTAACCCCAAGTAATGTTGTTATAACAACTGTTGAAGGATGATTGGATACAACTTCCCCTATAATAGCACTATCCTTCCCTAAAGGATGATCTCTCATGGCATCCAATACTTTTTCAGAATACATATTAGGGACAACAGCTATCAATTTTCCTTCATTAGCAACAAAGTATGGATCAATACCCAATACTTCACATGCCCCGCGAACATTTTCATGAATTGGAATTTTATTGTCCCGGATAACAATACCAACTTGAGATTGTCTTGCAAATTCATTTAGGGTGACACCAATTCCACCCCGTGTTGGGTCTCTGAATGCATGAACCTCAGGGCAAATATTTAGTATACATTGGACTAAATCATTCAATGGAGATAGATCGCTACAGATTTCACTTTCAAAGGATAGATTGTTCCTACTGGTCATTACAGCCATCCCATGATCTGCAATCGTTCCTGATAAGATAATCTGGTCACCTGCCTTAATATTATATCCACTGATACTATATTTTTGTGAAACCTTAGCTATACCGGAAGTATTAATAAAGATTTTATCACATGCGCCCCTTGGAACGACTTTTGTATCCCCGGTTACAATCCTTACATTCGATCTATCGCTGGCTCTCTTCATTGATTGAGCAATTATCTTTAAATCATCTATCGGGAAGCCTTCTTCTATGATAAATGATACGCTAATCCACAGAGGAACACCACCACTCATGGATAGGTCATTTACTGTTCCATAGATAGCAAGCTCTCCAATATCACCACCTGGGAAGAATATCGGATCAACCACATAACTATCAGTAGTGAATGCCAGTTTCTTATTGTCAGAGTATAATAGAGCAAAGTCATCCAATCGATTCAGTGATTCATTCGAAAAATAGGGTAAGAAAACTTCGTTTATTAGATTCATTGATAACAAGCCACCTGCTCCGTGAGCCAGTTGGATGGTCTTGTGATTGGATATAGGCATTGGACAGGACAAAATATCACTGATCACACATTACCTCAATCTTTTCTGAACCAACAATACGTTGATATTTATAATATGCTGAACAAACTCCCTCCCCTGAAACCATTGGTGCACCAAGAGGATGAGATGGAGTACATTCCTTAGCAAATACAGCACACATACTGGGCTTCTTTAACCCCTGCAATATAAGTGAACTAATACATTCTGAGGATTCATAACTTGAAATATCTTTATATTCAAAGCGTAGTTCTGCATCAAAATCAGAATACTCTTGTCTGATCTTCATACCACTTGCAGGAATCACCCCGAGCCCACGCCATTTTTGATCACAGACATCAAACACTTGATGTACTATTTCTTGAGCGTGAATGTTACCTTCTTTATGAACAGAACGCAAGTACTGATTGTCAATATACGAATCTCCACTTTCCAATTGTTTTATAACCTTATAAATTCCATCTAAAATATCGATAGGTTCAAAGCCAGTAGGTACAATAGGCACATGATATTTCTGAGTAATTGTCTCATACTCTTTCCAGCCATTAATGGTACACACATGACCCGCAGCAAGTATTCCTTGAACACGATTTGACGGCGCTGATAATATATATTGTAGAGCAGGAGGGACAAGAACATGGCTCACAAGTACAGAATAATTAGATAACCCTTCCTTCTTAGCCTGAAAAATGGTCATCGCATTACCTGGAGCAGTGGTTTCAAAGCCAATAGCAAAGAATACCACTTGTTTATCAGGATTTTTGCGGGCGATCTGGAGAGATTCAAGCGGGGAATAAACAATCCGTATGTCTGCACCTTGAGATCTGAGATTCAATAAATCATTATGACTGCCGGGAACCCTCAGCATATCCCCAAACGATGTGAAAATAACATCCGGAAGGCTTGCTATATACAGGGCATTGTCAATGGACTCTATCGGCGTTACACACACAGGACAGCCAGGTCCATGAATCAATTCCACCTTCCCGGCTAACAACTGATCAATTCCATATTTCATAATCGTATGGGTCTGCCCCCCACAGATTTCCATAATCATATGGGGTTTAGTCCAAATAGCATCAATCTGTTTTAAAATATTTATAGCGTGAATTGGATTGCGGAATTCATCTATATATTTCATTTTTATATCACATAGTAATACATTTTTTTATAATATTAAACTTATAGATGAATGGTATTTTTGTCAATCAAAATCAAATAAATTTTAAATCCATAAAAATACAATCCTCAGAACCATAGGATACCATTATCCGGCTAATTTTTACACCGATTTTAAAGTCGATCCTGACATTGAAGACGATGCTAGTTTATGTGATTACAATATCACCCATTTTAAAATCAATTAATTGACTGTAAAACAGACAATAACTTCACAGGGAGTGTGTATACAATCTCTAGTATAATTAATGATTAAAATAGAAAGAATTGAGACAAACACCAAACAAACTTATTAGCAAACCCTACGAAGAAACACCATCGAAATCAAAATTTTTAGTTCCAATATTGCTCAATATAACTCTCTGCAGCATTAAAGATTGTAAATTAATTACAATATAATAATCTTGACATAATATTTACTGGTTCTGGAAAGGATGAAAATATTTTTAACTCAATTCTTTGAAATTGATATATCCATTAATGAATATTAGATTATATTGTCTTTAAAGCTTTTTTAATTGCTTTGAGCCATATTTTTCCATTTTTATAATAAGGATGTTTTGTCCCTAATTTTGTTTTAAATATTTTTTGAGATTTAATGATATATTTTTTAGCCAGCTTAAAATTACCCAAGTTATAATATGTTTTTCCAATAATAAAATAACTCAGTCCCGTTGTAGGGTGTTTTTTACCAAATACCTTTTCGAAAGTCTGGAGAGCATGCAAGTAATAGGGTAATGCTACTTTAAATTGATGATTAATAAATAAAATATCGCCAATTTTATTGTAAACGATTGCTGTGTAAATATGATTTTTTCCTAACTTATTTTCATAAATGATTTGGGCTTTGTTATAATAAATTATAGCCTGATTATACTGTTTGATAATTTGATAGATTGTGGCAATATTTGTATAGTATCCTGCTGTAATAAGATGATTTTCGCCATAGTTTTTTAAAATGCTTTTTAGAGCTCTAGCGTAGAAATTAAGAGCTTTATCATAATGTTTGGTGCTGGAATAAATATTGGATAGTAACCTATAACCCTCTGCTGTTTCAGGATGATCACTCCCCAATATTTTTTCATAAATTAGGATTGCTTTGACAATATGGAGGATTGCTTTCGGGTAATTTTTTTTTGTATTGTAAAGAGTCGAAATATTTTTATAAGTGAGAGCAGTATTGGGATTCCAGATGTTATTATTTTTAAGATAAATTTTTAAAGCATTTTTATAGTATTTTAAGGCTAATTTATATTTTTTTTGATTGTAATAAATAACTCCCAGATTATTATAAGATAGAGCAGTACTATGATGATAGAACCCATAAAGCTTTTTATTTATTTTAAGAGATTTTTTTAAATAGGGGATGGCTTTTTTTTGATTATTTAACTTAAGGTATAATACACCCAGATTATTATATACAATTGACTTGACTTCAAAATTCTTTTTTAAATAGACTTGACATACTTTTAATGATTTTCTATAATATTTTAAAGCGTTTTTGAATTGGCCCATTCGATCGTATGTATAACCAATATTATTATATCCAATGGCAATCCAATATTGTGTGCCTGTTTTCTGTGCCAACGATATCACAATATCATAATATTTCAAAGCTGTGTTGTATTGTATTTTAATTTCATCATAGATTCTTGCAAGAATATTGATGGCTTGAAAGGAGTGGGGGTTGTATTGAATAGCTTTATTTAAAAGAGATATCGTCAAATTAGGATTAGAATAATAATATAAATAAGATAATTTAAGGTAACAATCAGCCAGTCGTAATCTGGAATCTTTGTAATTAATATTTTTTTGATATAATTTGATAGCTGGTATATATTGATTGTTATTTTGTTCTTTTGTTGCGGAGAGATAATTCTTTTCATCTTCGGAGAGGGTAACATTCTCCTGATATCCGTAGAAGATATATTGATTATTTTTATTTAGAAATGGCATGTGATAAGGTTTCATCTTTGGTCTTTGAACAGGGAATCCAATTTCCTGAAGTTCTGATGTTTTGCTGTGAATATAGAAAGTGAGGGACATGAAGTTATAATTTTCATTAGAGAAGACGTTTTCTGCAAAAAATGATGAGAATAACAGAGTGAAAATACCATTTCCATTTCCCTGATATCCCAATTGATTTAAGAATTTATATGTATTACCTAGATATGGTTTGAGGGAATTAATTTGTTTGAATAGACCTTCTCTTGAGACTTGATTTGATAAACTGCTATATAAGCGTAAGATATTATTCCGAAATGGTTTTACCTCTCTAATTTCCTTGTTATACATGCCTTTATATTTTTTTCTTTTTCTAACAATTGATCTGGTGCCTGATCTGTCTTTTGAAGAAGTTATTCCCTGGTTGATGATTCCTTCTGCCCCTGAATAACAGGAATCCATGATGATTACGGTATCATTATGGAATTGATTGAGATAATCATGGAACTTTTGGACTTGAATAAATTTCCCATCGACAAAAATGGGCATGCCATTTTCACCCCCATGTCCAGCATAGACGATCAAAACTAGTTCATCAGATTGTATGTCTTGAATGAATTGTTTCATTGTTTGGTTAAATTGATTCAGGGTGAGGTTTAATGCGACATAAATATTTTTTTCATTGCAACCAATAACATATTTTAATATTTTTTTATAAACATTGATATCATTTATAGAATATCGTAAGCTTTCTGAATCATTGATGTATTTTTGATTTGCGATGAGAAGAGCTCTAATTTTGGGTTTTTTGTATGATTCAAATAATGAGATTTGATTAATACCGTCCTTTCGTTTAGTTAGATAATTAGAAGAATTTATTTTAACACTGGAATCAACAGGACTATATAGAGATCGATCTGAAAGGATATTATCATTTTTAGTGGAGGATTGGGAACAAGATGCAAGGATAATAGTGGTAATTATAATTAGAGTGATATTTATTATCTTCATATAACACCCCCCGATTATTTACCTGAGAAATTGTACGACAAATAATCTGATATATAAAATTTACTACCTAATTAATATTTTTCCAAATAGTTTTGTAATTTCAAAGGTAAGCAAAGTTTGGATTTGATTAGTCTCCACCACCCCCACAACTACTACAGGAACTACACGAACTGCAAGAGGAGGAACTACTACTATCTGAACTGTCAGAGCTACCGCCAAAGGAATCAAACCATCCTCCGCTATCTCCAGAACCAGAATCTCCAGAATATACATTCGCTTCAGCAAGTTCACTCTGATATTCATTATTTTGGTAATAAGAGAAATCGCCTGTATCTGGTGTTTCAAAGGGTGCATCAGGATTCATAGTATCATATTGTCCTGCATAGAAACCATCATTTCCTACTGACATCACCGAAGATCCTGATTCATCCACCAAATAAAAATTATTCACATAGATATTATGGGAGTGAACCATCGATGACCACAACCAGGCATAAAAAAATACTTCGGCAAAGCCGTAATATCCATGATAAATCGGTTCTACATACACAATGTCACGATGAGTTTTCACGTTGTGAGCAGGTTCTTTGGGTCTAATGATATTTACTTTGGTACCCTGAGTGATATTATCCACTTTAATAAACTTTCGAATATCTTGTTCCAGATTAGAAACAAAGAGATCAAAAATAGCTTTCTTCTCTTTAATATAATGATCATATTTATTTTGTGATGTAAACACGCTCTCCATCTTTTGTTTCATGCTATCAATCGTTTCGTTGTCCTCTCTCTGGAAATCTGTTACCACACCATTGACCTTTACATTGATAGGATATTCTCCTACTTTATGCCGTCGTTTAATTTCCACCTCAATAAGATATTTAATTCCATTCTCTTCATGTTCTACTACCAGATAAAGGTTTTCAAAGACCTCTGATTCAATTTTATCAGTTTCAAGAGCAAAGTTCTCCATCACCTCCTGTAAATCATCTTCCTTCCCGAGTTCATCAAAATAAAAATCAAAATCATCTTTTGTCAGACGGACTAAATTGGTTATTTTCATGGCACGGAACACTCTGTTAAAATGTTGTAAAATAGATACAGCTGTAAATGTTTCTTGTTCTTCTTTCTCAGAAGATAAACCAGCAGAGAGAAAGTAAAGCATCTTGTCAAACATCTTTGTAGGTTTAACAACTTCAATTTTTGTGACCTGTGAAGGATCTACAGACAATGTGTTGCTAAGATACATAATAATCTCCTTTAATTGGATTCACATGATCCACATGAGGATTTCAGGTGAATATGATTATTTTTTCCCCAATAGTAGGGGTTTGGACTGCCATAATACTCGTGATAGAGATCAAGTGTTCGTTTATACTGTTGAATATTTTCTTCATCTGTTCCACCAGGGTAATGATGAATCATGCAGTGAAAATACTTAATACAGAAATTATAATAGGCTTTCGTACACAAGATGAATTCATGCCATACGTTATCTATGAATTGTGAAGGGGTAAGAACTTCATTGGAATAAGAAATAAGGGATAAAAATCGGATCATCTCCGCTACACACGGATAAACCATTTTATCAGATACCCCGCAATTCTTTTGAATTCGCTCGGATAATATAGGTAATGTATTCAACAACTCTTCCGTAAACCTGTTCACATCTATTGTATTAAATGTTCTTTTCTGATCCAAAGGATTTCTAAAAAATACTTGATTTATTAAAATAAATAAAATATATTACCCCCACCTTGTCAAGAATTTTTCAACTTATTTAATCATTAATTAGTGATCTGTTGCGAAATACTTTTTTAACTTCTTATTAATGTTTATCAGAGCTTTATGAATACAGAAAAAATTATTTTAGAGAGTGATCAACTTAGCTTTGGTTATAGCAAGCGGAAAAGACTATTAAACGATATTACCTTCCAATTAAAATCAGGAGATATAACAATCATCCTTGGGAAGTCTGGTGAAGGGAAATCTACGATTCTTAAACTGCTTAATCGTTTATTAACTCCTTCAAGCGGGGTTATTCGTTATAATCAGATTAATATTCAAGACATATCCCCTCTTCAGCTGAGGAAAGATCTTGGCTATATACCCCAAATCCCTTATCTCATTGAAGGAACTGTTAGGGATAATCTCCTGCTTCCATTCTATAAACGTGATATACCAACAGATATTAATCTGATATTTATCGAAAAACTTGTTGAAGTAGGTCTCGAAGAAGAAATATTATATCAAAATGCACAGGAATTATCAGTAGGACAGAAACAGCGGATATCTATAGTCCGATCTCTTTTGAATGAACCAAAAATCCTTTTGATGGATGAACCCAGCTCTGCACTAGATAAGGAAAATATTAAATTGCTTATTCAAAGTTTGAAAACTATAGTACAACAGGAAGCATTAACTCTCCTCATTGTTACGCATAATCTTGATTTTGCAAGGGAAATAGATGGTCGATTACTATATCTTAAGGATGGCACAATTAAAAAATATGATTACCCTGAAAATTCACCTAATTAAGGAAGAATTATGAGCGATATCCTTGATATTTCCTGGTTTCAACTATCCCTTGTAAGTATTTTTATAATAATCTTAATTGGAATCTCATTAAAAGAACAACTACAGATAGAAAAAACAATTCTACTGGGAGCCTTCAGGTCATCTACACAGCTAATCCTTACTGGATATATCATTCACTTCATCTTCGAGTTAAATCAGTGGTATATTGTTCTACTCATTCTCCTTATCATGGTACTGGTTGCATCTCAAACTCTGATCAAACGTATGAGAAATCCTATCCGTGGATCATACTCTTATGCACTAATTGCCGTTTCAATAGCCAGCGTTCTATCTCTCATAATCATAACCCAAATTATTATCCATGTATCGCCATGGTATAGCCCAAGATATTTAATCCCTCTTGCTGGAATGGTCATAGCCAATGGAATGAATGGTGCGACACTGGCGGGAGAGCGTTATAGGAGCGAATTACAACTACGACTTGAAGAAATGGAAATGCTTCTATCCCTGGGATATGATATTAAGAAAGCTTCTCACAAGGCAAGAAAACAGGCTCTCATTGCCTCACTCCTTCCCTCAATCAATAATATGATGGTCATGGGTATTGTTCATCTCCCTGGTATGATGACAGGACAAATAATATCTGGATCAAGCCCTTTGACAGCAGTGAAATATCAAATTGTAATAGTACTGTCCCTTGCAGCAACCAATGCCATGACATCGTGGGTATTTTTAAACCTCATGGACAAAAAATACTTCACCCCAGAACATCAAATCCGTTATACCCTGGTCAATGGAAAATAACATCATATTTATTTCTATATATCTAAACAATTAATAATACCACACTCAATGCCAGATGAATATTTGCTTAGAAAAAAAATTAACAAATCACAATAACTATTTATTATAATTTAATATTAGATCCCTCATCAAGACATATAAAAGAATACCGTTAAGTAAATGCCATATAAAATGACTTCCTGTAGGAAAATATGGGCATATGATTTGATCAATAGATCGAAATGTAAGGGACAAACAAAATATCCCTGATGCGAATAACAAATTATATCTTTCTATATTTCCTCTCATATAATGCCATATGCCAAGCCCCAGTATAAATAGAAATGCAGGGATATACATAATCGATCCATTAAGAATATCTGAAAAAATGAATGCTATTCCCGATAGAATCAGTAAGAGGGTTAAAAATAATACTGTATAGAGAATTGGAAGGCGGATTCGTTTCCGTAAATATATCCAAAGATAAGTTACTTGAAATATTGAAATGGGGATGACATCCATCATTAGAGCCCAGGATCTAGCAAAGCTATGAAAAACACTACTACCTAATCCGATGATAAATATTAATGACATTAAAAAATAAATGCTCTTATCAAGATTGGCTGATTTTTTTATCAATCTCCACACCAGATAGCCAGATAAGAAAAACGCCATATTACTTATAAAATTAAATGGCTCACCCAACAATCCATCACCCAGCCGCTCACAATATAAGTCAACCATAAAAAAATCCTAATCGAGTTAGATCGTAAAATAATATATTGTCTTCATGGGAAAAATATGGGAAAANNATGGGAAAAAATATTACGGAATTTTATAATTTTCTGAACTGTTCAAATCTATTGTACAAATAATCATTTTGAGATGAAGACAATAACTTATCAGTTGTTTGGTGTGCTTGGCCAAAAAATATCTATAAAACTCCATTTGTAAATAGTTCATCTTTATATAAAGATTTTCTATACTAGAATGATGTTCAATCTGAGGAATTGGCTAGCTCTTCCTTCTCTTTGCGTTTTCTGATAATCCTTGCCGCTATAACACTTAATTCATAGAGGATATAGACAGGAACAGCCACCATTAATTGCGTAAAGACATCTGGAGTTGGTGTGATAATTGCAGCTACAACCAAAATTATCACTACTGAATAGGGCCTAAACTTAATAAGGTGTGCATCATTAATGATACCAATTTTTGCAAGCAGTGCAAGAACGAGTGGAAGCTGAAAAACCAGTCCAATAGCAAGAATAAAGAAAACAACCCAGTCTAAATATTCTGAGATACTTAAAAAGGACTCTATTTTCCTTTTCTTTTCTTTTTTAGATTTATCTAAAATATGTTCATTGAGTTTTGTGAAATCCTGATAAATAAGAGTTAAAGATTTATTTATTCTCACTAATTGTTCTGAATCCCCAGGATATTTATCAATAGATTTCTTTAAGTGATTGTTAACATCTGCTAGTTTATTGTTAATATCTGTCAGATTTTTTTTAACATCAAAGGGGGGTTTCAATTTTTTGGGATCAACTTTTTTTGTTTCTTCCTTGTCAAATTCAATGAGGAATTGAAGGCTGACAGGGGTTAAGAACTTAAATGAGAAGAATGCTCCTGTGAAAAACAGTATTATAATAATGACAAGGGAATAATAATATAATCTTCTCTCAGATTCATATAAAGCTGGTAAAACAAATTGAGATAGCTCATAAACGAGATAGGGGACTGAAACAAAAATCCCTGCATAAAGTGATATTTTTAAATAAGCAAGAAACTTATCATAAACCTTTAAATGGATAAATTTAATATCCAATCCCATCATTGGTTCAGTAAGGAAATCAAAAATTTCTTCTCTGAAGACATAAGCTATTATCGTGAAAACGACGAAAGAAATTATGACCCTTATGAGGCGTATTCTAAATTCTTCTAGGTGGTCCAGGAAAGGAAGGTTTGAATTATCCTTTTCTTTCTTCTGATGAGTTATTTGTGTTTCCATGTTCTAATTTTTGTTTGGCATCGGCATCATTTTTATCTTTTTTATCAGAAGAATTTTCATTACTAGCGGATTTGAATTCACGAATTCCTTTTGCAAGAGATCGTCCAAACTCAGGTAACTTTTGAGCACCAAAAATTAATATTACTGCTACAACAATTAATAAAATTTCCCAAAATCCTAATGGCATTTGTTATCCTATATATAGATTAAGATTTGTTTTCAGTTGACTGATCTTTTTTAACAGTGTTTTCTGCTGGTTTAACGTTATTTTCTACTGAGGGGGTTTCTTTTTTAGCTTCCACAGTCACTGCATTATTAACAGGTTTAGGTTCCTGATATTCGTTACTGATAGAGTTAGAAATTTCACTGGTTGCACTTTTAAACTCTCTCAGCCCTTTTCCTAGTGATTTTCCAATTTCCGGAAGTTTTTTTGCACCAAATAATACAAGCAATGCAATTAAAATTAATACAATTTCACCGGGTCCCATTCCAAACATATTGTCCTCCAATACACATATGGTATATTATAGAAGAAATATATAAAATCCCCATTTGGATGTCAAGAAAATCGATGATTATTTTCTTTGATTGGTAAAAGATTTTTAGCATTATAATGGTTCAATTATATAATTCTCTATTAATTATCCAGTACTTGATTTGAGGATTTAAATTTAATATACTGTCCTTTGATTTTTATAAAATTGTGTTTATTTTAGAGAACTCTTTTAGGGAATATAATATTAAAACAATTTTAATAAAGAATCTTAATATATAAAGGATTTTTGTGAAGAACATAATTGATCTGTTGAAATTAATTAAATTTTCTCATACCATCTTTGCATTTCCCTTTGCTATTACATCATTTCTGGTAAAAAATATTCCGATTCCTTCAGTAGAAAAGATTATATTTCTCATACTGGCGATGGTGTTTGCACGGAGTTCCGCTATGGGATTTAATCGATATGTGGATTATAAGTATGACAAGGAAAATCCTCGCACAATGAATAGAGAATTGGTCACAGGTAAGGTAAGTCATAGAGAGGTACTGATATTTATAGTTTTGAATAGTGTTGGGTTCATTGGGGTGTGTTATTTCATTAATATTTATTGTTTTGTTTTGTCACCAGTGGTTTTAGGATTATTATTTTTTTATTCTTTTTGGAAGAGATTTTCAGCAATGAGTCATCTTTATTTAGGGGCTGTAATTGGTCTTGCTCCAATAGGTGTTGATATGGCTTTGGTTGAGACTATTACAACAGGTAGTGTGCTTTTATTTTTAGCAATCACATTTTGGATAGGGGGATTTGATATTATTTATTCTTTATTGGATAAAGATTTTGATAAGAGATCAGGACTTAAATCCCTGCCATCTATGCTTAATGAGAGGACAGCATTATTGATATCCCGTATTGCTTATGGTATGATGGTAATATGTCTTTGTATTTTTGGATATATTTATCAATTTGGTTTAATATATTATTCGGGGATACTGATCATCTCTATTCTATTAATATTACAGCATATTTGGGTGAAGCCCGGTGATTTATCGAGGGTTAATCAGGCATTTTTTCAGCTCAATTCGTTGATATCAATAATTTATTTATTATTTATAATTATAGAGATTCTTCTTTTGAATAATTATATCCTATAGAGAAAATTGATTTATACTAACAATTTTGATATCCGAAATCCCTTGAGACATGTTTCGAGAGCCTCGCCATGACAAAGTTGATATTACGACTTTAATTTTAAAAGAGTTTTAGTATAATAGATTAATTTTTTTTGCACCTGCCAGAGGGATTTTCAATCAATAGAATTATAATTTTTTAGAAATAATTTATGTTGCTATCAATTTTTCTTATCTATTTGAAGATAATATATAGAATCAGGATGAACAGGATATCGTATGAAAAATAGAATATACCACCGAATTATTATTATGTTTGTCATGTGTTTATTAGCAAGTGTTTCAGGCTTCTCGAAATCAGATGATAAGCCATCACCCAAAGAAGACCAGGACAAGAGAAAATATGCCCGTTTTGAACTAGGGGCTATGGGCGCATACAATTTTTTTTCAAAATCTTTTGGTGTTGAATTTAGAACGCATTATGAAATGAATAGGATATTTTTACCCGTGGATTTTTTATCTATTAGTGGAAGTACAAGAATTAAAGCTTTGCCTGCATTCTTTTTTACTGATAGGAAGGATGAAAGATCCAAATCAGCTCTGGTATCTGTTTATTATGAACAGAATACTGTGAGTACAACCTTTAGTAGTTATGAAGTGGGGATAGGTGGGGGATATTCTATGGATAATTTAAGAGTGACGGGGTGGGTTTCTAAAACATTTAATAGTGGGACAACTTCTGTCAAAGAAATATTTAATATTCGTGTAGCTATGATTTATAATCCACTGAGCTTTTTTAATTTTGAATGGGGGTTACGAATTGGTACGGGAGTATTAACCGGGTCATCTTATTCCACATCAGGTACATTGGCTGAAATTGATCTTTTATTGGGATTCCGTGTCATTCGTGTTTTGAAGATCGTCGTAGGTGCGGAGGCCAAGACCAATAATATTGGTGGGTTTCTCAATTCTTCTGCCTCTGTTGCAGGCCTATCTGATGCCATACAAGTCCTTTTAAAATTGGGTGTGACCTTTGAATTTGATACCAAGTGGTTTTAAAGAAATCGCCTGGAAGCCAGTATTCTCATATGATTTTCTAAGAAGTTATCTAACATTAATTCCCGATGAATTTCCGTTTTAATAGCCATTCAATGATTAGTAGGAATATTACAATCAAAATATATATGTAATTGTGTACTAATGATTTTTCAATGATCTTGTGCTCAATTTCTCGTTTAACACTGAAAAGAGATTTATTCGTTGGATCTGATTTGCTTGTTTGATTTAATTCATTAATTTTAATAATCTTGCCATTGGTGTTATCTGCAATATCCTTAGCAATAGCATATCGTAACTCATTATTATTCTGGAAACTTTCTTTCAGGGGATAGTTAACGTAGAATTCAGCGAGGGTTTCCGATGATTCCTCTTTTGCTAAAACAATTTTATTTGAACCTAGATGGTTACACTGAACAGAGTATTTTATTAAGTTCTTTTCATTTTTACTTATTTTTAAAGGGATTTTAAAATCATTTTCATTTTTTTTACCTATGATAAAGAGATTTTTGGGATCTTTGATTTTCATCGGGTCTATATATAATGTGTTTTCATCTCCATATTCACAAATATCCTTTGCTATGCTGAGAGGAGATTCTTTTACCTGTTCATTATTCATCTGAAGGAGTTCATCCCAAAACTGATCATAATATTCGCTATGGATACCGAAATTCAAATTAAAAAAGTCTATTTTCCATATTGGTTCTATAAGAATTGAAATTATAGTACCAATTCCCATGTTTCTATAGAGAATTGCAGGTGTGTTATTTATAGTTGCCAGAGTTATATTGGAGTATAATGGTATAATATTTCCTTCAACCTTTGAAAAGATGGGTAGATCATTCCAGATGAGTTGGGGATTATCTGTATTCCTGAATGTAAGGAAGTATTTATCATTAATATTCTGTTGATTTAGTGTGAGAATAAAATTATTTGATTTCCTTCCGATCGTATTATTCCTAGTATCAGATGTTTCACCTGAATCCTTGTCAAGTTTAGCTGATTTCTTGTTATTAACAGATTCAGTTCTGTATTGAAAGGATAAAAGGGATTCTATAGATGAACTAAATAATTTACGAAGATCTGATGAGCCTTTTAGAAATATAAGCAGACCACCATCTTTTACGAAACGGGATATTGACTGGATATTTTGAGGAGTTATAGAGTCAATATTACCTAGAATGATTTTATCTCGTGTAGATATGTTTCTCAGTTGGATTGGCGGAGAATCTGATTTGGGTAAATAATTTTTTATTAGATATTTATTCTGTCGTTTCAGAAATCTATGAAGGAAAGAAAGCTCAAAGGATGGTTTGTTAAAGACCAGATGGACTGTGCTCTTCATCTGTATCCTGTCAATTTTTAGATAATAGACGTTATTTAAATCATTTTTTTCTATTCTATTCTTATTTTTTAAAACACATTTGATAATTATATCCTTATCTAAAGAACGTTTGATTGATGTCCGGTGGATGATAAGATTTCCAGATAAGGTAATATCCTTTGTATATAGTTGTTCTTCTTTGTTATAAATATATAAAGAAACTATTTCTGGGATATTTGATGTATTAACAAGATTCAAAGATAAAAGCGCATTGCTATCATTATATTGAACATCAATACCCTGGATATAAGTATCTAATATATTTTCCTCAGCATATAATACATATATTTTTTTATTAAATCCTTTTAATAGACTGGAATCTAAGTGAAGATTAAGATCAGAAACAAGGAATAAAACGGGAGAAGTAAACTTTGGATCTTCTTTCATCTGTGTGAGCAAATGATTGATGTCAGTTATACCTATAGGGAGATGGGGCGATTCAGGGTTTGGATATTGATTTAACTTCTTATCACTATAAAAATAATATTTAAACTGCTTTCGATTGGGGTGGTTATTGATGAAGTACTTTTTAATAATATTCTGATAGTATTGATATTTAGGTAAAATTCTCTTTTCATCCGTCCGCCAATCGCTTCTCATACTGTAAGAATTATCTATTATAATCGGGATTAACGGGATATAGTCTGTCTTTTTATCATATTGTATAGCTGGTTTATAGAAATACAGAAGGATTAGAATGATTATAGTTAATCGAAATATTATTAGTAAAAGATATTTTAACCACTGTGATTTATATTTCCATATCAGAAAAGAAGAATAAGAAATAAATAATATAATTATTATATATAACCAGACATCAGGAAGATAATTATTAAAAACAATTTTCATGGCAAAAAGTATTTGTTATCAATTATAAGATTTAAATTAATTTATCTTTTTAAGATATACTTCTAATCGCTTGAGTGCCCTCTCTATATTCTTCTGTGAATTAGCATATGAGAACCTCAGATATCCTTCTCCTCCAGATCCAAAATCAATCCCTGGGGCAATACCCACATGAATATCATTTAGAATCTGGAAAGCAAAGTCTTTCGAGTTATTGGTATATTGTTTAGCATTGACAAATACATAGAAAGCACCTCTGGGTTCTACTTTCAGAATAAATCCCATGTCTTTTAATCGCTGTATCATGTATTGTCGACGGATATTATAAGTATCTTTCATTGATTTTATGTATGATTCAGTATTTTTTAGAGCTGTGATTCCAGCACGTTGTACGAAACTGTTCGCAGAGATAAAGTAATTTTGCTGGAGCTTTTGGAGGGGACGAATAAGGTTTTTGGGTGCAATCAGATATCCCAATCTCCAGCCTGTCATGGCGTACGTCTTTGAAAATCCATTAACTACTATAGCATGATCACAATATTCCAGAATCGTATGCTCTCTATCATCTTCTGAATAGGATAATCCATGATATATTTCATCAGATATTATGTATTGAAGAGGAATATTGGATATTTCATTTAATTTTTCTTTTGAGTAAATAATTCCCGTAGGATTCGATGGTGAATTAATTAATAAACCTTTCGTTCTGGGGGTAATAGCCCGTTTTATCTTGTCTACATCATATTCAAAACCATCTTCTTCTGAAACGTCAATATAATCAACCTTTCCACCTGCTCCTATAATAAAATTAGGATAACAGGAGTAATATGGATTGGATAATATAAACTTATCTCCGCTCTCCAAAAGGGTATGGAAGGTAATAAGCATGGCAGGAGAAGTTCCAGAGCTCACAAGGATTTGTTCTGGTGAAATATTAACACTGTATTTATTGTAATAATGCTCAGCAATAGCTTCTCTTAATTCTAACAAACCAAGACTATGAGTATAAGAAGTTTCTCCATCCCGAAGGGCTTTAATAGCTGATTCAACAATGGGCTCAGGGGTACGGAAATCAGGTTCACCCACTTCAAGATGGATGACATCCTTTCCTTCTCTCTCCAGTTCTTTAGCACGTTCTAAAATATCCATAACTATAAAAGAAGTTGTCTCATCCGCTCTTTTGGTTATCATCAAATTATCCTGTGTACTATTATCCAAGTATCATCGAAAGTTAACAGGTCAATTCATAACTGTCAAGGACATCTTTTATTAATTATAATAATTTGATTCATAAACTTATTAGTATTTTAAGAAATATCTCTTTAAACGGCATCAATAAATTATAATTATAAAAATAATTTTTTCAAATCAAATGTTTCAGGAATAAATAAATATTTTAAAATAATTTTAAAAAATCGTATCAATATATTATATTTACTTAACTAAGATCGTTATATTAAGGAGATTCCATGCTTGAAATAATACTACTTATAGTCAGTATAATTATACCCCTCGGTGTACTTATCTTACTATGGTCAACATTCTTAACCCTATCAAAGAAGCGTCCCTACATATCAGCATTCCTCGTTGGATTGTACATCGCTGTGATCTCTGGTCAGATTTTCTGGCATGGCTATATAAATCGATTTGAAAATCTTGTAACCGATTTTATTGTAACAAAATATACCGATAGATCTAAGAATAACCGACAACCAGATCAGATTTCGAAATACTATGAAAAAAGTCTTTTTGAAAGAGATATTATTAATTATAAATCTTCCTATAAAAAAAGAATTGTTAAGGCAAAATTATCTAAAAACGACTTGGAATTAATGAAAAAGTCCTACGCTACGAAAGGGGAATATTATTATCACTTGAAACAGAACATCTCAGCAAAGGATAAATCTCAAATTATTAAAATATTAAAGAAATTAGATTACTTCCCTGATAAAAATAGTACCATCCTCTATGCCCTGATAACACAGAATAGTATTAATAATGCAGAAAAATATTTCGATATGGGTTGGCCCTGGAGAAGGAAATCCTATGGAGATATGATTAATTTCTTTAGTAAAAGCGGTGCCAAAGCTATTGCATTCGACTTCGTATTTTCAGAAAAATCCGTTTACCAAACCTCATTTCAACCCATAGAAATCACGAAAAAAAATCAAATTAAGGATATCCAGTCGGTCTATAAAAATATTTATGAGGATTATAATAAACGAAAAAAACTATTTGAAGAGGATAACGATGATAAATATTTCGCAGATTCCGCACACAAATTTAATATAAATGTAATGGGTTTCACCTTTGCCACACACATAAAATCACCCTCGGATGATCTCAATGTTATTATAAATAAATTACCAGTTGAAAGAATTAAAGTGCTGGCTAAGAAGTATAAAATTCCTGTCCCTAAAAAGGGTTTTAACAAGAAACAAATTGTGTCGCAAATAATTGATAATATATTAAATGATGAAAACATACGGCCATATGCACTGAATATCGACGTCTCAAAATCTACAATCCAATTTCCTAGATATAAAAAAGTTACATCGCCATATAAAGAATATCTTGGAAAAGTAAAATATATTGGGGCAGTTAATGCTCTCTCAGACTCCGATGGACCCTATAGAAGAACCCCGCTTATTATTGAATTCAATAATAGATATTACCCCATGTTATCCCTTGCCTCCTATTTGGAGTTTATTAACTACAAACCAAATGAAAAATTAAAAGTTATTGGTAATCAGTTATATATCCGTGATAATTTAAAACCCATACCCCTGGATGACCACGGACAGTTGAGAATAAAATATTATGGTGGTGCTAAGGACAGACCATCAAGTTACGACGATATCTTTAGTGTAATTGACGTTATCACATTAAAGGAGAAAGCGGACTCTTTATTTGACGAATATAAAAAAACATTTACGGATACAAATCCCTTAAATCTCAACCACAGTAAAGAACTTTATCAGGATATCCACAAATACACCGCAACGTTAAATCTCATTAAATCCAAGCTGGAAGATAAATCAAAAAAAGTGTTTGAAAAAAAATATACCATGGAAGATAGAAATAGTCGATATCAA
Organism: Spirochaetia bacterium UBA6919; assembly: GCA_002450905.1. Taxonomy (GTDB): domain Bacteria; phylum Spirochaetota; class UBA6919; order UBA6919; family UBA6919; genus UBA6919. Next base: position 84,360 of record DKAT01000002.1, read on the forward strand.
AAAGTCGCAATGAATTCAAATATCAATAATAAAGTTGTGATGATCTGTTCCATAGCACCAGCCCTTCTCGACCTCAGACCAAACCCCTTTCAACAGGATGATCCAGGTGCCCATATCCACGTAAGTGCTATCGATAATTTAATCAATCAGGATTATCTCCAGGAGATTCCTAAATTGTATATCTTGATCTTCATAGTCATCATTTCAATTGTTACAGCTTGGTTAACTGGCGGAGGCTCCTTATTTAGAAGTATACTAACTCTAATTCTCTTTGTAGGGGGTATCATCTTATTGGGTGGATATCTCGCATTTAAAAATAATTATGTTATCAGTATCTTAATTCCAGCCCAATCCGTATTCCTCGTCTTCCTACTGGATACAATCATACACTATCTCGCTGAAAAGAAAGAAAAAGGATATATTAAAGGTGCTTTCGGACAATATCTCTCTCCTAAAATCATTGATATCATCATGAACGATCCATCTAAACTTGCTTTGGGTGGGCAAAGAAAAATTATTACCGCATTCTTCTCTGATGTAGCGGGATTTTCTACCATATCCGAAAAACTCACTCCTGAAGAACTCGTAGCCCTATTAAACCACTACTTGACAGACATGTGTAATATCATCGCTAAATATGATGGTACAGTAGATAAATTTGAAGGGGATGCCATCATCGCATTCTGGGGAGCCCCTCTGGATGAACCACAACACGCTAAACTAGCATGCTTCTCCACCATCGAAATGCAGCAACTCATGGTAGAACTGAGAAAACAATATACCGCAGAAGGAAGAGATCCTCTTATTGCAAATATGAGAATGCGGGTAGGACTTAATTCAGGACCAGCAGTAGTAGGAAACATGGGTTCTAAAAATCGTATGGATTACACTATGATGGGAGATACTGTAAACCTTGCTGCCCGATTAGAAGGAGCAAATAAGTTTTATGGTACCTATAGTATGATTTCAGACGCAACGTACGAGTTTGCAAAAGACCACATCGATGTTCGTGAATTGGATAAAATTCAGGTTGTGGGTAAAAAAGAGGCGGTTGTCGTTTATGAATTATTAAACAAAAAAAATCAGACTTCAGGGGATTATGCCAGTGGTATTGAATTATATCTAAAAGCAATGGATTTATATAAACAGCAGAAGTTTATTGATGCTATTCCTGTATTTAAAAGTGTGTTTCAGTATATCCCAAATGATCCCCCTTCCAAAACATATATCGAGCGATGTGATGTCTTAAAAGACCATCCTCCAGGACCAGACTGGGATGGGCGGTATGTCTTAACTGCCAAAGGTTAATATGGGTATCATTTAAGAAATCCGGATTTATTATAAAATCCTGAATACTTTCAATTCATGGGAAAAATATGGGAAATCATGGGAGAACTCATATCGGGGATTTTCTCATATCCCATTTAAAATCGGAGGGATTCCACCACGTTCTTTTCAGATGCCTGTTTTGATGGGAGATATGCCGCTATAATTGATACAAAAATAGCTCCTGCACAAAGGAGAAATACATCAAAGTAATCAATTTTATAGGGAAATGTCTTGAGATAAAATACATTGGGATCCATAATCCACCACATCTGATCTCCCTTATAAAGTAAGTGTCCATCTTCGGCGAATTTCCATAGGGTGTTTACAATCCATTCAATAAATATAATGATTTCTGTAATAGAAACTGTTATCAATACTCCAAGGAGATTTCCAATTATAACTCCAGTAAAACTAATGATAATTCCCTCCAGTACAAAAATGCTTTGAATACTTTGAGACATACTGCCAAACGTCTTTAATATACCAATTTCTTTTCGTTTATCAATAACAACAACGTGCACGGATATATAAATCGTAATGAATGCAGATATAGTAAGGAATAATAAGAGCATAGTCATTAATTTCTTTTCTTGAGCAAAATCTTTAAATATTCCTTCTTCAAAAGTATTTGTGACTATAAGTTTTGGGAAGTGAGTCTTCATAAATAAAATAAAATCCTTTGTGGAGTGACCTTCTTTTAAATTGATCCCAATGTGGGTTGGCAATCCATTGAATTGAAAAATCTCTTTTATGGATTTAAAATGGATAAAAACTAAACCTTTATTAAACTTGGCATAACCAGCAGNNATACTTTTTAGTAAATCGTAAAGATTTAGCTTCTATATCTAAATCGATATCACGGGGTAAAACAACATCTATTGTATCACCAAATTTTACCTGGAGGGTATTTGAAATGGCATCTCCAAGAATAATATCATTGACAGAATCGATACGAAAAGGGATATTTAATTTAGATTCATCAATAGGGGGAGTAATCTGAGAGTTGGACCGTTTTATGATTTCTGAAAGTGATTTATTTTCTAATGAATCTAATTTTCCTTTATTAATTTGACTTATGAGTTCCTTTATATCATCAGAATTATTTTTTAAATTACTATTAGAATTTTCTGTATCGGCAGAATTATCAGAATCTATAGAATCATCCTTATTATCATTATTAGGTCCAGAAGATTTTTCCGAACCAGAGGATTCATTGTGATCATCCAAATCATCATCTTTATCAATTTCGTTGTAATGATTGTCAATACTATCAATTATTTTGAAATTCTTTGTAAAATAAGAGCTTTTCAAAATCTGATCATCATAAAATGCTTTAACTGTAACGTAAGTATAGTTTGAATTTTGCCTTGACTTAATCAACCCTTCGCTTTCAAAGAATGGTACAGCAAGTTCCACATCTTTATGAGTCTTAATTTTTTTATACGCTCCCATATAACTCTTAAAATTATTTTCTGGATCGCTTACTCTTAAATGAAAATCACTTCCAATGACTTTATCCTTTATTCCATTATGAAATCCATTAACAATTGACAAGACAATAATTGGAACGGATATAGCCATGGATACCGTTAAAATGGATATGAATAACAATTTTGATATAAACAAATTATCTTTTTTGGATCGAAGATAACGAAATGCAGTAAATAGTTCAAATTTCATGTTACAATACTTATATATTTGAAATTATATTAGACGCATATTTTGTACTGGAAAATCACTAGTCGAATTATTAATATATTTAAAACAATTCAAAAGTAAAGTAAAAAATTATATGACAGATATGAGATTTTTTTATATTTTAAAATAAAATGTTATCAAAATCTTTCTCATTTATTATATTTTATAACGTGTAAACAATATTTTTTTGAACCAGCAGGGATCATGAGTTTAGGTATATATCACATTTAATTTATAAATTGGAACTTTTTCCAAATATTTGATGTTAAAATTATTGTTAATCATAGGATTATTAATATTTAATTTATCTTCTGATTAATCCTAAGAACTTATCCAGCAATTTTTAGCCATAATGATTATATTTATAATCTTAAAATACAGGTAATTACATAAGGAGAATCACTTAATGAGTATATACAAAGTATCCCGAGGACCCGAAGCATTTTTACCCCCTGCAGCAGCAACTATGGGTGTAGAACTTCCTGATGAAGGAGGTGCACTCATCGAAGGAAGAATTGTAACTGAAGCAGAAGCCCTTGAACATGCAGCCAAAATACTCCTCGAAGCTAAAGTCCCTACAATATTTCCTGGTCCCCTCGTTCTATGGAACTGGAGAGATGGGGTAGAAAAGAAAGCTAAGGCTATTCGAAATCTCTTTGAAACCCTCAAACAGGTTGCAAAACCAGGTCAAAAGCCCATGCTTATTCCCATGGCAGATTACAGACCAAAATATCCCAAAATTAATCCTGAAGTGGAAATCAACCCAAATCATCCTAATTTAACTATATGGCATAATAAGATAGATGCGTGTATGTTTGTCGGTGTTCACTGTCACTTTGCTAATCTTTCTCTAAAAATTATTCGCGGTGAAACAGACTGCTATACTATTGCTATGTGTGCTCAGCACGGACATGAGGACGCTATGATGACATTTCGTGATGCGTCCGCCGAGAAAATTGATCAGCTCAGCGCCAAAATTAAGGAACTGGCTGGAAAATAAAAATATAAGGGGTTAATCAAATGAGTTCTAAACAAAGTTTAATTGGAACAAAGAATAACATGGGGCAAACCTATGCTAATATAGAAGATTTTTTTAATGGGAAAATACCACGGGAAAAGAATTTTATGACAGGATCAGAAGTCGTGAAAGAGGCCGTAAAACGCTCTAGTGTGGATATGAGTATCTCCTATCCGATCACTCCTCAAAGTGAGGCCGCACACCTTGTTGGTGAGCTATGGGTTGAAGGCTATGTGAAGGCATATTTTCGTGGAGAACATGAATTTGCTGTAATGAGTGAGTGTGCTGGAGCATCCTTTGGAGGTGCTAGAGTATTTACAACAACATCAGGCCCAGGGACATTAAGAGCTTTCGAGAATTTCCCGATGTGGAGTGGCGCAAGGCTTCCTATCATGCTATGTCTTATGACAAGAGGTATTAATTCTCCGTTATCCATTCAGCCAGATACTATTGAAATCGGTATGCTTCTGGACACTGGAATGCTTATTTGGCATGCAGAGGATGCACAGGAATTATTTGATTATATTTTAAAAGGATATATCGTTGCAGAACAGCCTGATGTCCATCTTCCGATTGTAGTAGCTATAGATGGTTTCTTTGTAAGTCATACGAAAGAAATGGTTCAGCTTACTGATCCTAATTTCTGTATTGAACCTTATGATCCTTATCGCTCCCCAGTTCCTGTAATGGATATGGAAACAGCTCCAATGCGAATTATGAGAGACCCATTTGTAATGAAATCAAATTACATTAGTTATATGACCCACGCTTCCTGGCAGCTTGAAATTCGTGGAGCTATTGAGAGAAGTCGTAAATATACTAAACGTCTTTTGGGTGGAAGCCTTATTGAAGTAGAGAATGGTGATGCTGAAATACTTCTTTGTACAAGCGGAACAGCTGTTAGTCAAAGTCGTGAAGCAATTCGTCTTATGAAAGCAAAAGGTATGGATGTTGGTCTTGTGAAAATTAAAACCATCCGTCCATTCCCTATAGATGAGATCAGACAAGCCCTTTCAAAGGCAAAACTGATAGTAGTCCCTGAGTTAAATATATCAGGCTTTATGGCAAAAGAAATTAAAGCTTGTATTGACCGTAATGATCGTGTCATGGTTGGTCCTCATGTTTGTGGGGGGATGACAATGCCACCTGAAGTAATTTTGGAAGAAATACAAAAAGAATTAGCCCTAAGAAATGTTGCTTAATTAAGGAGTTAAAAATGTCAAAAAATGTTATTAGAATGTCAGAAGCTCTGGCAGATATCATGCCAGAGGAATATATAGAGCTCGTTGAAACCTCAACCTATGGAAAAGTTGATCGGAGTTGGCGAGATATAGGTGAAAGCAAAGATCTCATCGAAACACACTCCCTATGTGCTGGTTGTCCTGAGAGTCTTGGGTTTCGATATATCATGGCATCTCTTCCAAACCCCGAAGATACAGTTATGGTTGGGTCTACAGGTTGTACCAGTCTTGTTTTCCCTCATATTGCAGTTCATAATATCCACTCCCTATTTGGAAATCAAAACGCTATTGCATCCGGATTAAAACGGGCATTAGAAGTTCGTTTTCCTGATAAGATTAAAGATGTTGTAGTATTAGCTGGTGATGGTGCTACTGTAGATATTGGATTAGATATGACCCTTCAGAGCTGGTTCCGTCAAGAAAAAATAACAACTATCTGTTTTGATAATGAGTTCTATGGCAATACCGGTGGACAGGAAAGCGGATTAATGCGCAAGCAATTTGTTGCAAAAATGGCTCCTGCTGGAAAACAATTTGATAAAGTTAATCTACCTCAAATTGCTATTGATTCCGGTTGTCACTACGTTGCAAGCCTTACAACTAGTAAGCCGATGCGAGTTGAGAAAGTTATTCGAAATGCTGTAATGTTAGCACGAGAACTTGGCCCAACTTACGTTCAGCTCTACACTCCATGTATTCTTGAATTAGGAATGCAGAGTATGGATGGAATTAATGAAATGAAATCCGCTGAAAAAAAGGGTGAGAGATTTGAGTTCTTTGAATTTAAAACAGATGCTGCTTCTGCACTAATTGATAAATGGGAAGCAGAACGCAATGAGCGTAAGGAAGCTAAGAAGAAGGCGAAGAAGGAAGCTGAAGCTAAAGCTTAACAACAAAAGTAATTTAGTAATATAAATAGGGTGGTTCTGAAGGATATTTCAGTTATTTGATTCGTATAAAAGTTTTTTCACTCTAAAGATTAAATTGACTATCCCTCAGACCCCCTGTGAAGCTATATAAAGTAGTAATACAATATTTGGAGTTATTATGAGAGCAAGAGTTAATCTACGTATGTCAGGTCTTGGAGGTCAAGGTGTGGTTACCTCAGCACATGTCCTTGCCACTGCAGCTTCGAAAGAAGACAAATATTCATTATCAAATCCATTTTTTGGTGCAGAAAAACGAATGGCTCCATCTGAGTCGTATTGCAGAATTGGAAATGAGCCTATCTATGATAGAGGGGAACTTGTCTATCCAGATGTAATTATGGTTTTTCACCCCCAGGTTATCACGCTGAATAAGAGCTATACAATGCCATTTTATTCTGGAATTAAAAAGGGTGGTGTGGTTATTATTAACACTATAGAAGATCTTCTAAATGATGAACAAAAAGAGGAATTGGCAAAAAACGATGTTCCCTACATGAATTTCGGTGCTACGGAAATTGCAACGGAAGTTGCTGGAACTGAGTTAGCAACTAATATGGCAATGCTTGGAGCTCTTTTAGGGGTCACAGAAATTGTTACGATGAATAGCATGGACTTAGCCATCCAGGATCGTTTTGGAAAGAAATATGTTGCTTCCGGGGGTACTGCAACCCTTGATGAAGCTATTAAAAAGAAGTTTGCAAAAAAAGAACAGCTTCTTAAAAAGAATCTTGAGACCGTGAGTAAAGCATATGAATTTGGCAAAGCTTGGGCTAAGACTTTAAAACAGCCGATTCTCAATTAATTTAATTTAAAAAGTAATGAGGAGTATATAGATATGTATGCAGTAGCCAGAGTAACAGAAGCAGAATGTACTGCTGAAAAGGGATGTCGTTTATGTATTGCTGCTTGTCCCGAGCCAAACACAATAAATTATGATTTTAATAAAAAAGTAGCTGTAGTTCATGAACAAAGATGTAAAGGATGTGAATTATGTGTTCCAGCCTGCCAGGTACAAAAATGTATATCTATGATTCACTTGTAAAAATTTATTTTCCTGAGAAATAAAGAATAATTTTGGGAAAAAGTCTTCTAAATTTGTTTATTAATGTACTTATACTGATAATCTTTCTAATTTACAATCTTTTAAAACATGGTACGAGAAAACTATCCATGACTTCTGAGTAATATGTTATTGAAAGTGTATTGGTATAATTTTCTGATAGGAAAAAAAAATATGATAACGATAATAATTAATGAGCCGCCCTATTCTGGTAATGATAAGGCATGGAATGGATTAAGACTCGCAAAAACACTTTTAGAAAAAGGGCAATCTATTAATATATTTCTTATAGACAAGGCTATAGATATTGGAAAACAAAATCATGTTGTTCCTGATGGGGAAATTAATCTTGAGGAGATGGTAAAGGATATTCTATCTAAGGGTGGGGTATTTAAAGGATGTAAAACATGTATTACACGTTGTAGTGTGAAAAATGATCCTTTGATTGTTGGTGTTGAAGAAGGAAGTATGAGCGCTCTGAGTAACTGGGTTATTGATAGTGATAAAGTTGTGTGTTTTTAAAATAATATGAGGTATCAATTATTTAATACAATGTAAATTGATAATCATTGCTGAAGGGAAATCTTTGTTATGTAAATATGTTGATATTTTAGGAAAATTGCCGCATGTTTATGATATTCAAGGAGTTATTTTGGAGGTGGTAATATGATATGGGGGAGATTCAATGAAGGGCAATATACAAATCAACTTCAAGAAAAATTTGGATTAAATCAGTTTAGAAAATCACAATGGAAAGTAATTAAGAAGATTTTACAGGGCAAGAAAGTATTATTTATCGAGAAAACAGGATATGGGAAATCTCTTTGTTACCAGTTTCCAGCTACCTTGCTCAGTGGAATTACAATTGTAATTTCTCCTCTAATTTCTCTTATGAGAGATCAGGTCAATTCTTTAAAACATTCTAATATCTCTGCTAATCAAATACATAGTGGAATGTCTAAATCTGAAATATCATCTATCCTTGAAAGTGCAATCAATAATGATCTGAAACTCCTATATATAGCTCCTGAACGCCTTGAAAATGAATTGTGGGGCTCTATTCTTGATCGATTAAATATAAGTCTTTTTGTAATAGATGAAGCCCATTGTATTTCTGAATGGGGACATGATTTTCGCCCGTCTTACCTAAGAATTATTTATACCATTCGTCGTTATATGAAAAATATACCAATACTAGCAACTACTGCTACTGTAAATTCAAGGGTTATTAAAGATATCCGATCTCAAATAGGTCGTTTTTATAGGATTAAAGGTTCATTGGAACGTTCATCTTTTCAAATATCCATTATCCAAGTTCAAAATGAGTATTCTAAACTTGCATTTATTAAAGAAAACATTGGATCCTTCAAGGGAACAGGGATTATTTTTTGTAGAACAAGATCCGAAACTTTGATCTACTCAGAGTTTATAAGATTAATGGGTATTCAAACATCGGCATATCATGGCAAATTAGATAATTTAAGACGTAGTGAAATTGAAAAATCCTTTATGGAAAATAAATATAAGGTTATTTGCAGTACAATGGCTCTCGGGATGGGAGTAAATAAAAATGATATCCGATTTATAATTCATACTTATGTTCCAGAGTCTCTTTTAAAATACTATCAGGAGATTGGTAGAGCTGGACGGGATGATAGCAGTGCAAATCTTATACTCCTTTATAATCCTCAGGAAATAAACTATAATAAAAGAAAACTATTGTCCCAGAAGGCTAATAAGAAAGATTTTCTCCATGTATTCGAAATACTCAAAAATAATAGGTATGATATAAATAAATTAATGATTAAAACAGGCTTGTCTCGAGGTAAGCTTAATCAAATCCTTCTCCAATTTGAGAAAAAAAAATGGATAAAATTTGAAAAGGACTCTGGTAAGACTTATTATAAAGGACAAAAAAATCCATTTTATATCTCTCTTAGAAATTATCAGAAATGGTTTTTATATAAAGAAAAAGAACTTCGTGAAGTTGAAAAATATTGTTCTACCCAAGAATGTTTAATGAAATTTATTAGAAATGCTTTGGGGGACTATTCAAAGGATCATTGCTTAAAGTGTAATCGCTGTATAAGAAAAAATATTTATTATGTACCCCAAGATGAATCTATCCAATTTGCCTTTCAGTTCATGGAAAATTATAACCCAGAAATAATAATTAATAAGTTTTCATTAGGCTCAAAGAATAATTTAACCAATGGTGTCGCATGTTCTTATTATGGAAAGAGTGATATTGGAAAGATCATTCGATATTCAAAGTATCACAAAGGAGGTGAATATCCTGAGTACCTTATTAATCGAATGATAAAGGTCTATCAAAATTACTTTCATGAATCCACTTTTGATTACTTAATTCCCATCCCTTCCTCTTCTGATTTGCTAACTAATCTTGTAAAAGCTTTATCCAACAAGCTAAATATACCCGTTCATCAGGGATTAAAATCGCAAAACAAGGGTATACAGCAAAAAGATATTAAAAATCCTCTTCTGAAAAAAATAAATATAATGAATAAGTTTAATTTTATTGATCCAGATAGCATTATCAATAAAAATATATTACTCATCGATGACATCTGTGATAGTACTGAAACAATTAAGGAAGCTGCAAACGTGTTATTCAGTTATGGTGCTAATAAAATATCTCCTCTTGTTATTGCAAAGACTATGAGTATTGACGAATAAGTTAAATTGTAATTATAAAAAATCTTTTTTAGAAAGAATCATTTGACAATGGTGAAATATTTTATCAAATTTATTCCTCAAAATTATTAATTAAATTGAGTATTTCTTATTGAAGAACAAAGGAGCCATGTATGTTAAGTACTAAACAATTTGGACAAAATAAAATATTTAAAGTCGTTGCAGGTGCTATCGTGATTGGGTTGGCTTTCCTTATGTTCCTGCCTGGATCAGCAAGTTTCTATGATATGTTCACTGGTTCAAGGAGTGCTAAAGCTATAACAGTTAATGGTACAGACATATATACAAAAACACTTCCATTATTAATGTCGAAAACATATTATACAGCAACCCTTCAGGGATTCCTCCATGATACAATATCTAGAAATCGGGACAAGCCTGAAACCAAGGCTCTTATGCTCTACAATTTATTAAACAATGATAATTGGGCTAAACCAACAACAGATTTTCAGACTGAAATGATTAGAAGACGGATCTATAATGCAATTCTTTGGCAAATTTTTTATGAACTTTCACAGGATTTAGGTCTTGCAATTTCTAAAGAGAAGTTAATTCATTATATGAGATTATCATTTAAACAATATTTCAAGGATCTTTACAATCAATACAGATCTAACTTTGAACAATCCTTAAAAAAAGGTCGTAAGCCGGGTAAAAACTTTCTTTCAGAGGTAGATTTCTATGAAGAATATAAGGATTCCGGTTGGGGAAGAGAAAAACTGGGTTGGAATCGATTTAGATCTTATTTCATAAATCATACCGAAACCATGTACTTTATAAATCTAATCAACAGTATGATTACAAGTAATACCCTTTCTGTGTTGCCTGAACTCATGGAAGAATTCAAGATGAACAACCGTAAAATACAAGTCCATTACGCATTGTATACTTTTGATCAATTTCTCACAGAACCCGATACCATTAAATTATTGGATAAAAATGATCTTAAAGAATATTACAATAAATATATACAAAAATTAGATGTAAAAAGGGCCACGTTTAATTCTGAAGATGAAGCAAAAAAATCAAAGGATGATCCAAATCTTTTTAAAGTAGACAAAAAGAATAAAGATGATAAAAAAAATCCCAAAAAAAACCAAAAAAATAAATATAAAATATCATCCGAATCAATACAGACATTTGATGATAAATATAAAAAACTAAATGAATTAAAAGAAAATGATATCTCAGAAGTCATCCCAGGAAAAGACAAAAAGTTTTATATATATAAAATTACAAAAAAAAGTGATCCATTTGAAAAATTGAGGGGTAAGGAATTTAATACTCTCATAAAGCAATTTGGGGCAACTCAATATAAGAAGCTTAAGGCTGATTATGAAAAAAAAGCTGATGAAGTCATGAATAGCTTTCTTACACAGGCTAAAGACGGTAAATCTTTTAAACAAACTGCACAAAGAGATAAATATAAATTCGTAAAAACAGGTCTAACCGATCCATTCACTTTGAATGCTGATGAAATTAAAGATTTTGTTTCAAAAGAAGATAAGAAAAATAAAAAATCTAATGGTGCTGGGAAACCAATCAATGAGTTTCTCACTACATCAAATAATTATTTTAGTTTAAGTAAAATAATCAATGAAACATTTTTCAAAGCAGCTTTTAGTTTAAAAAAAGATGAGGTCACTGATAAGGTACTATCTCATGATATGCAAGGGAAAAAAGTATTTTTTATCATAAAATTACAAAGTGAAATAACACCAGATCTTAAAAAAGGCATGGCTCCACATATTCAGCAGCAAATGATGAAAAGTTTTTCCAGACAGGATTTTAATACAAGTGAACTTCTTCTTGTAAATTATCTAAGAGATAAAATGGGATATAAAATAAAAATAAATGCCCCAATGATTCTTGCTGATTTAAATTTAAAATTACAAATCCCAAAAGATATCAAAGTTCCAGAAAAAAAAGATACTAAAAAGTCTAATTAATATGGCTCCCAAATGGCGACTTCTAAATGGTTTTCTAATTCTATTTGTTATAATAATATTATCAGGAAATAAATTATATTCTGATGACGTAACATTTCATTTTGGGCTAAAAGGTGGTTATGGCTTCTCAGATGCCCTTGTTACTGAACACTCAAGTAGTTCCCTGGGTTTCTTCAATAAAAAAACATTTTCTGGAGGGATGTATTTTAATTTCTCACACGTCGATTATGCAAGAATCCAGCTTGAAGTGATGTACTTTCAAAAAGGATTTAATAGAAATAATTTCACTGCAGATTTAAATTATCTTAGTTTCCCCATTCTTGTTCGATTTCAATTCCCCTTTGGATTATTTTTAAATCTTGGATTTTCAATTACATATTTATTAAATGGAACAGTGAGTGATAGTATAAATCCAACCTCAACTATTGATGATATTTTCGAAAGATCTGAATTCGGTTTAGAGGCTGGTCTTGGATGGGATATCAAAATAATCAGCGGCCTAAAAATATTTACTGAAGTACGTTTTACATACACTCAAAATAATATAAGTATTCGTTATCCAGAGTCTATCAATAATTATACATTACATTTATTTCTTGGTATAGAAACAGATTTTAAGTTTAGTACTCCCAAAAATACTGTTAAAAAATAAAATGATTTCACTATCAAAACAAAGAGAAATATATCCTAACCTAAAATACCCCTTTCATGGGAAAAATATGGGAGAATCATGGGAAAATAATTGGATATATTTACACCCTGATCTTAATACTCACTTCAACCATTTTTACCTTGAAATACTATACTGGCAATCAATTAGAAAAGATGAAGGTTGAAATTGCTTAATAAAATATGTTCAAAAAAGTTTCAACTTTATATAAGCCAATATTCAAATCATTTCTTAAACCATATTTTAATAAGGCAATAATTCGTATATATTATTTTAAGGAGAGAGTCAACAAATCGCTCCTTGAAGCCATCTTAACTAACGAAACGTAGTTGTATGTCCAGCTTAATTAATTAAGCTGTTTGAATATCTCTTTTAGAGATCAATTAATTATACAAATAAACTGCCTTATTGAACTGAACAGTGCCATTGATTAAATCTGCACTGAAATCCTGTGATATCCTCTGACCACTTGAGTTATAATTCACTGTCGAAGTCCAGATAAGATTATTGGAGGTATCTCTTTGCTCCTGAGATGTCAATCCTTTTGAATCGAATGTTCGATAAACTTTCACTAGTAGAGTATTTCCTGGAAAACTCAGTCTTTCGTAATATATTTCATTTATTCCGTTGTACATATAATAGGTTTCATAAGTATTTTTTATTCCTGAACCATCGTATAAATCTACATTAATTGGACATATCATATCTAGAGAACTCAGATGCCTTACCATTTGCCCAGTTATATGTCTCATAATCTGTTTGAGTTGATCCAATGAATAACTGCCTTCCATACCATTGCTTATTCACACTGGTATCTTCCGAATTACAGCTAATTGATAACCCTATCCATAGAATTAAACTTAAAATTAAAATGTATTTAGGTTTCATTCCAAACCTCCTCGGATCAATGAACCTACTTTAATAATACAAGACATTTTCAAATCTGTCTGTCTTACAATTAGACAAAATGTGATTTTTTAAATCATTTCTATAGGTATTATATCTTCATCCTGACAAATAATTTGTTTAATTCAATTAAATACAACTATGTTTATAGCATGTTTGATCCCTTTCATAATAAGAATCATTTGTTACTTGGCAAATTCTTATCTATTATCCCGTAAAGATTCATAGGCTGGTTGTCCGAAGAGTTGTTTAAAGCCCTGTTTGAATCTTGTAATGTGGTGTTCTTAGAGAAATGGAGGAATATATTTATGTGATTTAAATTTGGAGCTTAGATAGAGTCTTTGACAGACTCAGAATTAGTTTCATTGATCATCTTGTTTAGCAGATATTGATATCAAAATTTAATCTTCTTAGATGATTTCTATTTCTACTATAGCGAGGTCGGAGTATTCCATGCTTAAAAATATGAGATGCTTATGATTCTTTTGGGTAAAGTAATCCGATATGCAGGATAGGGGGGATGAGAGATAATTTCCTGAATTGGATTTATATAAATGAATATTCTTGGGGGGGAGTCCCAGCCGTTTAGCTAAATCCACGATGGGTGGGATGGAGCCTAATAGATACTCACGGAGGATGATAATCGTATGTGGATGTATTTGAAAACCTAGTTCATTGATGAGATCGCGGGATATTCCTTCACCGTTTGGGAGATGAAATACTATACTCCGATTTATTTTACCATAACACTTGGGAGCTTTTTCCAGTGTGGTGGATAGGAGGACTGCCTGTGCTCCTTCTCTGAAAAACATAGATTTTAATTGATTACTCAGGTCGTTTTGTCCATGTAATTCAAGGAGATTGTGCCATTCATTTATGTATTGATCCCCTGCTACGACGAGACAGTGATGATGCTCATCATTTGAAAGGAGTGTGAATGCGTAATCTATTGATGTTTCCCAGCTTAAAAAAGAGTGAGCAATGGTGATTGTGGCTTCCTGATTTTGTAATCCAATACTGAGAAATCCAGCGGGTGCATTGTGAACGGAGTTTTGTACTGCTGTGGGGCTGATATTTACCCCCTTTGTTTGATGGATCTGTCTGACAAGTTCCTGACCCGAATCGATTTCACTCATGGCTGATCCAAAAATAATTGGGATTTTATCAATAGTTAGATCGATGGAAGCATCTTTGATAGCCTGATGAGTTGCTGAGTAGATCATTTTGGTGAGTCTGGCAGATAATCTTTTTAAATTACGGGGCATAAGATCCTGGGTGTTTGATGGCTGGTGATCACTCATTCCAATAATAAATAATAACATGTTTCCCTCTTAAGAATTATAATCTGGTTTTCCAAAAATCAGGACACAGTTGTTTCCTCCGAATGCAAACGAATTGGAAAGAACATTGGGATAGTGATTGAAAGAAAGTCCTCCCTGTGGTACCAGTTGGATAGGGCAATCTTCTGCAGGTTGATAATTGTTATAGTTTTCCCAAGCCTGTTTTGTAGATACAGATAAGACAGACGCCACTGCTTCTATAGAACCTGAACCTCCGAGGGTGTGTCCGACAAGTCCCTTAATCGATGAAACAGGGGTATTATTAAATATTGTTTGGATAGCAATGGCCTCGGATCGGTCGTTGTATAGGGTACCTGTTCCATGGGCGTTAATGTAATGGATATCATTCGGTGTTAGTTGAGCTTTATCCAGAGCTTTCTTCATAGCTTTAATAGCCCCTTCGCCATTTTCAGAAGGAGATGTCATGCTATAGGCATCGGAACTCATGCCATACCCGAGGATTTCTGCATAATACTCCCGATTTTCTCTAATGACTTGTTCAAGTGGTTCTAAAATTAAAAAGGCTGAGCCGTCGGAAAGAGTCATTCCGGGTCGGTTGGATGCAAAAGGTTTGCAATGATTTTTCCTAGTGAGCCCCAGTACATGGAATCCACTCATGGTGGTGGCACAGAGTGCGTCTCCCCCCCCTGCCAAGACACAATTGGATAGATTGTTTTCGATCCATGAACACCCCATAGCTATGGCATTGGATGAAGATGTACAGGCTGTTGAAACCGTGGATACCCGTCCCCGTAAATTAATTTCATCGGCAATCATACGAGTAACGGATGCCATTGTACCCTGTGCACGATAGTTTATATCTATTGAGGGATTTGAAGATAAGAGTGAGAATATAAAATCCTCACAGATCTTGTGTCCTCCCGTACTGGTTCCAACGATGAGACCATTTGGTTGATGGATTTTATTGTTTGCTAAATGATCATGGATACATTCTAAAGCAGAGGTAAGACAAAGACGGGCTGTTGGATTATCATGTGTTAGATTTTTGGGAGTAGAAAAGGTATTATCGATAGCTTCCCCTACGGATATATTGATATTTAAAGGAATTCTCCTTGAGGGTTGGAATGAATGATTGGAGTTATTTTGTAGGATTTGAAGGAATTCCTGTTTATTATTACTTTTGCAGGTAACGACACCAATCCCTGTTACTGCGATGCGTGTTCTGGTTTTGTTTGGAATCATTTGATTGTCCTGTAAGTGAATAATGACTTCTGTAGGTTTTGTAAGCAAGTGTTAGTTGTTAGTGAGTTTCTCCTGTGTTTCTCCTGTGTTTCTCCTGTCCTGAGGATTTTTTTAAAGAAGTCATTGGAATTAATGATGATTTTTTTTAAGATGTTATTGAGCATGGAAGATTTTCCTGTAATAGTACTTTATCAGGTATAAAGGGATTCGGTAAATTGACTGGAATATTAATTTGGTGAAAAGTCGTACTCCTCTCCAGCCATCCCGCTTCATCTGGAAATGACTGATACGATCTTCCGGTTTGTCATAATGAACATTGATGGGGATATATTTTATTTTACAAGTTCTCCAACAGGATTTTACTATGACTTCTGCTTCGAAATCATAGGTATTGTGGGTTAATTTGATTTTATTCATTAATTTTAATGGATACAAACGGTATCCGCATTGTGTATCCTCAGTCTTTTGAAGTGTTAACAGGCTGATAAACAAATTTGAAAAGAACAAACCCACTTTAGTAGCTCTTGTTACGTTCTCATTGAAAATACGTTTCCCTATGATAATGGATTGGGGATATTTTTTACTCTCTGATATGAAATTCGGAATGTCACTAGGGTAATGCTGTCCATCTGCGTCGATGGTGATGGCGTAGTCAAAGTTATTTTCATTGGCTATTGTAAAACCCTTTTTTATTGCTGATCCTTTACCCTGATTTGATTCAAAATGATGACTTATTATATCTTCTTTGGGAATCTTTTCCGCTGTACCATCTGTGGAACCATCGTTGATCACTATAACATGATTTATGTATTTTTGACACTGGTTAATAACATTGGCTATGGTTTTAACGTTGTTATATACGGGGATAATTACGCAATAGTTTGATTCAGGCATATTTTCTCGTGGATTCGAAAGTGTTGTTAGTTGTTTGAAAGGGGATGTTTTTTTCATCAAGCCATGAAATAATCTCAAGTAAGCTATCAATTGTATTTTGACGAGAAGGGTTCGTCCATGGGTATATACCATCATGGAAAAGAATTATAGATTTTTCTCTTAGGTTATTTTGTATATGATTTGTTATTTGATCCTTTGTGGATGTTGTATCTTTCGTCCAGACATCCCAGTTTAGTACTTTGAGATTGAGTTTTTTTAATACTTTGATTAAGGAAAGACTTTTATGCCCCATGGGTGGGCAATAGTACTTTGGTTTTTGCCCTGTGATCCTTTCTATAGAGTCATTACACTTTTTTAAGTCCTCATATAGTTTATTATTAGAGAACAGAGAAATGAAATATGAGTGACTATAAGAGTGATTACAAATTATATGATTATCATCAGCTATTTGGCCAAGCAATTCAGGGAATTTATCACAGTTCTCTCCTGTTACAGAGAAGATTGCCTGGATGCTTTGTTTTTTTAAGATATCGAGGAGGATGGGAGTGTAAACAGGATGCGGGCCATCATCAAATCTGAATATCACTTCCTGTTTGGATTTGAGGAGATCTTTCCCTTTCAAGTTTGTTATAAACAAATTACTATCGGGAATGAATACGCCGTAGAAGTATAGAGCAATAATAATTAATGATAGTGCGATCAGAAAATAGATCAGAATAAGATTTTGAGATGTGAATAGGATGATTCCCAAGCTGATAATTATTATGAGATATAGTATGAGCAATTTATTGAATAGACAGATGTTTCGCATTGATTATTCCTAAAAAAATCCACCGTTGACAGGAATTACAGCACCAATGATATAGCTTGCACTTTCTGAACAGAGGAAAGAAACAACCTTTGCGACTTCTTCTGGTTTTCCAAAGCGTTTTAGGGGGATACGTTTAAGTAATTCTTTATTGTCTTTCAGGGAATTGGACATATCGGTTTCGATAATCCCAGGGGTGACACAATTAACCCGTATATTTACCTTTGCTAATTCTTTTGCAAGACTTTTTGTGGCTGAAATAATTGCACCTTTTGAAGCTGAATAATTGGTTTGACCTGGATTTCCAATTTCCCCTGCTATGGATGATATATTCACAATGGATCCGTGACGATTTAGAAACATGTGCTCCAGTACAGAGTGGGTTACATAGAAGAGACCATTGATATTGACATTGATAACATCTTCCCAATTGCTGTCTGTTAACCAATAAAACAGATTATCCTTGGTTATACCTGCATTATTAACCAGTACTGAAAGTCTTTGTGATTCTTTGTTTAGCTTTGAAATCTCGTCTTTAATGATTTTCTGGACAGTTTTTTTATCCTTTACGTCGAATTTAAGGAGCTTACATTCCCTGTTGAGAGTGGAAATATCGTTTTGTATTTGGAGAGCCATTTCGTCATTGTTAGCGTAGTTCAGCCAGATATCATAACCATCTTGAGCTAGTTGAAGTGCAATAGCCCTTCCAATACCGCGACTGGCTCCTGTGACAAGTGCAATATCCTGAATCATTGATGTTAATTTCCATTTCGTTATATGATTTCGACAGAATTTAATAAAACTTTTTTGATTTGGCAAAATATGAGATTTATTGATTGACAAGTTTGTATAGAAAGATTATATTAACTTTCTTAAATGGTAATTGGATTGTGTTTAGAATATATTAACAATTATCTTATGCTAGTTGTCTTGATTGGTATTAATTCGAATTATTGTATATTTAAATAAATATAGACAGATGGAGTAATTTATGGATATGAAACGACAAGTGGGACTGATGACAGCGGTATTGATCATTGTGGCTGATATGATTGGATCAGGGATATTTATATTACCCGGGATAGTCCTAAATAACGTCCCCCAAACGAATCTGGTTATCCTGTTGTGGTTGATTGGGGGGATTGTAGCGATTAGTGGGTCGTTGTGCTATGCGGAACTTGCGACGATGTGGCCTGATGCGGGGGGGGAATATGTTTATTTGAGAAATACTTTCGGGTTATTACCATCGTTTCTAACAGGCTGGATATCCTTATTTGTGGGGTTTACAGCATCAATAGCAGGGACAACACTTGTATTAACAGGATTTCTTGAATCATTTTTGAAGACATACGGATTAAGTATCCAATTTATGTCCTTGAGCCCAGATATGTCTATTAAATTGTTTGGATGTAGTTTGGTAGTATTATTTGGTGTTGTAAATATTATTGGAGTGAAACTGGGAGCGTGGTTCCAAAACTTTCTGACTGTGTTTAAATTATTAATAGTTTTATCTTTAATAATATTTGGATTATATGTGATTCAATGGGCATTCGTTGAACGAATATCCGCTCCTATTGAGACTGTAACAAAAACACCAATGACGTTTTCATTTTCAAATCTATCTTTAGGTCTTCTATTGGTAATGTTTAGTTATTCAGGATGGAATGGTGCAACATATATTGGGGGTGAGATTAAGAATCCCAGTAAGAACCTCCCTAAGGCATTGTTATATGGAGCCTTATTAACGACAGTTATCTACATTCTGCTCAATGTGGTATTTTTAGGATCTGCTACCGGTGATGTTCTTATAAAGCAGATGAAGACGAATTTTATTATAGGATCGGTTGCTACTGAGAATCTGAGTAAAGGATTAGCACCTTATTATAGCCTAGGGATTGTGGTTATTCTTTTGTCGGCGATTGCGGTACAGATTATGATTGGTCCCCGTGTGTATTACGCGATGGCGAAGGATAAGGCATTGTTTAGTGTGTTTGGAAATATTAGTCAGCGATTTAATACTCCAATTCTTGCTATCATTCTACAAATACTTATATCGATTGTTTATATTCTCCTTGTAGGAAAAGAAAATATCGATTCGTTGTATCAATATATGGGATTCTCATTGAGTATTTTTCCGTTGTTAACGGTGTTTGGATTGTTTTATTTGCGGTGGAAGAGACCTGAATTAAATCGGCCTTATAAGGTTCCATTTTATCCTCTATTACCCATTCTTTATATCACGTTGACGATTTTGATGATGGCTGGATCACTGTATCGGGATATTGATACCAAGGGGTTTGCGTCATTCTATTCGATTGGGATTGTACTTCTTGGTTCAGTTATTTATTATATCTGGAATTATTTCGTGAAGAAAAAGGCGTAATCATCTTAAGAGCCTCCTGGAGTTTGTTTCAACTTCTGATCTCTCTTAAGGGTTTTTGCCAGATGGATATATTCTTCATTTATTTCATCAATATTCTTTCCTATAAGGGATTCTAATAACTGGATAGTCTTTATTCCAAGATACTTTCTGTTATATTTCGGCAGCAGGTCATATAAATATGTTTGAACAAAAGGGATTATCTTATTTTTTATCCAGAGATAGCAGAATAGAAAACGAACTGAAGCATATCCAAAGTCCTTTTGCATTGTCCAGTCCATCATAAACTTTTTTAGAGGCACAAATCTCTTTTCTCTGATTGCTTCCTGGAGACCTGGCATTCTCCAATTAGTGTATCCATCACTTACTTTATTGTTTATAAGGAATGCCATTTCGTAAAAAGAAGCTAAACCTTCATTAAACCACTGGTGTATCCGTTTATTGGTGTTGGTATCAACAAATGCGTGGATCATTTCATGCCATAATGTCCCATGCCCTGAATAGCAGTAGGTATATAAGGTCTTGCTCTCGGGATTATAGTATCCATAAGCTGTAGACCCTGTTTTTTGCGTATATTGTGGTTTGTTATTAAAATAAATTATATTCCATGGATCAGTGGGCTTTTTTTTGAAGTATTGGGGGTAAATCTGGGTATAAAATTTATTCATATAATCATTTAATTGATGTATTTTCTGAGGAGAACATTGATGGGCAATATTGAATTGTCCTTTTTTAATGACATTGAAATCAATATCAAAACGTTTTCTGAGAGTGGTTTTAAAATTGACGTAATCCTTATTGTTCTTTGTGGAAATGGTCTTTGAGGAATGGCGGCTATTAATATTTCTTTCTGATAAATTGCTAAATGGGGGATTATTCTCTTTATTCCTTGTACTATACTTTGAATCAGTGCTTCGTGTATTGTGATTTTCTTTATTAGAACAAGAAATTGACGCTATAATCAATATAATTAATACGTATTTCATATCCTTCCCTCTATTTAGTATTTTATCGAACACCATAGGGATGATTCTCAATCGATTTATGAATATTTTTTAAAATTTTACGTGATGGATAATCTCTTCGCAAACTTCTTCAGGGGATTTTTCTTTGGTGTAGATAATATGTTTAGCGAGTTTATAGTTTGATGGATGTGTGACAAAGTGTTTATGGAAGTCAAACCCATTTCGGATAAATCCACCTGTCCTTTCATTTAAAATCCTTATCGATTCTTCAGGATCATTAGAAGGAAGCAATAATATAACATGTTGAAACGGTTTTAGAGCCTCATCTACCTGAATAAACAACTCGTTTTCTTCATATACAGAATGCCCTGCACCAAAATCAATAATACAATCTTCGACCTCAGAAAGTAATCTCACGACGGAATATGCTTCAAAGACTTTCCAGTAATTATAAACTGCAAGAAAACCTTCCTGTTCCCCAATCATACGGACTTTCTGTTCATCATAACCTATTTCGTGATAATATTTCCATCTCAACTGATCCATGGGACATCGTGGTATACCCAGCTTTTCAGACAACAAACGAGCGATAGTACTTTTCCCAACACGGATTGGACCGATGAGGATAATATTTTTAAAATATTCGTCCATGATCTAAATATAATTCATTTTGCTATCCGATATCAATATTTAGATATTTTATATTGGTATCTTCGTAATTATTTTTCAGAGAATTGGATAT
This sequence comes from Spirochaetia bacterium UBA6919, assembly GCA_002450905.1. Taxonomy (GTDB): domain Bacteria; phylum Spirochaetota; class UBA6919; order UBA6919; family UBA6919; genus UBA6919. The sequence continues at coordinate 106,207 of DKAT01000002.1, forward strand.
AATCAACTTGTTATTCTAAAATGTTTGGTTATATTTTAAATAATAATTTATTGAGGATGAGGTAATGAAATTAAATCGATTTTCAATTCTTGTAATTCTTTCAGCTATATTAATGATATCATTGGCTGTACAGGCTTCTGAGGAAAACTCTATTTATATATCCATTACACAAAATAGTTTTGGAAGGGTACATGGTGTATGGGTTATCTCAGACAAAGAAATCATCGTTAATCAAAACTCTAATCATGATTTTAGAAGGCCTAAAACAGTTTTAAAGGTCATTGAGAAGAAAATCTTATCCTCCACAGAGCAAGATCAACTGAATACTCTTTTAAAATCTATTCCATTCAAACAATTAAAAAGAGGATACTATTCTGGTATGAAAGATGGGGTACAACATACATTTGCAATTAAATGGGGTAATTTATCCCGTACTATCCAAGTTTCTAACTATTATCAGAAGGATTTGGGGAGTTTGGTTCGGTTTGTAAATAGTCGTATTCGTAATAAGATATATTATAAGGAGATAGATTAGATTATTTTTCTTTTAATTTATCAATTAAGAGTTGATTTACTTTTCCAGGATTTGCCTGTCCCTTTGACTTTTTCATAACCTGTCCTACAAGAAACCCAATTGCCTTATCCTTTCCAGCCTTAAATGAAGCTACAGGTTCTGGATTTTCACTAATCACTTCATCGATAAATTTCTCTAATTCTCCAACATCATCTACCAGCTTTAATCCCTGATTTTCAATAATTCCTTCTACTGTTCCACCTTCTTTTACAAGGTCTTCAAAAATAGTTTTACCCATCTTTCCACTAATCTTGCCTTCATCAATATGTTTAACGAGATTTCCGATTTGTTTTGCTTCGACCTTTAGAGAAGAGATTTCTCCATCTGATTCATTTAAAACCCTCATTAACTCAGCCATAATCCAGTTTGCTATTTTCTTTGGATTATTAGGATAGGATTGAACAGCCATTTCGAAGTAATTAGCCAGCTCTAGAGAACTGATTAGTACACCAGCGTCTTCCTGGGGCAGTTGGTAGTATTTGATAAATCGTTCCTCCTTTGCTTTCGGGAGTTCTGGGAGATCTTTGCGAATGACTTCAACATCCTTTTCTTCAAGGATAATAGGAACAAGATCAGGATCTGGGAAATAACGATAGTCGTGGGCTTCTTCCTTGCTTCTCATCGTGTAGGTCTTGTCCTCATCAACGTTATAGAGACGTGTTTCCTGAACTATTTTTTCACCCTTCTTTAGGGCCATACTCTGGCGTTTTACCTCATATTCAAGAGCCTTTTGTACTCCTTTGAATGAATTCATATTCTTTATCTCGACTTTCGTGCCGAATTCTTTTTGTCCCCGTAGTCTCAGGGAAACATTGGCATCACACCGAAGAGATCCTTCTTCCATATTACAATCAGAGACATTGATATATTTTAAAATACTTTTGAGAGATTGAAGGTAGTGATACGCTTCTGTGCTATTTCTCATATCAGGTTCTGAAACGATTTCCAACAGAGGCACTCCACATCGATTTAGATCGACATAACTTTCATTTATCGATGGGACATCTGAGTGAATCAACTTTCCTGCATCCTCTTCCATGTGGATCCTGGTTATACCAATTTTTTTAATGTCGTGTTCGCCAATACTTATTTCCAGATAACCCTCTTTACATATCGGGAGATCGTATTGAGAGATTTGGTAGGCTTTTGGGAGATCGGGATAAAAATAGTTTTTTCGGTCAAATTTGGAGAAATGATTTATGGAACAGTTTAAAGATAACCCAGCCTGGACAGCTTTTGTAAGGGCTTCCTGATTGAGTACTGGAAGTACACCAGGATGTCCCTGACAGATTGGACAGGTCTGGGAATTTGGTTTAGCACCGAATTGAGTAGAGCACTGACAAAATAACTTGCTCTGGGTATTTAACTGGACATGGACTTCCAAGCCAATTACTGTTTCAAAATCACCAGCCACTTTGCACCTCGTGAATAGATTTTATACAATATCGAATATAATATATAAAAAAATCATATTTTGTCCATAAATTAGATGAATATTCAAATATTAATGGATTTTAAATGAGTATATTTATTTTATTGATTATTTAAAATAAGACTATTAAGAAAGAGGGGGATTTATTATCCGAAAATAAAATTAGAGCAAATTATCTTTTTAAGGGAGGAAATGGGGAATAGACCTTGTCATGAATGGAGTTATTTATTTTTATAACCTAATTTCTTTGCTTTTTCAAAATCTTTTTGGGATTTTGGATTATCACCTAGTTTTTTATAAACTAGTGATCTGGAATGGTATGCTTCTGCGTAGTCAGGGTCCAGTTCTATTGCTTTATTGTAATCTAAAAGGGCTTGCTGGAAATTATTTTTATCAAAATAGGCATCACCACGATTTTTATAAGTAACTGGGTATTGTTGATCATATTCAATCGATTTGGTGTAATCCTTGATTGCTTGCTCCAGATTTCCTTTTTCAGAATATATATCCCCACGATTAGCATATGCAGATGAATTTTTTGGATCTAGTTCGATGGCTTTGTTATAATCTTGAATAGCTTTATCCAGCTTACCCATTTCAAAATAGACGTCACCCCGATTATTGTATGCTATGGAATTACCAGGACTTAGTTTAATTGCTTTGTTGAAATCCATGATGGCATGATCCAAGTCGCCCTTTTCGAAATGTGCAAATCCCCGATTATTGTATAGTCTGACTTCCTTTGGATTCTTTTGGAGTACCTTGTTATAGTCGAATATGGCGTGATCCATGTCCCCCAGATTAAAATAGGCATCTCCACGATGGGCGTATATCATGATATCCTTTGGATTGATAGAAATAGATTTGGTATAGTCATTTATAGCTTTGTTGAAGAGCCCTTTAGTAGAATATATATTTCCACGGTTATTATAAATTGAAGAATCATTAGGATTTAATTTAATTGCTTTATTGTAATCTTTCATCGCCATGTCAAATTTATTTTGATAGAAATACGCATTACCTCTGAATTTATAATAATTTGGGGAATCTGATTTTGATTTAATTGCTTTGTTAAATTCTATTATAGCTTTGTTGTATTCTCTATTTTCAAAATATTTTATTCCATTCTTGAAGTTCTGCTCAGCTAAAATTGGTGGTAACATCAATAAGGCAAAGATCAGGAAAGGGATTAGGATAAAACCACCTATTAAGATTATATATTTGAATAGGGATTTTTTTGCGGACATTAAAAATTCTCCTGTGTGGTTTCTGTGATTATCAAATAGATTTGAAATATTTCAATTTAACACTTAGATTGGAGTACATTATTTTGAAAATCAGTTGGTGGTACAGGATATTTCCCATTAAAACAGGCAAGACAGTAATCTGAAGAATCTTTTCCCATAACGCTCAGCAAACCGTCTATACTGAGATAATGAACTGAATCAGCACCCAGATATTTTTTAATCTCCTGGATATTATTCTCATACTTTGCAGCGATCAACTCTTCTCTATTGGGGGTATCAATACCATAGAAACAAGGGTAGTTGATTGGAGGGGAGCTGACAAGCAAATGGATTTCCTTAGCCCCTGCGTTTTTGAGCATTTTCACGATTTCTTTGCTGGTAGTCCCTCTGACAATGGAATCATCGACTATTACAACTCGTTTTCCTTTGATCATTTCAGAAACAGGACTCAATTTAATGCGGACTTTAGAGCTTCTGAAGAAACTATCAGGCTGGATGAAAGTACGTCCTACGTAATGATTTCTTAATAAACCCATATCGTAAGGGATTTTTGATGCTTCTGAATATCCAATGGCGGCAGGGATACCAGAATCTGGGATTGGGATTACTAAATCTGCTTCTACAGAATGTTCCTTTGCTAAAATCCTTCCGAACTCCTTTCGGGTTAGATAAACACTTTTTCCAAATACAATGCTATCAGGTCTGGAGAGATAAATTAACTCAAAGATACACATGGATCTTTTTTGAGGCTGATCTAAAGGATAACTGGATAAGCCATTTTTATCTATGACAACCATTTCATTGGGTTCAACAGGACGGATATATTGGGCACCAATTTGTTCAAGGGCACAGCTTTCAGAAGCAATACAGTAGGAATTTCCAATGGTACCTATACACAATGGCCGGAATGCAGAAGGATCTCGCACTCCGATGACTTCATTTTCAGTCATCAAAACAAGGGAATAGGCGCCTTTAACAAATTTGAGTGCTTCCTTCAGGGCTTCACGGATATTTGGCTCTTTGGATCGGGCTATTAGATGGACTATTACTTCGGAGTCTACGGTGGATTGGAATATAGATCCTTCTTCTTCTAATTTTATTTTGATTTCCTGAGCATTTACGATATTTCCATTATGGGCTACTGCCATATTTCCTTTCTTGTATTGAACAACTACAGGCTGTGCATTTTCAATTCTTGATTCACCCGAAGTTGAGTATCTTACATGACCTACTGCCAAAGTTCCTTTTAAATTATTCAGGTTATCTTCATTAAAAACCCTTTGGACTAGACCCATTCCTTTATGAAAGGTAAAATTATTATTATCAGAAACTGCGATACCAGCACTTTCTTGTCCACGATGCTGGAGGGCATAGAGTCCTAAATAAGCGGCTTGAGCGACATCTATTTCAGTGGAGTATATACCAAATATACCACATTGATCAAAGAACTTATCTTCCATTTGAAACCATATTTTTAATAATTTTTAAGATTCAGAATACGTATTTCATGATTAGTATAAAAATAATACATTTATCCCTTAGAGGACAGCCTTTTCATATAATCACGAAAAATGATTTTAATTTTGTTAATATACGGTGTAATTAACGGGATGGTTTTATTGAATATTTACTGGAGATAACTATATTTTTTTATTCTGGTAAAAATGATTTAGGAGTCGATCGTTCATTGACTGGAAGCTTTCTTCGTCGATGAAATTGTTATCATCAGTTTTCATTGTTCTTTCAAGAGTATTCCCCAGGAAATCCTTTAATTTAGAAAGAGATTCCTGGGCTAGTAAACTTGGATCGGAGAGTAGAAGATTTACTTCTTGTAAGGATAAATTCATTTTATCTTTCATATCATTGAGAGATAGTTTTTGTTCTTTCATTTTATTGAATAACTGGTCTTTTATAGAAGGAGAAGAATGAGAAAAGACGTATTGATCATGAAAAAGATGGTGAATGGTTCTTAGCATATTGTCTAGATAATGATCACCGGTGGTTATGGAGTTTCTTGTGGTGATAGATATTGAATCATTATCAAGACTATCAATAAATTGGATCAGATCATTTTGTTCGATATACATAGGTTCCCCCTTACGAAATAATAATTCACGCTGGTTTAACAAGGATAATATATTAAAAATACCTGTTCTTAAAAGGATTTTTACATCTTCTACAGGCTTATTCAATTGACTGGATATGTCATCAATTGATTTTTTAGAGAAGAAAAATAGTTCTAGTATATTCCGCAGTTCTTTGTCCTGGATATTATCTATGACGTCCTGTTTCAGGGCAAAGGATTCCTGTTTTGCGAAATGTTGAATATCTTCCAAATCAAATGGGATTGCTTTTTTTGATTCAATGATCTTTTCTTTAAGCTCCATGACAGCACGATAAACCCACGTTGAAAATAGATTATGGTCACAATCAAGGATTTTAGCAATTTCGACGACGCTAAGTTTGAATGGAAGACATAATTTTAATATTATAGCATTTCGATGCTCCTCTTTTTTTATGGAGAGGACGATATCTCTGAAAAAATCCCTGATTTCATTTTTCATAAGAGATAACATTGCATTCAAATCATCGGATTTTGTGTAGTGAATATTTTTGAAACCATCATTTTTAGGATCATCAAAGGAATTGATATTGCGGTCACGACGTTTTCTGGTTCTTTTGTAACTGGAAAAATATCTCATGAGTACCATTTGCTTGATATAATTGATGAACTTCTGCTGGGATCGATCGAATTTTTGTATGGCTTTTTCAAAGTCCCGAGAAAAATAATCCTGTAAAACATCCTCAGCGTCTTCTATAGATGATTTTTTATTCAATAGAAATTTTAACATATCCCGATGGCATGCCGTAAACAATTTTCGAAATACTTCATCGGAAGCTGTTTTTTTATATTCATCAACAAGTTCTTCGATATTTATATCCTGGAACGATTCTTTCATCCTAATTACCCTATTTATTAAGATACCATATTTA